>NZ_CP022521.1:5440000-6040000 GCF_002234535.1 Actinoalloteichus hoggarensis
CCGGCTCCCAGACCCCGTGCGTCGACAGCCACGGGAGCATCATCCCGTCCTCTGCGGGCAGCCGGATCAGACCCGCGTCGGACAGCACGAGCGAGCTGGGCGGCCCGTCCGGCACGCCCACCTGACGCTCGTGCTCCCGGACGACGACCCGCCGCAGCGCGTCCGCCGTGCGGGCGGTGCGCTCCAGGTCGTGGAGGCGCGCCGCCAGATCCCCGTCTCGCTCCCGAAGCGCGTCGGCGACCCTCGACTCCAGCGAGTCGATCCGATCCAGGGTCTTGTCCAGCGCCGCCGTCAACCGGTCCAGCCGCTCGACCACCAGGTCGACCTGCCGGTGCCGAGTGCTCGACTCGCTCCTGGTCGCCTCCTCCACCGCGCGCAGGCGCTGTTGCTGGCCCGCGAGGTCGGAACGGGCCCGCACCACCGCGTCGTCGGTGCCCACCAGATGCTCGGCGAGCTGGCCGCGCTGCCGGTCGATCCGGTCGATCTCGGCTCGCAGGGCGTCGAGATCCACGGGTTCGACGCCGCCCGCGATCTCGTCCTGCCTGCGCAGCAGCTCGCCCGCGGTGCGCTCGACACCGTCGACGAGGGAGCGCATCACCTCGCGCAGGTGCCCGTCGTAATGGCTGAGGGCCTTGAGCATCGCCCGCTGCAACGCGGGCGCCAGCATCCTGCTGCCCTGGGTGTCGACCTCCGGGGCACGGTGCAGGGCGTGCCGGGCGGCGACGAGCGGCTTCAGCGGATCGTCGTCGACCGTCCGCTGCTGGGCACGGGACTGCCGCCAGCTTCGGTAGGCCACCTCCACCATCCCGCGCACCTGCTGTGCCGCCCAGTGCACGTCGCGAGCCGCCAGCAGATGGTCCCGCGCCGCCGAGCCGAGGCCCGCCACCGCGTCGGGGGCGTCGGCGAAGCGCCGCAGCAGCTCGGCGGCCGACCTCATGTCCGGCTCGCCCCGGCCTTCGAAGCACGGCACCAGGGCGGCGAGGTCGGCGCCGAGCAGATCGGCCGTCGAACCGTGGTCGGTGGTCAGCACCGGCACGCCCCTGGCCACCGCCCTCAACAGCCGCAGGGCGATGTCGTCGCCGCCCGTCACCAGCTCCGCGTCGCGATGCAGCGACACGACGCAGTCCGCCGCGTCGATCAGCTCGTCCTCGGAGACCCTGCTCGCGTCCAGCAGGGTGACGCGGCGATCGGCCGCCGTCGCCAGCCGCAGCCGCTCGGCGCCCTCCTGGTGTTCGCCGGCCCCGGTGACCAACAGGACCAGTCGCACGTCGGTGCGGTCCGGGAACGCCGCGAGGAAGGTCCCCACCAGGCCGAGCGCGTTGTCCCGCCGCTCGTCGGCGTGGTCGATCGAGGCGGCGAACACCATGCCGTCGTCGAGCCCGAGGCGTGCCCTGGCGGCCTTGCGCGCGGGCAGGTCGAGCAGGCCGGGGTCGGGCACCGGCAGGGGCACCACGCGGACCGGGCGGCCCACCCGCTGCATCCTGGACCGCGTCGTCTCGGAGAGGACCCACAGCTCGGCGGCCTGCGGTGAGACCGCGACACCGCTCACGCACACCTGCACGAGATGCCGGTCCGGCATCGTCAGCGCATGGCCGGTGCAGTCCAGCACCACCGGGTAGCTCGGCTCGGCGGCCGTCGGCAGCCCGGACTGCTCCACCGCCGAGCGCAGCAGGTCGGCCACCGGGTGATCGCCGAGGACGGAGACGCCGAGCTGGTCCAGCAGCTCCACACCGGAGAACTCCGGCACCGAGGGCACCGTCTCGGGATGCACCCGGCCAGCGGCGAGGCCGGGGCCCGCGCACCAGGCACGGAAGCCCTCCGCGTCGATGCCGAACGGATCGGGGAACTCTCGGCGCAACGCCGCGTCGCCCCGCCACACCGCCGCCACCCAACGGTTGCCGCCCGCCCGGCGTTGCACGGCGTCGGCCGGACCCGCCGCCCAGTGGAGGAAGGCCCGGGCCTGGGCGGCGGCGTCGGCGCACACCGCGAACGCGGGCGGCGGCGGTTCGGCGCCGGTTCGTTCGGCGGCCATCCAGCCGTCGTGAAACTCCCTGCGCAGCTCCACCGGGAGGGCCACGCCGTCGGGCAGGACGTCGAAGCGAGGCGAGGCGGTCCTCGTGCCGCGCTCGCCCGCCTCCGCCAGCTCCCTCAGGTAGGCCGCGCACAGCCCGGCCAGTTCAGGATGCTCCGACAACAGCACCCGGGGCCGATCGCTGACCCTGGTGGACAACAGCCACGGGCGCTGCGGGTCGAAGCCGTCGAAGTGGACGGTCCGCAGCGGCGTGCCGTCGGCGATCATCAGCAGGCCGTCCTCGTCCCGCCACAGCTCGCGTTGCGCGGCATTCCAGCTCGACAGCCCGACCCCGGCGTCGCGCAGCACCCGGTGGTCGACCAGAGCCGGTGCTCCGTCGAGGAAGCCCGTTCCGCCGGGGGCGAGGCGGGCCTGCTGCGCCCAGGAGTGCAGGAAGCCCTCCGCGCCGGGGGCCACGGCGACCATTCCGGTGTCGAACGTCCCGCCTGCCGCCAGCTCCTCGGCGGCGGGCCGCAGCCCGTCCCGAGGCAACGGTTCCAGGACTCGCGGTGCCAGTACCAGCGGCCGCTCGTGCACGGCGGGCACGACCCGGTCCAGCAGTGAGCCGACCACGTAGACCCAGGGGTCGAGATACAGGACGGGGTAGCCCAGCCGCAGCAGGTGGGCGAGCAGCCGGGGCCGCAGTGTCGCGCGAAGCTCCTCACCGGTGCAGGCGGTGGCCAGCCTGCTCAGCTCGCCGTCGGACACTCCGATGTCGACGGGCCGCAACACCTCGCCGTCGCCGCCCGCGCCCGTGTCGGAACCCGATCCGTCCACCGTCAACAGGATGAAACGGGTGTCGGGATGCTGCGTCCTCAGCGATCTGCGGAGCACCGTGGCGGCGGGCAGCTCGCCCGCCATGGCGATGGAGCACACCGTGATCGCCCAGGTGGTCGCGCCGTCGTCGTCGCCGTTGCGGACGATTCCGGGAGCCGCTGCCCTCGGCTCGACGACCGAGGAGAACCCCGAGGCGGCCTCGGCGAGCTCCGGCGTCTCCTCGGGCCACCGCTCCTCGAGATCATCCTCCGGCGGACCCGCGTCCGGCCTGGTGGTGCTCTCGGAAACGGCAGGCTCCTCTGGAGCGGCGAGGTCGGCGGCGCGCTCGCCGTCTGCTGGCACATCCGTCACGGTTACCGAATTTATCGCCTCCCCCGACCCGCCTCTCCCCTCGATCCCGTCAGAAGGTCACCGGCCGGGTGGTCGATCCCGACGGGGCCCGCCGAGAACCGTCACAGCATCGGCATCAGGGTGCGCAGCTCGTACGGGGTGACGTGACTGCGGTAGGCGTCCCACTCGGCCCGCTTGTTGCGCAGGAAGAAGTCGAAGACGTGCTCGCCGAGCGTCTCGGCGACCAGTTCGGAGGACTCCATGACCTCCAGCGCCTCGATCAGGTTCTGCGGCAGGCTCGCATAACCCGCCGCACGCCGCTCGCGGTCGCTCAGCGACCAGACGTCGTCCTCCGCGGCGGGCGGCAGCTCGTAACCCTGCTCCACGCCCTTGAGTCCCGCGGCGATGATCAGCGCGTACGCGAGGTAGGGGTTGCAGGCGGAGTCGGGGCTGCGGATCTCCACCCGCCGCGAGGAGGCCTTCCCCGGCGAGTACATCGGCACCCGCACCAGGGCGGAGCGGTTGGAGCGCCCCCAGCAGACCGCGCTCGGAGCCTCGCCGCCGGTGACCAGCCGCTTGTAGGAGTTGACCCACTGGTTGGTCACGGCGGAGATCTCTCTGGCGTGCCGCAGCAGCCCGGCGACGAAGGCCTTGCCGGTGTCCGACAGCTCGTAGGGGTCCTCGCTGTCGTAGAAGGCGTTGCGGTCACCCTCGAACAGGCTGACGTGGGTGTGCATCCCGGAGCCCGCCTGACCGGTGAAGGGCTTCGGCATGAAGGAGGCGTTGACGCCCTGCTGGATGGCGACCTCCTTCACCACGTAGCGGAAGGTCATCACGTTGTCGGCCATGGTGAGCGCGTCGGCGTAGCGCAGGTCGATCTCCTGCTGGCCCGGCGCCGCCTCGTGGTGACTGAACTCGACCGAGATCCCCATGGCCTCCAGCGTCTCGATGGCGCGTCGCCGGAAGTGCGGGGCCGTGTTGTGGCTCGCCTGGTCGAAGTAGCCGCCGGAGTCGGCCGGGATGGGCTCGGTCCCGTCGTCGGGCAGGTCGCGCAGGAGGTAGAACTCGATCTCCGGATGGACGTAGCAGGTGAAGCCCGCCTCGGTCGCCTTGGACAGGGTACGGCGCAGGACGTGCCGGGGATCCGCCCAGCACGGCGAGCCGTCGGGCATCGCGATGTCGCAGAACATGCGCGCCGAGTAGTGTTCGCCCTCCGGTGTCTCCCAGGGCAGCACCTGGAATGTCGCCGGGTCGGGCTTGGCCACCATGTCGGACTCGTAGGCGCGCGCGAAGCCCTCGATCGCGGAGCCGTCGAAGCCGATGCCCTCGGCGAAGGCGCCTTCCAGCTCGGCGGGCGGCACGGCGACGGACTTGAGGAACCCGAGCACGTCGGTGAACCACAGCCGGACGAAGCGGATGTCCCGCTCTTCGAGCGTGCGAAGGACGAACTCCTGCTGGCGATCCATGAGCGGCAGCGTAGGCAACGGCGACGGCGGGCGTGGCACGCCTCGCCGTCGCGCGCCGTGCATGGTGGTTCGCGCGTCGACCGCGAGGTCAGCAGGTGACGTCGTCGGCCGGGACCTCGAGATCGACGAGGTAGCGGATGCCGATGTCGTCCACGCAGGTGACGCCCTGTAGGAACACGCCGTGCTGGTTGCCCTCGTAGGTCAACAGGCTCGCCCCCATGGCCGCGGCGAGGTCCACACCCGCCTGGTACGGCGTGGCCGGATCCCCTGTGGTGGAGATCACCAGGGTGTCGGGCAGCGCCTCCGGGTCGAGTTCGAGGTCGTCGGCCGTGGCGGGCACGGGCCAGAACGAGCAGACGTCGCGCACGCCGCCGGGCTCGCGGCCGTCGTCGAGGAACGGCGCGGCCTCACGGTAGCGCCGTTCGGCCTCCTCCGCGGTCTCCTGGTCCATGCGTTCGGTCTCGTCGGCACACCGGATCGCGTTGAAGGCGTCGGTCATGTTCGAGTAGTGCCCCTCGGCGTCCCGACCGTGGTAGAGGTCGGCGATGAAGATCAGCATGTCGCCCTCGCCGATCGCCAGCGACAGCAGGCCCAGGTCGAGCAGTTCCCAGAGCTCCTGGGTGTACAGGGCCTGGATGACGCCGGTGACGGCGTCGTCGTAGGACAGCTGCCTGCCGTCCTCGGTGGGAGCGGGCTCGTCGATCAGCGGCTCGACCAGGCCGCGGAACACCGCGACCGCCTGTGCGGGGTCGCCGCCGAGCGCGCAGGTCTCGCGCGGCGCGCACCACTCGGCGAAGGCGTCGAAGGCCTGTTGGAAGCCCGCGCCCTGTGCCACCAGCTCGTCGACGGCGTTCTGGTCGGGGTCGACGGCGCCGTCCAGCACGAGCGCCCGGACGTTGTCGGGGAAGGCGTCCGCGTAGGCGCTGCCCAGCGAGGTGCCGTAGGAGAAGCCGAGGAAGGACAGCTGCTCGTCGCCCAGGGCGGAGCGCAGCAGGTCGATGTCGCGGACGGCGTCGACGGTGCCGACGTGGGAGAGCAGCTCCTCGCCGGAGCGCTCCACGCAGCGGGCGACGTACTCCTCCAGCCGCGCCTCGGCGGCGGCGACCCCCTCCGGCGAGGTGTCGACCTCGCTGATCAACCGGTCGGCGTCGGCCTCCTCGTCGGTCGAACAGCGGATCTGCGGCTCGCTGGTTCCGACGCCGCGCGGGTCGAATCCGACGAGGTCGAAACGGCTGCCCAGTTCGCCGCCCGCCACCTGCGGCACCAGGCCGGCGGCGGCCACGACACCCGATCCGCCGGGGCCGCCGGGATTGACCAGCAGCGATCCGATCCGCGACTCCGGGTCGGACGCGGGTCGGCGGAGCAGGCCGATGCTGATCCGCTCGCCGTCGGGGTCGTCGTAGTCCAAGGGTGCCTCGGCTCGGGCGCATTCCAGGCCGGACCGGGTCAGCAGCGGCCGTTCCTCCTCGGCCAGGACGAAGTCGTCGCAGGGGCCCCACCGCAACGACTGGCCGTACAGCTCCTCGAGGCCGTCCGGGACCACGCCCGCCGGGCCCCGCTGCTCGATGGCGATCGCGGGCTCGGCGGCTCCCTCCACGGAGACGGTGCAGGCCGCGGAGACGGACAGCAGGGACAGCAGGGATGCCGCGGTCAGGGAGGCTCGGCTCAGACGTCGCACGGGGGGTAATCCTGCCAGTGCGGTGTGACTCGGGCCGGACCTGCTGTGATCTCGTCGGGTCGCCGTACGAAGATGTGCGCATGGCGCAGCTCCGGATGGCACTGGCTCAGGTGAACGCGACGGTCGGCGATCTACGCGGCAACTCGTCCAAGATCGTGGACCGCGCTCGGCAGGCGGTCGAGGCGGGCGCCCAGGTGGTGGTGTTCCCGGAGATGGTGCTGACGGGCTATCCGATCGAGGACCTCGCGCTGCGGCGATCGTTCGCGACGGCGGCCCGTGCGGAGATCGACGTCGTGGCCGAGCGGCTCGCGTCGGCGGGCTGCGGTGCGGCGCTCGTGGTGATCGGGTACCTCGACCACGACGAGAAGGGCCCGCGCAACGCGGCCGCCCTGGTGCACGACGGTCGGGTGGTCGAGCGCTACGCCAAGCAGCATCTGCCCAACTACGGGGTCTTCGACGAGTTCCGCTACTTCGTGCCGGGCGGGCGGCTGCCGATCGTGCGGTTCGGCGGCGTGGATGTCGGCGTGGTGATCTGCGAGGACATCTGGCGCGAGGAGGGGCCGACGTCGGAGCTGGCGGCGGCGGGAGTCGATCTCGTGCTGTGCCTGAACGGGTCGCCCTACGAGCGGGCCAAGGACGACACGCGTGGTGAGCTGGTGGCCAGGCGGGCCAGGGAGCTGGGCGCGCCGATGGCGTACGTGAACCTCGTCGGCGCCCAGGACGAGCTGGTGTTCGACGGCGACTCGATGATCGTCGACGGCGACGGCGTCCAGCTCGCCCGCTCGCCGCAGTTCGTCGAGGACCTCCTGGTGGTGGACCTGGACCTCCCGCCGCGGGACGCGGCGCGGTCGGCGGGACGCGGCGCCGTGGGCACGTCGGAGATCGCGCGGACCACGCTCTCCGAGGCGGTGCCGCCGATGGCGGCGGACGCGCCCGAGGCCCGGCCCGTCGCGCCGCCGCCGCTGTCGGAGGAGGCGGAGGTGTGGGCGGCGCTGGTCACCGGGCTGCGGGACTACGTGGCCAAGAACGGCTTCCGGACGGTCTCGCTGGGCCTGTCCGGCGGCATCGACTCGGCGGTGGTGGCGGCGCTGTGCGTCGACGCCGTCGGGGCCGACCGGGTACACGGGGTCTCGATGCCCTCGTCCTACTCCTCCGAGCACTCGAAGTCCGACGCCGCCGATCTGGCGGAGCGCACCGGCCTGCACTACCGGGTCGAGCCGATCGTGGACATGGTCCGGGTGTTCGTGGATCAGCTGGGCCTGTCCGGGCTGGCCGAGGAGAACGTCCAGGCTCGCTGCCGCGCGGTGACCCTGATGGGCCTGTCCAACCAGGAGGGTCACCTGGTGCTGGCCACCGGCAACAAGACCGAGCTGGCGGTGGGCTACTCGACGATCTACGGCGACGCGGTGGGCGGCTTCGCGCCGATCAAGGACGTGCCCAAGACCTTCGTCTGGCGACTGGCCGAGTGGCGCAACGCCGAGGCGCGACGACGTGGCGAGACACTGCCCATCCCGCCGAACTCCATCACCAAGCCGCCGTCCGCCGAGCTGCGCCCCGATCAGATGGACTCCGACAGCCTGCCCGACTATCCGATGCTCGACGCCGTGCTGGACGCCTATGTGGAGGGCGATCAGGGCTACGCGGACCTGGTGGCGGCGGGCTTCGACGCGGCGCTGGTGGAGCGGATCGTGCGGATGGTGGACGCCGCCGAGTACAAGCGGCGACAGTATCCGCCGGGCACGAAGATCACCCTGCGCGCCTTCGGTCGGGACCGGCGGCTGCCCATCACCAACCGGTGGCGCGAGCACAAGCCGACGCCGGAGCAGGAGCGGGCCTGACGGCGGGGCACCGCTGAGGCCGGCGCGGGGTTGGTGAAGGCCTGGCGGGGCCGGTGCGGGCTCCTGCGCGGGTTGCCGTGATCGACCGCCGGTCTGCTCCGGCCGGGCGCCCTCGGCGACGCCGCCCTCGCCGGGGTACGACGAGGGCGGGTTCCCGAGCTGACGGACACGGGCGGCCGGGCGGAGGACGGGGTCGCCTCGGCGAGCACCGACAGGCTCCCCCGGCCGCCGATGCCACGTCATCCGTCAGCACAACCACCCAGCCAGGCACGTCAACCAGCAGGCACGTCACCCGGCCGCCCTCGACGGGCGCTCACGCCCGCCCCGCACCGTCCGCCCTATTCGCCGGTGCGGCCGTCGATGCGCTCGCGCAGCAGGTCGGCGTGGCCGTTATGCCTGCTGTACTCCTCGACCAGGTGGACGAGTATCCACCGCAGCGATCGCTTCGTCCGGCCGCCCAGCGCGAGGACCTCGAGCGACTCGGCCTCGGCGATGCGGGCGTCGCCGTAGGCCGTCTCGGCGCGCCAGGTGGCGAAGGTCTGGTCGACGTCGGCCTGCGTGACCGTCGCGGGATCGACGGCGTCGAAGTCGCCGTCCGGATCGTCGTCGCTGTAGTACAGCGGTGCGGCCTCCTCACCCATGAGGGTGGAGCGGAACCAGTTCCGCTCCACCTCGGCGAGGTGCCGCACCAGCCCCAACAGGGACAGTGACGACGGTTCGACGGAGCGGGTGGCGAGCTGGCGCGGGGTGAGATCGGCGCATTTCATCGCCAAGGTCTGCCGGTGGAAGTCGAGGAATCCGGTGAGTATGTCGAGTTCGCTGCCCTGATCCGGCGGTTCACGCCTGTCTACGGTCATCAGGGCATTGTGTTGGGTCATCGGCGGCGAAGGCATCCGCTTTTCCTCCGGTCGAAGCGGCGGGGCCGCCGAACGTCGTCGCTCCCCGAAGGACGGCCGACCGAAGCCACCCGGTCTCGTCGCCGCCGTCCGTGTCCCCGGCACCGTGCCGGCTCGTTCGTTCCCGCATCGCATCGGCGGCACCGGCGGCGAGCAGGCGGCCCGGCTGCCTCGGGCCTGCGCTCGGCGAGGTGGGCGTTCGAGGTTGTGAAGCCGATCCCACCCGGCTGCCCCGGTGCCTCGTTCGTGACACGCTCGATGTCAGGACCATTCACGATGACCCAGGGACCTGCGCGCAGGCCTTGAGGGAGGACGGTCGACGATGCCCGAGGTTCGTGAGGACGAGCAGCCCGCGCCGTATGGCGGCGGTGCAGGCGCCCCCAGGCCGACCCGGCGAGTACGGGTACATCATCTGCGGGAGATGAAGGAGCGCGGCGAGGCCTGGCCGATGCTCACCGCCTACGACATGTACACCGCGAAGATCTTCGACGAGGCGGGCATTCCCGTGCTGCTGGTCGGCGATTCGGCGGCCAACAACGTGTACGGATACGAGAGCTCCCTTCCGGTGAGCGTCGACGAGCTCCTGCCGCTCGTCCGGGCGGTCACCCGCTCGGCGAACCGGGCGCTGGTCGTCGCGGACCTGCCCTTCGGCAGCTACCAGGCGTCCCCGGAACAGGCGCTGGCCACGTCCGTCCGGATGATGAAGGAGGGCCGCGCCCACGCGGTCAAGCTGGAGGGCGGCAGGCGATTCGCCCCGCAGGTCGAGGCGCTGACCTCGGCGGGCATCCCGGTGATGGGCCACATCGGCTTCACCCCGCAGAGCGAACACGGCCTGGGCGGATATCGGGTGCAGGGACGGGGCGCGGGCGCCGACGCGCTCGTGGCCGACGCAGTGGCGTTGGAGGCGGCCGGCGCCTTCGCCGTCGTGCTGGAGATGGTGCCCGCCGAGGCCGCGAAGCGCGTGACGGCCGAGCTCTCGATCCCCACCGTCGGCATCGGCGCGGGCCCGGACTGCGATGCGCAGGTGCTCGTCTGGCAGGACATGGCCGGCCTCAACCAAGGGCGTTCGCCTCGTTTCGTGAAGCGCTATGCCGACGTCGCGGGCGTGCTGTCCCAGGCGGCGCGCGAGTTCGCCGCCGAGGTACGCGGCGGGGCGTTCCCGGCCGAGGAGCACTCCTTCCACTGACCGGCTCGGCGCGGGCCGGGCTGCCAGACGGCGCCGGGCATCTCGACGTCCCGCGTCCGGCCGTGCTTCCGGACCCACGATGGGTCGGCCCCTGAGGCGAGACGTGCGGCGACGGTGGAGCGGTCGGCCTCGGCTGGCGGCTCCACCCGCCGTGCCTCCGCTCGGCCGGGCGGGGTCGGTCAGGGCCGGAGTCGGACCGGACACGGCTCGGCCAGGACACGGCTCGGTCAGGATCGGGACCGACCGGAACCGGGCTCGGCCGGCGCTGTGACCGACCAGAACCAGACCAGAACCGACCTGGCCGGGGCCGACCACGGCCGGCGAGCCGCCCGGTCGCCGATTCGTGGATCCTCGGCGAGCCTCGACCCGTCCCGGCCGCGCCGAGGGACGCGCGGCGGCCCCGAGACGGGCCGATCCGCCGCTCTGCGGCCTCAGGCGGGCGGCGGGGTGCCGTCGCCGAAGGGACTGCCGCCGAGCGTCTCCCGGCCGTGGGGTGAGTGCCAGCCCGCGAGATCAGGTCCCGCCGGGACGATGCGGGTGGGGTTGATCCGGTCGTGCGTCTGGTAGTAGTGCCGCTTGATGTGGTCGAAGTCCACCGTGTCGCCGAAGCCCGGCGTCTGGAACAGGTCTCGGGCGTAGTCCCACAGCACCGGCAGCTCGGTGAGCTTGTCGCGATTGCACTTGAAGTGACCGTGGTAGACGGCGTCGAAGCGGACCAGGGTGGTGAACAGTCGGATGTCCGCCTCGGTGATGGACTCGCCCACCAGATATCGGCGCCCGGCCAGTCGGTCCGACAGTCGATCCAGCTCGCCGAAGAGATCGGCGAACGCCTCGTCGTAGGCCTCCTGCGAGGTGGCGAAGCCCGCTCGGTAGACGCCGTTGTTGACCTTGCGGAAGATCGGCTCGACCACCTCGTCGATCTCCGCCCGAGCCGCCGTCGGGTACAGGTCCGGGGCGCCGGGACGGTGGAACGCGGCCCATTCGGTCGAGAGGTCCAGCGAGATCCGCGGGTAGTCGTTGGTCACGACCTCCCCGGTCCTGACGTCCACCACGCTGGGCACGGTGACCCGGCCGGTGAACTCGGGGTCGCGGGCGCGGTAGGCCTCGGCGAGGTACTCGATGCCCAGCACCGGATCGCGGCCGCCGGGATCGAGGGTGAAGCGCCAGCCCCGTTCGTCCCGGATCGGGTCGACGACGCCGACGGACAGCACGTCGGCCAGGCCGAGGAGTCGGTGCACGATGATCGATCGATGCGCCCACGGGCAGGCCTTCGACACCACCAGTCGATAGCGGCCCGGCTCCACGACGCGGCCCGAGGAGCCTGACTCGGTGATGCGATCGGTGAAGCGGTTCGCCTGTCGGACGAACTCGCCGCCCGCCGAGGTCTCCGCCCCGAACTGCGCACCAGACATGCCTGTCAGCCTAGGCCGGTGCGTCGGTTCGCGCGGATCGTCTCACTCCGCGGACGCGGACCGAGCGGCGTCGCCCGCGTCGGCGATCCGGTCGAGCACCGGGTCGAGGGCCGCGCGCAGCACGGCGGCGGCCTCGGCGAGCGACGGGCCGTGCCAGGTGAGGTGTCGGCCCGAGATCAGGGCCGCGGGCATGCCGGGGAAGGCCTCCGGGCCGTCCGAGGCGTGAAAGGCGTAGGGCTCGTCGGGCAGCACCACCAGGTCGGCCGCACCGTCCCGGAAGAGACCCCGCAGCTCGTCGAGCGACGGCCTCGGGTACCGATCACCGTCGGCGGGAGCGCCCTCCGACGGGTCGCCCTCACAGGCGTTGGCCACGCCCAGTCTGCGCAGCACGTCGCCGGCGAACGTGTCCGGGCCGAGGACGACCCACGGCCTGCGCCACACCGGGATCACCGCCCTGGCGCGGACCGAGGGCAGCCGGGCCCAGTTCGAGGCCGCCGTTCGCCACCAGGCGGGCGGAGCGACGTCGAACACCTCGCGAAGCAGTCGCCGCAGCGAGCCGAGCGCCTCGGGCACGGTCGCCGGAGCCGCCGTGACCCACACCGGGATGCCGTGGGCCCGCAGCTCCGCGACGTCCTGCGGCCTGCTCTCCTCGCCGTTGGCCAGGACCAGGTCCGGAGCCAGCCGCCGCACCTCGGCCACCACCGGGTACTTCGAACCGCCCACCCGGACCACGTCCAGATCGGGCGGATGCACGCAGTAGTCGGTGGCGCCGATCAGGGCGCCCGGCGCGACGGAGGCCACCGTCTCGGTGAGCGACGGGACCAGCGAGACCACCCGCCTCGGCGGCCGGGGCACCGGGACGGCGGCGCCGAGATCGTCCCGGCGGATCACGACTCGGCGCTCTCGCTCAGGCGGACGTCGCCCGACGCGCCGGAACCGGGGACCCGTTCCACGGGGCGCGCGCCGCCGCCCGCCGCGCCGACGGCCGTGCCCACCACGCCCAGGCCGTATGTCCCGCGCGAGTCCGTCTCGCCCGCCACGCCCTCGGCCGGCCCGGCGCCCGGCGGCCGGTCTCCGTCCGTCCCCCGCTCGTCGTCGACCGGCGTCGGGTCCGTCGGTGCGGGATCGACCGGCATCGAATCTGTCGGCATCGGTTCGAGGCGCACTCGGCGAGTGATCGGATCGGCCGAGGTCAGCCGCACCCGTAGCCGCCCGCCCAGCGGCAGACCGACGGCGTGCCGAGCCAGCACGGGCGGGTCCGTGATGAAGAGCTCGCTGCCGTTGTCTCCGGAGCGCACCACCGTCGCCTCGAACTCCTCGCCGACGCGAGGGGCCAGCGCCCAGGCCTCACTCTGACTCACGCAGGCCCGTTCCACGCGGCCCGCGAGCTGATCGGAGGCTCCCATCAGCGACGGCAGCCTCGGCAGCGCGGCCAGGACCCACTCGGCGGGCTCGACGCCCGCCTGCGCCGCGAGACAGATCTCGGTGCCGAACCGGTCCACCAGGCGCCGCAGCGGCGCGGTCACGTGGGCATAAGGGGCGCCGATGCCCGCATGGCCGTTCTGTGCGGGCGCACCCGCGTCGAAGGCGGTGTAGCCCGCGCCGCGCAGCAACCGGGTCGCGTCCATGAACAACGCCATGGACTCGGGCCTGACCGGATCGAGGCCTGCGAGCAGTCGAGCGGGCTGGACGTCCGGCGGCCACGGCACCCCCAGCGCCCGTGCGTCGGCCCGCAGCCGCTCCACGGCCGCGGCCTCCGGTTCGGGCAGCGTCCGGAGGACGCCGACCCCCGCGTCCACCATGATCTCGGCGGCGACCATGCCCGTGAGCAGGGAGATCTCGGCGTTCCAGTCGTCGATCTCGGACCGCCGCCGGATGGCGGGCCGCCAGCCGCCCGCCCCGTCGGGGACGACCTGCTGGTCGGGCAGCTCCAACTCGATGGCGCCGCGCCGCTGCGCGAGGGCCCGACGGAGCCTGCCCAGCTCGGGGAGCAGCGCGATCGACGGGTGCGGCGTGCCCGCCGCCAACGAGTCGGCCACGGTGTCGAAGTCCAGACACGCCACCGAGCGCACCAGGGCACGGCAGACCGACGCCGACTCCACCTCCCCGTCGGCGTCGAGGTCCATCGTCCACAGCACGGCGGGTCGGACGCGGTCCGGCAGCAGGCTGGCGGCGTCCTCCGACAGCACCGGCGGGTGCAGCGGGATCACGCCGTCCGGCAGGTAGAGCGTCTGGCCGCGCCTGCGGACCTCGGCGTCGAGGAGGCCGCCGGGCACGACGACGGCGCCCAGGTCGGCGATCGCGTAATGCACGCGATAACCACGTCGGCGCCGCTCGAGGTACATGATCTGATCGAGGTCCTTGGCGCCGGCCGGATCGATGGAGGCCAGCGGAAGGTCGGTGGCGTCACGGCGCGGACCGGGCGCCAGGTCTCGACCTGCCGCCTGCTCGGCTTCGACGAGCACTCCGGGCGGGAACTCCGAAGGCAGGTCGAACTCGGCACGCACCTGGCTGAAGTCCAGGCCTGCGGCTGTGCTGCGGCTCGTCCTGGCGGGCACGGTCCTCGACCCTACTGGGAATCCGCCGCCGAACACACCAGGTTCTTCCCTGACTTCGCACGGTGATGGAATCATCGAGGGGTGTCACCGTCAGTCACGGTTGATCACGCAACGGCCATCCCGCAGCCACGAGGAGCCTCCGGTGCACACCCCCCTCGGTCCGCCGCCCGACGACTCCGCCGCCCCGACTCCCGACTCGGTCGGCCCCGACCAGGCCGGCCCGCGCCCCGTCTCGGCCGGCCCCGACGCAGACCTCTTCCCCGCCGCCGCCCATCCCGACGACTCGCTTCCCGATATCGCGGAAGGGGGCGGTCGTGCCGGCGCGGCGCACTCCGACCCCGATAAGGGTGACGCCGATCCACGTACCTCGACGGCGGCCCTGAGTCCCGACACAGCGGCCGCGAGCAGTCGCCCGACCGCGAGTGCCCACGTCACACGCACCGCGACCGCGACGACCGAGACCGAGGCCGTCGGTCCGACGGCCGACGTCGTGATCGCCGATCCGCCGCGCCGGAGCATGCCGCCTGCCACCGCCGACGTCCCCCCGGCAACCGAGGCCGCCGCCTCGGCGACCACCGTCGCCACGCCGGAGCGGTGGGAGGCCGGAACCGGGCGGACCGCCACGCCCGCCACCACGTCCCCGGCTGCCTCAGCAGCCCCGGCTGCCGCCACCGCGCGGATCGTCCCGGCGGACACACCGCGTCCGGCACAGGACGAGTCGGCCCCCCGACCACGCCACGCCGGCGCCGTACGGGAGGGCCCGACCACGGGTCCCGCAACGGCGGCCCCGGACGCGACCGGGGAACCGCGCAGGCGGACGTTCGAGGCCGACGCCCTGCCCGCCGACGTCGTCACCCTGGGGGACGGCCACGCCGAGCGAGCCGCACCGGACCGGACCCGACGGCCGGGGCATCACGACACGGACGAGGCACTCGGCGACGATCGGCCGGATCGGGGGGTGTTCGAGATACCCGCCGACCGCGCGACCCGGCGCCGCGACGACACCGGATCGGCCGAACCGCCGCGGGCGGGTCGGCCCCGCGCGACCGGCCCGCGGCGCCCGCTGCCGCCGTCGCTGCCGACCGCGGGCGACGCCTCGGTCCCGCGCAGCCGCGTCGACGTGAGCGCCTGGCTCGGCGCGCTGCTGAGTCTGCCGTGGACCCTGAGCAGTCTCGGCCTGCTACTCGTCGTCGGCGCGCTGCTCGGTGATCACGTGTGGGCACCGTTGACCTGGCTGGTTCCGGTGTCATGGCTGCTCTCGGCGTCGGTGATCTTCCTGCCTGGTTGTGAGAGCCTCCTGGCCAGGATCTCCTTGAACTCCCGGCCGCCGACCGAGGGCGAGCGCCGCGTGCTGGAGCCGATCTGGGATTCGGTGTTGGACGACGTGGTGGCCGATCCGCGTCGCTTCCAGCTGTGGGTTCAGGACGTCCCGGAGCTGAACGCCGCCGCGGCGGGCGGGCGGATCGTCATCGTCACCAAGGGCGCGTTGCGGCTGCCCGCGCACACCCTCGCCGCCGTGTTGGCGCACGAACTCGGCCATCATCTCGGTGGCCATTCGCTGATCCTGCGGCTGCACGGCTGGTATTCGATCCCGATCCGGCTGTTCCTGGCGTTGACGGTGGGGATCGCGCGACTGGTCGGTGCGATCGGCAACGCGATCACCCGCACGGGCAGCGCGGTGGGGATGGCGCTCGCCTTGATCGCGCTCGTCGCGGGCCTTGCCTTCGCGATCTACCTGAGCCCCATCCTGTTGCTGGTCCCGGTGGCCTCGGTGCTGCTCGCCGCCGCGAGCCGGCTGAGCGAGATCCGTGCCGACCGGATGGCCGCGCGACTCGGCTACGGCCCCGCGTTGATCGAGGTGCTGACCCAGTGGATGCGCGACGGCCACGCCGCCAACCGCACCCCGCCCGGCCTGCGTGCCCGGCTCTTCGCCTCACATCCCTCGCACAGTCGACGCATCAGGAAGCTGGAGGAGTACCTCGGTCGCTGACCGCTTCGCCGACGACGCGACGACGCGCAGGCCGCGCTGCGGCGCCCGTTTCCCCGGCGCGGTACGGCCGTCGGCTCGCTGGACCCGCCCGACCGTGTCGTCCAGGATCCGGGCGTCGGGTCCCTGACCTGGTGTGGGGCCTATGCGGTGGGGAGGCGCCACGGGACGGGGGCCGCTGGGCGGGCCCGGTGTGGCGCCTCGCCTGCGTGATGTGGAGCCGGCGCGACGCGGACGGTCAGTCCTCGTCCTCGTCGTCCTCCTCACGCCAGGCCTTGTCCTGTTCGTCGGCGGCCTCGGTCCGGGCTCGGGCGATGGCCAGCGCGTTCGCGGCCGTATCGGCGTCGGGATAGGGGCCGAGCCGGTCCAGGGAACGACATCCCGAACCGCGCTCGACCTCGCCGTGTTTCAAGCAGTAGTACCAGGCTGCGGGATCGACCACCCGCCGAGCCTGGCACGTTCCGGTTCCCCTGTCATCCGCGATGACATCCGAGTCGCACCCGACATCGCCGCCAGGTCCGACCTCGTCGGTGTGGGCTCCGCCGCCTGCGGCGGGCGGCGGGCGGCGGGCGGCGGAATGGTTCGGACGGAACGCCCGTCGGCCGAGACCGTACGGGCACGGCCATCTCGGCACGGCCACCGGTGCGAGCCCTCCGTCGCCAACCCCTGTCGCGAGCCCCCGGTGCGTCGACGATCCCGTGCGGAAGCCGTCTCCTCGTCGACGGCCGCCAGACGCCTCCGCTCTTCGGAGTCGACGGCCCGTGGCTGCCGGGGCCGCAGGCCCGAGCGACCCGAGATGCCGATCCACGGTCGGTCCCCCGAGCCGAGAAGGGCAGGGCGAGCCGGCTCGAACGAGCCGAGCCGGGGCGAAGAGGCCGAGAGAGGGAGGCGGTGTCCGGACCGGGGAAGGGGCGAGGAGAGCAGTCCGGGACACGATCGACCGCGAGACCGCCGCGGGAGAGGCTCGGAGACCACCCGCCCGCCCGGACCGGTCGAGACCGGACGAGCCCGGCCCGTCCCGAGGCGCCGTCAACCAACCGAGCCGATGGCCGGTGACACCGCCGGACAGGCCGGGTCCGGTCTCAGGTGGAGCCGTGGGCCTTCGCCGCGGGCTGTCGCACGAGCGGGTCCAGACAGGACACCAGGACGGTCCGGTCCTCGGGGTCGTCGATCCGTCTTCCGTTGCGCTCCCGGTAGACCAGCTCCCCCTTCGTGTCGATCTCCACCAGGCAGCCGACCTCGGCCAGCTGCTCCTCGTCGAGATCGATCAGTCGCTCGCTGCGCGAGGGCACCACCCGGTACACCGGCCACGGCAGATGACCGTGTGCCTGATGGAACTCCGCGAGCAGGTGAACGAGCTGCTGCTGCCAGGGAAGCGGCATCGACTCCACCAGGGTGCGAGGCAGCACCGCGTACGCCGAGTCCACGCCCGCCCCGCCATGAGCCTGCGCGCCCGACAGATAGTCGCGCAGTGGGGAACTCGACGCGGGAGGACCTGCGTGTCTGGGGATCGGCTCTGGCGAGAACATGCTCCTCCTCGGGTCGTGCTGTCCGTCAGGTCAACTGAGTGGCGGGCCCGGGGCGGATGGCAGTCGGAATCAACTTGCCGCCGTCCCAGAGCGGCGCTCGTTTGACCACGTCACCGGGTTGAGGGGCATGCACTACCTCGTTGTTGCCCAGGTACAACGCCACGTGGTCGACCGCTCGCGGACTGCGTCCGGCCCCCCAGAAGATCAAATCACCTGGCAGCGCCTCGTCAAGAGGCACCGGCATCCCCGCGCCGAGGAACTGGTCCTGAGATACTCGAGGAATCGTGACGCCCGCCGCCTCCCAGGCCCGCAGGGTCAGCCCGGAGCAGTCGAACGTGCCCGGTCCGGTCGCTCCCCAGACGTAGGGCTTGCCGATCTGGGCCAGGGCGAAGTCGATGGCCAGCGCGGCGCGCTCGTCGGCGGGCGGAAGGTCCCGACAGTCGTCGATGTCGGTGACGCCGCCGAGCTCGGCGATGAGGAAGACCGCCATCGCCTCCCAGCGGTGGTAGCGGTCGGGGAACGCCGACCGCTCCACGGCCTGGGCCGCGTCGCCCGGCCGCATCTCCTCCCAGCCGGGCACGGTGAGCAGGACGTCGTAGAACTTGTTGATCTGATAGACCGGGTCCTGGAGCTGTTCCGGCGTCCCCCAGCCCATCGACGGCCGCATCTGGAAGATGCCGAGCGAGTCCCGGTCGCCGTAGTCCAGGTTGTGCAGATTGGACTCGGTCTTGCCCGCCTGGATGGCGATCTGCCACGCCCGAGGCGACTCGTCGCGCTCCTTGCCGATGCCGATGATCTGCGCGGTGATGTCCAGCGACTCGTCGTCGAGCGTGGCGGCGTCGCGCTCCCCGAGACCGGCGTCCTCCCCGCCCCACAGGCCGTGTTGCGGCACGCAGTAGCTGTAGGTGCCCGCGTAGGCGGTCCCGCTGCTCACGACCGTGCTGACGCCGCCGTAGACGAGGAAGGCGACGAAGCCCGCCGCCGCGAGGAATCCGAAGAGCATCAGTTTGCGCATCAGGCACTCACCTGGTCGTAGGCCGACACTCGCCACTCTCCCTCTCGGACGATCAGGGTCAGCTCCAACGGCTGGGTGTCGGTCGGCAGCAGGACGATCAAGGTCGAGTCGTCGGAATCCGACAGCTCGGGCTCGCCGGTGATCTCGTCGAAGGGGATGTTCCTCGGGTCGACGGAACTCATCACGGCCAGCCGCTCCTCCGTCGTGAAGGGGGCCAGCCGGGCCAGCCACTCCTCGGTGTCGGACGTCTCCTCGTGGCTCAGCCAGGCGGCGCCCCACTCGCGGGCCACGTCGATGCCCTCCTCCTCGGGTGGGAGCGGCAGCCCGGACTCGGTCAACTCGATCGACGGCGGGGCGGCGTCCTCCCAGGCGGTGGTGGAGGGTGCGGTCGGATCACCGGAGCCGGGACGGGGGTCGCCGAGGTCGGCATCCGTCGCGTCGCCGTCGCCGTCGCCGCCCTGCGCCGTCGACGTCGGATCGACCGTCGCCCCCGACTCGGCGTCCTGCTGCTCGGGCAGCAGAACGCCCATCCCCGTGACCAGCAGGGCCAGCAGGACGACGGCGAAGATCAGGTGTCGGGGCGAGCGCATCGGCCACCCCCAGAGCCTGCGATACACCGCGGCCCTGCCTCGGTTGGTGCGGATCGGCACGGTCGCTCCTCACTGACTCGCCGGACGGCGCCGACACACCCGACGGCGCCGACTCATCCCATGACGCCGACTCATCCCACGAGACCTCACCGGGCATCGCCGCCTTCTCGAACCTCCAGACCACGAGACGGCCGGTACACCACGAACACCGGCCTGCCCTGGACGACCTCCATCTCCGCCCGCCGGGGCGACGCGGCGGGGCCGCGGCCGCCGGGCAGGCCCGGCTCGGCCGCCATCCGCGAGGGCAGCACGACGGCGTCGTCCTCGCGGCGGTCCCATCCGCCGCTGACCGGCGAGGTGTCCACCACCCGGCTGGAGCGGGGCGGCATCCCGCCCGCCGTCGCGCGGTCGGCGGCCGAGGCACGCGGCGGGGAGCCGCCTGCACCCGGCGGGAGCGCGGGAGCCCCGTCGGACCGCGCGGCGGGCAGCGCCTCCGCCGAGGACGAGTCGAGGCTCGCGTGCGCCGCCACGGTGGTCCGGTCCAGCCGCTCGGCGGTGACCGTGGCCGGGTTCGCCGCCTCCGGCCTGCTGCGCTGCCCACCCCTGGTCGGCGTGGCCGAGTCGTCCGAGTCGGACTCGCGCACCTGGTCCCAGAACTCGTCCTGCGGGGTGCGCTGCTTCTCGCCGCGCTTGCGGAAGAGTCCCGGCGGTCCCTTGGGCAGGCTGCCGCCGACCGCGCCCGCCGACAGCTCGACCATCTGCCACATCCGCCGGAAGGGCTTGACGATCATGAACAGCACGACGGTGATCAGGATGGCCAGCAGCATCTGCGCGAGCAGGGAGAGCCCGCTGGCCGAGTTGAACAGCCAGGTCAGGATCAGGGTGTGCACGCCGGCCAACGCCGAGACCACGACGACGTTGAGCAGCGCGGCACCCACCGCACGCCCCACGCGCCGCAGCACCTCGTGCTGGATCATCGCGATCAGGCCGATGATCGGCCCCGCCAGGATCAGCACCCGCAGCAACACCTGGGCCAGCAGGATCGCGGCCTTGGCGAGGAGCTGGAACAACGCATAGGCGAAGCCCTGGATCATCGCGAGGAAGCCCGCACCCATCCGGCTGCCGTCGACGCCCTGGAAATAGCCGTAGGAGCTGCCCATCTGATCGGCGATGGCGTGGAACGCCGCCTGCTTCTCGTCGGGGGCCTCGGCGTCGAGACCCTCCGCGACCTCCTCCTTCGTCCAGGCCTGCGCGCGCACCAGATCGCGGCCCAGCTCCTCGGCCTGCGGCGCGTCGGTGGCGCCGAACTCGCCACGCAGCCAGTTGTCGTAGACGACCCGTTCGTGCAGCAGTTCGGGCAGCGCGTTGCGCTCGTCGACGTCGACCTCCTCCAGGAAGCCCGCCTGCACGGCGGAGGTCCCGGTGATGAGGATGTCGTCGAGCAGGTTCGTGTAGATCAACGGCGTCAGGTAGGTGGCCGCGGCGAGCCAGATCGCCGCCAGCGCCCACATGCCTCGTCTGCTGATCCCGGCGAGATCGCCCCGCCAGATCTGTCGGAACATCAGAATGCCCAGGACGACCGCCAGAATGCCGAACAGCGGCGTGTAGACGGTGTCGTAGAGGGCGTTGGTCCCGGTGGTGATCAGCTCGTCCAGCGGCCCCATCAGGTCGCCGTCGAGCAGCGCGTAGTGCAGCCCGTTGGTGGCGCTGACGAGGTTCTTGCCGATGTTGAACAGCTGGTTGCCCGCCCAGGTGTCGATCAGGGCGTTCGGGTTGCGGATGCCCTCCGGCCCGCAGCCGAGGTCATAGGTGTGCCACACCAGCCCCGCGTAGCCGACCTCGTCGTAGACGCTGCCCGGCTGACCGGTGCCCATCGGCGCGGGGTCGAAGGCGCCGACCATGCCCGCGCCGGGTCGCTCGGGGTTCGGCGCCACCCGACACCCGTCGTTCTGCGCGTTGGCGGGTGCACCGAGGATGATCTGAGCGCCCAGCACCGCGATCACCACGGTCAGCGCGCGACGACGCGCCCGGCCGACCGGGCGGATCCGACCCGCCTCGGCCCGTCGTCGGGCGGCACGTCGCCGCAGCGCCCGCAGTCCCGCCACCAGAAGCAGCAGGACCCCGAACAGCAGCAGCGTCGTGATCATGCCGAGTCGTCCCTGCCCGTGTCACGGCTGCGGTCCGCTCCGCCGCGCGCCATGCCGTTCACGCCGACCTCGTCCAGCTCCCTGGAACCGACCTCCCTGGAACCGACCCGGCCGGGCTCGACGTCCCTCGCGTCGATCTCGTGAGGGTCGAGATCGAGGGCGTCGATCTCCCCGACGTCGAGATCGGCGTCCAGGATCGGGTCGAGGGCGACCTCGTCGCGCCCCTCGGCCCGATCGTGCGGCCGTTCCCTGGGCACACCGCCGCGCACGGCGGGCCGCGCCTCGGCCGACCCGGTGGGCGTGGTGTCCAGCGCCGAACGCAGGTGCCCCAGATGCGGACCGGAGAAGTCGATGCGGATGCGTTCCACCCCGCCCGCGCCGTCGCCGAAGATGAACTGCCGGGGCGCCATGTCGCGCTCGGTCGCGTTGCGGTGCCCCGCGGGCCTGCGCCCGAGGCTGGACACGACCTGCTCGTAGCCCGCGCCGACCGGGACCTTGAGCAGCCGCAGCGCGTCCGCCTGTGCGTCCTCGTCGTCGAGCCTGCCGATGAACACCGAGTCCAGCAGCGACACGAAGCCCTGCATCTTGAGGAAGTCGCCGGGCACCTGACTGGACAGCAGGACTCGGACGTTCCACTTCCGAGAGTCACGGGCGAACCGGTTCATCAGGACACGGCCGGTGGGCACCTCGGAGAGGAAGAAGGCCTCGTCGATCCAGACGCCCTTGCGCTCGTCCTTGGGCCGCTCGTAGATGGACCGCTGGGTCAGCCAGGCCGCGAGGTTGAGCAGCTCCACGCCCAGCGACTCGGCATCGGTCCAGTGCTCCCGCCCGATGCCGTCCTTGGGCATGGTCAGGCCCGCCATCGTGAGCACCGTGAGCCGGTCGTCGCGCTGGTGCGAGTACGGATCGGCGTCGTCCTCGGGGATGAGCAGCGACATGCGTTCGCGAAGCTCGTCGAGGAAGTCGGCCACGACCACGGCGTGTTCGCGGTGCTCGCTGGCGTCCCGGCGCAGCGCCTCGAACACGAGTCCGGGATGAGCGTCCGGTCGGCCGCCGACCGTGCGGACCGCCCGCAGCAGGACGATGCGGGTCTGGGCCAGCCGGGAGACCTCGTAAGGCAGCAGTCCGGTGAGGACGTCCAGCACCAGCCGTCGCCGGGTGGCCGCCGACAGGGCACGCTCACGCCGCCAGGCCCGCTCCGGATCGTCCTCGTCGACGAAGTGTTCGAGCTGCGGCTCCGCCACCACCCGATACGGGTTGAGAATGCCCGGTTCGGCGTTGAGCAGATTGATCGGCCGCGCGTAGGGCCGCAGCTCCGGCAGCTCGCACAACGCGGCCAGCGGGCCGGACGGGTCCAGCAGCGTCCAGTTCGCCCCGGCCCGCAGCGTCTTGTAGACGATGCCGCCGCCCAGGAACGACTTCCCGCCGCCGAGGCCCGCGACCATCGCCGTGAGTCCGGAGGCGTCGCGGACCTCCTGGGCCATCCACGGGTCCCAGGCCACCGGTCGCCGCGTGGCGGTGCAGGTCTCGCCGAGGAGGATGCCACGCCGGTCGCCGACGTCGGCGGTCGCGGCGGGCACCGAGGACGCCGCCCAGACGACCGAGCCCCGTCGCTGATAGGCGGCCGAGGCCAGCGGCTCCCCCGGGATGAACTCCCGGGCCAGGCCGTACTGGGCCTCGGGGTGCTCGATGGCGACCTTCGGCTTGTACAGCTCCAGCATCTGCTGGGCCAGGCGCAGTGCCTCCCGCTCGGTGGAGCCCGCCACGGCCAGCCGCCACCACGACCGCACGCGGGTCGCGAGCGCGGTGAAGCCGGTGGTCATCTCATCGTCGATCTCCAGGACCCTGGCGGCCTGTCGGGACAGCGACTGCGGCGGCTCCAGCTCGTGTTCGTCGGTGTAGTGCCGCACCTGGGACCGCACCTTGTTCATCTGGCGTTGCAGCTCGCCCGCGACCTCCTCGGGTCTGCGCACGTAGATGCGCGCCGACCACTCCACGGGGGCGGGCAGCCGGTCGGCACGCTGCATCCACGGGTCGTCGACCTCGGGAATGCGCAGGCCGTGCATCATGCCGACGGTCAGGACCGCGACGTGCCGGGTCATGCCCGCGTTGGAGCCGGTGCGGCCACGAACGGTGACCGTCGGGGCGTACGGGTCCTGGTGGAGATCGGCCGCGTCGGTGAAGGAGGCGAGGTCCTCCGGCTCCCAGGTGTCCGACGGCACCGCGGGCATGTTGCGCGGCGAGGGCAGCCCGAGCGAACAGGACCGGTGCATCAACCAGGACATCTCGTCGGCGGTGACCGGCCTGCCCTCCAGGCCCGCCGATCCCATCACCTGATCGAGGTGCTCGATCTCGCTGTCGAGGGCGAGGAGCTCGGCGTCGACGGCCTCGGGGAAGATCCGGCGCAACAGGGGGGCCGCGCGTTCCACCGCCCGGTCCATCACGTTGCGGGTCTGGACCTGGACGCCGAGATAGACCTCCTTCTCCGCCATCGACCGGCCCATGAGCTGCTGCTGCTCGCCGACCATGTAGTCGTCGAAGGTCATCGCGCCCTGGGTGTCGGGCAGCCTGCGCACCGCGTTGTGCACGTGCGCCTCGGCCCACATCCGAATCGGATACGGCCGGGTGGTGGCCCGCAGGTGCAGCCAGCGGCCCTGCAACTCGGCGTACTGGCCTGCGATGGCGTGGATCAGGTCCTGTCGCTGGGCGTCGGAGCGGAACGACCAGCGCTGCGGCGCCAGCCGGTACCAGGCGTAGACGTCCTGGCTGGTGCGCAGCAGGTGTCCGTCGATGCTGCGCGCCAGGATCGACGGGGTGTACGCGGGGATCGACTGCTCGCCGGGAAGCCTGCGATCACGGCGCTTCTTGGCCGCCTTGCCGCCACGAGGCTCGTTCGCATAGGGCTCGGTGTAACGCCGCGATGCGGCGGAGGCCCGTCCGGACTTGCTGCCTCGGGAGCGTTTCCGGGACTCCGGCTCCCTATCGCCTCGGCGCCCGGACACGGCGCACCTCCTTGTTCTTCTTGCGAGCGGAGCCGCGGGACGGGCCTCGGCCCCCGGGTCGCCTGCCGGATCGGCCGGAGCGCCTCGGGCGAGGTCGCTGGGAATGCACTCGGATGCGGTCGGCGCTCACGGCGCCGCCTCGGGGCGAGCTGGTCTGTCGTGGCGCGGTCAGCTCGCGCACCCACATGGCCAGCACCGAGGCGAACGGCCGCTCGTGGCTGATCCGCGAGCAGATGAAGGTGGTGAGGGCGACGGTGATGACGACCGCCCATGCGGTGGAGAAGAAGTCGAAGCCGATGCCCATCTGCCGTTCGATCGTGAGCACGACGAGCAGCACCAGGACCCCGACGCCCCAGGCGACGTAACGAGCCCGCCACGGGAAGGTCGCCTTGGGCGGGCCCAGCCAGACGGCGTCGACCCGATAGACCTCGTCATCGGTGCGGATTCGCACGCCCGATCACCCGCCGAACAGGCTGGCGAGCCAGGTGCCGATGTTGATGCCGCCGCCCGTCACGGCCAACCCGATCACCGCCAGGGCGATGAAGATGCCGCCGACCCGGCGCATCACACCGGCGTTGTCGCCCCGGCCCGCGCCGAGCCAGAGCAGCAGGATCGCCACGGTGAGCAGGAGCAGGGGCAGGACGTTGTCGAGCATCCAGTTCTGGATGCCCCCGGTGCCGAGGGCGTCTTCCTGCGCCAGGGTGTACACAGCCGTCGCGATCATCGCTTACTCCCGAGGATGAGGAGCGTGGTCATCGGGCCGAAGCAGGATGCCACGGCCCCGTGGGGCACCTTCGAGTACAGCATGCCCGGCGGGCACGGTGTACTGACAAGGGTGCCAGGTCTCGACGCAAAGACGATCCCTTCGTCCTCGGCTTCGCCTTCTCCGGCGCCACCCATCATCATGGCGAAGTCCGGGGCCGTGAATAGCCGCACCCTGTTTCTCCCAACTGCCGAGAAGGTTCACCCGCTTGCGCCCAATATGGTTACACAAAGTGATCGCCAGCGTCGGTGAAAACCTCTCGTGGCACGTTTCCACACCGTCACCTCACACGACAGGACCGAGAGGTTCGGCGACGCGTCGGAGTGGCCTCGACGATGCGGCTTGTTCACAGCGTCTCGCTGAACTGCGAGAACGTGATCAGAGACGACAGGGCGGACCCTCTGCTGACGTGGTCGGCGACGACGGGACGACCGCACGATCCCCGTGGACGGCCGGCCAAGGCTACCGAGAGCGATCTCGCGGGCACCCGCCGGGCCGCGATCACTGTTGGTACCGCTGCACCTCGTCCGCGGGGCGCGGCTCGACGTCGTCGGCGTCGCCGCCCCTCGCCGCCTGGACCCGCCTGCGACGCAACAGATCCCAACACTGATCGAGCGCGGATTCCACGTGCCGCAGTCGATCGGTCTCGTCCGCGCCGTCGATCCGACCGGATTCTCGTTCCGCGCGCAATGCGTGTTCCTCGTCGACCAATTCCCTGATTCGCATCAGGATTTCCTCTTCTCGCATCCGCTGCTCCCACGGCTCGTTGTCGGCACGATCTGCGGCACGACTCGATCAGCACTGCAACACCGCACTCCGCCGCCCGCAAGTCGAGGGGCGCCCGCCGTCGAGCACACCACTCGTGGCGCGCCGGAATCGCGGAACCGGGATCGGCAGGGCCCGAGGAACCAGCGTCGATGCACCGGGAGGGGACGATGCCGACGACACCGACGGTTTTCGCGTAAAACTTTCACGATTCGCGGCGATCATTGCCCGGGAGGCACGATCACGACGTCAGACGGTCGATCCGCTTACCACCTTCGGCGGGCATCGCGTGGCACCGAGGCGAGTCCGGGCGGAGCCGGCCGCGGCTTCTCCGGGCTCCGCCATGGTGAATCGATCCTGACTCGTGGCGCTTCCGTCACGCCGAGTGTCGGATTCCCTCCCGGAGATCGCCGAGATCGATCGGGCTGATCGGCCGAATGGGCATTCCGCCGTTCGCACGGGAACACGATCGAGGACGTGCGGTCGTCAGCGCCGCGGAACGAGCGGGAACGGGCCGGCCGGGCGCGGCAGGCACGAACGGGCGCGGCGAGTTCAGTGTTCGTCGACATGCCCGTCGTGCACGGCGTGCCGGTGACCGTCGTGCACGTAGTCGACGTGATCACCGTGGGGCACCGCGACGTGCCCGCAGCCCTCCCCGTGCTGGTGGCTGTGCGCGGCGTGCTCGGTGTGTGTCGCCGGCTCGCACTCGTCGAAGTGCCCGTCGTGCGCCCGGTGCAGGTGGCCGTCGTGCGCGTAGTCGACGTGATCACCGTGGGGCACGGCGACGTGTCCGCAGCCGGTCCCGTGCTCGTGCTGGTGGCCGGTGTGCTCGACATGGGCGGTAGTCATGGTGAAACGCACCTCGCTCATCCTCGTTCGCGGCGACCACCCTCGGACCGGGCAGAGGTCGGCCCGAGGAGGCCCTCACGTCCACGCTAGCCGCACATATAGCCACACGTGCATGAGTCACGCGCACGTGTCACCCCAACGTGTGACCAGTCGTGCCCGCGCCAGGAACCGGGACGACGGCGGACCAGCCGCATGGCCGAAACGCTGCCCGAGCAGGCCCGAGCTCGAACGCGACCGTCGCGGGCCCCCGTCGGCACGGCAGGCCGTCGGTGCCGAGGGCGTCGAGAACGAGCGCGCCCGAAACGGACTCGCCTGGGCGGTCCGCCCCGAGCCGAAGAGGCCAGGAGGACATCGAGGCCGCCGGGACCGCCCACGTCCTGCGAACACCGTGTCCGCGGCGAGCCGCCCGCCCACGGCACGGGGCGAGCGGAGAAGGACGAGCCGGCCTCTAAGCCGGATTCTGTCGTCGAACCGCCTCGCGGCGACTCGACCGGCGACCATCCATCTAGGCCCGCCGTCGCCGACGGGCTCCAGCGGCCTACCCGCGAGCATCGGGCGGGCCGCCCTCGAACGCTCGCGCAGACGCCGTCGCCGGCGTCCTCTTGGCCTTGCTCCGGGTGGGGTTTACCGAGCCACCCCGGTCACCCGGGGTGCTGGTGGTCTCTTACACCACCGTTTCACCCTTACCCGACCGCGCCCGAGGGCACGGCCCGGCGGTCTGTTTTCTGTGGCACTGTCCCGCGGATCACTCCGGGTTGCCGTTAACAACCACCCTGCCCTGCGGAGTCCGGACTTTCCTCGGCGGGGTCACCCCCGTCGCGGCCGCCCGGCCGGCTCGTCCAGCCGTCGATTCTAGTCCCCCGGCCCGGCTGCCCCGACGCCCGCCGGTGCGCCACGACGGATCAGCTCAGATGGGAGATGTCGTTGACGAGCCGAACCGAGGCGTTGCCGTCCGGATAGAACTCGGCGATCGACAGCGAGGCCAGATCCAGATGCAGGCGGTAGAGCACGGAAGGACCCACGTCCAGCGCCATCCGCAGCAGGGACTTGATCGGCGTCACGTGACTGACCACGATCACCGTCGCGCCGCCGTGCGCGCTGATCAGCTCGTCCCTGGCCCGCCGCACCCGGCGATGGACGACGTCGAAGCTCTCGCCGCCGGGCGGCGGCACCGAGGGATCGCGCAGCCAGCGGGCGTGCTCCTCGGGATCGCGCTCGGCCGCCTCGATGAAGGTCAGCCGCTCCCAGTCGCCGAAGTCGGTCTCGATCAGGCCGGGGTGCGCCACCGGCTCCGCCGTGCCCAGGGCCGAGGCGATCGCCGCCGCCGTCTGCCTGGTCCTGGCCAGCGGCGACGTGATCACCGGCGTGGTCGCGCCGAGCCCGTCCAGACCGGCGAGCCGCCGCGCCACCGCCGCGGCCTGGCTCGCCCCGAACTCGGTGAGGTCGACGTCGCCCCGGCCGGAGTATCGCCGCTGCACCGAGAGCCTGGTCTGCCCGTGCCGGACCAGCAGCAGCCTGGTCGGCGTGCCGCTCGCGCCGTTCCAGCCCGAGGGGCGAGACCGGGTCGCGGAGGCGCCGCCGTCGGTGTTCGCCGCGCCCGAGGAGGCCTGGGTCACACCGGTCGGCACGTGACTCGTCGTCGCCCCGTCACCGCGGCCCGCCGCGGCCCTCGCTCGGCCGGGAGTGCTCGCCTGCTCGTCCATCGCCCGGTTCGCGAGCCGGTCGGCGTGGGCGTTGCTCGCCCGCGGAATCCATTCGTACCGCACCGAGGAGAAGACACCCGCGAGATCACGTGCCTGGCGCGCCAGCGACGCCAGCTGGGGATGCCTGATCTTCCAGCGTCCCGACATCTGCTCCACGACGAGCTTGGAGTCCATCCGCACCGAGACGGACGACACGCCCAGCTCCGCCGCCGCCCGCAGACCCTCGATCAGCCCCTGGTACTCCGCCACGTTGTTCGTGGCGACGCCGAGGCCGCCGGACCGCTCGGCCAGGACCTCGCCGCCGACCCGGTCCTTGACGACCGCGCCGAAGCCCGCCGGGCCGGGATTGCCTCGGGACCCGCCGTCGGCCTCGACGACGACCTCGGCACCACTCACAGTCCGGACTCCGCCGTCCGGACCAGGATCACGCCGCACTCGTCGCAGCGCACCACCTCGCTCGGGTCGGCGGCCTTGAGCCTGCTGACGGCGACCCGGTCCAGTTCCAGCCTGCACGCGCCGCAGCGGCGGGCCCGCAGCAGTGCGGCGCCGTTGCCCTTCTGCGCGCGAATCCGCTCGTAGAGCGCGAGGAGATCGGCGGGCAGCCCCGCGATCAGCGTCGAGCGACGCTCGGCGTGCCTGTTCTCCTGGGTGCCCAGGTCGGCGAGCAGCTCGTCACGGCGGCGGGTGACCACCGCCAACGCCTCCCGACTCTCGGCCAGCTGCTCCTCGGCGAAGCGCACGTCGGCCTCGGCGGCCTCGGCCCGCTCCATGACCTCCAGCAGCTCATCCTCCAGTACGCCCTGCCTGCGGGTGAGGGTGTCGAGCTCGTGCTGCAGGTCGACGACCTGCCGTGCGCCCACCGTTCCGGCGTCCAGGAGTTCCCGGTCCCGCTTGCCGCGAGCCCGGACCTGATCGATCTCCTTCTCCTGTCTGGCCAGTTCTCGCCGCAGGTCGCTCAGCGCCGTCTCGGCGACCACCTGAGCGTCCTGCCTGGTCCGGACCGTGCCCTCGGACTCGTCGATCTCGGCGTGTTCAGGCAGGTTGGTGCGGCTGTAGGCGACCCTGTTCAATTCGGTATCGACATCGGCCAGGTCGAGCAGCCTGCGCTGCGTGGCGGGATCGGCTTTCACGCGGGCGTCCTCCAGGTGTGCGGGCGCGCTGACGGTTCAGGTTCGCGAGCGATCGCCGGGCTCGTGAAGGTTCCACGGGTCGGTTCGACGCTGCGAGACGTGGACTTCGACGGTACTCTGCGTCGCCGTGCGGACGACCTCGGCTGCCTGCCCGCACCACGGCCACTCGCCCGCCCAGTGCGCCACGTCCACCAGCGCGGGAGCCCGACCACCGGGGACCGTCGACAGGGCGGCGTGCTCGCTCGCCGGGTGATGCCGCAGGTCGCTGGTGACGTAGGCGTCGACACCGAGGGCGGCCGCGGTGCTCAGGAACCCGTCGCCCGCGCCGCCGGACACCGCCACGCGACGAATCGGCCGCTCCGGGTCTCCGGAGGCACGCACACCCCAGGACGTGGTCGGCAGCGCGTCGGCGACGCGACGGACGAACCGGGAGAACGGCTCCGGCCGGGCCAGCTCGCCCACCCGCCCGAGGCCCAGCAGGGGCGTCTCGGCGGTCGCGCCTCGATGCGGACGCAGCGCCCCGGTGACCCGCAGGCCGATCGCCTCGGCGAGCGCGTCGGACACGCCCGGCACCGCGCTGTCGGCATTGGTGTGCGCGCAGTACAGCGCCACGCCGCCGAGCAGCATCCGGTGGATCAGCCGTCCTTTGGGCTGGTCGGCAGGCACGCCGTGCACGCCGCGCAGCAGAAGCGGATGGTGGGCGACGATGAGTCCGGCGCCGAGCTCCAAGGCCTCCGAGACGGTGTCCTCGGTCGGGTCCACGCAGACCAGCACCCGGTCGACCGGGCTCGCCGGGTCACCGCAGACCAGCCCGATCGCGTCCCAGTCCTCGGCGTACTCGGGCGGGTAGGCCCGCTCCAGAGCGGTGACGACGTCGGCGACGGTGGCGCTCACGGACGGTCCCCCATTCACGACACCCGGGTGTCGCGCAGTAGATCGGACAGAGCCGCGCCGAGCAGGCTGGTCCGCTCGGCGGACCGCACCGCGACGCGAAGATGATCCTCGGTCAGTCCGGGAAAGGTATCGCACCGTCGCACGGCGATCCCCCGCTGACGCAGGCCCGTTCGCACCGCCGCTCCGTCGGGCACGGTCAGGAGCAGGAACGGGCCGTGGGCGGGCTGCTCGACACGCAGTCCGGGGAGGGCGGCCAGCTCCGCGATCATGTCCCGGCGGCGTTCGCGGAGATCGACGGCGGCGGCCTCGGCCTCGGCGAGCGCCCCCGGGGAGCAGCAGGCCCGGACCGCGACGTGGACGAGGCTGCCGACCGGCCAGTGAGGCCTGCGCGCGGCGAGCCGGCCCAGCAGCTCCGGCGCGGCCAGGACGTAGCCCGCACGCAGGCCCGCCAGCGCCCAGGTCTTGGTGAGGCTGCGCACCACCACGAGGCCGGGTGTCCCGCCGTCCCCCGCGAGCGACTCGGCCTCGCCGGGCACCGCGTCGATGAACGCCTCGTCGACCACCAGCGTCCGACCGGGGCGGGCCAGTGAGCGGACGACCGCCGCCGGATGCAGGACCGAGGTGGGGTTCGTCGGATTCCCCAGCACGACGAGATCGGCGTCGGCGGGCACCAGCTCAGGTCGAAGCCGGTGACCGTCGGAGGCGGGCAGCAGCACCCGGCTGACCGGCACGCCCGCCTGCCGAAGGGCCAGTTCCGGCTCGGTGAAGGACGGGTGGACGACGGCGGCGTGCCGGGGACGCAGTTCGGGCAGCAGCGCGAAGCACTCGGCGGCACCCGCCAGCACGAGCACCTCCTCCGGTCGTCTGCCGTGCCGCGCGGCCACCACGGACCGGGTGGCCGCGTCCTCGGCGGCCGAGGGGTAGCGACCGAGGTCGCTCAGGGCGGCGGCGAGCCGATCGCGGAGCCAGCGGGGCGGGGCGTCGAGCCGCACGTTGACGGCGAAGTCGACCAGTTCGGGCGTCGCCTCGACGTCCCCGTGATGACGCAGCGCCTCAAGGTCGATCCCGGCCTCGCCGCGGTGCCCGACGGGTGCAGGCGCGTCGACGAGCTCGGCCCGATCGTCCCGCCTGCCGGGTACCGCGGCAGGCGGGCACACGGTGAACACGGGAGACGGCCCGCCGTCCGCTCCGACCGCCGGACCGTGGTGAGGATCGCCGCTGCTCATCGGCGGGAGTCTAGGCACCCGCCGTCGGACGCCGGGCCGTGGAGGCGGCCGTGATGCGCGGCCCGGCGCGGGTGACCGACCGCGACGAGCCGCCCCGAGACGGGCTCGCACCTCCATCAGCGCGAAGCCGAGCAGATTGCGGCCCGGCCACCGCGACGGCAGCGTGGCCGCGTCGTCTCGCGCGGCCAGACCGATGCCCCACACGGCGTCGACCGGGCTCGCCTCCACGAGGATCCGGCTGCCGGTGGAGCGCAGAAACGCGGCGGCGGGCTCGTGGGCGGTGAACTTCGCGAGGTTGCCCGCGATGACGATCCGCTCGCGGTGGGCGTCCCACCGCTCGCGGTCGAACCCTCGGACCAGACGTCCGAGCCGTTTGGCCTCGCCGGGGTGCCGCGCGACCAGGATTCGCTCCGCGACGCCGTCATCGCCGAACAGCCGCGCCTTGCGTTCCATCATGTAGTGCTCGGCCGTGGGATAGCGGCGTCCGTCGACGGTGAAGTCGCCGAACCACCATTGGCTCAGACACTCCGATCGCACGTCGCCGTCGGCGCGGCGGAGGCCGCTCCAGAAGAGGACGAACCGCAGCCGCTCCCCCGCGGCCTCCCGCCGACGCAGCTCGGCGATCCGCTGGTCCACCCGCCGGAGTCGTGGCTCGGTCATGATCGAGGACGCTAGAAGACACCGGACACGGGCCGCGAGCGATTTCCGATCGGCGCTCCCCTTTCGATCTCGGCGACCGCGGAGCTCGTCCTGTCCGGAGGAACGCTCCGGCGGCTCGGCCTGGCGGGCGACGACGGCCGCGGTCGCCCGACCACGACGAACGGAGCGGCTCCGCACCGGGAGCCTCGCGGTGCTCGTGATGCCGTGACGTACCGTGAGTGCGTGCGCTACCGGTTCCTGCTGCGGCCGGGATGGATCACCATGACCGTCGCCGTCCTGGTGTTCGCGGCCATCTCCGTCTTCATGCTCTCGCCTTGGCAGCTCGGTCGTCACGACGACAAGCTGGCCCAGAACGAGGCGATCGAGCGTTCCCAGGGCAGTGACGCCGTGCCGCTGAACTCGATCGTGTCGCCCGACGCCGCCCCCGGCGACGACGCCGTGTGGCAGCAGGTCTCCGTGGAGGGCAGATACCTTCCCGACGGGGAGACGGTGGCGCGGCTGCGTTCGGTGCACGGCGAGCCCGCCTACGAGGTGCTGACGCCGTTCGCGTCGTCCGACGGCACCACGGTGCTGATCAACCGCGGTTTCGTCCGCCCCGACGACGAGGGTCGAGTACCCGAGTTCCCCGCCGCGCCCACCGAGCCCACGAGTCTGACCGCCCGCGTACGGACGGACGAGAACGACACGCGCAGGCGGGCGGCGTTCGAGGAGGACGGCCGACTCCAGGTCTACGCGATCAACTCCGAGACCGTCGCCGAGGCCGTCGACATCCCGCTGCGAGCGGGCTACCTGCAACTGACCGCCGATCAGCCGGGCGGCCTCGGCGCGCTGCCGCTCCCCAGGCTGAACTCCGGGCTCAACCTCGCCTACGGGTTGCAGTGGGTCGCCTTCGGCGCGATGGCCCTCGGCGCGCTGGTCTTCTTCATCTGGCGCGAGGCGCATCCCAGACCGGAACAGGCGACGGCGGGCGCCGAGGAGACGACGGCGCCCGCCGAGAGCCGGATGTCGACCCGGTCAGCGCTGCGTGCCGCCGCCTCGGAGCGCCCCGCGACGACGACCCGGACGACGACGGAGACCCTGGCCGATCGCTACGGCGGTCGCCGCTGACAGGACACCGGCGACGGCGCCGATCACTCGGGACAGCTCCACCCCGCGCGTGACGTCGCCCGCGTCCGGCGTCCGGCCGTCGCCGAGCATGGGGCGCTCCTCGGTGCCGTGGTGATAGACGGTGCGGCCGCCCAGCCGTACCTCGAGCGCTCCGGCGAAGGCCGCCTCCACCTGGCCCGCGTTGGGGCTGGGATGAGCGGTGGCGTCCCGACGCCAGGTACGCCACGCGCCCTGGGCGGAGCCCCCGACGACGGGTGCGCAGAGGCTGGTCAGCATCGCGGTGGCGCGGGAGGGCAGCAGGTTCGCCACGTCGTCGAGCCGCGCCGAGGCCCAGCCGAACCGGCGGTAGCGCGGCGAGCGGTGTCCGACCATGGCATCGAGGGTGTTGATCGCGCGATAGCCCAGCAGTCCGGGCACGCCGGCGACGGCGCCCCAGAACAGCGGCGCCACCACGGCGTCGGAGGTGTTCTCCGCGATCGACTCCACCGAGGCCCTGGCGAGGCCGGGGCCGTCCAACGAGCCGGGACTGCGACCGCAGAGCCTCGGCAGCGATTCGCGGGCCTCGGCGAGCGCGCCGGAGTCCAACGCCCTGGCCATCGTGGTGCCCTCCTCGGCGAGCGAGGCTCCGCCGAGGACCACCCAGGTGGTCAGCGCCGTGGTCGCGGCCTCGGCGACCGGGCTCAGCCTGCCGAGTCGCCGGGCGGCGAGACCGAGCGCCACGCTTCCGCCGACGAGCACGCCGGTGAAGACCACGCCCGCGGACCGCCGATCCTGGTAGATCCGACGTTCCAACGCGCCCGCGACTCGACCGAAGCCCGCCACCGGGTGGCCTCGTCGTGGGTCGCCGAAGGCCGCGTCCGCGGCCACGCCCAACAACAGACCGACCGCGCGACCCGCATTCACTGTTGCCCCCTCGTTCCTCTCATCACTGGCCGGCACGCCCTCGGCGACGCCGCTCGGCCGTCGATCACGCTGAGCCGCCGGCTGTCCGACCGTCCCCGGATCGGGTGTGCCCGTTCTCGTGATCGGACAGCCGGGTTCCGGCGGGCCGCCGCACGAGCCGACGGTGATCATGGTGCCCCCCGTGTCGGACGTCCGACGACACCGCCCGACGACACCGCCCGACGACACCGCGCGCCGACTGCGCCGAGCGCGCTCGACACGACGGTGAACCCGCCATACAGGGTCCCAGACCGGCCTGCGCCCGCAGCACCGATCGCGCGAAACAGTCGACACGACGCCCGCCCAGGTCTTCGCTCTCAGACGCCCGAAGACGTCCCGCGCCTGCCGATCGTCGGGCGGCCGTCATCGGGCGACTGTCGCCGGCAGCCCGTCGCCGCCCTGCCGTTCGGGGCGGCCGCACCGCGCTCCACGGCTCGCCCGTCCTCGGTCTGTCGTCCCGCGCCCGGCCGGTCAGCCTGCCACACCGTGCGACCTCCACCGCACGCCGCACGGCGTGGCGGCCTCGGCGATCGCACGGCTCCGCCACTCACTCCACCGCACGGCTCCACCGTGGGCGCCTCCCCGCGCATGCCACCCGGCGGCCGCTTCCCACGACACCGCCGAGGCATGTGATCCCCGGCACGGGATCGAAGTCGAGTCTCGGCGAGCCGACCCGTCGCGCGCGGTCGGCGACGGCCGAAGGCGGTGTGGGAGGGCGGACGACCGGCAGGCCGAGGACCTGTCGCTCGGAGCGTCGCTCACTCGCGGTAGGGGGTGGCGGCCGGTCGACCCGACCCGATTGTGCGGGGTGAGCTGCCTCTATCGTGACCTGCCGTGACCGAAGTCGAGCCGCCGCCGTCGCGAGCCCCGATCCCCGGCGGCTCGGCGGAATCCGAGCCGACCGCGCCGGGCACGGCGATCCACGAAGGCCCGCCTCGCGGCGATCGGACCGAGCGGGCGCGCGAGGCCGCCGAGACGGAGAGCCCGACGAACGCGGCCCCGGCGAACGGTCGCCGTCGCGACGGAACTCCGCCGGACACCGAACGATCCGGACCCGCCGACGTCGACTCGACGAGCAGGCTCGCGCTCTTCGCCTATCTCGGCGCGCGGGACTACCGGCGCACGTACCTGGCGATCATGCGGCTGTTCGCGGGCACCCTGCTCGCCGATCTCTCCGCGGGCGAGGTCGCGGGCGCGTTGGCGGGCGCGGAGCGGGCCGGGCTCATCGATCCCGGCGAGCATCACGTGGACACGGTGATCTCGCGTCTCCGCCAACTGGTCGAGTGGGGAAACCTGGTGCACGGCCGTCGGGAGACCGTCGCCGCCAGCATCGCCGAGTTCCAGCACGGCAGCGTCCGGTACCAGGTGAGCAAGCTCGCGGTCCGGGTGCAGCGGGACGTCGACGAGCTGCTCGCCGTCCCGGAGGGCGCCCGCGAGGTCTCCCGCGAGCTGCTGCCCGCGATCGAACGCGGTCTGCGGGCGCTCGGCACCACGCTGAGCGAGGCACTCGCCGCCGAGCACGGCGGCGCCGGGTCGCGCAGGCTGCACGACCGACGCGAACTGCTCGCCGAACAGGTGACCACGCTGTTCCTCCAGCACGCCGAGCTGGCGGCCACCGTCCGCGACTTCTACGCCTACCTGGGGCAGGTGGTCACCCGACACCAGCTCGACTCCGAGGAGCTGTCCGGCTTTCGGGATCTGCTCGTCGACTACATCCAGATGGTCGTCGAGGACGTCCTCCGGCACACCCCGAACATCGGCGGCCTGCTCGCCCGGCTGGCCCGCTCACGCGGCGAGCTGCTGCGCCTCCTCGGACCGCTCGACGGCTGGGACGCCGGCTTGGAGCGGTCCAGGGGCCGGTCGGCCTCGGACTGGCGGGAGCTGACCGACTGGTTCGTCGACCGCGCGGGCAGGCCGAGCCAGGTGACGGCGCTGCGCGACGCCACGGCCCGCGCGATCGGCACGCTGCTGGCCGGGGTGAAGCGGGCCACGGCGGGGGCGGGCACCCTGCCCGGCAGGCGCGCGGAGCTGCTCCGCCTCGCCGCCTGGTTCGACGCGAGCGACCGCGATCAGGCGGCGCGTCTCTACGCGGCCGCCTTCGGCCTCTACTCCGCCCGCAACCTCCTGCCGCCGCCGGAGCACGACGGCGACGACGAGCACACCCCCTGGCGTGACGGCCCGGTGATCGACGTCTCCGTGAGCGTCCGGTCCCGCGCGGACCGAGGCGCGCGCGGCCGGACCTCACGGGTGGTGTTCGACCCGATCACCGAGCAGACCCTGCTCGCACAGGCCCGTCATGACGCACGGGCGCATCAGGCGGCGGTGGACGAGGTGATCGCCGCCGCCCCGGATCTCACCGCTGCCCGGCTCTCCCCCGCGGCGCTGCGGGTGGTGTGTGATCTGCTCACGCTGGCGATGGCGAGCAGGGACAGCACGCAGGACGCGAGCTCGGTGAGCGATCCGGTGCACGGACTGCGGTTGACCGTGACCCCGATGCCGGGGCGACACACGACGCTGACCGGCACGAGCGGGGCGCTGACGCTGCACGACACGGTCGTCACCCTGGCCGCCGGCGACGGCGACCACGGGAGGAGCGCCGAGGCCGCCGAGAACCGAACGCGGGCCGGGGAACGCACGCCGGTCAGGGCGGGCGCCGCCGGGCGGCCCCGCGCGGCGCGTCCCGACGCGCCGGTCGACGCGCCGCCGGCGCGGGCCGGAGCATCGAGGCGGCCGGAACCACAGGCGGCGACGCAGGCGGAGGCGGCGGACCTCACGGACCCCTCCGACGGGATCTGCGCGGCGAAGGCGGCGGCCCCGGTGTCGGCAGCGGAGTCCAGGGTGCTGCCCGCAGGCGCCGGACGGCAGGCGCCCGATCGCGTCGGCCCGGCGCCGGCCGGTTTCGATCCGGGGGAATCCGAGCGGGCCGGGTCGGAACAGGGAGATCCTGAACAGGTCGGGGTCGGAGTGGACGGTCCCGACCTGGGCGGTGCCGGCCACGGCGGGAGCGAACGGGCCGGGATCGGCCGAGGCGAACCGATGCTCGGCCGGACGGCGGCCGGGCGGGACGAACCGTCCCCGACGAGCCCCGACCAGACCGACTCCGCCCGCCCCGACTCCGTTCAGCACGAACCGGCCCGGAACAGTGCGACCACGGCCGCAGCCGCACCGGAGTCCGGCGGGGTCGCTCGGACGTCGGCGTCCGCGACGGCAGGCGTCGAGAACAGGTCCACCATCGACGGACCCCACCCGCCGAGCTCCGCGACGGACCGGCCGACCAGCGAGGCACGGCGATGAGCGGACGCGCGACCCGGAACAGAGGCAGCGGCGCGGCCGGACTCGCCATGCTGGACGGCCTGTCCGACATCGACGCCGCCGACGTCGCCCGGTGCGCCCGTGTGCTGCTGCGCAGGCCGCTGCTGCGAGCGAGCGGCCCGGACGGCGATCTGCTGCCGCTGATCCACCGGCATCGCACGCTGCTCGTCGAGCTGTTCACGACGCTGCTGGGCTATCGGCTGGTGGTGGAGCGCCGCTTCGCCCGGCTCTACAAGACCGGCCCCGGCCCGGACGCGACGCGGGACGAGCCCACACTGTCGCCGCGCGGCCACGCCTACGTCGCGCTCGCCCTGGCCTGCCTCACCGGCGCGGGGCGACAGGTCCTGTTGTCACGGCTGGTCGACGACCTCCGGGCGGCCGCGGCCGAGGCCGGGATCACGGTCGTCGACGACATCGCGGATCGGCGCGCCCTCACCGCGGCCCTGCGGCTGCTGCTGAGCCTCGGCGTGATCAGCGAGACGGAGGGCACCGTCGCGCCGTGGCAGCAGGACGGCCCGGCGGAGGCGTTGATCACGATCGACACCGATCTGCTCGGCCTGCTGGTCAGCGGGCCGCTCGGCGAGGCGGAGTCCCCGGCCGAGCTGATCCGCCTGGCGGCCCGCCCCGGAGCACGCGGCGTGGAGCACTCGGTGCGGCGCAGGCTCGTGGAGGACCCGGTGGTGCTGCACGCGGAGCTGACCGACGAGGAGTCCGCCTGGCTGCGACGCAACCAGCGTCGCGAGTCGCTGCTGCTGGACCGCGGTTTCGGCCTCATCAGCGAGATCCGGCTGGAGGGCGTCGCCGTCACCGACCCCGAGGAGTACCTCACCGACGTGGCGTTCCCCGGCGCGAGCACGGTGTCACGCATCGCGCTGCTGGCCCTGCCGGTGTTGACCGACCTCCACGAGCCGCGCGCCGACGGAAGTCGTCCGGTGACGACCGCGGAGGTGCGGGCGGCCTGCGACGAGCTGGTCACGGCGTTCCCGGCGGCCTGGTCGCGGGGTGCGACCGAGGACCTCGACGGCCTGACCACCGAGGTGCTGGCCCTGCTCACCAGGCTGCGACTCATCCGGCGGGACGAGGCCGACCCGGCCGGTCTGCTGCTGTCGCCCGCCGCCCATCGGTGGCTGCCCCAGCCGGACGACGCGCCGGGGCGTCCGACCGCCGAGGCACCAGAACCGAGTCCGGCCCCGCAGGCCGACTGGTCCCTGTTCGACGACACGGAAGGTCTGATGTGAGCGAGTCCGGTCGGTGGCGGCTGCATCGCGGCGGCATCGTCAACATCTGGCAGTACGCCGAGCAGACCTTCGATCTCTCCGGCGGCCGGGCCATCTTCCAGGGCACCAACGGCTCGGGGAAGTCCCGGACGCTGGAGCTGCTGCTGCCGCTGTGCCTGGACGGGGATCTGCGCCAGCTCGGCTCCAAGGGCTTCGACACCGTGAGCATCCGCAGGCTGATGCTCGACGACTACACCGGGGGCCCGAACCGGATCGGTTACGCCTGGGTGGAACTCGCCAGGCCCGTGCGCCCGGCGTCCACCGAGGACGATTCGGCGGACCCGGCCGCCACCGAGGACACGCTGGAGTACCTGACCTGCGGAATCGGCGTCAAGGCGTCGAAGACCTCGCAACAGATCACCGACTCGTGGCGGTTCGTCACCACGCGGCGGGTCGGCGTCGACGTGCGACTGGTCGGCGTCGACGAGGTGCCGCTGAGCGCGGCGGGTCTGCGGGACCTCCTCGGGCCGGACTGCGTGCTCGACGAGAGCACCTTCCGGGCCAGGGTCGCCGAGCTGGTCTATCGGCTGCCCGCGGCCCGCTATGGCGACCTCCTGCATCTCCAGCGGACGCTGCGTAACCCGGACGTGGGCTTGAAGGTGTTGGAGGGTCAGCTCGAACAGATCCTCTCCGACGCGCTACCGCCGTTGGACACCACGCTCGTGGAGTCGCTGGCCGGCTCGTTCGACGACCTGGAGGCGATCCGGGAGAACATCATCGGGCTGAGCACGGCCGACCGGGCGTTGAGCACCTTCGTGGCGGGCTACTCGGGATACGCCGCGGGCTCGCTGCACAGACTGGGCAGGCAGATGAGCTCCGCCTCCGAGGAGCTGGCCGCGCTGCGCGCCGAGCTCGCCGACCTGGAACGACGCGGCGACAAGGCCTTCGCCGAACGCGAGGCGGCGGCCGCGGCGGTCCGTCGACTGGAGACCGAGGAGAGCGAGCTGGAGGTGCGCATCGACGGCATGAAGTCGATGCCCGCCTATCAGGGACTTCGAGATCTGGAGGACCGCGAGGCGCTGGTCGCGGCGGGCCGGGCCTCGGCGCAGACGGCGTTGGAGACGGCGGCCAGGCAGCGCGGACAGGAGGATCGGGCCGTCGACGCGGTCCTCGGGGTGCTGCGCAGGCTGGAGCAGGACACCGCCGCCGCGCGCGAGCTGGCCGACACCGCGACCGCGAGGCTGGCGGCGGGGGGACTGGACCCGAGCCTGTGTCCGGCCGTGCCGCCCGCCCCGAGCGTCGACGTCGACGTACGTCAGGAGCCGGTGCTCGCCAAGCCGGACCCCGGCGCGGAGCCCCTGCCGGTGGAACGCAGGCGGCTGCCCGCGTTGTCTCCGGAGATGCTGGCCGATCAGCTCAGGACCGCGGCCGGGGTCGCCGAGCGGGCGACGGCGGAGACACGTCGGCGAGTGGCGCTGATCTCGAGCCTGCATCAGCAGGCCGCCGAGGCGGACCGGGCGAGTGCCGCCCTGGCTCAGTCACACCGCGACGTCCGGGCCGCCCAGGTCGCGGCGACCGAGGCGGCAGGCCGCCGTCACGAGGCGGATCAGCGGCTCGGCGACACGGCCGAGCGTTGGCTGGAGCGGGCCCGGGCGTGGTTCGCGTCGACCGCGCGGGCAGCCGAGGGCGCGGGTCGCGACGCGACGCGCGCCGTTCCCCCGCTGCCCTCGGCGGCGGAGGTGGCGGTGGACCTCGCCGTGCCGCGCGCCCTCCGGGACGCCGCTCGGGCCTGGTGCGCGCCGGGCGTCGCGGCGGCGGCGCAGCGGACGGCGGCGGCCCGCGCCGAGCTGTCCAGGATCAGGGGGGCGGTCGAACAGCGTGATCGGGAGCTGGCGGGCACGCGATCCGGCGATCGGCATCGCCCGCCGACGGCCGACTGGGTCGAGCACGAGCCGGACGCGACGCGAGGAGCGCCCTTCTATCGGCTGGTGGACTTCCGGCCGGGAATGAGTCGGGCGGACCAGGCCGGGCTGGAGGCGGCGCTGACGGCGTCGGGACTGCTCACGGCGTGGGTCGACGCCACGGGTGTCGCCCGGCGGCCCGCGTCCGCCGAGCTGCTGGCGGTCTCCGACGACACGGCGTCCCCTCCCGCACGCACGCTGGCCGATCTGCTGATTCCGGCCTCCGACGCCGACTCGCCCGTGGCGGCCGACGTGGTCGAGAGGCTGCTGCGGACGGTGGGCGTCGACGACGACGGGGAACCCGCGCCGAGCGGGACCGGCTGCCTCTCCGTCTCGACCACCGGCCGCTGGTCGGCGGGGGTGCTCCGCGGTGCCTGGCACAAGGACGCCGCCGAGTACGTGGGCGCGGGCGCGCGGAAGGCCGCACGCATGCGGCGGATCGTCGAGCTGGAGGACGAGCTGGCCGGCCTGCGGGGCGAGCAGGCCGACGCGGAGCGGGTGCTCAGTGAGGCGGTCACGGCGGAGGCGGAGTCGGCGGCGCGGGTGGAGTCGTTCCCGGACGACGGCGAGTTGATCGCCGCCCACGCCTCGGCGAGCAGCGCACGCGGCATCGCGGACGAGGCGGCGACCCGGGCCGAGTCGCTGCGCGCGCGTCACCGCCTCACCGAGCAGCGCGAGCAGGCGGTGGCGGCGGAGCTGGCCAGGGCGGGGGCCGCCGCGGGCCTGTCCTCGGACAGCGCCGAGCTCGCCGCCGCCCGGCAGGCCGCCGAACAGGCGAGGGAGACCATCGAACGGCTGGCCGAGTCGCTCGGCCAGCGCGCGGTGCGCACGGTGGCGGATCTGGCCGAGGGGCTGCGTCACCTGCACGCCGCCGAACAGGATCGTGTCGAGGCGGAGCGCCAGGCCGAGCAGGCCTGTGCGTCCCACGCCGAGCAGGCGGCCGCGCTGGCGGAGCTGACCGACGCGGTCGGTCGGGAGGCGAGCGAGGTGGCGGATCTGCTCGCCGCGTTGGAGCAGCGTCGCGTCGACTGTCGGGCGGAGCTGCCCGCCGCGAGGGAGCAGGTCGCCGCGTTGCGGGAGCGTGCCGCGAAGGTGGCGACGCTGACCGAGACGCGGCAGGCGCAGCTCGACGGTCGGGCCGCGCAGGCGGACCGGGCGACGGCGGCGTTCGCCGAGGCGCTGCGCACGCCCGGCCTGTGGGCGGCCGCGGTCGCCGAGGCGCCGCCGGAGGTGCCGCGGACACCGCCGGTCGATCCGGCCGAGGCGCTGCGGCTGCTGGGCGAGGGACGGTCCGGTGCCGCCGTCTCGGAGGCGTCGGTGATCGGCAGGCTTCAGGCCCTTCAGGCGGCGTTGGCCGGCACGCACGACATCCAGGCCACCGAACAGGCCGGGGTGCTGTGCGTGACGGTGAGCGGCGCGGACGGCCCCCGCCCGGTGGCCGAGGCGGCGAGTCGCGTGGCCGAGCAGCTCGGCAGGCAGCGCGGCTTCCTCGGGGAGCGTTATCAGACGATCTTCTCGGACTATCTGATCCGTGATCTCGCCGAGCGCCTGCGCGGGCAGATCACGGTGGCCGAGGATTTGTGTCGGCGGATGAACGAGGTCCTGGATCGGGCCAGGTCCAGCCAGGGGGTGCACGTCCAGTTGGAGTGGCGACCCTCCGCCGCGCTGGACGAGCCGACCAGAGAGGCCCTGGAGCTGGTGCGGACCCCCTTCGCCGACCGCGACGGCGGTCAGGACGAGGCGCTGCGGCGGGCGTTGACCGAGCGGATCGAGGCCGAGCGCGACACCAGGACCGGCGGCTACGCGGAGATCCTCACCCGGGCGCTGGACTATCGCGGCTGGCATGCCTTCACCGTGCGGGTTCGCGACGACGGACCGGACGGCAGGCCGAGGGTGCGCAGGCTGCGTCAGCTGTCCTCCGGCGAGACCCGGCTGGTGTCCTATGTGACGCTGTTCGCCGCGGCGGCCTCGTTCTACGACGCGGTCGGGTCGGCGGGCACCGAGGACACGCTGGTGGAGCCGCTGCGGCTCGTGCTGCTGGACGAGGCGTTCGAGCGGCTGGACGATCCGACCATCGCACGGATGCTGGGGCTGCTGGTCGACGTGGACATGGACTGGTTGATCACCTGGCCCAGCGGCTGGGGAGTGTCGCCGAAGATCCCTCGGATGCACATCTATGACGTGCTGCGGCCGAAGAGCGGCGGCGGGCTGGCCTGTACACACACCACGTGGGACGGCCGAGACCTGGCAAGCCAAGATCGATGATCACAGTAAGTACGCTCTCGGACGCAAAAGGTCAACCTTCTGGTTGAGAATCACGCGAATGTAGGAAACGTTTAGCGACGTACGGCAAGCTGACCCTCGGCACGGTGGTGATGGGGGTCTCCGCCGCGTCGCCGGACCCGGTGGGTGACGACATGGTCGTCGGGTCTACCGCCGGGGGCGGGCAGGCAGGTCGAGCACGGGGCCCGTTTCGCGACCCGCGTCGCGTCGCCGCCGCCCGCTCCCGAAAGCGGGGTCGATCGCCCCGTCGACCGTCGGCTGTCTCGCGCGGTCGAAGCATCGGGCTGCCGAACGGGAGCAGCGACACCGGCCGCGGCAGCCGACGCGCACCGTATTCAGCCGGTTCGACGACATGAAGCGGTGCGGGCCGCGCTCGAGGAGCCGTCTCGGCACCCCGCTCGGACCGGGTCGCAGGGCGGGTCGACCCCGTCACCGACAGCAAGTCGACCGGCCTGCCGGCAGCCCGTCGACCGACTTCGAGGGTCCCGCGCACCCGAGCCGGACCCCGTTCGATGCTTCGGCGTGTCGCGGGACCGGGGTGCCTGCGTACGGGCATCCGAGGGACACCCGCCGGGGGTCCCCCGGACGGGGACCGACGTCGCGCCGCCTTCGACGGGGCCGACTACGCTTTCCCCTTGATGAGCACGGGCGAGGGCAAGCACGGAGACGACACGCCGACCGAGTCGGCGACGGCGTCTTCACCTGCGAAGACGGGCCGGCGGACCGGTAGGCGGACGACCGCCCGCCGGGTCAGAAGGCTGATCTTGTTGATCACTGTTCCGCTGGCCCTGCTGTGGGTCGTGGACACGGCGGGCAACCTGCGTCAGCAGGAGGCTCCGCCGACGGAGGCCGCGCAGGAGGGTGCGGGCCAGCCCCTCGTGACACCCACCGGACCACCCGACGCGCCCGAAGAACGACGGGCGCGTCCCGGCGAGTCGCACGGCGTCTCGGTGCCGCCGCCCGACGTGGGCTTCGCGCGGGAGACCGAGGTATGGAGCGCGGATCGCACGCTGACCGTCATCCCCGGCCGGAGCCGCGTGTACGGCGAGGGTCCGGTGCGTCGTTACCTCGTGGAGGTGGAGGAGGGACTGCCCGGATTCCCGAGGGCCTTCGCCGAGGCCGTCGAGCGCACCCTGGGTGACGAGCGGAGCTGGGGCGGCGAGGGAGCCCTGTCCTTCCAGCGCGTCGACGAGGAGCCGGTCGACTTCCGGGTGACGCTCGCCTCGCCCGAGCTCACCGACGAGCTGTGCGCGCCCCTGCTGACCAACGGCGAGGTGTCCTGCTTCAACGGCACCCGGTCGGTCATCAACCAGAACCGCTGGGTCAGCGGGGTGCCGCACTTCGACGGCGACCTGGAGACCTACCGGGTCTACGTGATCAACCACGAGGTCGGGCACGCTCTCGGCTTCGGCCACGTGAACTGTCCCGGCCCTGGCGAACTCGCCCCCGTGATGCAGCAGCAGACCTACGGCCTTCAGGGCTGCGAACCCAACGGCTGGCCGTTCCCCTGAGGTAGGACGTCGGGCGGACGATGCTCGGCGGCGGTCCGTCCGGCGGTGCCCGAGACGGGCGTGAACCGCGGCCTCCGGCGCTACCGTCGCGGTATGGCGCGACGCATCATCGACACGATCACGACCTACTGGGCTCTCGGCGGCCTGCGCCGTCGGATCGAGGGCGGTCTGGTCGTCACCCATCCGCGCCTGCCGCCGCATCCGCTGGGCGACTTCCTCCAGCTCTCGGCGGAGACGACCGCCGAAAGCCTGCCCGGCGTGCTGGCCGCCGCCGAACGGCAGACGGGCAGGCCCGGCCGGGCGGTGCGGCTTCACCCCGCCGGGCCGCTCGACGTCGAGCCGAAGCTGATCATCGACGGCTGGACGGGCGACGCGGAGCTGCAGCTCGTGTTGACCGGCCCGCCGATCAGTCCCGGCGGCGCAGGCGGCGAGGACGTCCGCGCCGTCACCGGCGTGGCCGGCACGGCGGTCCCCAGAACCGAGATCCGACCCGGAACCGAGTCCGACTGGCCCGCGGTGGCGCGCCTCTTCCGGCTCGATCACGAGGAGGAGGACCGGCGTGCCGGGGTGCCGACGCGCTCTCCCGAGGTCACGAACGCAGCCGTCGCACTGCGCCGGGAGCTGAGTCGCCATGCCGATCTCCTGGTGGCAGCGGTGGACGGGTCGGTCGTGGGCTTCGTGATCTGCTGGGCGGGCGTCGACGGGCTCGGGATCGTGGAGGACGTCTTCGTCCGTTCCGACCACCGCCGCCGAGGCATCGCCACCGCGCTGGTCGTCACGGCCGTCACCGCGGCCCGGCGTCGAGGCGCCCGAGAGCTGGTTATCGCCGCCGACCCGACCGACCACCCTCGGCACCTCTACGCCCGGCTCGGCTTCCGACCCACCCTGGTGACCCGCTCGTACCGCCCGCCGGAGGCGGCGACCCTGTCCTGATCGTGTGGCCGTCGGGGCGGCCGGCATCGCCGGTGCCGCAGGCGACGCGGTGACCTCGGTCGCCGACGCGCACGCTCTCGGGCGGATCTCGCCGATGGTGGGTCATGCCCGGCGCTACTCCGCGGCGTCCCGAGGCAGGCAGGCGCGGCCGCGCCGCCCCGCGCGCCGGCCGCGAGCCCGCGTCGGACCACCACGGCGACCGGCGCGGCGGGGGGTTCTGAGCGACCCTCCCACGGCGGCCGCCGCGATGGTTCCGTAGTGGCAGACGTCCGCACCGCCGTCTCCGCCGTCCTGACGCGGCCGGAGCCGAGGTGCTTCTCGCCCGCCGCGGCCCGCACGGTCTCGCAGGCGAGCACGGACGCGCACACCGCGACTGTCGAACTGGCAAAGGAACTTCATTGACCCTCGTACCTGCCTACACCGCCGTCTCGGCCACCGAGCCCCTCACACCCGGAGTCGTCTCCCGGCGTGCGGTCGGACCGACGGACGTGCTCATCGAGATCGCCTGGGCAGGCGTCTGTCACTCCGACATCCACACCGTCCGAGGTGACTGGGGCGAGGTGCCCTACCCGCTCACCGTCGGTCACGAGATCGTCGGCATCGTCACCGAGATCGGCGCCGAGGTCACCCGCCACCAGGTCGGCGACCGGGTCGGCGTCGGCTGCATGGTCGGATCGTGCCGCGAGTGCGCGAACTGCCTCGCGGGTCAGGAGCAGTACTGCCTGCGTGGCTTCGTCGACACCTACAACGGCACCGAGCCCGACGGTTCGGTCACCCAGGGCGGCTACTCCACCCACATCGTCGTCGACGAGCACTTCACGCTCCGGGTCCCGGAGTCGATCCCCTTCGAGAAGGCCGCCCCGCTGCTGTGCGCCGGGATCACCACCTACTCGCCGCTGCGCCGGTGGAACGCCGGTCCCGGTCGCAAGGTCGCGGTGATCGGCCTCGGCGGCCTCGGGCACATGGCCGTTCAGCTCGCCCACGCTCTCGGTGCGGAGGTCACCGTCCTCTCGCAGAGCCTGCGCAAGAAGGACGACGGGCTGCGTCTCGGCGCGGACGACTACCACGCGACCAGCGACCCGGCGACCTTCACGAAGCTGGCCAACACCTTCGATCTGATCGTCAACACGGTCAGCGCGCCGCTGGACGTGGACGCCTACCTGGGGCTGCTCACGCTGCACGGCACGCTGGTGAACGTCGGCGCTCCGCCGGAGCCCGCCCCCGTGACCCTGTTCACCCTGTTCGAGAACCAGCGCTCCTTCGCCGGGTCCAAGATCGGCGGCATCGCCGAGACCCAGGAGATGCTCGACTTCTGTGCCGAACACGACATCGCCCCGGAGGTCGAGATCATCACCGCCGACCAGATCAACGACGCCTGGGAGCGTGTCCTGGCCGCCGACGTCCGTTACCGGTTCGTCATCGACATCTCCACACTGCGGCCCTGACCTGCGGTCCTCGGCTCGCACCACGTCCGCGGCCTGCCGCGCCCCATCACGGGTCGGCAGGCCGCGGGCGCCGGGAGACGCGACGGCCGCAGGCACGCCTCACCGGTCGAGCCGGCTCTACCATCGAAGACATGAGCATCAGGGACGAGGTGCGGGAGTTCGTCGTCTCCCGTCGCGCGAACGTCACGCCGGAGCAGGCGGGCCTCCCCGATCTCGGCGGCGATCGGCGGGTGCCCGGTCTGCGACGCGAGGAGGTCGCGATGCTGGCGGGCGTCAGCCTGGACTACTACACGCGTTTGGAACGCGGCGACATCCATCGAGCCTCCGAGAGCGTGTTGAACGCGATCGCCCGCGCCCTACAGCTCGACGAGGTCGAGCGGGAGTACCTCTTCGATCTCGCCCGCATCGCGCCGTCGGGGCACCGCGCAGGGCAGCCCGTCGTCCGGTCGGTGCGGTCCTCCGTGCAGCGGGTGCTGGACAACCTGACGGTCCCGGCGATCGTGCACAACGCGAGTCAGGATCTCATCGCGGCGAATCCGCTGGGGCGGGCGCTGTACGCGCCGCACTTCGACGTCGAGGGCGTGCCGAACACGGCCCGCTTCGTCTTCCTCGACCCTCGGGCCGAGGCCTACTACCTCGACTGGCCGCAGGCACGCCGGACGACGGCCGCGGTGATGCGGCGGGACACCGGTCGTGATCCGCACAACGCCGAGCTCAGCGCGCTCATCACGGAGCTGTCCGCCCGGAGCCCGCATTTCCGGCGGGACTGGGCGGACCACGACGTGCACTCGCATCGCACCGGGGTGAAATCGTTCCGCCACCCCGAGATCGGTCGGATCGACGTCACCTTCGACGTGTTCGAGCAGGCAGGCGAGCCGGGCCTGCAGATCGTCACCTACGGAGTAGGTCCCAGCGCGGAGGCGGCTCGTTCGTTCGCCCGCCTGCGCGAGTGGGCCGCCGCCCGCCGGGACGAGCGCCCGCCCGCGGCGGCCGATCCGGCGACGTCCGCCGGCGGCGGATTCCGGCGCGTGCGGACCGCCCCCGTTCGCCGTCAGCCTGCCTCCCAGTGAGGCCGAACGACGCGGTCACCCGATCGACGGGCGGGGGCCCGGCGCTCACTTCCGTCCGATTCTCGGCTCGCAGGCGGTGACATCGTCCCCGCCGCACCCCCGAATAGGGCAGGACGCGCGAGGCGCGGCGATCACCGGTCGCAGGCACACGGCCGTCGAGCTGGTGGGCGCAGCAGGATTCGAACCTGCGACCGCTCGGGTGTAAACCGAGTGCTCTCCCGCTGAGCTATGCGCCCGATCGTGTCGAGAAGCCTACCCGGCCGCCCGACACGGCGACACGGCCGAGTCAGGCCGCCAGTGCGGCGACGGCCTTCTTCCACGCCGACTGATCGCGCCGCTCGCCCGCCCCGTAGCGCTCGGCGAAGCGGATCACGCCCTGCTTGTCGATCAGGAAGGTCCCGCGGTTCGCGAACCCGGCGTCCTCGTTGAACACCCCGTAGGCCTGCGCGACGCTGCCGTGCGGCCAGAAGTCGGACAGCAGCGGGAAGGTGTAGCCCTCCTGCTCGGCCCACTTCTTCAGGCTGAACGACGTGTCCGTCGACACGCCGAGCACGGTCACGTCGGCACCCTCGTAGTCGGCGAGCTCATCGCGGACCTGGCACAGCTCGCCGGTGCAGGTCCCGCTGAAGGCGAACGGGTAGAAGACGAGCAGCACGTTGCTCCGGCCCTGGAACGACGACAATGTGACCGGCTGCTTGTCGTAGTCCTTGAGCGTGAAGTCCGGTGCCTGAGTACCGACCTCGAGTGTCATACCGCGAACCCTTTCGCTGGAAGGCTCTGGATGGACGCCGTCCCGACCGCGTCGGGCGCGGGCCGGGACAGCGTGTTCGGGAGCTGGCGGTTCAGCGTTTCGACTTCGCTGCCTTCGGCGAGACGAGCCGCGTCGCGGACCAGTCGTCCGTGACGTTGACGCTGGACGTCTGCGACAGTCCGGCCGTCGGCGCGGCCTCGGCGATCTCGCTGGGCTCGACGTAGCCGTCTCTGCCGGTCTTCGGCGTGAACACCCAGATCACGCCGTTGTCCGCCAGCGGAGAGATCGCGTCGACGAGCGTGTCCACGAGGTCGCCGTCGTCATCCCGCCACCACAGCAGGACGACGTCCACGACTTCGTCGACGTCCTCGTCGAGCAGCTCACTGCCGCAACGCTCCTGGACCGCTGAGCGAAGTTCGTCATCGACGTCCTCGTCCCAGCCGATCTCCTGGACCACCATGTCCGGCTCGATCCCGAGCCTGTCGGCGACGCCGACCTTTCCGGCGTCTCCCGCGGCGACCACGGCTTTTCACTCCTCCTACAGTGGAGGTGCCAGGGCCTCGAACGGCCCTCGCACACAGTTGCTCTGTCCGATCTACTGCGACCGATTCCGGCTAGCGAACACCGATCGCACCCCCGAGCGCAACCGCTGGCAGGTGGACACGCCGCAGTAGATCCGATCACCACCGGTCAGGGTACTCGCGCCCGCGAAAAGTTACCGGCGAGTACAGATGACGGCACCAGCCGTCCGCGACGACGATGGTGGAGGATGACAGCGTTGGGCGAAGCCCAGCTTGACGACACCTCGACGTTGGCGAGGAGATCCCTTGGCCCCGCAGAACAACGGCAACGCCGCCGACGACGCGCCCCAGCGGGTGCGTGTGATCCGTGACGGCCTTGCCGCGCACCTTCCGGACATCGACCCGGAGGAGACAGCCGAGTGGCTGGAGAGCTTCGACTCGATCCTGTCCGCCACCGGCAGGCAGCGCGCCCGGTACGTGATGCTTCGGCTCCTGGAGCGCGCCAGGGAGAGCGGCGTCGGCCTGCCGTCCCTGACCTCCACCGACTACGTCAACTCCATCCCCACCGACGTGGAGCCCTGGTTCCCCGGTGACGAGGAGACCGAACGCCGTTACCGGGCGTGGATCCGCTGGAACGCCGCCATGACGGTGCACCGCGCTCAACGGCCGGGCATCGGGGTCGGCGGCCACATCTCCACCTACGCCTCCTCGGCGACGCTCTACGAGGTCGGCTTCAACTGGTTCTTCCGAGGCAAGGACCATCCCGGCGGCGGCGACCAGGTCTTCATCCAGGGGCACGGCTCTCCCGGCATCTACGCCAGGGCCTTCCTGGAGGGCAGGCTCACCGAGTCGCAGCTCGACGGCTTCCGGCAGGAGTACTCCCACGCGGGGCCGGGCGGCGGCCTGCCCTCGTACCCGCACCCCCGGCTGATGCCGCATTTCTGGGAGTTCCCGACCGTCTCGATGGGCCTCGGCCCGATGAACGCCATCTATCAGGCCCGGTTCAACCGCTATCTGCACAACCGAGGCATCAAGGACACCTCCGATCAACACGTGTGGGCGTTCCTCGGCGACGGCGAGATGGACGAGCCGGAGTCGCGCGGCCTGATCCACGTCGCCGCGAACGAGGGCCTCGACAACCTGACCTTCGTGATCAACTGCAACCTGCAGCGGCTGGACGGCCCGGTCCGGGGCAACGGCAAGATCATCCAGGAGCTGGAGTCCTACTTCCGGGGCGCGGGCTGGAACGTCATCAAGGTCATCTGGGGTCGCGAATGGGACTCGCTGCTGCACGGCGACCGTGACGGCGCGCTGATCAATCTGATGAACACCACGCCGGACGGCGATTACCAGACGTACAAGGCCAACGACGGCGCCTACGTCCGGGAGCACTTCTTCGGCCGGGATCCTCGGACCAAGGAACTGGTCACCGACTACAGCGATCAGCAGATCTGGAACCTCAAGCGCGGCGGCCACGACTACCGCAAGGTCTACGCCGCCTACCGGGCGGCGACCTCGCATCACGGCCAGCCGACCGTGATCCTGGCGAAGACGATCAAGGGCTACGGCCTGGGTCCGACCTTCGCGGGCCGCAACGCCACGCACCAGATGAAGAAGATGACCCTCAACGACCTCAAGCTGTTCCGGGACAGCACGCGGGTGCCGATCACGGACGCGCAGCTGGAGGCCGACCCGTACCTGCCGCCGTACTACCACCCCGGCGAGGACGCCCCGGAGATCCAGTACATGCTGGAGCGACGCCGCAGGCTCGGCGGCTTCGTGCCGGAGCGGCGGGTCCGGGCCAAGCCGCTGGTGCTGCCGGGTGACAAGATCTACGACGTCGTCCGGCGCGGTTCCGGCAAGCAGGACGTCGCCACGACGATGGCCTTCGTCCGACTGATCCGCGATCTCGCCAAGGACCCGGAGATCGGGCCGCGGCTGGTGCCGATCATCCCGGACGAGGCACGCACGTTCGGGATGGACTCCATGTTCCCGACGCAGAAGATCTACAACCCCAGCGGCCAGCTCTACACGTCGGTGGACGCCCAGCTGATGCTCGCCTACAAGGAGAGCGAGCAGGGCCAGATCCTGCACGAGGGCATCAACGAGGGCGGTTCCACCGCGTCGTTCACGGCGGCGGCGACGTCCTTCGCCACGCACGGCGAACACATGATCCCCGTCTACATCTTCTATTCGATGTTCGGCTTCCAGCGCACCGGCGACGGCCTGTGGGCGGCGGCCGACCAGATGGCACGCGGCTTCGTCCTGGGCGCCACGGCAGGCCGGACCACGCTCACCGGCGAGGGCCTTCAGCACAACGACGGGCACTCGCTGCTGTTGGCGGCGACCAACCCCGCGGTCGTCTCCTACGATCCGGCGTGGTCCTTCGAGGTCGCGCACATCGTCAAGGACGGCCTGCGCCGCATGTACGGGGAGTCGGAGGAGTTCCCGCACGGCGAGGACGTCATGTTCTACCTCACCGTCTACAACGACCCCTACCAGCAGCCCGCCGAGCCGGCGGATCTCGACGTCGACGGTCTGCTGCGCGGGCTGTACCGGTATGCGAAGGCACCCGCGGGCGACGGTCCGACGGCGCAGATCCTGGCCTCCGGGGTGTCGATGCCGTGGGCGCTGCGGGCCCAGGAGCTGCTGGCCGAGAATCACGGCGTCCAGGCCGCGGTGTGGTCGGCGACGTCGTGGGCGGAGCTGCGCCGCGAGGCGGTGCGGACGGAGCAGGACAACCTGCTGCGGCCCGGGTCGAAACGTGAGGTGCCGCATGTCACCCGTGTGCTGGAGGGCACCGGCGGCCCGGTGGTGGCGGTGTCGGACTGGATGCGCGCGGTGCCGGACCTGATCCGACCGTGGGTGCCCACCGACATGCTGACGCTGGGCACGGACGGCTTCGGCTTCTCCGACACCCGGCCCGCGGCGCGACGGAAGTTCCTCGTGGACGCGGAGTCGATCGTGGTGGGCACGCTGCTGGCGTTGGCACGCCGAGGGGACATCGACCACTCGGTGGCCGAGCAGGCCGCGCGGACGTATCGGATCGAGGACGTGCAGGCGGCGGGGCCGCAGACGTCCGATCCCGGCGTCGCCTGACCCCGGTGACCTCGTCGGCCTCCCGCCGGCCCCGGCCGGGTCGGGAGGCCGACGGCCTGTCCGGGCGTGTCGAGCACCGGCGGCCGGGCCGGTACAGGACGTCCTGTGTCGGACAGGACGTCGCGACGACACGGTGGCGGGCGCGCGGCGGGAACCAGGGGGCGCACCCGGCCTCGGGGCCCTGGTCCACACGGCGGCTGCTCTTCGATTCGCACCGGGCCGATCGGCCGCCGTCGGCCCGGGTCAGCCGCGATGGGCCGAGGCCGCGGCGCGAGCGGTCACCGTCACCGCGACGGCGAGCAGGCAGGCGATCAGGACCGGTATCCACCACGGCTGCGGCGTGACGAGAAGGTGATCACCGGCCGGGGTGTGCAGCGAGTACTCCTCGACCGAGTGGAAGCGGTAGGCGTACCCGTCGCCGGGATCGCCGTCGCGCACGGCGGGGTGGACGAACCAGGGATGCACGTCGACCGACGGCAGACGCAGTTCGCGCACCGCCGCGGCCGCCCCGGCGACGAGCAGGGCGGGCACCGGAACCAGCACAGCGGACCGGCCGCCGCCCCGCTGCACGGCGCGCAGCGTCAGCAGAGTCGCGATCAGCGCCGCCGCCGCGGCGGCGGCACCCAGCGCCAGGTCGGCCCACGGCAGGCGGAAGAGGGGGACGCCGTCCTCGCTCAACAGACACCCGGTGCCGTCGAGCCGGCCGGACAGCCCGGCGTTGCCGTACCCGTCCGCGCAGCCCGTGACGACGGCGAAGGCGTCGAACAGGGATCCGAGTGCGACGCTTCCCGACGCCGCGACGAGCAGCCAGGCGCATGCCCGCCACCAGGTGGTCCAGTCGGGGCGTCCGCTCATGTCCGTCTGCTCCGTGCGTCGACGATGGACTGGTGCGTCTCGGGCGACCGCGCCAGCACACCGCCGGACCCCGCTCGATCGGTGGGGCGTCACTCCTCGGTGTCGCCTGCCGCCGGACATCACCGGTACCGAGGGTAGCGGCGGGCGACACCCCGATCCGCGACCGGGCGGCGGCTCGGTGGACGTCCGCCCGCCTGCCGCGATCACCCGCCGACGCGATCATCCGCTGTCGAGATCACCCGCTGTCGAGATCAGGCGTTGCCGCGATCAGGCGTTGCCGGGGTCACTCGCCACGCACCGACCGGGTCGGCGGTGGTCAGCCGCGAGCGGCCCCGCGACTCCGCCCCGGGCGGGTGAAGCTCAGAGCCCGAGCACGGCGTGCGCGGTGAGGAAGTAGATGATCAACCCGGTCGCGTCGACCAGGGTGGTGACCATCGGGGCGGAGACCACCGCCGGGTCGACGCCGATCTTCTTCGCCAGCAGGGGCATCCCGCCCCCCACGACGGCGGCCCAGGCGCAGACCGCGATCAGCGACAGGGCCACCACCAGCCCGAGCCGCCAGCCTGCGAACAGGGTGCACACGACCACGCCGATCGCCGCGAGAGCGACGCCTAGGACCAGGCCGACCCGACCCTCCCGCCAGAGCACCTTCGGCAGGTCCCCGAAGCGCACGTCGCCGACGGCCAGCGCCCGCACGACCGACGTGGCCGACTGGGAGCCCGCGTTGCCGCCCGTGCCGGTGATCAGCGGGATGAACAGGGCAAGGGCCGTCACCTCGGCGAGGCTGGCCTCGAAGAAGGTCAGGACGTTCACCGTCATGGTGGCCGCCACGATCAGCAACAGCAGCCAGGGCAGCCGAGACCGGGCCAGCGCGAGCACCCCTGCCGCGAGATAGGGCCTGCCGAGCGGACTGGCGGCCGCCTGCCGCTCGACGTCCTCGGTGTCGGCCTCCTCGATGACCTCGATCGCGTCGTCGACGGTGAGCAGCCCGACGAGCCGCTGCTCGCTGTCGACGATCGGCAGCCCGAGCAGGTCGGCCTCCTGCATGAGTCGCGCGGCGCCCTCCGCCTCGTCGGTGGCGGCCACCGAGGGGACCTCGGTGTTCACGAGTTCGTCGAGGCGTTCCTCGGGGTCGCTGAGCACCAGCGTGCGCAGCGAGACCACGCCGAGCAGCCTGCGTCCGATGTCGATGACGGGCAGCGTGTAGACGGTCTCGGCGTCGGCGCCCCGGAGCCGAACCGTCGCCAGCGCCTCCGCGACCGACTGCCATGGATGCACCCAGACGACCTCCGGGGTCATCACCCGGCCCACCGAGCCCTCGGGATACCCGAGCAGGGCGGCGGTGGTGCGCCGCTCCCCGGGACTCAGACCCGCGAGAACGCGCCGGACCACGGTGGCGGGGGCCTCCGCCAGCATCCGGGCCCGGTCGTCGGGGTCCATCTCCTCGACCAGCTCACGGAAGGCCTGATCACGCAGGCCGTCCAGCACACACTGCTGGTGCACCGGGTCCAGCTCCTCGAAGACCTCCAGCGCCCGGTCCTTCTCCAGAAGCCGGAAGGGCAGCGCCATAGCGGGCTGGTCGAGACGGCCGAGCTCGGCGGCGACCTCGTGTGGCGGTCGGTCGTCGAGCCATCGTCGCAGCGCGCCGAGGTCCTCGGCTTCGACGAGGTCGCGCAGCTCGTCCTCCATCAGGTCAGCCTCCAGCCGATCGCGGACCGCCGCACAACCTACTCCGGGCCGCGCCGGGGGTCGTCGACGCCGCGCCTGCCGTGCCCGCGCCGACACTCGGCCGGGGGGAGATCGACGGGCGAGCGGGCGCTGATCGTGGTGAGGCCGCCTGCGTGCCGCGGCCCGTCGCCGCGCCGCCGTGGGCCCGGGCGGCCTGCCCACGGTGGGGGGCGAAGCGGGGCGGAGGGAGAGCCGCGGGGCGATCGGCGCCGCGGGCCACGCGGCAGGCAGGCCTCCGAGGCTCGGGAGCGCGCCGGTCCCGACCCGGATGTGTTCGTTCGGGGAGATCTCGTCGCGGCGGCGGCACGGGTGTGTCGCCCCACCCGGATCAGCACGCGCTGGTTTCGCGCCGAAGCCTGTTCACTTCCACGAAGCCACCAGCCGCGACGGACGAGGTTCGCGCGCCCAGGGCGGACGAGAAGTCGGAACACGGATCCGCCCTCTCTACGACGTCCCGGAACAGTCGCCGCGGGCAGCCCGCACCGGGGGACGCACGTCTGTCGGACAGATCCACTGAACAGAAGGGCCGGTCCGCACAACGTAACGAACTGGCATATCGAACGGACTCCCGATGCGGAAGACGACTCGGACGACGACCACCCTCGCCGGGGTTCTCGGCGGCGCGCTACTGCCGGCCGCCGGACAGACCAGCGCGGGCGCGACGGCGACGGAGCCCGACTCTCGCGAGGGCGCCGTCACCACCTGCACGGCATCGGACGTCGAGGTCGACCTCAACCCACAGCCCGAGCGCCCCGCCGACTACCTGCTGGCGCTGACGAACGCCTCGGACCAGACCTGCGAGTCGGCGGCGAGATCGGGCCGACCGGTCAGAACATGGCAGGCGAGCCGATCGAGGAGGTGCCGAACGAGTCCGTCGATCACCCCGGCGCCCGCTCCGTCTTGCGTGGCCGAGGATCATGCGACGTCTCGGCAGGTGGGTCCGGGTGACGGACCTCAGCAGCGCGCCGACGGCGTTCCGGCCGTCAGCGAGAACCGGGCCCGCTCGTCGAGCAGCAGCGGGATCAGCTCCCGCAGCGGCTGCGCCATCGGCACCAGCACGCCGTCGCGGCCGGGCAGGCTCCGCACGCCGTGCGCCGCCAGTGTCGACTCGACCTCGGCGAACTGCTCAGCGGTCAGCCGGTATCCGCAGACCCGCTCGGTGAGGACGTCCTCGGGTGCGGGCTCCTCATTGTCGGCTCCGCCGAAGTAGACGGGTCCGTGGTTGGCGTAGCCCGCCGCCCGCGCGGCGGCCGTGGTCAGGCTGATCCGCGTGCCCCGCTCCCGCAGCATGTCGAGCGCCCCGGCCAGCCCCGCGAGCTGCGAGTCGACGCGGCGACGATTGTTCACCGCCGGGTCGGCCAGCTCCTCCTCGGTCAGCGCGGTGGTCCTGGTCTCGACGAGGATGCCGACGGCGTCCTTGATTCCCGCCGTGTTGCGCAGGATGCGTTCCTGGCCGTCGCCCGCGACCTGTTCGATCGGCTCGCCGGTCTCCGGGTCGACGTGGATGCCGTAGATGCCGCTGGTGAAGCCCGCCGCCTCCACCGCCGGTCGCACGTACTCCTCGGAGAGCGCCTCGGCGAGCGCGTGAACCCGGTCGTCGGTGTTGAGGTTGCGCGGCCACAGCGAGAGGAAGTCGCGGTCGTACACCGGCGGTCGGGCGCCGTACTCGTGCAGGTCGTAGACGACGTCCGGCCGGTGGTCACGGAACAGCTCGGCGATGGTGCGGGCCTCGGGCGTGGTCAGCGCGAGGTGATCTCGATTGACGTCGACGCCCGCGGCGTTGCCTCGGGTGTTCGCGACGAAGCCGTCCGGGTTCACGGTGGGCACGAACAGCAGCTCGGTGGTCCGCAGCAGCCGCTCGACGGCGCGGTCCTGTGTGAAGGCCAGATCACGGATCATGGACAGACACGCCTCACGTCCCGACGGCTCATTGCCGTGCTGCGTGCACAACGACAGGACCGTGGTCCGCGCGGGTCCGAACCGGGGACCGCCGATCCGCACCAGGTTGAGCGGCCTGCCCTCCAGTGACGTGCCCGCCTGCGCCATCTCGACGTGGTCGCCGCGCTCGACGACCTCGTCGAGGAAGGCGATCTCCTCGTCCTCCGTGGTCCAGGCGGCGCCCGAGGTGCGCTCGAAACCGGTGCGCGGGGGCTCGGCCGTCGACGGGGCCTGCGGGTCGGAGTGGGTCTCGGTCCCGGCGAGGGCGGAGCCGCCCGAGACGATGAACAGCGTGGCGGCGAGGAGACCCGCCCCCAGTCGGCCGGCCAGGGCGGTGCGTCGTCCGCCGGGCTCTCGGAGGGTGGACACGATGTTCTCCCTTCCGTGCCGGGGAGCGGCCCGGCAGCGAAAGAGAAGGACATCAAGGATCTCGTAGAGCGGTCAAGCAGCTGATCGTGTTCCGCTTCCCGGACCCGCCGAGTCCGCCGCGGCCGAATGCTGCGCCCGTGCGGCGCGGGCCCACTGAAGCCAGCCCTGGATCACCAGGACCGCGAACACCACGTACACCAACGCGCTGAACCACAGCCCAGAGGCCAGCTGCAGCGGAACACCGACCGCGTCGACCGCCAACCAGACCAGCCAGAACTCGACGAGGCCTCGGCTCTGGGCGAGGAAGGCCACCGCCGTCCCGATGAAGATCCAGGCGTCCGGCCACGGCGCCCAGGACGCGTTCAGCGCGTCCAGCAGCAGGGCGAACACCGTGGTGCCACCGACCATGAGCCCCAGCAGAGCCAGCCGCTCGACGCCGGTCGCCGGGCGGACCGCGACGCCGTAGACGGGATCGCGTCGCCTGCTCCACGCCCACCAGCCGTAGATCGAGATCGCCAGGATCACCACCTGCCGGACGGCCAGGCCGCCGAGCTGCGCCGAGAAGTAGACGCTGAACAGCAGCACCGTGGCGGCGACCTGCACCGGCCAGGTCCACAGGGTTCGACGCTGCGCGAGGAAGACCACCGCCAGGGCGCAGAGCTGCCCGATGAACTCGGCCCAGGAGACCTGTTGGCCGAGCAGCACCAGGTGATGTTCCAGCAGCAGGCTCATCTCGCGTCCTCCCCGCACCCTCGGTCCCCGGGGTCACGAACGCGAGGTCGACGGCACACGACGGCGCCGCCGACTCGCGTGCGCCGCCTACCATCCGGACTTTCACCGTCGGTCCCGGAGTTCCACCGGGTCAACCGTCGCGGCCGAAGATCAGCCGGACGGGTCGCGGACTGTCACCGCCGGTTCGGACTTCCACCGACCCCGGAGCGCACGTCGTCTGTTCAGCCGAAACCACGAACGGCCCGGGGGCATTCCGTCGTCCCGCGCCCACTCGACGTGAGCTGCGACACCACCGCCGTCCCGGCTGCGGGCGGAGCGATGCCATGGACGACGGACGCCACCGGGCCGTGTCGGTCGACGCGGCGAGAGGACCGTCGATCAGCCGGGCTGGCCGCCGGAGTCGAAGGGGTCGGTGTCGCCGGGCCTGCGCCGGGGTCGACCCGCGGGGCGGTCGCGCCCCTCGCCCGCGCCTCCCGCGGTGGCGGCGCCGGCCCGGGAGGACTCGCTCTCGAAGTGGTCCAGCCAGGTGGCCCACCGCTGCTGCGCGGGCTTGATGAGTCCGCCGCCCAGGCCGACGACGAGGATGCCGCCGAGGGTGGCCAGCACCGTGACCAGCACCGGGAGCGTGACGGTCACCGCGATCCCGAGCTGGTTGAGCGCGGCGATGACGCCGAGGCCGATCAGGAACACGAAGGCCAGGGTGCCCAGCAGATGCCCGTAGGACCGGCCCGCGAGGGCGGAGCGGATCAGATCACGCACCACGCGGCCGATGGCCGCCGCGATGAGCACCAGGATCAGCGCGACCACGACGCGGGGAATGTAGACGATGACCGAGTGCAACAGCTGGCTGATGGCGTTGCCGGAGCCGAAGACGCTGAACGCGATCTGCAACGTGATCAGCAGGATGAAGTAGTAGACGATCTTGATGACGATCTCGCCGAGATCCACCTTGGACTTGCTGAGCATGTCGGAGAGCCCGGTCTTCTCGACCAGCCGGTGGAAGCCCGCACGATGCAGCAACAGCCCGAGCGCCTTGGCCAGGCCCTTGGCGATCAACCAGCCGATCAGCAGGATGATAAGGAAACCGATGAGTTTGGGCACGAACGTGGCGATCATGGACCAGGCTTCTCCGAGCCCGCTGCGAATGTTCTCGCCCACCGCTTCCTCCTCGTCAAGCGACTTGTGTTCCTCCGTCTCCTCCAGATCGTTTCTCGGCGAGGCCGCCGATGCCGTCATCGCCACGCGGCACGAAAGGGGGAAATCGCAGCCGACGAACCCGCCGAGGCGCTCCACCGAGACCGTCGAGCCGAGGAGGGCACCCGCTCCACGCCGACACCCGACGCAGGTCAGAAGCACACCGTCACGGTGGCGGCTCGATCGGAGGTCCGCCGGACGGGCTGAGACTCATTCTCCGGATACCGACGCGGGACCGCGCCGTTTCCCATTCTTCACGACGGTTCCCGAATACCACGAAATCGCGGAACCCGCCCGCCGAGACGCCCGCCGGAATCAAGGCTTCTCGCGACCGACTCGGTCCAGGTCGAGATCATGCCCGCAATCCCGGGAATAAGCCGCGAAGTCGGCCGCCGTGCGGCGGACCGCCGCACGGCGGCGTGGAGTGCCCGCCGCCGCATCCTGCGACACGCCGTCCGTGCTCGCCCGCCGGAGTCGTCGACCCTGTCCACCGATCGCCTGCGGCTCGCCGCGTTCGTCGATCGCAGGCGCGCCCAGTCGTGCGGCGACGTTCCCGGACGACGGCGACTCGGCGGCGGGCGACTCGGCGGCGGGCGACGTGCGGCCGTCACGGGAACAGCGATCACGGGAGCGGCGGGCAGGCTCTCGGACGGCGATCAACGCGGACCCCCGGCCCGTCGTCGGTCCACGGGGGCACACGGCCGACCGGATCACGTACCCGGCACGAGCACATCGCCCGAACCCGGAGATGCGCGTCGACGTCGTCGGACGGCCGGTCGCACCGGCTCGCCGGCCTACCGGCCCGGCCGGCGGACTCGTCGGTCCCGCTGTTCGTCACCGCCCGACCTCGACGGTGGAGTCATGCCCGCCCCGTTCCATCGCGGGCACCCATGCGATTCTGGCGGCCATGGGCGAGGCCATCGAAGCAGGACAGGCCAGGAACGGGCTGTCTGTACAGACCCTGCGCAGGCTGGAGTACGCCTCCGGCGGCCTGGCCACCGCCAGCATCGCCTCCATGCAGAGCGTGCTCCCGTGGTTCCGCAGGCTGCCCGCCGATCAGCGGGCGAGCATCCTGCTGATCATCCAGGCCGGGGTGGCGAACTTCATCGTCTGGCTGAGCGAGTCGGAGGCGGCGCCGAGGGTGACGGCCGAGGGCTTCCTGCGCGCCGCGCCCAAGGACCTGTCCCGGTGGATGAGCCTGCGGCAGACCGTCGAACTGGTCCGCATCGCCATCGACGTCTTCGAACAGCAGCTCCCCGAACTCGCCGCCGACGACGACGAGCGGGCCGTGCTGACCGAGGGCATCCTGCGTTTCGGCCGCGAGATCGCCTTCACCGCCGCCACCTCCTATGCGGCGGCGGCGGAGGCCAGAGGCGCGTGGGACGCCCGGTTGGAGTCGCTGATCGTCGACGGCGTCGTACGCGGCGACGCCGAGGAGTCGCTGCTCTCCAGGGCCTCGGCCCTGGGCTGGGACCAGCCGGTCGCCGCCACCGTGCTGGTCGGCAATCCGCCGTCGACCGATCCTCCCGCCGTGCTCTACGAGGTCCGCAGCCGTGCGGCCAGGGTGTCGCGGCCGGTGTTGCTGGGCGTGCACGGCTCACGGCTGGTCGTGGTGCTCGGCGGGATGGTGGACGCGACCGAGGAACGCGACGTCCTGCTGAAGATCTCCGAGGGATTCGGCGACGGACCCGTCGTGGCGGGCCCCACCGTGGAGAGTCTCGCCGATGCCCACCGCTCCGCGGAGGACGCGCTCTCCGGGCTGCGGGCCGTGGTGGCCTGGCCCGCGGCTCCCCGTCCTGTCCGGTCCACCGACCTGCTGCCGGAACGGGCGCTGGCGGGCGACCCCGGCGCGGAGCGGCAGCTGGTCGAGCAGGTGATGTTGCCGCTGGCGGAGTCCAGCGGCGGGCTGCTGGAGACGGTGCAGGCCTACCTCGAGGTCGGCGGCGTCCTGGAGACCTGCGCGAAGACGCTCTTCGTGCATCCGAACACCGTGCGGTACCGGCTGCGTCGCGTGGCCGAGCTGACCGGATACAACCCCGCCGACCCGCGTGACGCGCTGGTCCTTCAGGTCGCGTTGAAGGTCGGCAGGCTCGCCCAGGCTCGCGGGCTGTGGTGAACGGCGCCACCGCCGAGGACGCTTCGTGGCCCGCTCTGGCTCCCGCTTGACGGCGACGGCCCGCGGGTCAGGGCATCCCGGCGGGCACGCGGCGAAGCCCGTCCGGCACGACACCGCGACGTGATGTCGGACACCGGCCGCGCCCGCCCGAGGCGCCGTCGGCAGGCTCGTACCGCGGCCGCCGTGCCGCCACCAGACGCATCGAGAACCCCGGCCTATCTCGAAGGACCCGTGATCGGACACAAGGAACGGCCGTCCCACGTCGCAGGAGCCGTGACCGCCTTGTAGGAACCCCACAACGAAGGGCCTGGGACTTCGTCAGCCACAGCATCACAGCCTGACAACGCGGGCGTGTTCAGTGAACGGGTGATCGCACTGCTCGCGCCAGGACAGGGCTCTCAGTCCCCCGGCATGCTGACGCCATGGCTGGAGACCGACGGCGCCCGCGAACAGCTGGCCGACTGGTCGAAGGCCACGGGTCTCGACCTGATCAGGCTGGGCACCGAGGCCGACGCGGAGGAGATCAAGGACACGGCGGTCACCCAGCCGTTGGTCGTCGCCCTGACACTGCTGGCGGCCGAAGAACTGCGGCGCCGGATCGACGTCCCCTCGAACGCGATCATCGCGGGCCACTCCGTCGGTGAGCTGGCCGCGGCGGCGTTGGCGGGCGTGTTCGAGCCGGTCGACGCCGTACGACTCGCGGCGGTGCGCGGCCGGGAGATGGCCGACGCCTGTGCGCTGGAGGCCAGCGGGATGTCCGCCGTGCTCGGCGGCGAACCGGACGTGGTGCTCGCCCGGCTGGCCGAACTCGGCCTCGACCCGGCGAACCGCAACGGCGGCGGCCAGATCGTCGCGGCGGGCCCGGTCGACGCGCTCGGCGAGCTGAGCGCGCAGCCGCCCGAGGGCGCCAGGGTGCGGTCGCTGGCCGTCGCAGGCGCCTTCCACACTCGTTTCATGGCTCCCGCGGAGGAGGCGCTGCGCAGGCACGCCGAAGCCGTCGCGGTCGCCGACCCGGTCCGAACGCTGCTGTCGAACTCCGACGGCGAGCCGCAGCACGACGGCGCCGAGATCCTGCGGCGACTCGTGGCGCAGGTCACCCGCCCGGTGCGCTGGGACGCCTGCATGGAGACGCTCGTCGCGCAGGGCGTCACCGCCGTCGTCGAGCTGCCGCCCGCCGGTGCCCTGGCCGGTCTGGTCAAGCGCGGCATGAAGGGCACGAAGACCGTGCCGTTGAAGACGCCCGCCGACCTCGACAAGGCAGTCGCGGCGATCACCGAACACGCCGCCGACGTCGACACCCCCTCGGAGATCACTCGATGACCGCCGCACGGCCCCGGATCACCCTGCGTACCGGCCCCGCGAACACGCGAATCCTCGGTCTGGGCAGCGCCCTCGGCAACCGCGTGGTCACCAACCACGATCTCGCCAAGACGATCGACACCTCCGACGAGTGGATTCGCGAGCGTGTCGGGATCATCAGCAGACGGCTCTCCGACCCGGAGCAGACGCTGGTCGGAATGGGCATCGAGGCCGGTTCCAAGGCGGTCGCCGACGCCGGGTTAGCCGCCGCCGAGATCGACACCCTCATCTTCGCCACCTGCACGATGCCCGGCCCGATCCCGAACGCCGCGGCGCAGACCGCCGACGCGATCGGCATCACGGCGGGCGCCGCCTTCGACCTCAACGCGGCCTGCGCGGGCTTCAGCTACGCGCTGGGCACCGCGTCCGACCTGATCCGAGGCGGGTCGTCACGTCGAGCACTGGTGATCGGCGCCGAGCGCTTCACCGACTGGGTCGACTGGGAGGACCGGGCGAACGCGATCATCTTCGGCGACGGGGCGGGTGCCGCGGTCGTCGGACCGGCCGACGAGCCGGGGATCGGCCCGGTGGTCTGGGGCAGTGCGGGCGACCTCGCGCAGACCATCCGGCTGCGCGACGGGCGATACATCTACCAGGAGGGTCAGTCGGTCTTCCGCTGGGCCACCACCAAGATCGCCCCGGTCGCCGAGGACGCGGTGGCGGCCGCGGGACTGACGCTGTCGGACATCGACGCGCTCGTGCCGCATCAGGCCAACCTCCGCATCGTCGAGGCGATCGCCAAGCGACTGCGGGCCAAGGGCGCACGGGAGGACCTGGTCGTCGCCAGGGACATCGTGCACACCGGCAACACCTCGGCCGCCTCCATCCCGATCGCGCTGGACCACATGCGCGCCGCGGGCGAGATCTCCCGAGGTGACGTGGTGCTGCTGGTCGGCTTCGGCGCGGGGTTGTCCTACGCGGGGCAGGTGGTGGTGTGTCCCTGAGGGCGCATGACCCCCGACGTCGCATGACCCGTCGCACCTGCTCGCCTGATACCGACGAGTAGGCACCGGCGTGCAGGCCATGCCCCCGTGGTGAGCCACACTGCACGCCGTCGTCTTCCGAGTGGGCCTGCCGGGCCGACCGGATTCAGCAACAGAGGAAAGGGAAAGTCAGTGTCGAACGAGGGAACCACCAACATCTCCGACGGCCTCGCCGAGATCGTCGAGGAGGTCGCCGGTGTCGCCGCCGCCGACGTCACCCCGGAAAAGTCCTTCATCGACGACCTGGACATCGACTCGCTGTCGATGGTGGAGATCGCCGTGCAGGCCGAGGACAAGTTCGGCGTCAAGATCCCGGATGACAAGCTCGCCGACCTCAAGACCGTGGGCGATGCGGTGAAGTACATCGACGACAACAAGTGACCGACAACGACGTAGTCGTCACCGGGCTCGGCGCGACGACACCGCTCGGCGGTGACGTCGCGTCCACCTGGGACGCCATGCTCGCCGGGCGTAACGGTGTCCGGCGGATCCCTGCCGAATGGCCGGAGAAGTACGAGCTTCCGGTCCACATCGCCGCTCCCCTGGCGGTGGAGCCGACCGACGTGCTGCCCCGTGTCCAGGCTCGCAGGCTCGACCGCTGTGAGCAGGTCGCGGTCATCGCGTCGCGGCAGGCCTGGGCGGACGCCGGGTCTCCCGAGGTCGACCCGGAGCGACTCGCCGTCGTGGTCGGCACCGGTATCGGCGGTGCCATCACGCTGCTCGACCAGGATGATCTGCTGGAGCAGAAGGGCCTGCGGAAGGTCTCGCCCCTGACCATTCCCATGCTGATGCCCAACGGGCCCGCGGCCGCCGTCGGTCTGGAGCTGGGCTCGCAAGGCGGCGTGCACGCGCCGGTCTCGGCGTGTGCCTCCGGTGCGGAGGCGCTCGCCTGGGGCTGGCGGATGCTCAAGGCAGGCGAGGTCGACGTGGTCGTGGCGGGCGGCGCCGAAGCGGTGATCCACTCGCTGCCGGTCGCGGGCTTCGCCCAGATGCGTGCGCTGAGCACCCGCAACGACGAGCCGGAGCGTGCCTCGCGGCCGTTCGACGCCGATCGGGACGGCTTCGTCCTCGGTGAGGGCGCGGGGATCATGGTGCTGGAGCGCGCCGAGTACGCCGCGGCCAGAGGCGCCCGGGTCTACGGGAGGCTGGCGGGCGTGGGCACCAGCGCCGACGCCTACCACATCACCGCGCCCGAGCCGACCGGCCGAGGGCAGTCCTCGGCCATCCAGAAGGCGCTGCGGACGGCGGACCTGTCCCCGTCCGACATCGATCACGTCAACGCGCATGCGACGTCCACCCCGGTGGGCGATGTGGCCGAGGCCGTGTCCATCAAGGCCTCGATCGGGGATCACCCGGTGGTGACGGCGCCGAAGTCGGCGATGGGGCACCTGCTCGGAGCCGCGGGCGCGGTCGAGTCGATCATCGCGCTGCTCTCGCTCTATCACGGCGTGGTGCCTGCCACGCAGAACCTGGAGAACCTCGATCCGGGCGTGGAGCTCGACGTCGTGGCGGACGCCCCGCGCAAGGGCACCTTCAGCGCGGCGGTGAACGACGCCTTCGGTTTCGGCGGACACAACGTCGCGCTGGCGTTCACGGGCGGGCAGCCCGGCTGATAGCCGGTCCGGTCGACCGGTGGTGCGGCGTGCAGGTGGTGCGGGCGCCTGCGGGGGTTCCTCGCAGGCCGCCGCGCCTGCGGTCGCGGACCCAGTGCGCCGCCGAGGGCCGGGGCGTCGACGTCGCGGCGTGTCGCCGGCGGCGAGACCTCCGTGGCCGACGAAGGAGGCGGCGATGCGGGCGGCCCGCGCCGTGCGCCTCGAAGCCCTTCTCGGCGGAGAGCTTCAGTGTCGTGTCGATCAGCACGCCTGCTCCGCTCGGCGGCCCTTGTTCCGTCCACGGCGCAGGGTCGAGCCGAGCCCGTGGTGCGTCGGCAGCCGCGAGAGGCGGGGGCGACACCGGGTCGAGCCCGGTTCGTCGGCCTGGTAGCGCGGTGGCGCGGTTCCGGCGCCCCCTTGACCCGGCTGGTGACGACGTCACACTCCGGTCCGATGCCGTACCGCCCGACAAGGCCAGGCGATCGACGGGCCAGGCGATCGACGGGCCGGGTGCCGACGCGCACGGCCGAGTCGAGCGCATCGGGACGGCGTCGATCCGCGATCATGCCGAGCGGGGGCGTCCGGTTCGTCCCTCTCCCGCGTCGTCGGGCGGCGACCGCGAGTCAGCCCTGGCCCTTGCATGGACTCGGGATCGAGCTGTTCGGCAGGCCGCTGTCGAGCTTGAGCCTGCCGTTCTCGATGGCCAGCGGATAGACGACCCGCCAGTACACGCAGTCCGCGGGTACCTCGGCGGGGGCGTCCTGCGGGTCCTGAAGGCTGACGAAGCTCAGCACCATCCGCAGGGAGTCCTCCGGGCCGGGATCGACGCGGTGGATCAGCACGTTTCCGTCGGTCGTGGATCGGTAGCTGTCCATCCAGACCTGTTCGGGCAGATCACGGACCCGACGCTCGACGACGGTCGTCGCCCATAACTCGTAGTTGAGTCCGTTGATCGCCTCGAAGTGGGTGTCGACCAGCACGCGGATCTCGTCCTCGTCGGGGTGTCCGAGCACGTCCGGCGAGAGCACCGGCTCGACGGGTTCACCCTCCTCCGGGCGGTCGTCGGGGGCGCGCACCGGAGCCGTCGGCAGCGCCTCGGCGTCCGAGGGACGACGATCGGCGAGGAGCAGGCCCGCGATCACGGCCAGACCGAGGACGCCTGCGACGCCGAGTGCCAGCCAGGCCCTCGGCAGCCACGCGGGCTGGGGACGGCCGTCGGTGGCATCCCAGCTCGGGTCACTGTCGGTCAGCACGCATTCAGGGTGTCATATCCGCCGCGTCGACTCCGCCCGATCGGGCAGGGTCCCGCGGCCCGCTCGCGCTGCGCCGATCACCCACCGGGGGCTGGTGACACCGACGAGGCAGCTCCACCCGATCGGCGGATCAGCGTCGGCGTCGGCCGCGGCGGGATCGCTCAGCCGACCTGGTGCAGCCAGGTGACCGGAGCGCCGTCGCCCGCGGGGCGGAAGGGTTCGAGCGCGTCATCCCAGGCCGCACCGAGCAGTTCCCCGACCCGGTGTGCGACGGTCGCCTGATCACCGCCGCAGGCCAGCAGGGCGCGCAGCTGGTCCTCGGTGACGACGATGTCCCCGTTGGCGCTGGTTCTCGCCCGCCACAGCCCGAGGCCGGGCACATGGCAGAACCGCTCGCCGTCGATGCCGGGACTCGGCTCCTCGGTGACCTCGAATCGGATCATCGGCCAGACCCGCAGCGCGGACGCCAGCCGCGCGGCGGTACCGGCCGCGCCTGTCCAGTTGCATTCGGCGCGCAGCTGCCCGGCGGCCATCGGCTGCCCGGTCCACTGCAGGCCGACCCGCGTGCCCACCGTCCCCGAGATCGCCCACTCGACATGCGGACAGACCGCGGAAGGCGACGAGTGGACGTAGACGACGCCACTGGTGTTGCCACAAGTGCTCACTGCTGACCTCCGCTGCTCGACGAGGGACGTCTTCCCCTACGGCCTGCGCGAGCAGCGTGCGACGCGTCCCGCCGGGCGGTGGATCGGACATCCGCCTGCGGAGGGCGACGGCGAACCACCACGTCGGACGGACATGACGGACACCTGATCGGATCAATCGATTGCGTCATTCTGCACCGACGGGTCTGATCTCCGCCAGACGAGCGCGGGTCGGCGACCCCGACACGACGTGCCGCCGACCCCGATCCGGGGTGCACGAATCGGTGTTTACCACTGGGTAGCGTGAGCGCTTCCGTGACGACGGCTACCGTGAGACTCCGAGCCCGGCAGATGCGATCTCGCGGACGGGTGTGCGCCGCGTTCGAGGTCAGGGCTTCGTCATGTACACCGCGGGAGGTGGCCAGTGCGGCTGATTCGGCTCGGTGAAGGTCCTTCGGTGATCAGTGTCGACATCCGTGCGACGCTCGCCTCGTGGGGGCGCGAGGACGCTCTGGTCGGCGGGGTCGCCGTCCTCGGTGCCACGCCTGCCGGAGCCGTTCGCCCCGTCGACGCGGTGATCCTGCGCCCTACGGGGCTGACTCTGGTGGTGGGGCTCGACCTGCCGGACCCGGCGCTGAAGCTCGACGCGCCGCTGGCGGGCCGGTGGCGGGTCGACGGCTGGCTGCTCTCCCGGTCCGGGGAGTCCCCGAATCCGTCGCACGAGGCCGTCGAACTGACGCGCGTGGTCCGGGACCGCCTCCGCGAGGCCGGAACGCCGGTGCCGTCGACCACCGTGATCGCCATCGGCCCGTACGTGGGGGAGGTCCGCCAGCCCCCGGAGGACGTCGCGGCGGGCTTCTGGGTGCTGCATCCCTCGCCGCCGTCGCTGCTCGGCGCGCTGCGTGAGTCCGCGCACCCGTCGACGTGGCTGCGGGTTCGGGAGGCACGGGAGGTGCTCGCCGCGCTGTTCCCCGACCGCCCCGAACTCGCCGACGACGCCCTGACCGCTGCGCAGCTGGCCGCCGAGGGCTTCTCGATCTCGGCGGGCGCCGGTGACGCCCGTCGAGGTGAGGCCCTCGCCGATCGGGCCGACGAGGCCACGGTGGCGCTGCACCGTCCGACCGGCGGCGGCACGTCGAAATCGGCCGCCCGCTCCGGGATGCCGATCCCCACCGGAGACGCCGGGACTGCGTCTCCGCCGGGAAACGTGCCGATCGACTCTCCGGCCGGTCGCCCGGGACCCGGCCGGGGGTCGCCCGGCCCCGGAACTCCGGCCGCCGGAGGCCCCGCGGGACGACCGGCGGTGCCGAGCGGGCAGCCGGGAACCGTCGTGAACGGGTGGCCGGGCGCGATGCGGCCGGAACCCCGGCGCTCCGCGTTCTCCGGGCGGCTCGTCGCGGCGGCCGTCATCGCGGTCGTCGTGCTCGGTGTCATGGCGGTGCTCGCCGTGGAGTCGAGCCGGGACGGCGACGGCGCGGCACCGGACGACGGGGCCGCGCCGGAACCAGCCTCCGTCGTGGTCGCGGAGGGCACCGAGTTCGGCGTCCGGGGACAGGACGATGCCGAGGACTGCGCACGGCACTCCTACGGCGACGTGCAGGCCTGGCTGGCCGATCACCCCTGTGTCGCGCTGTCCCGGGGGTTGTTCCACACCGAGGCACCCGCCGAGGCCGCGGTCTCGACGTCGGTGGTCGAGTTCACCGACGAGAGTCAGGCGCAGGAGTTCGAGGGGCTGGTCACCGACGTCGGTCGAGGCGGGATCAGCGACCTGGTGCGTGACGGCCACGGCTGGCGCGGCGGGCCGGAGTCGTTCGACGGTGCCGCCTTCGTCGTCGCCAGGAGCGGCACCCTGGTGCGGATCGGTCAGGCGGTGTGGATCGGGAAGCCGTCGACCCCGGACGACGCCGAGCTGACGGCGCTCGCCGAGACCGGGCTCACGCTGGCCGCACGGTGAACCGGGTCAGAGTCCGTACTCCTCCAGCAGCCGCAGCCATACCTCGCTGATCGTCGGGTAGGCGGGCACCGCGTGCCAGAGCCGGTCGATCGGCACCTCGCCGACGATGGCGATGGTGGCGGCGTGCAGCAGCTCGGCCACGTCGTAACCCGCGAACGTGACGCCCACCAGAACTCGTCGCTCCTCGTCGACGATCATGCGAGCCCGGCCGCGATAGTCCTCGGCGTGCACCGACGATCCGCCCACGGCGATGTCCAGGTCGGCGACCCGGGTGCGCAGGCCCGCCTGCCGGGCGGCCGCCTCGGTGAATCCGACGGCGGCGACCTCGGGATCGGTGAACACGACCTGCGGGACGGCGGTGTGATCCGCGGTGGCGGCGAACCGGCTCCACGGCGAGGCGCTGCGGGCCTCGGGCGATCCGGCCGCACGGCCGGCGATCACGTCGCCGACCACCCGGGCGGCGTACTTGCCCTGGTGGGTCACGGGAGCCCGGCCGGTGACGTCGCCCGCCGCGTACAGCCAGCCGCCCTCGACACCGGTCACCTGCCCGGAGTCGTCGACCCGGAGCGGCTCGCCGGGGGTGAGGCCGACCACGTCCAGCCCGATCTCGTGGGTCGCCGGGCTCCGCCCGGTCGCGACGAGCAGCTCATCGGCCTTGATCCGCCTGCCTTCCTCGGTTCGCAGGGCGATGCCGCCCGCTTCGGCGCCGACCCGTTCCAGCGAGGTGTCGAGCAGAATCTCGACGCCGTCCTCCCGCAGCCCGTCGGCGACCAGCTCGCCCGCGAAGTCCTCGAACCGAGGGAGAAGTCGTGCGCCGCCGTTGATCAGGGTCACGTTCGAGCCGAGCCGGGCCCAGGCCTGCGCCAGTTCGACGCCGACCGGTCCGCCGCCCAGGACGGCGAGACGTCGAGGGACCGAGCGCGCGGAGGTCGCGTCCCTGGAGGTCCAGGTGCGGACCTCGTCGAGGCCGGGGATCGGCGGGGTACGCGGAGCACTGCCGGTACAGACGACCACGGCCTGGGCCGCGGTGACCTCACGGTCGCCGTCGGCGTCGGTCACCCGGACCCGACGCGGGCCGGTGATCCGCGCGGTTCCCTTGATCACGGCGATGCCGCTGCTGCGTGCCCATTCGAGCTGACCGTCGTCCTTCCAGTCGGCGGCGATGGCATCCCGCTCCTTGAGGACCTCGGCGACGTCCAGCCCGCCGGTCACCGCCTCCCGCGCTCCGGGGACACGGCGGACGGCGGCGAGCGCGCTGCCCGGCCGCAGCAGCGCCTTGCTCGGCATGCAGGCCCAGTAGGAGCACTCGCCGCCCAACAGCTGCGCCTCGACGATCACGGCGCGCAGCCCGCCCTGCACCGCGCGAGCCGCCACGTTCTCGCCGACCGCGCCGCCACCGATGACAATGACGTCGTACTCGGTCCGTTCTTCGATCTTCTTCTGATCCACGCCGAACAGCGCACCGCAGGCCGCGCGCCCCGGCAACTCGACGTCACCGTTCTGTGACCTGTCGTACGCGGACCGACACGCGCCGCCACCGCGTGGGCGGCGGCATCGCCGGCCGGGCGATCGTCGTCGCGTCCCGCAGCCGCGATGCCCCGCGCCATGGTTCCGCGCCCGTTCGCGGCGCCGGTCCGGCAGTCGCTCCGTGGCGCGCGGCTCGGCGGGCACCGCAGGCGCTCACCGCCACGGCAGGCGACGGCGGGCGGAGGTGTCGTGCCCGGGGCCGGGACGGGTGGCGGCGCGATCAGCCGGGCTCGCCGCGTCTCTTGCGGTGTGCGACCCACATCAGGTCGACCACGGCGATGACGGCCAGGATCGTCAGCACGGTGCCGAAGACCGGCAGTTCCGCGAGGAAGAAGAACACGGCGGCGCCTGCGCAGAACACGAGACCGAACCCCGCCAGCCAGAGCCGGAGGGTCAGGGCACTCCTGGTGGGCGCCGCGCCGCCGATGCCCGCGGTCGGGTCGTGGTAGTCGTACAGACCGCGCTCGTACTCGGCGCGGCTGCGTCGACGTCGGGGTTCTCGGGCGGACTCGGCCATGCATCGGTAGTACCCACGCACGCGCCGGGACACACGCCCGGCCGGTCCGGTGCCCGCGTCGGTCTCCGGCCCACATCCGTCCGACCCCCGCCCGTCCGACCACACCGGTCCCGGCGGCGTCGGGCCCAGCAGGCGTCAGCCCGCGGGGGATCGGCCTGGAACGCCTCGGCACCGGCGGGATCGGTCGGGAAGGCGTCGATCCGGAGGGGCGTCGGCCGGACCGCGTCGCCCCCGACGTCCCCGGCCCCGCTGCCAGCCTGCCGCCGACGACTCGGTCGGGACGAATCAGGCCGGGCGTGGGCGAGCCCGGCGGGCCGGGCCGGGGTGGCGCCGCCGAGGCCGATCCCGGTCCCCGGCCGCCTGTCTTCCCCCGGGCGGGCCGTGGACGGCTCGTCACCGATCGATCAGTCGATCTCCCGGACGGGATCGACCTCGTCGTGCGCCGCGCCCGGCTGGTCCGGGACGGCCGATGTCGTCCCGGACCGGCCGTCGCGTCCGAGACTCTCCGCCGGGCCGCCCTGCCTCGGGATCACCGCAGGCACGCGGGTCACCGCGAGCCTCGGGGTGGGCGACTCGGGCGGCGGGCTCGGGGCGGGCGAGTCCGACACCGTCTCTCCGGTCCGCTCGACACTCGGGTGCGCCGGGGAGTCGGCCCGCACCGCAGGCGTCGCGGACTCCGGCCGGATCGGCGAGGGCACCTCCCCGACCAGCGTCGGCGGCCGAGTGAGATACGGACCGCACACCCGCATCGCCAACATCCCGAGGGCCAGCAGCGGGACGATCCCCGCCAGCGCGCTCGCCGTGGCACCGGCGCTCAGCACGTCTCGTGGCAGCAGCCGTGCCCGCCGGTCCACGGGAACCCGACGTCGGGGCAGCGAACACAGGTAGAGCAGGACGATGAACCCGACCAGACCGAGCACCGCCCGATAGACGGCTTCGTGATATCCGAGGCCCTCGGCGGCGAGCATCACCAGGAGCCAGCCTGCCAGGGCGGTGTACTGCGCACGCTCGGTGGTCGCCGCCCACAACAGGCCCGCGCCCCAGGCGCAGATCAGCAGGAGGGTGTGCCGTTGCGGGTCGGCGAGGAACTCGCCCGCCGACCGCAGCGCGTCGCGGATGTCGACGCCCACCGTCTCCAGTGCCCGGCCCGGCACGTCCAGCGGCGAGAGTCGGGACGCCGCGGGACCGATCTGGCCGAGTATCCAGGCGCCCGACCACAACGAGATGATCACAGCCTGCACCCGCTGCCACCGGGGCCGATTCGCGGCGTGTCGCACGAGCAGCGTGAACTCCTGCCAACGCGGCAGCAACGCCGCGGCTCTCGACGGCCGAGAAGTGCGCACCCCTGAGATGGTCCCGGCTTCGTTCCCGCACGGGAAGACCCGCCCCACAGACGGCGCAGGAAGCGCGACCCGCACCGAGAAATCAACACTCACAGTGATATTTGCCTGATGCGAACGAGTGGTTCGCCGTCCTCGAACGCTCCTGCCACCCAGCCGTGGTCCGGCCGCGACGCGCCGATTCTCCACGTTCGAGTGAGGGGCGCCGAGCAGCCGACGGGCAGGCGTAGCGTCGAGGACACCGCCGCCGCATTACCCCGTCCGAGCACGCGACCCTCGCGTTATCACTCGAGGTCTTCGCAGGTGCCGACAGTCTTTACCGTCATGCCCCGTCACCTCGATCACTCGATCGACATCGAGCCCGTCCCGAGCGCGATGCGGACCCTCGTCGCGGCATGACGACACGATCCGGGCGACCGGACCCGACAGTCGCACGAGAAGGGAGCCGGTGGTGACTTCACCACTCTTCGTAGTCAAGGACGAGCTGTCCTCCCCGGTGTGTGTCAGTTACACCACCGGAGGGCGACCTGTGGTGGCGATCCGCCGGGGACAGGTGTTCTCCCCCGAGTTCGCCCAGACTCTCTCCGACGCGCTGAGTACCACGACGCCGAGCACCCCCACGCTCAGCACCCCTCCATCGAGCGCCGCGGCCGCGAGCACCACGCCGACGGGCACGCCGACGCCGAGCACCCCCAGCCCGGCCGCGCGGCAGGTGCCGCCGGTCGTCCCACGCCAGACCGACAAGGAGCGCGCCATCGAGAGCGACATCCCGGCACGATGGGCGCCCGTCACGACGCGGGCCGCGCTCCGGTCCACCCCGCTCTCCCGCTGATCGGCCATATACCTCAATCCGGCTCGCGCGCACGGCTGGACTCGCCAGCCGAATACAACCCGTTCGAGTGAACCCTTCGGCGCAGTGGCCCAGCTGGGTACTCCTGGCAGTGGAGTCGTCTGGAGGTGGCGAACAATGACCAGCGGTATGCAGGACATCAAGAAGCTGCCAGGTCGCACCGTCTACGGTGCCGACGGCAGCAAGATCGGCAAGATCGCGCAGGTATGGCTGGACGGACCGTCCGGAGAGCCGTCCTGGATCTCCGTGCACACCGGCCTGTTCGGAGTACGCGAGAGCTTCGTCCCGGTCGCGGGCATGCGACACAACGACCAGGGCGACGTGGAGGTTCGCTACAACCGCGACCAGGTCCGCGAGGCTCCGCAGGTCGCCCCCGACCAGGGCGAACTCCCGATCGAGGAGGAGAGCAGGCTGTACGACTACTACGGCCTGCCCAGCCAGCGGCAGAGCACCGAGAGCCTGAGCAGCGGAGGCCGACAGACCGCCGGGCCCGACACCGTACGGCCGAACGCGGCGGGAGCGGCCGGGATGGCGGGCGCCACGGGCGACGGACGGCAGGAGTCCCGCGATGCGGCGGCCGAGGCGCGAGCAGGCCAGCAGCGTGCCGCGAGCACCTATCCCGAGATGCTGGCGGCCGAGGAGCGCGCCGCGGGTCGATCCGGTGCCCCGATGCCCACGCCTCGACGCGGCGCCACCACCGGCCGGGCGGAGTCGTCCACTACCGCCGGGCAGACCGATCGAGGCGAGGCCGTCACCCGCTGCGAGGAGCAGCTCAGCGTGCACGCGGAACAGGTGGAGGTCGGTCGCGCCTGGCTGCGCAAGTACGTCGTCACCGAAGAAGTCGAGATCAAGGTGCCGCTCAAGCGCGAGCGCGTCCGGATGGAGACCGAGCCGATCACCGATGCCGATCGGGAGGCGGCCGCCGGGTCGGGCCTGCGCATCCACGAGGAGCGGCGCGAGGTCGTCCTCCATGAGGAGCGCCCCGTGATCGAGAGGCGAACGGTCCCGGTCGAACGCGTACGGCTCACCACCGAGACGACGACTGAGGAGCAGACCATCACCGAACGGGTCCGCAGGGAACGCTTCGAGTTCAACGACGGACGTGACGGGCGAGACGGGTCGGGCAGCCAGGGTGCCGACTCGGGCCGCCCGACCTGACTACCCCGTCGTCGCCGATCCGGACGCTGCCGGGACACGCTTCGCCGCCCGACTGGCCTCACCCCTCACCAGGCCACTCGGGCGGCGTCGCACGTCGTCCGGCAGGCATGGCGGAGACCCTCGGGAGAGATCGGTCGCCGAAGAACGATCGACGGTCTCGATCCGCTGTCGGAACTGAGGACAGCGTGGCAGTCGAGCGGCGACCCGGGAAGCGTGCGAAGACTCAATCGGACTGAGGAGATCTACTCATCTCGGGCGGACTGCCCGGGGCAGGACCTGGATCGTCGGAAGCGAGCCCAGGGGCCGCGCCGGCGCAGAGGATAGCCGCGTCGGGACCGATCCGCATCGACACCGCCGCACACCGGGCGCGGACGAGGGCCCCTCCTCATCGGGAGGGGCCCTCGTCACGTCGCTCGCGTCGGCTCGGTCGAGGTCGCCCGCGTCCGGCGGGCGACGGGTTCGGCGGCAGGGTCGCGCACGAGGCGGGGTCGACCCCACCGAGGGTCAGAGCGCGTCGCTGTCGCGTTCACCGGTGCGGACCCGGACGACGGAGTCGACCGAGGTCACCCAGACCTTCCCGTCCCCGATCCGGCCGCTACGAGCGTTCTCCACGATCGTGGCCACCACGTCGTCGACGACAGAAGTCTCGGTGAGCACGTCGATCCGGACCTTGGCCACGTAGTCCACCGAGACCCCCGCGCCCCGATAGACCTCGGTATGGCCCTTCTGCCTGCCATAGCCGCGGACCTCTCCCACGGTCATGCCCAGCACGCCGAGTCGGTCCAGCCCGGTGCGGATCGCGTCCAGGGTGGCGGGCTTGACGATCGCGGTCACCAGCTTCACTGCTTGCTCCCCTCATAGGCAGGCGAGTCCGGGTTCGCCGTCAGGGCCGTCGTGGCCGTCGACGCCGTGGTCGTGCCCGCCGATCCGGACTGACGTGCGACCCGACTGACGGCGAAGCCCGCGAACTCGTAGGCGCCCTCGGCGTGTTCGGACTCGTCGACGCCCGCGTCCTCGGCCTCCGGCGGGACCCGCAGCCCGACGACCGCCTTGACCAGCAGCGCGAGCAGCAGGCTGAGCACGAAGGAGTAGGCAAGCACCGCGATGGCGCCGACCGCCTGGACACCGAGCAGTTCGAGGCCGCCGCCGAAGAACAGGCCGTCGACGCCCGCCGGGGTGCTGCCGTCGCCGAAGAAGCCGATCAGCAGCGTTCCCACCAGCCCGCCGACGAGGTGTACGCCGACGACGTCGAGCGAGTCGTCATACCGGAAGCGGTACTTCAGGCCGACCGCGAGCGCGCAGAGCGCGCCCGAGACGAGGCCGACGGCGATGGCGCCGAGCGGGGAGACCGACGATCCCGCGGGCGTGATGGCCACCAGTCCGGCGACGATGCCCGATGCCGCGCCCAGGGTGGTGGCGTGCTTGTCGCGAATCCGTTCGACCAGGAGCCAGGCGAGCATCGCCGAGCCGGTCGCGACCAGCGTGTTGACCAGGACCAGCGCCGCCGCGCCGTCCGCGGCGAGCGCCGAGCCCGCGTTGAAGCCGAACCAGCCGAACCACAGCAGGGCCGCGCCGAGAACCACCATCGGCAGGTTGTGCGGCCGCATCGGTTCCTGCGGCCAGCCTCGGCGTCTGCCGAGCACCAGCGCCAATGCCAGCGCCGCCGCACCCGCGTTGATGTGGACGGCGGTGCCGCCCGCGAAGTCGATCGCGCCGAGCGTGTTGGCGATCCAGCCGCCCACCACGCCGGACTCCTCGTCGCTGAAGGCGAAGACCCAGTGTGCCACCGGGAAGTAGACGACGAGTGCCCACAGTCCCGCGAAGAACAGCCAGGGCCCGAATCTGATGCGGTCGGCGACCGCGCCCGAGATCAAGGCCACCGTGATGATCGCGAACATCGCCTGGAATCCGACGAACGCCAGGGTGGGAATGTCACCGGACAGCGAGTCCGGACTCCAGAGGCCGTTGAGGCCGAAGTATTCCAGCGGGTCGCCGAGCAGGCCGAGGCCCACGTCGTCGCCGAATGCCATGGAATAGCCGAAGAGCACCCACAGGATGCCGACGACCCCCATGCTCCCGAGGCTCATCATGATCATGTTCAGCACGCTCTTCGAGCGAACCATGCCACCGTAGAAGAAAGCCAGCCCTGGGGTCATGAGCATCACCAAGGCCGCGCTGGTGAGCACCCACGCGGTATTGCCGCTATCCATCTCGCCTCCGTTCGTGCCGACGCTTCGGCCAAGGTTCGAACCGGGGCGTTTCGGCATGTGTCCTCCGACGTTGCCCATACGTGAAATACCTTCACGCTTGGTTACGGGAAGGTTTCCGCCGCCTGGCGAACATCGACGTGACGGGGGGCGAGACGGAGCGAGCGGACCGGGCAAGGTTACGGAATGCTCACGGCTGAACGGGAAGTCCTTCTCTCTCTCGGCCGCGATCCCGCAAGGTCACGGCTCGACGGAGCCTCGTGCCGCAAGACGAGGCGCGGCGCCCCCGTGGGGACACCGCGCCTCCTCATTCCGTGACGGCCTAGACGGCCCAGTACCAGGACCGAGAGCCGTAGGAGTACTCCGCACGGCTGTCGACATGGGTGAACGTGTTGTAGCGGATGATCCCGGAGAAGCCCGAGCTCTGGCTGTAACCGATGGTCTGGCTCACCGAACGACCGCTGATGACGATGTCGGCCGCGATGCCGTACATGTGCTGGCTGTTGGACGCGCCGCCGACGGCCGCGTTGTGCGAGACGCTGCGGAAGCCGGAGTTGATCGTGATCGGCCGGTCACCCGACTTCTTGCGAACAGCCTCCAGCTTGTACATCAGCCTGCGGACGTTCTCTCGTACCGTGGAGGCGCCGACGCGCCCATTGTTGAATGCCGAACCATCCTTGGAGTGGAATTCCGAGAAGTTGAAGTGCCGGGTCGATCCGTCCGACGCCTCCAACCAGTTGAGTCGGGACTGCGTGGCCGGGCCGACCACGCCGTCGATGCCCAGTCCGTACGCTGCCTGGAAACGACGAACCGCGCCCTGAGTGGCGGGGCCGAAGTCACCGTCGATGGCCAGCGCGGTACGTGAAGCGCTTGCGGCCGCGTACCCGGCCACCCGAATCTGTAGTTCGCGGACGTCGGCGCCGCTGTCGCCCTGTCGAAGAGTCCTCGTCCAGTTGTAGGCGTGCGCCTCTGGCGCACTCACGACACTCACGGTGCCCATGGTCATCACCAGCGCGGCGAGCAGGACGCTCATTCGTACGAGCAGTCTCAGCATCGTCGTTCTCCTTCCACCCAGTATCCGGCGGCGCAGGGGCCGTCCATTGCTCACCGTGCCGATTTCTCGGCGAAATAAACAGAGGGTAAGAGAAGAATTCACGTACTCGGCGCCGGACTTCGGCTGGACGGATCAGCGATGCATCGGTGGACGGACCAGCCCACTGCGCCGGGCGGCCGCCGGTTCTACGACCGTTGGCTTCGGGACGCACCGCCGAGTGGACGTCCGGACCGGTGCGCCGAGGAACGGCTCCGGGCGTCTCGGGCAGCCGAACGGTTCCCGCACGCTCGGCAGGCGCCGGCCGAACGCGCCCACCCGGGGAGCGCGGGCCCCTGTGACGTGGCGGCCGCAGGGGCACGGACGCCGCGCCGTGCCCGCGGGCCTCGGCAGGTGTCGCCGCCCCGCTGAGAAGCCTACTTGGGACGGACACCCGACCGTCGCCGCAGGCGGCCGATCGACCGACTGAAGCACGGCGGGAGAAGGGGTTCGGCGGGACTGCGGCGCGGTGGGAATCGAGGCACAGCAGGGCCGGCATCCCGGCGCCGCACGTGAGTCATGCCAGCCCGCGTTCTGCCGTCCCCCGCGTCGACCACGGGCCGCCAGGGCCGACGAGCCGGCCGGTCGGGCCGCGCGCGACGCCCGGCTCGGCGGCCCGGCCCGGCAGTGCAGCCCGGCGGCCCGGTCGAGGGCACCCGGTCGAGCGCGGCGACCCAGCCGAGCAGGAGTGCCTAGCCGAGCAGCGCGTCGACGAAGGCGGCGGGCTCGAACGGCGCGAGGTCATCCGGGCCTTCGCCGAGGCCGACGAGCTTGACCGGAACGCCCAGCTCCCGCTGCACCTGGAAGACGATCCCGCCCTTCGCCGTGCCGTCGAGCTTGGTGAGGACGATGCCGGTCACGTCGACGACCTCGGCGAAGACCCTCGCCTGGGTGAGCCCGTTCTGTCCGGTCGTCGCGTCCAGGACGAGCAGCACCTCGTCCACCTCGGACTGCTTCTCGACGACCCGCTTGACCTTGCCCAGCTCGTCCATCAGGCCGGACTTGGTGTGGAGTCTGCCCGCGGTGTCCACCAGGACCGCGTCCGCGCCCGCGGTGGTGCCCTGCCGGACCGCGTCGAATGCGACGCTGGCCGGGTCGGCGCCCTCGCGGCCCCGTACCACCTGCGCGCCGACTCTGGTGCCCCAGGTGGCGAGCTGATCGGCGGCGGCGGCTCGGAAGGTGTCGGCCGCGCCGAGCACCACCTGTCTGCCGTCGGCGACCAGCACCCTGGCGAGCTTGCCGGTGGTGGTGGTCTTGCCGGTGCCGTTGACGCCCACCACGAGCAGGACCGCGGGCCTCCCGCTGTGCGGCAGCGCCTGGACGGAACGCTCCATCTCCGGCCGGAGCGATTCGATCAACACCTCGGCCAGCAGCTCCCTGACCTGCGCGGCCGTCCGCACCCCTCGCGAGGCGATGCGTTCACGGAGCTTGCCGACGATCTCGGTGGTCGTCACGGCGCCGAGGTCGGCGAGGAGCAGGGTGTCCTCGACCTCGGTCCAGGAGTCCTCGTCGAGGTCGCCCGCACCGAGCAGGCCGAGCAGACCCTGCCCCAGGGCCGAGCGGCTGCGCGCCAGCCTGCCGCGCAGCCGTTCGAGGCGCCCTTCGGTCGGTGCGATCTCCTCGATCTCGGCGGTGGCAGGCGGTGCCTGCGTGGCCTCCGGGGGCGCGGTCTGTGCGGGAACGGGAGCCGTCGGCGGCTCGGCGGGCTGCGCGGGCACCGGAGTGGTGGGCGGCTCGGCGGGCTGCGCGGGCACCGGGGTCGTCGGCGGCTCGACGCGGACGTCGGGATCGGCGGTCTGTGTGTCGGCATCGGACGTACGGCCCGTCTGCTCGACGGCGGGGGCCTCGGGCGCTGCCGCGGTCTCCGTCGAAGCCCCGGTGTCCGCAGGGGTCGCCGTGTCCGCAGGGGTCGCCGTGTCCGCCGCCGGCGGCAGGGTCACGTCGACGATGCCGCGCCGCCGGGAGTCCCTCGGCACCGCCGCGTCGTCGCCCACCCCGGGTTGGCCGTCGACCTCGGTGCGCTCGGCCGCGGTGCGCGCGGACAGACTGATCCCGCCGCCCGCCTGATAACCGCCGCCCCTCGGGCCTCGGGTCACCTCGTCCGCGGGGGCGCCCGACTCGCTCTCGCTCAGCCGGATGCGTCGGCGGCGGACGAGCGCCACCCCCGTGATCAGCGCGGCGGCGAGCACGACGAGAGCGATGACGAGAACCCAGATCAACGTGGTCGGCACGCGGTCATCCTCCCACCCGCCACGGCCTCGGGCGGGAACCGGCCTGGGCCGGTGTCGCGCCGCCGAACCGACTCACAGCTCTTGCGCAACACGCCGATGTGCTCTAGACCACAGCAGATGGATCGTTGTCGGGTCGTCGGTCTCAGTTCGGGCACGTCGATGGACGCCGTCGACGTGGTCGTCGCCGACCTCGCCCTGGAAGGCGAGACGGTGTCGTTGCGTCCGGCGGGCGGTCTGGGCGTGCCCTATCCGGCCGAGTTGCGCCGCGCCCTGGGGGCCGTGGTCGAGGAGGGCGACTGCTCGGCCCGACTGCTCTGCATGCTCGACACCCGGGTCGGACAGGTCTTCGCCGAGGCGGCGCTGCGGGCCATCGACGAGTACGGCGGCGGCCGGGCCGATCTCGTCGCCTCGCTCGGGCAGACGATCTACCACTGGATCGAGCCGGGATCGGCGGGAGCCGCGGATCGATGCCTGGGAACGCTTCAGCTCGGGTCGCCCGCCTGGATAGCCGAGGCGGTCGGTCTTCCCGTCGTCGCCGACCTCCGCACGAGAGACGTCGCCGCGGGAGGCCACGGCGCCCCGCTCGCCGGGCTCTTCGACCGGTACTGGATCGCGGGCCTCGTCGGTGACCGGCTCACCGATGACACGCCGATCGGTGTGCTGAACCTCGGCGGCATCGCGAATCTGACCGTGGCCGACGGCGCGGCGACCATCGCCTACGACGTCGGTCCGGCCAACGCCCTGCTCGACGCCGCCTGCGCCGACCTCGATCCGGCGGGTCCCGGCTACGACGTGGACGGCGGGCTCGCCGCGCGAGGACGTCCCGATCCCGGTCTGCTCGGCGAACTGCTCGCCGACCCCTACTACGCCGCCGCCCCGCCCAAGTCGACGGGCAAGGAGCACTTCAACGGCGCCTACCTGCGCGCCCGACAGTCGGCCCACCCGGCCGTCACCCCGGCGGACCTGCTGGCCACGCTGGTGGAACTGACCTCGGCGACGATCGGCGACGCCGTCCGAAGGCACGGGCTGTCCCGTGTCGTCGTCTCCGGCGGCGGTGCGCGGAATCCGACGCTGCTTCGAGCGCTGCGTGCTCGGCTCTCACCCGCCCGGTTGATCCTCAGCGATTCGCTGGGGATGCCCGGCGATGACAAGGAGGCCTATCTCACCGCGCTGCTCGGCTTCCTGACCTGGCACGGGCTCCCCGGCAACCTGCCGTCGGCCACCGGTGCCGTCGGGCCGAGGGTGCTCGGCTCGATCACTCCGGGAGCCGGCCCGCCGCGGCTGCCCGCACCCGGCGCCGAGCCCGTTCGCGCTCTGCGCATCGATCACGCCAGACCCGACCCCGGCCCGCACGCCGCGTACTGACCAGGAGACGTCATGCACACTCTGGACCTCGTCGTCATCGTGGGCTATCTGGTCCTCATGCCGGTGCTCGGCGTGTTGATCGCGGGCAGACAACGATCCTCGGCGGACTACTTCGTCGGCGGCCGCAACCTGCCGTGGTGGGCGGTCTGCTTCTCGGTCGTGGCCACGGAGACCTCCACGCTGACCGTGATCAGCGTGCCGACCGTCGCCTACCTGGGCTCGTTCACCTACCTCCAGCTGGCGATCGGCTATCTCATCGGTCGGATCGTGGTGGCCTTCGTCCTGCTGCCCCGGTACTACGCGGGAAACCTGGTCAGCGCCTATGCGTTCCTCGGGAAGCGCTTCGGACGAGGATTGCAGGGCACCGCGTCGGTGACCTTCATGGTGACCAGGCTCCTCGCCGACGGCGTGCGACTGTTCGCCACCTCCATCCCGGTGAAGCTGCTGTTGGACGCACTGGGCATGAACATCGCCTACTGGCAGATCATCCTGGGGCTGTCGCTGTTCACCGTCGTCTACACCTACCTGGGCGGCATCAAGGCGGTCATCTGGGTGGACGTGATCCAGATGACCGTCTACGTCGGCGGCGGGGTCGCGGCAGTCGGACTGCTGGCGAACGAACTCCCGGGCGACTGGTTCGGCGACGCCATGGAGGCGGGCAGGCTTCAACTGCTCGACTTCGGCTCGAACATCCTCACCAATCAGTACGCCTTCATCACCGCCGTCGTCGGCGGCGCGATCTTCGCGATGGCCTCGCACGGCGCCGATCAGCTCATGGTGCAGCGACTGCTGGCCTGCCGCGACGTGAAGGACAGTCAGAAGGCGTTGATCGCCAGCGGCGTCATCGTCTTCCTCCAGTTCGCGCTGTTCCTGCTGATCGGCGCGATGCTGTGGAGCTTCTACGGCGGCGCCGACCCGGCGGCGCTGGGGCTGGGCACCAACGACGAGCTGTTCCCGTCCTTCATCATCCAGGAGTTCCCGCCGGGGCTGGCCGGGCTGATGATCGCAGGGATCCTGGCCGCCGCGATGAGCACGCTGTCGTCCTCGCTGAACTCGCTGTCCACCTCCACCGTCTCGGATCTGTATCAACGCTTCACCAGGCGGCCGCTCTCCGACGCGACGATGCTGCGGCACGGCAAGGTCTGGACGATCATCTGGGCGCTCGTCTTCGTGGGCTTCGCCTCGATGTTCACCGCGACCTCGAACCCGGTGGTGGAGCTGGGTCTGAGCATCGCCAGCTACACCTACGGCGCCCTGCTCGGCGCCTTCGCGCTGGGCCTGCTGGTGCGCCGGGCCCGCCAGTCCGACGCCGTCGTCGCGTTCCTCACGACGATCGTCGTGGTCCTGTTCGTCGTGACCTTCGTACGGCTGCCCGGCGACGACGGCGAGCCGTCGCCGCTGGCCTTCCCGTGGTTCGCGCCGCTGGGCGTGGCGATCACGCTCCTGGTCGGCTGGCTGATGTCGCTGCGCGGTCCTCGGCCCGAGGCCGTCTCGCCGGAGCTCCCCCCGCGGCGCACGGGGCCGGGAGCGAGCGGACAGCCGACGGGCACGACGGCCGAGGCCGCCGAGGAGCCCGCCGAGGAGACGACCGAGAAGCGGAAGGGGGAGCCGGATCCGGTCGGCTGAGCGGCCGCCGCGCGACGAGCGGTGTGCGCAGGCACGGGGGCCGGTGTGCGTCCGGGGGCCGGTGTGCGTCCGGGGGGCGGTGTGCGTCCGGGGGGCGGTGTGCGCCTGCGCCGGGCGGCGGGCAGGATGACACGGATGAACAGCCAGGAGAACGCGGCCGAGCCGGACCTCGTGGTGCGCGACGCACCGGAACACGGTCGTTACGAGGCCTGGCTCGGCGCGGACCTCGCGGGCTTCGTCGACTACGCCGTAGACGGGACGGTGGTGTCGCTGTTGCACGCCGAGGTGGTCGAGCGGTTCGGCGGTCGGGGCGTCGGCGGCCGGATGGTCCGTCAGACCCTGGACGACGTGCGGGGGCGCGGGCTGCGGGTCCGACCGGTCTGCGGCTTCGTGGCGTCCTGGATCGCACGGCATCCCGACTACGCGGGTGTCGTGGCCGCACCGGAGCAGGAGTAGGGCCGGCGGTCGGGCGTGTCGGCGTCGCGGGCGGATTCCGGTGACGCGGCGGGCTCGTGTCGGTTGACTACGGGCACTCCCTTGCGATTCGCGGCTGTCTCGCCGATCAGGGCCCGCCCCCGCCGCGGGCTCCGACGATCCATTCGTGCCCGCCCGCCAGGTGCCCGATCAGTTCTTCGGTCTGTTCCGCGGTGAAGGCGATCTGGATGTTCTCCTCCTCGGTGAAGAACAACCCCAGGGACATCCGGCTGCGGTGAGGGGCGATGCGCAGGGCGACCGTGCCTCGCTCGGCGTGCGGGACGTCGAGGACGCCGGTGTCGCGAGCACGCAGCGCGGCGATCAGCTCCCCGATCGCGGCGGCGTCCAGGAGCACGGCGAAACGCGCGGTCGAGGCCAGTCGGAGGTACAGCAGTCGGCGATCCTCGGTCAGCTCGACCTGACTCGTGCAGTGTCCGGTCGTCAGGTCCTCACCCGTGACTCGACGGTAATAGGTGAAGGATCGCCGTGAATGCGCTGACATCGCCATCCTCACTTCTCCGCCGCAAAGCCCGGCGGTCCGATGGTTCGATCTTGTTTCCCGGGTCGAGCCACTGTGGCCGCCGGCGCTCACGCCGAAGAGCCTACGGGCTGGGCCACCCGTGCCGAAGGTCCGTGCATCGGGGTGAAATCATGTGCGATGGCACCTGGTGAGACAACCAGCTTGTCCGAAAATTTCAGCCAGACAAGTAGTTGACTGAACTTTTCGTGTGATTCACCCGATCGAGTGGCAGCACTCGACCCGGTCCTGTCCGTAAAGTCTCATCGGCGGCTCGACCGCCGCCCACTGGCGTGGTAGCGCGTCGCATTCGGAGGAAGGCGGTTCCCCGGCCCGGCACTCGCACGAAGTGCGGCGCCCGTGGCGAGCCCCGGTCTCGGTGATTCGGCATCGACGGAGTCTCCTCCGTCGAGGAGACGCGCCTGCCAGCGGAACGACCCCTCGTTGTTCTGCGTCTCGCCCAGTCGACAAGGAGGTACGGGTGGCAGCACCACCACGCGGCAACCCCACGGCACGACGACGTCAGCTCGCCCGCGAGCTTCGGCGACTGCGCGAGCAGGCTCAGCTGACCCTGGAGGCGGCGTCCCCGCTGTTGAACTTCTCCCCCGCGAAGCTGTCCAAGCTGGAGCGGGCCCAGCACGCCGCCCATCCCAACGACGTCACGGTGATGCTGCAGGCGTACAACGTCAGCGGCGAACGAGCCGACTCGCTCATCGCCCTGGCCAAGGAGGGCAGGCAGAAGGGCTGGTGGGAGATCTACGGCGATGCCGTGATCGACTGGTTCGAGGCCTATATCGGCCTGGAGTCGGACGCCACCTCCATTCACGCCTACGAGATCGACCTCGTCCCCGGACTGCTGCAGACCCAGGACTACGCCCGCTCGGTGATCCAGGTCTGGGAGAAGCCCACCGGGGAGGACGACGTCGTCAATCGACGCGCGCGACTGCGCACCGCGCGGCAGACCCGGCTCACCGAGGAGGAGCCGCTGGAGTTCCACGCGGTCATCGGTCAGGCCGCTCTCCATCAGCTCATCGGCGGCCCCGCGGTGATGCTCGCGCAGCTGGAGAGCCTCATCGCCAGCGCCGAGCTCGCCAACGTCACGGTCCAGGTGCTGCCCTTCTCCGCGGGCGCCCACAGCTCGCTGGGCACCGCCTACTCGATCCTGCGTTTCCCCGAGGGTGAGGACGACGTCGTCTACCTGGAGACGCTCTGCCGAGGTCTTTACGTGGAGGCACGCGACGACGTGGCTCGATACAACAGCAGCTTCGCGGATCTGCGCAGCACCGCGCTGAGCCCGGCGGATTCCGTCGAGTTGATGAGGAAGCTCGCCGCAGAGCTCACCGCCCACTCCTGAGATCGCCCCCAGCCTGCGACGCGGCAGGTGCGACGACGACATTCGCGACTTGTCGCTTCACACGACCGGGACACCCGTCGCGGATGGCACCACGAGGAGGACCCGAAAATGGGGCAGCTCTTTACCGCACGGACCTGGCGGAAGAGCAACCGCAGCAACGGCGCGGGAAACTGCGTCGAAGTCACCACGATCCGCGAGACGATCGGTGTGCGCGACTCGAAGAATCCCGACGGCCCGGTTCTGTGCTTCCCACTCGCCGAGTGGTCGGCATTCCTGGATCGGGTGGGCGAGAACTCGCGCGGCCGCGGATAGCCGAGGCCCGACGAGGCCCGTCCGGCCGGTCGGATCGGGCCGACGGCGGTTGTGCCGGGCGGCCGGGGCCGGGCTGGGCCGCCGGACAACGGCCGAGACCGGACGTCCCGGACCCGGCCTCGGCGCACGTCCGCGACTTGGGACCGCGGTACGGGACGACCGCCGCGCTGGACGCCGGTCGCTCGAGACGCACGGCCAAGGACGGACCGCCCGTGGTGGCGGGGCGAAGGTGTCGCACCGCCCGGTCCGACTGCGCGCCTAAGCCGGTTGCGGCCCGGCGCCGGGCGTCTTCGGCTGCTCGGTCGCCCCCGCCGCGACGGCGCGCCCCGCGTTCGCCGACTCCGCGTCGGCGTCGACGGACGCCCCCTCCGCACGGGGCGATCCGTCGCCGGAGTCTCCGTTTCCGGCAGACCCTGCGGCGAGGCCGGGTGCTCCGCCCGGCCTCGCACCGTCCGCCGCCCGGTCGTCCGACGCCGCGCCGCCCGCCGGCGGGTCGTCCGCCACCGCCGCACCGTCCGCCACAGGCGCGGTCCCGCCCGCGTCCGCCCCGATCCGCACCGCGTCGACCGACGCCCCCGTGGGGCGGACACGGCCCCGCAGCCGCTGCGAGATCACCGTGCTGATGCCGTCGCCCCGCATACTCACGCCGTACAGCGCGTCGGCGATCTCCATCGTGGGCTTCTGGTGGGTGATGATGAGCAGCTGCGAGGTCTCGCGAAGCTGTTCGAGGAGCCCGATCAGCCTGCGCAGGTTCGTGTCGTCCAGGGCGGCCTCGACCTCGTCCATCACGTAGAACGGCGACGGACGGGCCCGGAAGATCGCCACCAGCATCGCCACGGCCGTCAGCGACTTCTCGCCGCCGGAGAGCAGAGAAAGCCGCTTGACCTTCTTACCGGGCGGCCGCGCCTCCACGTCGACACCGGTGGTCAGCATGTCGTCGGGCTCGGTCAGCACCAGCCTGCCCTCGCCGCCGGGGAACAGGGTGCCGAAGACGATCTCGAACTCCCTGGCCACGTCGACGTAGGCGGTGGAGAAGACCTCGAGGATGCGCTCGTCGACGTCCTTGATCACCGTGAGCAGGTCTCGGCGGGTGGCCTTGAGATCCTCCAGCTGGGTGGACAGGAAGCGGTAGCGCTCCTCCAGCGCCGCGAACTCCTCCAACGCCAGCGGATTGACCTTGCCCAACAGCGCGAGATCCCGCTCGGCGCGCTTGGCCCGACGCTCCTGGGTGTCCCGGTCGAAGGGGATCGGCGCCGGGGCGGTCACCTCCTCGCCGCGTTCCCGTGCCGCCTCGTACTCGGCGGTCTCCGCCGCGCTCGGCGGCACGCCGACATCGGGTCCGTACTCGGCGGCGAGGTCTTCCAGCCCGATGCCGAAGTCCTCGGCGATCTTGGTCTCGAGCTGCTCCAGCCGCAGCCGTCGCTCGGCGCGCAGGACCTCGTCGCGGTGCACCGCGTCGGTCAGCTTCTCCAGCACGGCGGTCAGCTCGCGCGCGTGGTTGCGCACCGCCGTCAACGCCTGCTCCCGGTCGGCGCGGGCGGCCTGGGCGGCATCCCGCTCGTGGACGGCACGGCTCAATGAGACGGCGATCCGCCCGGCGGCCGTCTCGCCCGCGTCGACGACCGCCTTCGCCACGGCGGCACCGCGGCTCCGCGCCGCCCGAGCCGCCGCGAGCCGCGTCCGATTCTCCCGCTCGATCCGCGCCGCCCTGCGCAGCTGTTCGGCGCGGCCCTGCACGGACCGGGCCCGTTCCTCGGCCGTCCGCTGGACGAGCCGGGCGTCCATCTCGCGCTGCCGGGCCGTGCCGACGGCCTCGGCCGCCGCCTCCCGCTCGTCGGTGTCCGGCTCATGCTCCAGCGGCTCGGACTCGACCGCGGACAGCCGGTCCTCCGATTCCGCCAGGCCGCGCAGCGTCTGCTCGTGCGCGGACTCCACCTTGGCGCGGCGGGCCCGCAGCTGCTCCGCCTCGGTGCGTGCGGACTTCGCGACCTGACCGAGCCTGCTCAGCCGCTCGGTGCTGCGGGCCTTGCGCACCTTGGCCTCGTTGACCGACTCCTGCGCGGCCCGCACCGCCTCCCGGCGGTCCCGCTCCTCGGCCCGCGCGCCGTCCAACGCCGCCGAGTGGGCCGCCAGCCTGTCCTGCGCCGCCGCCAGCTCCCGGCGGGCGTCGTCCACCGCCGCCTGCACCTCGATGACGCTCTGATCCCGGCCGGAGCCGCCCGAGGCGAAGTCCACACCGAGGACGTCACCCTCCGGGGTCACCGCCCGCAGGCCGGGAAGATCGGCGACCAGCGACTTCGCCGCGGCGAGATCGGCGACGACGACGATCTTGTCCAGTGCCCGCAGCACGGCGGGCCGCAACGTCTGCGGAGCACCGACCAGGTCGGCCGCCCACCGCGCGCCACGGGGCAGCTCCGGCCGGGCATCAGCCGCGACGGGCGGCGCACCGCCGATGAGCAGCCCCGCCCGACCGGTGTCCTCGGACTTCAGCAGCTCCAATGCCACCAGCGCGTCGTCGAGCCCGGCCAGCGCGACCGCGTCGGCGACCGGGCCGAGCGCTGCCGCCAGCGCCACCTCGGCGCCGGGCTCCACGGTCAGCAGCGCGGCCACCGATCCGAGCAGGCCCGGCAGGCGTTCCCCCGCCGCGAGCAGCGCCCCCGCACCGTCCTTGCGGGACAACCCCAATGACAAGGCGTCGACCCGCGCGGTCCAGGCGGCGATGTCCCGTTCGGCGCCGCGTTCGGCGGCCACCAGCTCCGCGACCCGCTCCCTGGCCTGCTCCCGCTCGGCGGCCGCCGACCGGTGCAGCTCGCCGAGGTCCGCGTCATCGGTGTCCTGGCCGTCGTCGACGGCCTGCTGCTCCTCGAACTCCCTGGTGGCCGCGGCCGCCTTGTCCTCGGCCTCGGCCAGCGCCGTGGAGAGCCGTTCGATCTCCTCCTCGGTGGACGCCGCCTTGCTGCGCAGCACCTCCACCTGCCCGGCGAGCCTGGCCAGGCCCTCCCGCCGGTCGGCGATGGCACGCGCGGCGGCGACGTGCGCCTGCTCGACGGTCTTGAGCCGCTGTTCGGCCAGGCCCCTGGCCTCCACCGCGTCGGAGAGGTCGAAGCGAGCCTGTTCGAGCACCTCGGCGAGTTCGACCTCCGTCTCGGCGGCCTCCTCCGCCTCCGCCTCCAGCTCCTCCGGGTCGCGCCCGCCGCGCGGGCCCTCCAGCGGCGCGGTGAGGTGTCGGTACCGCTCGGCGGCCAGCCGCACGGTGCCGCGCAGCCGCTCCTCCAGCGAGGAGAGCCGGTACCAGGTGTCCTGAGCGGCGTTGAGTCTCGGCGCGTCCTGCGCCAGCTGTTCCTCCAAGGCGGTCTGCTCCGCCTGGGCGACCTGGAGGGAGCGCTCCACCTCGGTACGGCGGGCGCGGACGGAGGCCTCGTCGGCCTCGTCCCTGGCCAGGTCGACGCGAGCCGTGACGAGGTCGTCGGCGATGAGCCGCAGTCGGGCGTCCCGCAGATCCGACTGGACCGCCTGCGCGCGCCTGGCGATCTCGGCCTGCTTGCCGAGCGGCTTGAGCTGTCGGCGCAGCTCGGCGGTGAGGTCGGTGAGTCGCGTCAGGTTGGCCTGCATCGCGTCGAGCTTCCGCAGCGCCTTCTCCTTGCGCTTGCGGTGCTTCAGGACGCCCGCGGCCTCCTCGATGAACGCGCGCCGCTCCTCCGGCTTGGACTCCAGGATCGAGGCGAGCTGTCCCTGTCCGACGATGACGTGCATCTCGCGGCCGATGCCGGAGTCCGACAGGAGCTCCTGGATGTCGAGCAGCCTGCACGAGTCGCCGTTGATCTCGTACTCGGTGGCGCCCTCGCGGAACATCCGCCGCGTGATGGAGACCTCGGTGTACTCGATCGGCAGGGCTCCGTCGGAGTTGTCGATCGTCAGCGTCACCTCGGCGCGCCCGAGCGGGGCCCGACCGGAGGTTCCCGCGAAGATGACGTCCTCCATCTTCGCGCCGCGCAGTGCCTTGGCGCCCTTCTCGCCCATCACCCAGGTCAGCGCGTCCAGCACGTTGGACTTGCCGGAGCCGTTGGGACCGACCACGCAGGTGATGCCCGGTTCGAACCGCAGGGTGGTAGCCGAGGCGAAGGACTTGAAGCCCTTGAGCGTCAGGCTCTTCAGGTGCACGGCTCGGTCATCCCTCCACGGTCCTCGCCCCGGCAGGACGGCTGCGGGTACGACCGACGAGCGTACTCATCGAGACTGGTCAGCCCCCGCACGCGGCGGCCGGACACGCCCCGACGCCCGATGAGGCGATCACCGTGGTGAGATCGTCAGCCGGCCCGTCACTCCTCGGTGTCCGCATGACGGCGGGCGAGGTCACCGTGTGTCAGGGCGGGCGGCCGAGCCTCAGCCGATCGCGCCCGCGATGATGAGGATGATGCCGAGCGGCACGGCCGCGAAGATGCCGATGCGCATGATCTTGTGCGTAGTGGTACGGGCCGCGCGCAGCTCCTCCTCACTGCGGGTGGAGATGATGAAGTGCCCCTTCTCCGGCCTGGCGATCGACAGCTCGCCCCGGCGGTCGTTGACCTCGCCGAGCACGTACAGCCGCTGCCCGGGGCGGACCACCCATTCGGTGTATCGGTGGCCGATCGTTCCGCCGCTGCCCGCCATCCGGCTGCCCACCAGGCGCACGAGGGCCGAGCCGAGTCCGCCGCCGCCCTCCGCGACGCCGCCTCGGGCGGGCTCGTAGCTCTTGAGGACCTGCTCCGGCTGGTCCGGCTTGAGCCCGTTCGGCTCGACCAGGATCAGCTCGCCCGCGTCGTCGCGGATCGCGTAGCCCTGCTCCGAGGAGTGGTCGACGAGCTGTTCGGTCCGCTTGGAGACGTGTCGACGGTTGTCCCGGACGGTGACGTGCTCGTACTCCCGCTCGATGCGGTAGCGGAACCACACGCACTCGGTGCCGGTCAGCTCGGACTTCAGTGAACCGGTCGGCAGCGGCTCCGCCGCGCCCACCACCTCGCACTCCTTGCGGAACGAACCCTGTCCGCCGACGTCGTCGGAGGCCTTGCGCAGCATCTTCAGCTCGGACACCGGGAGCGTCTCCGCGGCGATCATCGCGTGCAGCTCACTGCGGGCATGCGACATCCCGAAGAAGGCGATCACCGCGACGAGCAGCAGACCGATTCCGATGAAGATCATTCTCGACCCTTCGCTTCCTGTCGGAGATCGCCGGCCCGCTGATCGGCGGGCCGAGCGGCTTCACCCTAGGGGTTCGGCCCCGGTGACGTCGCCGGCTTGGCGGAAGGCGACGACGCTTCGATATCCGACGGTGACGGACGTGTGGTCATCGCAACCCGTCATGCCGATCGGCCTCTCGGCCGCACCGGCGGCCCAGGGCGGACGGCTCTGCACCGACCGGTCGGTGATCGAGCACACCGCGGCGCGCTCCGGGCACCTGTTCCGCGCTGCCCTCTGCCTCCGCCCTCTGCCCCGCCTCGCGCCGCGAGCATGGTCCTGCTCGCGCGTCGCCGCGCCGGTCCTCGCAGGTCGCCGCGCAGGCCACCGGAGACGGGAGGCGGGAGGGCCCGCCGCGCTCGACGCCAAGGCGGGACGGCGCAGGCGGCCTGCTCCGTTCGGCAGCGGCCCGCGCCGCGGCGAGCCGACGGGAGCTCGACGTCGGCACGGCGTCGACGCCCGCGAAGGGGCGACGGCGGATCTGATCCGGCCCGGCGCGCGGTCGCCGTCAGCGTTCCTCGAAGCCCGGCCCGACGCCCTCGACCACGGTCCAGAGCGGGACGACGGTGTCGACGACGCCCGGCGACTCCCCGGAGCGCAGCAGGTCGAGCAGGCGGCGGCCCGAAGCGCGCGGACCCTCGGCGACGACGGCGACCCGGCCGTCGGCGAGGTTCTCCGCGTAACCGGACAGACCGAGTTCCAGGGCACGGCAGCGCGTCCACCAGCGGAAGCCCACCCCCTGCACCCGGCCCGCCACCCAGGCCGTCAGCCTGGCCTCGTCCCTCTCGTCGTCGGCGGCGGCCGAGCCCGCCGACGAGTCGGCCGCCGCGTCCGTCCCGGAGTCAGTGGTCATCCGGCCATCGTCGCGTATCCGGGTCCGCGCCGCGACGACCGAGGGCGGACGTCCCGGCCGAGACCGCCGCGGTCGACTCGGACGGTCCGCCCTCGGCGGCACCGCGGACGTTGTAAGGCCAGGCCGCGTCGGTCGACGCCGACGGCGGTCCGGGGGCGGCGGCCCGGGGGCGGCGCCGGGTGCGGGGGACGCTCGTGTCTCGACGTCACCCCCTGCGGCGGCGCACTGGCCGTGGCGACGAAGGGACGTCGACTGTGTCGTCGATCATGGTGCCCGCCGCCCCGGCGATCACCACACCTCACGAGCGTCCGAGGTCCGAGACCGGCACACGCCGACCGCGCCGGGCGACGCCGAAGCACTGTTCGCCATCTCGGCCTCCTGGTACCGTCTCCGCCCGTGGTCCACCCCCGGAGCAGACGCCTCGGCACGGTCGTCGGCCTACTGTCCATGGTGGCCGGAGCAGTCGCGGCCGGGACGCTGTCCATGACCACGGCGACACCCTCGGTCGTCGCCGGTGCCGACTCGGCCGCCGGAGTCCCGCACTCCCCGACTCCGCCGTACTTACCCAGCGGTGCCGCGGCCCCGTCGTGGGAGTCCGAGCCGCCCGCACCGAGCACGACCGAACCCACCTCTCCCACCCCGAGCACCACCACGGAGCCCCCGGCCCCCACGACGACGGACGACGTCGAACCGGAACCCGTCACCGAGGAGACGCCCGCACCGCCGTCGCCGACGACGCCGCCCCCTCCGGAGCCGACACAGCCCCTCGCGGGGCAGTCTCCCGAGGCCGCGGAGGTCGTGACGCTGGCCAATGAGGCCCGCGCGGCGGAGGGCTGCGGTGCACTACGGTTCGACGACCGGCTGTTCACCGCCGCGCAACGGCACAGCAGTGACATGGCAAGCCGGGACTACTTCTCTCATGAGTCGCCCGAGGGCACGAGTTTCGTGGATCGCGCGATCGCGGCCGGTCATCCCAGCCCCGCCGCGGAGAACATCGCGATGGGCGCCCGCAGCGCCGACCAGGTGATGCGGATGTGGCTCGACTCCCCCGGCCACCGGGGGAACATCCTCAACTGCGATCTGACCACGATCGGAGTGGGGTTGGACACTGACGGCTGGTACTGGACACAAGTATTCGGACGGTGAAAGACGTGCGGGAAGACCGCCGGGACGACATCGAACGCAAGAAGGCCCCACCGACCGTGCTGCTCGCCGCCGCGGGCGTGGTGACCGCCACCGCGTTCGCGACCATCGCGTCGCTGGGCATCGGCACGCCGGACGCCCAGGACGGCGAGCCGATCATCCGTGAGGACGTCGTCTCCCGCGATGACGCGACCATCCCCGGCAGCTCGTCGGGCACCCCCACCGAGTCGGGCACCGCGACCACCGACGCCGCCTCCGACGACGTCGACGACATCGACGCCGACCAGGTCGACGGCGACGCCGGGGACCAGCCCGCGGACGGCGAGACCGAGGACGGGGTCACCAGGCCGACCCGCCCGACGGGCGAGGGCGACGGCGGCAACGGCGGCGGCACCAGCGACCCCGGTGGCACCACCAACCCTGGCGGGAACGACGACGGCGGCGGGGGTCCGACCGAGCCGACCACGCCGCCCACGTCGCCGCCGAAGACCACGACGCCTCCCCCCACCACGACTCCGGATCCGCCGGAGCCGCCGGAGCAGCCCGGTCCCCCGGAGCAGCCCGATCCGCCGGAGGACACCTCGCCCCCGCCGATCTCCTCCGGTGTCCCCTCCACCGAGCCCTCGGACCCGAGTGCCGGTCCGACGTCGACCTCGGGCGACCCGCTGTACGGGCCTTCGGCCTGACCATCGCCTGATCGTTCTGCTGCGCGGCCGGTCGTCCCCTGCCCGGGACGACCGGCCTCGTCGTCGCGGGCACCAGGCGGCGACCAGGGCCGCTCGCTCGGAGAATCCGTCGGGGCGTCTTCCTCCGCAGCGTGACCGGCTTCGGCGTCACGGACCGGTCGACTCAGCACGGTCGCCGATCCTGACGGTCGGCGGCCCGAGCCGCGAACACGACCGGCACCCGAGTCGAATCACAGCTCGAACCGGTAGCCCATCCCGGCCTCCGTACGCAGATGACGCGGACTGCCCGGGTCCGGTTCCAGCTTGCGCCGCAGCTGTGCAAGGTAGACGCGCAGGTAGTGGTTCTCGGCGGGATAACCGGGCCCCCATACCTCGTGGAGCAGCTGCTGCCTGCTCACCAGTCGTCCCCGATTCCGTACCAGCACCTCCAACACGCCCCATTCGGTCGGCGTGAGGTGGACGGGGCTGCCGTCCCGGTAGACCTGTCTGGCGGCCAGGTCGACGGTGAACGACGCGGTGCGGACCACCGGTTCGTCCGCCTCGCCCGCTCCCGCTCGGCGGACCGCCGCGCGCAGCCTGGCAAGCAGCTCGTCCATGCCGAAGGGTTTGGTGACGTAGTCGTCGGCGCCCACGTCCAAGGCCCGCACCTTGTCACCGGACTCGGTCCGAGCGGACAGCACGATGATCGGCACCCGGCTCCAGCCACGCAGGCCCTCGATGACGGTCGTGCCGTCGAGATCGGGCAGACCGAGGTCCAGCAGGACCACGTCCGGTCTGCCGGAGGCGGCCGTCCGCAATGCGCTCGTCCCGTCGTGAGCGGTCAGCACGGCATAGCCGTGCGCGATGAGATTGATCCGCAGTGCCCGGACCAACGCCTTCTCATCATCGACCACGAGCACCGTCGTCATCGGTCCGTCCGCTCCGTCGCCATGGGCAGGGAGATGACCACGGTGAAACCGCCGCCGGGAGTGTCCTCCGCGCGGATCGTGCCGCCCATGGCCGACAGGAACCCTCGGGCCACGCTGAGCCCCAGACCCAGTCCTGGCCGTGAGTCCCGATCTCCCAGCCGTTGGAACGGGGCGAAGACCTCCTCGGCGGAGCCGCCGGGAACGCCGGGGCCCGTGTCGACCACCCACAGCTCGGCACGGTCGCCGTACACGCTGGCGCGCACCGCCACCTCCGGCGAACGGCCGCCCCGGCCGTACCGGAGTGCGTTGTCGATGACATTGGCCACCGCCCGCTCCAACAGGCCGATGTCCGCGGCGACGTCGGGCAGGCTCTCCTCGATCTCGACACGCACCGTCTCTCGTTCCTCCATCCCCGCCAGCGCGGCGAAGACCACCTCGTCGTAGCCGATCCGCTCGATGCGGGGTGCGACGGCACCGGTGGCCAGGCGGGAGGAGTCCAGCAGATTGGCGACGAGTGCGGCGAGCCGATCGGTCGCACCGTCGATCACGGCGAGCAGCTCCGCGGTGTCGACGTCGGAGAGGTTCAGCGAGGGATCACGCAGGCCGGCCAGCGAGGTCTTCACTGTGGTCAGGGGCGTTCTCAGGTCATGACCGAGAGCAGACAGCAGGGCGGTGCGCAGCCCGGTGGCGTCCGCCCTTCGCTGCGCCGCCGATGTCTCGGCAGCCATCCGCTGCTGGCGCAGGGCCACGAGCGCCTGCCGTGCGGCGGCCTCCAACACGAGCTGATCCTCGGCGGGCAGTATCCGGCCGCGAAGCACGAGACGGATCTCCGGTGTCACCACGACCTCGCTCGTCACCTCATCGCCGACGTCTCCTCTTCCGTCGCCGCTTGTGAGCCCGCCGAGAGGGGGGCCGTCGGAACGGTCCGATCGACCGACCCGGCCGGAACCACTCTCGTGTGCGGCCTCCACGCCTCGGGAGCTCTCGGGCCCGCTCGAGCCGACCTCGACCCATTCGGCGCCGCGATGCTCCAGCATCGCCACCGAACTCATGCCGAAGTTCTCCCTGATCTCCTCCAGGAGCCGTACCGCGGGCTCGGGGTGGGTGAGCACCGTGCGTGCGTACGAGGCGAGCAGTACCGACTCGGCGCGAGAACGGCCTGCCTGGGCCGCCAGCCGCGCGGCCCGGTCGACGACGAGCGCGACCATCACCGCGACGGCCACCATCACCACCAGTGTGATCCCCTGCTCGCGGGGCGAGACCGTCAACGAGAACTGTGGTGCGGTCAGGAAGTAGGTGAACAGCAGGCCCGACACACCCGCCGCGCACAGGGCGGGTCCGAGGCCGCCCACCAAGGCGACGATCACGATCACGAGCAGGAAGCCCACCACGTCGGTGGAGAGGTCGACGGCGGGCCTCAGCAGCAGGCCGAGGCAGGTGATCAGGCCCGGCAGCAGTACCGCGAGCGCCCAACTCAGCGCGCGGCGCCTGCCGGTGATCGGTGTCATCCGACCCCGTCCGCCCTCGCCTGCGTGGGGGTGGGTGACGATGTGGACGTCGATCGAGCCGGATTCGCGCACCAGCGCGGCGCCGATGCCCTCGTCCCACAGCCGGGCGGCACGCGAGCGGCGGGAACTGCCCAGGACGAGCTGCATCGCGTCCACGCCTCTGGCGAAGTCGAGGAGTGCCGAGGCCACGTCGTCGCCCACCACGACGTGGAAGGTGGCCCCGAGGTCGACGGCGAGCTGCCGGTATCGTGCCAGCGCGCCGGGCTTGGTGGCGCTGAGGCCGTCGCCGCGCAGTGCGTGCACGACGAGCAGCTCCGCACCCGCCCGGTTGGCGATTCGTCGGGCGCGCCGGATCAGGGTCTCGCTCTCCTGTCCTCCGGTGATCGACACCACGACCCGTTCCCTCGTCTCCCAGGTCTCGGTGATGTGCTGGTCCGCGCGGTATCGGCGCAGGGCGACCTCGACCTGGTCCGCGACCCACAGCAGCGCCAGCTCACGCAGGGCGCCCAGGTTGCCCGGCCGGAAGAAGTTCGCCAGCGCCGCGTCGACGCGGTCCGCCGCGTAGACGTTGCCGTGTGCCATCCGGCGCCGAAGTGCCTCTGGAGTGATGTCGACCAGTTCGACCTGTTCGGCGGCCCGCACCACCTCGTCGGGCACGGTCTCCCGCTGGCGGGTCTTGGTGATCGTCTCGACGACGTCGTTGAGGCTTTCCAGATGCTGGATGTTGACGGTGGTGAGGACGTCGATGCCCGCCGCGAGCAGCTCCTCGACGTCCTCCCAGCGCCGCGCGTTGCGTGAGCCGGGCACGTTGGTGTGTGCCAGCTCGTCCACCAGCACGATCTCGGGGGCCCTGGCGAGCACGGCGTCCACGTCGAGTTCGGTCAGCTCGCATCCCTGGTAGGTGATCCTGCGCCGGGGCACCTGCTCGATGCCCTCGGTGCGAGCCTCGGTGAGGGCTCGGCCGTGGCTCTCCACGAAACCGATCACCACGTCCGCGCCCCGCTCCCGCCTGCGGGCCGCCTCGCCCAGCATGGCGTAGGTCTTGCCGACGCCTGCCGCCGCACCGAGGTAGACACGCAGTTCCCCTCGGCGCGGCGCCCCGGAGCGTCGCCCCGCCTGCTGGGCATCGCGTCCCGACACCGACCTGCCCGCTGCGACGAGGTTCGCACCGGGGGCTGCCGGGCCGGCGATCCCGACGTCCCCGTACGACCGAGACTCCCGCCCGCGATCGTCGGTCGGCGGATTCGACGCGATGTCCACCAGGCGAGTCTGCCCCGGCTCCCCTGCGGTCACCGAACGCACCGCTGGACCACGGCGCGGAGGCATGCCGTGCACGCAGGCTCCACGGGCCGCCGAGTCACCCGGGACCATGAGCCGGCTCTCCACTCGTCAGCCCGGCGATCGCGAGATTCAGCGCGAGCACGTTCACCGTCTGGCCGCCGAGGAAACCCAGTTCGCGCCCCTGGGTGTGCTCGGCGACGAGATCACGCACCCGTTGCTCGGGCAGGCCGGTCACCCGCGCGACGCGGGCGGCCTGGAGTTCGGCATAGGCAGGCGAGATGTCCGGGTCCAGCCCGGAGGCGGAGGCGGTGACCGCGTCAGGGGGCACGGACTCCACCGGCACGCCTTCCCTGGCGGCGATCGCCGCCGCCCGCGCGTGCACCAGCTCGGTCGACGCGGGGCTGTCCCCGGCCAGGTTGGAGCCGCCGGACGCATACGGGTCACCGGGCCCGAGCCCTTCGGCTGCCGAGGCAGCCGCCGAGGGCCGGTGATGGAAGTACCGGTCGGCGGTCGGATCGTCGCCTGCAGCGGGATCGACGAGATCGAGCCCGAGATTCTCCAGGCCCACCGCACGGCCGTCGTGGTAGACGACCGAGCCTTCGGCGGAGGAGGACAGGCCTGGCAGCCGGGACACCGAATAGACGGCGAGCGGGTACATGATCCCGGTCAGCACGGTCATGACCAGCAGCAGACGAAGCGCCGCCATGGTCTGTCGCAGCAAGGTGATGGACAACGTGATCACCCGATTCCCGGGAGGTGACGAACGAACAGGTCGATGAACCAGATGCCGATGAACGGCGTGATCAGGCCGCCGAGTCCGTAGACGAGCAGATTGCGCCGCAACAGCGTCGATGCGCCCGCGGCCCGGTGGCGGACTCCCCGGAGCGCGAGCGGGATCAGGGCGACGATGATCAGAGCGTTGAAGATCACCGCCGACAGGATCGCCGAGGACGGCGTGGCCAGTCCCATCAGGTTCAGAGCCTCGAGCTGCGGAAGGATCGAGGCGAACATGGCAGGCAGGATGGCGAAGTACTTCGCGAGGTCGTTCGCGATGCTGAAGGTCGTCAACGCGCCCCTGGTGATGAGCAGTTGTCTGCCCACCTCGACGATCTCGATGAGCTTGGTCGGGTTCGAGTCGAGATCGACCATGTTGCCTGCCTCTTTCGCAGCCGAGGTGCCGCTGTTCATCGCGACCCCGACGTCGGCCTGGGCGAGCGCAGGGGCGTCGTTGGTCCCGTCCCCGGTCATCGCGACAAGCCTGCCGCCCGCCTGTTCCTCCTTGATCAGCGCGATCTTGTCTTCAGGGCGAGCCTGCGCGAGATGGTCGTCCACCCCGGCGTCCTCGGCGATGGCCCGTGCGGTCAACGGGTTGTCACCGGTCACCATGACGGTGCGGATCCCCATCGACCTGAGTCTGGCGAACCGCTCTCGCATTCCGGGTTTCACCACGTCCGCGAGCTTGATGACGCCCAGGACCCTGGCACCCGATGCATCGTTCTCTCCACAGACGAGCGGGGTGCCGCCGCGCAGGCTGATCTCGTCGACGATGCTCGTCAGGTCGGCGGGCACGGTGCCGCCGCGCTCACGCACCCAGGCGGCGACCTCGGCGGCGGCGCCCTTGCGAACCGAGCGCAGGCCGTCGCCGTCGGGCAGGTCGACCCCGCTCATCCTGGTCTGTGCGGTGAAGGGGACGAAGTCGGCGTTCCGTTCGCCCGAGTCGAACTCCGTCGGCAGGCCGTGCTCCCTGGTGCACAGATCGATGACGCTGCGTCCTTCCGGCGTCTCGTCGGCCAGGCTTGCGAGCCTCGCTGCCACCGCCAACCGGGTCAGGTCGACGTCCGCCACCGGCACCAGTTCGACCGCATGCCGGTTGCCGAAGGTGATGGTGCCCGTCTTGTCGAGAAGCAACGTGTCGACATCGCCCGCGGCCTCCACCGCACGACCCGAGGTGGCGAGCACGTTGCGCTGCACCAGCCGATCCATTCCTGCGATGCCGATCGCCGAGAGCAGCGCGCCGATCGTGGTGGGGATGAGGCACACCAGCAGGGCGGTCAGGACGATCAACGACTGCCTGCCGCCCGAGTACTCCGCGATGGGTTGCAGGGCGACGACAGCCAGCAGAAAAGTGATCGTCAGCGTCGACAGCAGGATGGTCAGAGCGATCTCGTTCGGCGTCTTCTGCCGTCGGGCGCCCTCGACGAGGTCGATCATCCGATCGACGAAGGACTCGCCAGAGCGAGCGGTGATCCGCACGATGACGCGATCGGAGAGGACGGTGGTGCCGCCGGTGACCGACGAGCGGTCACCGCCCGCCTCACGGATGACCGGCGCGGACTCGCCCGTGACAGCGGACTCGTCCACGGTCGCCAGGCCTTCGACGACGTCACCGTCTCCTGGCACGACATCCCCCGCGGTGAGCACGACGTGGTCTCCCACTCGCAGCGCGGAGGCGGGGACCTCGTCCGTCGCCAGTTCCGATGCGGCGAGCAGCGTGCCGACGTGCTCCGCGGCGTCCGGCCGGCTCAGTCTGCAGGCGACGCTGGAGACACGCGAGCGACGCAGGGTCTCGGCCTGAGCGCGTCCCCGTCCCTCGGCGACGGCCTCGGCGAGATTGGCGAAGAGGACGGTGAACCACAGCCAGCCCGCCACCGCGAAGGAGAACGGGTCCGGGTCGAGGACGGCCAGCACGGTGACCAGCACCGAGCCCACGGCGACGACGAACATCACCGGATTGCGCGCCTGGTGCCGTGGTGACAGCTTGCGCAGTGCCGCAGGCAGGGAGGTCAGCAACAGCCTCGGTGAGAAGGCCCCCGCACGAAGCGGCCGATCGGTCGAGTCGGCCACCGGGGCCCGGGGCGTCTCGTCAGTGGTGGTCATGCCAGTGCCTCCGCGATGGGGCCGAGGGCGAGTACGGGGAGGAAGGTCAATGCGGCGAGGAATACGGCCGTGCCGGCGAGCAGCCCGGCGAACAGGACACCGCCGGTGGGCAGGGTGCCCTCGCCCTGCGGAACGGTGCGCTGCCTCGCGAGCGCGCCTGCCAGGGCCAGCACCGCGATGATCGGGAGAAACCTGCCGAACAGCATCGCGACGCCCAGGGTCGACTGGAAGAAGTCGTCTGTGACGGTCAGACCCGCGAAGGCGCTGCCGTTGTTGTTCGCCGCCGACGCATAGGCGTAGAGCACCTCCGACAACCCGTGCGGACCCTCGTTGCCAAGCGCTTCCAGCGTCTCGGAACGGGTCAGCGCCCATCCGGTGCCGAGCAGCACGAGGGCGGGCATCGTCAACAAGGAGATCGCCGCGCAGGTCACCTCGGTACGGCCGAGTCGCTTACCCAGGTACTCCGGGCTGCGACCCACCATCAGGCCCGCGAGGAAGACCGCGATCACCGCGATCACGAGCAGGCCGTACAGACCGGCTCCCACCCCGCCCGGGGCGATCTCGCCGAGGAGCATGTTCAGTAGTAGCGCGCCGCCGCCCAGGCCGGTGAAGCTGTCGTGCATCGCGTTGACCGCGCCGGTGGAGGTGCCGGTGGTGCTCACCGCGAAGAGCACCGATGAGGCGATGTCGAACCGGACCTCTTTGCCCTCCATGGCCGCGCCCGCCGCCAGTGTCGCGGGCCCGTTCGGATGGGTCTCGGCCCACCAGGTGACCGCCGACAGCGCGGTCCAGAACAGCGTGATGACGGCGATCAACACGGTGCCCTGCCTGCGGTCGCCGACCATGATGCCGAAGGTCCTGGTCAGACAGACCGGGATCACCAGGAGAAGGAAGACCTGAAGGATGCTGGTCCACGCCGCCGGGTTCTCGAAGGGGTGCGCCGAGTTGGCGTTGTAGACGCCACCACCGTTGGTTCCGAGGATCTTGATCGCCTCCTGACTCGCGACAGGCGCGAGCGGGACGTCATGGGTGATGCCGTCGAGGCCGGTGACTCGCACGCTCTCCGCGAGGCTCATGACGACACCTGCCGAGACGAAGAGCACCGCCGCCACGAAGGCGACCGGAAGCAGCACTCGGACGACCCCCCGGGTGATGTCCACCCAGACGTTGCCGAGCCGGTCCGTACCCGACCGGACGAAGCCCCGGATCAGGGCGACCGCGACGGCCAGACCGACCGCCGCGGACAGGAAGTTCTGCACCGTCAGCCCGGCGGCCTGCACGAAGCTGCCGAGCGTGTTCTCCGGGACATAGGACTGCCAGTTCGTATTGGTCGCGAAACTGACGGCGGTGTTGAACGCCGTCCCCTCGTCGACCGGGCCTCGGTCGAAGCTCAACGGCAGCAGCGCCTGGAGTCGCTGAATCAGATACAGCGACAGCACCGAGACCAGTGAGAAGCCGAGAACTCCGATCGCATAGCCGCTCCACCGCTGGTCGGAATCGGGATCGACCCCGACCAGCCGGTAGAGGAACCGTTCCAGACGAAGGTGCTTCCGACTGGTGTACACCGACGCCAGATAGGCGCCTGCCGGTCGGTAGATCAGGGCGAGGGCGAAGACGAGCACTCCCGCCTGGATCAACCCCGCGGTGATCGGGCTCATCAGAACCTCTCCGGGCGAATCAGGGCATACACGAGGTATCCGATCGACAGCAGCGCGAGCGCACCCGCGACCAGGTCGGCGCCGACGCTCGTCGCGGCGCCCGTCACAACCGCTCCAGCCCACGGACGACCAGCATGAGCAGGCCGAACACCGTGACTGTCAGCGCGAGATAGGCGAGATCAGCCATCCCAGACGTCTCCTCCATGGTTTGTCACCCCGATCGGGTGACACCGCCGGAGCATCCGTCCGCCGCGCGTCCGGGAGCGAGAGCCTTGACGGCTTCTTGACGGTCGGCGGCCCGATGTTGACGGCGTCCTGACCAGGAGGACCGGCTGTCCGTTCGCGCAGTACCCCTCGGGCACGCGGAAGCCGGCGACACGGCGGTGCTGATCACGGCCAGGTGAGAGCGGGGTGGACGGCGGTTCGCCCGCCCCGGGATCGGAGCCGACGGCGGGCGACACGTGATCGCGCCGCCGGTGATGAACGCGCCACCGCCCTCGGTGGCGAGGGCAGCGGCGATCTCGCGTCTCCGCGCGATGTGCCGTCGACTCACGGTCTCAGCCGCCGTGGAGAATGTGTGTCTCCCTGCCGTTCGCTGCGCCCTCCCGCCGCACGCGGTCGACGGCCTGGTGATCTGGCGTGTTCGACAGCGGAAGGACCTGGCTGCCGGCAGGGGTGCACCGAGCAGGCCGACGACTCCGACGATCACACGGGCAGGCCGGCCGTGGGGACTACCGCAGACCTCGGCGGCGGCGAACCGCGGTCACGAGCATCGATCGCTGACGTCCCGAGCCCGACCAGCGGGAACAGCCGATCGGACGAGAACCGCCAGACTCTCCCGGCTCAGTGATGCGCGTCGGCGGGCTCGGGCTGGCAGCCGGGGCAGGAGAAGGCCGATCGGTTCATGAACGGATCACGGCGTATCGGGCTCGCGCAGCGTGGACAGGGCAGGCCTTCCTGGCCGTACACCGCGAGGGAACGATCGAAGTAGCCGGACTGGCCGTTGACGTTGACGTAGAGCGCGTCGAAGGACGTGCCGCCCTCGCCCAGTGCCTCGCGCATGACGTCGGCGGCGGCGGCCAGCAGTTCGGCGGCCTTCGCCTCGGGCAGGCTCGCCGTGGGGGACGCCCAGTGCAGGCGCGTCCGCCAGAGCGCCTCGTCGGCGTAGATGTTGCCGACGCCGGACACCAGCGACTGGTCCAGCAGGGCACGCTTGACCCCGGTGCGCCGTCTGCGCATCGCCGCGATCACCGCCGGCGCGTCGAAGCTCGGGTCCAGCGGGTCCCGGCCGATGTGGGCGACGGGCAGCGGAAGCGTCGTCCCGTCGACGTCCAGCAGATCGGCCAGCGCCAGTCCGCCGAAGGTGCGCTGATCCACGAAGCGCAGTTCACCGCCGCCCACGAAACGGAAGCGGACCCGCAGGTGCTTCTCGTCGGGCGCGGCGACGTCCTTGACCAGCAGTTGCCCGCTCATCCCCAGGTGCACGAGCAGTGCGGCGTCCTCCACCGCCGACGACGCGACCGCGCTCGACCGTTCGGCCGCCACCACCGCGCCGACGAACTCCGAGCCCGCCCGCACGTCACCCGCCAGCTCGAGCCACAGGTACTTGCCGCGTCGACGGGCGGCGGTCAGCCGCGCCCCGCGCAGCCGGGCGACGAAGTCGGCCGGACCGGGCTCGTGGCGGCGCACCGCGCGCGGGTGCAGTACCTCGACGTCGGCGATGGTGCGGCCGACGGCGTGGTCGAGCAGCCCGAGGCGGACGACCTCGACCTCCGGGAGTTCTGGCACGGCTGATCTCCGTCTTCGCCTGCGCGCAGGCGCCGGTCATCGTCGGCCCGCGGGCTGCCTCGTCCTGTCTGATGTGGTTCGGCGACGGCAGGTCGTCGGCCGTGGGCGGTCCGTCCGCCGCTCAGCCTGCCTCGGAGGCGCTGTTCCCCACGTTTCCCGCCGGCGTCGACTCGGCGTCCTGGCTCTCGCCGATCTCCTCGGCGGCGACACGGAGCTGCTCGGACAGCAGCCGCCACGCCGTCTCGGCCGAGCGCTGCTCGGCCTCCTTCTTGGTGCGACCCACGCCGGTGCCCATGCCCTGACCGCCGATGACCACCGTCGCGGTGAACTCCTTGCGGTGGTCGGGTCCTTCCTCCGCGACCCGATACTCCGGGACGCCGAGACCGGCGGCGGCGGTCAGCTCCTGCAGGCTGGTCTTCCAGTCCAGACCCGCGCCGCGCAGCGGGGCCTCCGCCAGCAGGCCGTCGAACATGCGGTGCACCGTCTCGCGGGCCGTCTCGACGCCGTGCTGGAGGTAGACGGCACCGATCACGGCTTCCAGTCCGTCGGCGAGGATGCTCGCCTTGTCCCGTCCGCCGGTCAGCTCCTCGCCCTTGCCGAGCAGCAGGTGCGCGCCGAGCCCGCCTTCGCCGAGTTCACGGGCGACCCCCGCGAGGGCGTGCATGTTCACGACGCTGGCCCGCAGCTTCGCGAGCTGTCCCTCCGGCAGGTCGGGGTGTCGTCGATACAGGTGATCGGTGATCACCAGACCGAGGACGGCGTCCCCGAGGAACTCCAGACGTTCGTTCGGCGGCAGGCCGCCGTTCTCGTATGCGTAGGACCGATGCGTCAGAGCAAGGTCCAGCAGCTCGGCGCCGAGTTCGACGCCGAGCGCGGTCAGCAGTGCGGAATGATCTCGGGATCGTCCCCTGGAACCGTGTGCTCCCACGAAGCCGTGCGCTTCGAGATCAGGCCGGTCGCGCGATCTGGCGGCCGTCGTAGGTGCCACAGCTCGGGCAGATCGTGTGGGGCAGCTTCTGCTCACGGCAGTTGCGGTTCGAGCAGACGACCAGGGTGGGTGCCGTGGTCTTCCACTGGGAGCGGCGGGAGCGCGTGTTGGAGCGCGACATCTTGCGCTTCGGGACGGCCACGACTAGTTCTCCTCTGACTTGTCAAAAGTGGTGCCTGCAGTGCTGGTGTCGCCGAACCGCTGTCGCAGGGCGGCCCACCGGGGGTCCATGGTCTCATGGCGATGGTCGGGGCCGAGTTCGGCCCACTTCCCGCCGCAGTCGACGCAGAGGCCTGCGCAGGCGGGCGAGCACAGCGGCGAGGATGGTAGCGCGAGCAGGATCGCGTCACGCACCACCGGTTCCAGGTCGATCAGCTCGTCGACCACCCGAGGGAGCTCGTCCTCGTCGGTCGTCTCGTCCGTGGTGCTCTCCGGGTAGGCGAACAACTCGGTCACCTCGACCTCGACCTCGTCGAGGATCGGGTCGAGACACCGGGAGCACTCGCCCTCCAACGGCGCGGTGGCGGTGCCCGCCACGAGCACGCCCTCGACGACGGAGTCGAGCCGAAGGTCCAGGACGACCTCGCCCTGGTCGGGGACCGCGATGATATCCAGTCCCAGGCGCGTGGTGGGCGCGAGGCTGCGGTGATGACGACGGCTGGCGCCCGCACGGCGGCCGAGCTCACGGGTGTCGAGGACCCACGGCCCGGACGGAGCGGGGCTCGCGTCGGACGAAGTTCTGGAGTGCATAGACATCAACGATCTGGAGTGTGTGAGCGGTACGGGACCAACCGAGACAGGCTACGCGAGAAGAGCGCGCCGGGTGAAATCCGTCGTGATCGGCCATGGTCGAGGCCTTCGAGGTATCGCGTCGCCGAAGGCCGTCGCGCGCCGCGGTCGTCGCCCCGCGACGCCGGACCGGGCACTCGACGAACGGCGCGTCGAACCCGATCCCCGGCTTGTTGCCGCGGCGTTCACCCCGAGCGGCACGCCTGGGAGGGGCGCGCCCGTGGCCGCGACACGGGCGTCACGGCGGTCAGCCGGGCATGCTGGAACGCTGCTCCCACTCGCTGTAGTCGAACGCGGTCCTGGAGGGCGCCCGCAGCTGTTGGCGGCCTTTGCCGACCGTCCGCAGCGTGCGGTCGAGCAGTTCCTCGAAGTCGGCCAGCTTGGCGTCGACGTAGGCGTCGCACTCGGAGCGCAGCCGTTCCGCCTCCACGCCCGCCGCCTCCACGATCCGTGCGGACTCGCCGTGCGCGGCCTGCACCACCTCGGTCTGGGAGACCAGCATCGCCTGCTCGGCGCGCCCCTCCTCCACGGACTGCTCGTAGGAGGCACGGCCCGCCTGCACCATCCGCTCGGCCTCGGCCCTGGCCCTGGCCACGAACTCCTCGTACTCGTGATTGCCGGTGGCCACGGCGCGGTCGGCCTCGGAGTGCGCCTCGGCGAGCATCCGATCGGCGTGCATCCTGGCCTCGGCGACCATCCGCTCCGCCTCGGCTCTGGCCTGCGCCATCAGCTGCTCGGCCTCGGCCTGGGCCTGGCCGACGGTCTGCTCCGCCTGCTCCGCGGCCTTGCCGACGACCTCGTCCCGGTGGTCCAGCACGTCCTGGGCGTCGTCGAGTTCGTTGGGCAGCGCATCGCGGATGTCGTCCAGCAGTTCGAGCACGTCGCCGCGAGGGACGACGCATCCGGAGGTCATCGGGACTCCCCGTGCGTCCTCGACGATCGTCACCAACTCGTCGAGCGACTCGAACACCCGGTACACGATTTCGACTCCTCGCAGCAGCACGCCGTTCGGCTACGGCGTCAAGTCTGCCCTGCCCGCCGGACGCCGTCAGGGATGCGGTCGCCGTGCGCGTGTCCCACGCCCAGAGTCCGCACGATCAGGATGGCACGTCCACCAACACGAAACTCGCGTAGTGGTCGTCGGTGTAGAAGTACTCGTCATCGTCGCCGGTGACAAGGCGCCGTGCGCCGCGATGCGGCACTCCCGGCGTCTCCACCGTGTACTCGTGGTAGTAGCCGTTCTCGCAGTCGGGCAGCAGGCGCTCCCGGTTGCCGAAGACGGTGCCGTCCTGCGGATGGGGGAAGGGCCCGCCCTCCTGGATCAGCGTGGCCGTCTCCGCGGTCTCCGGCGGCAGCGAGGCGAGGTCGACCTGGGTGAATCCCGTGGTGTCGCCACAGTCCGGCTGTTGGACGACGGAGATCAGCGAGCCGGTCGACGGGGCCGCGGCCAGGCCCGTCCCGCCGAAGGGCAGGAATGCCAGGAGCGCGAAGAGCAGCGCGGCGACGGCGCGGCGGGTGATGGTCGTCATGATCTCGACGTTAATCCGACATCGACATGGAGTCACCTCATCGTCACCGAACGTGTCTCGATGTGATTCGTCTCGCCTTCTTATCCGCCCTGGCGGATTCGTCTCGGTTCAGCCGCGTTCGGTCGCCCGCTCGACGACGCGCCGTTCGACGACGGCGGGCACCAGGGCGGACACGTCGCCGCCGTAGGTGGCTATCTCCTTGACCAGCGAGCTGGCCAGGAAGCTGTAGACCGGATTGGCGGCCATGAAGAGGGTCTCGACTCCGGAGAGCCGCTGATTCATCTGGGCCATCTGCAACTCGTAGTCGAAGTCGCTGACGGCGCGCAGGCCCTTGACGATCGCCTGGATGTCGTGGGTGCGGCAGTAGTCGACGAGCAGCCCGTGCCAGGAGTCCACGCGGACGTTCGGCCACTCGACCGAGACGTCCCGAAGCATGTCCAACCGCTCGTCCACGGTGAACAGGCTCTTCTTGCTCTTGTTGATCATGACGGCGACGACGACCTCGTCGAACTGCCCGGCCGCGCGCTCGATGATGTCGACATGGCCGTTCGTGACCGGGTCGTACGAGCCTGGATAGATGGCGCGTCTCATGGGGCGGGACGCTAGCAGCGGGTTCACGGGCCACCTGCGAGGACGAGTCGAGCCGTGATCGGAAACACCTCGATCGGATCACGGCGGGCCGTCCCGGCGTCGTCCGCCGCACCCGGGCGCACCGCCACGCCCTCCCGGCATGCCCGCCGCCGAGGCGGCCGGGTCGGCGCCCGACTCGCGGAGCGGCCGTGACGGGGACCAGGACCGGCGGCGCGTCGACTACCGCGATCGGTCTTCTCGGGCCTGCCACACCCTGACCGAGGGACTCCACGCCCTTCGGCGGCGCGGGCGACGCCCGGCAGGCGCCGTCGGACGACTGCGGGCAGGCCCGACGGCCCGTCCCGACGACACGTCGGCCGCACCGCGCCCCACCTCAGCCGCCGGCGTGCGCGTCTCCCGGCGTCTCGCCCGAAGGCTTCGCGCCGTTCGCGTCCTCGTCGTGGTCGCCCCAGTACAGGATCGTGTCGCCGTAGCGCTTCTCTCGCAGGGCGCGGAGCGGAGCGGGCCAGCGCGGGGGCCGATCGCGAACCGCCCGCTCCACCACGACGAGGCTGCCGGGGCTTGTCCAGCCGTGGTGCGCGAGGAGGGCGAGCACCGCGTCGAGCCCGTCGGTCGGCACGTCGTACGGCGGATCGGCCAGCACGAGATCGAAGGGTCGGTCGGCGGGGCTGTCGAGCACCGATGCCACCGTGCCTGGCCGGACCACGGCCCCCTGCGGGCGCAGGGTGTCGATGTTGCGCCGCAGGACGAGCGTCGCGCGCCGGTCGGATTCGACGAACACCGCCTCCGCCGCGCCCCGCGACAACGCCTCCAGTCCCAGCGCCCCGGAGCCCGCGTACAGGTCGAGGACCCGGCGGCCTCGGAGGTCCACCAGCGACTCGACCGCGTTGAACAACGCCTCCCGCACCCGTTCCGAGGTCGGCCGCGTACCGCGCGGAGGCACCGTGATCCGCCTGCCGCCCATGCTGCCCGCCACGATCCGCGTCACCGGGCCATCCTCGCCCATCCTCGACCGCCGGCGGCGCGCAGGCCGCCCGCACCGCGGGCGGGCGGCCGTCGGAGCCTCAGCCGCCGAGGTAGGCGCCGCCGTTGACGTGCAGCACCTGTCCGGTGACGTGTCCGGAGCGCGGCGAGGCCAGGAAGCCGATCACGGCCGCGATGTCGGCGGCGAGGCCCACCCGCTTGGTGGCGGTCTTCTCGAGGAGCGTGGTGCGACGTGCGTCGGTCATCCGACCCCGGAAGAACTCGGTGTCCTCGGTGTATCCCGGCGCGACGACGTTCGCGGTGATCCCGCGCCCGCCGAGACCGAAGGCCAGTTCCTTGGTCCAGGTCTCCACGGCGGCCTTGGCGGCGCCGTAGCCCGCCGCGCCGTAGCGCGACGCGATGGAGCCGAGGTTGATCACCCGACCGTTCTCGGCGAGCCGGGGCCGCAGGAGTTCGGTGACCAGCACCGCGCTGAGCAGGTTGGCGTTCAGATTGGCCTGCCAGGAGTCGCGCAGGGCGACGAGGTCGCCCTCGGCGGGGGCGGGCTGCCCGATGTCGGTGTTGCCGCCCGCGTTGTTCACCAGCACGTCCACGCAGGCGGGCAGCCTCGGCGCGGACTCGGCCAGGGCGGCGGGGTCCGCGACGTCCAGGGACAGCGGCGTGACCGTCGGCCCGAGTTCGGCGACGACGGCCGCCAGCGGCTCCGGCCGCCTGCCGATGACGACCACCTCGAATCCGGCGTCCGTCAGCTCCCGGGCCGCGGCCCGCCCGATACCGGTTCCTCCACCCGTCACGACGGCGGTGCGCCGCATGAGCATCTCCCTTGTTTAGGCCTAAACATCTCCCCGATAGGCTAACACCATGACCGGCTCCGATTCGACGGATCGCATACAGCTCGCCTGGGCAAGGGAACGGCCGGGCACACCCGTGGCCTCCATCGGCGTGATCACGCGGCTCTGGCGGCTGGGCAAGCTGCTCGGCGACGAACGACGTCGCGTCCTCACCGCGCTCGACATCGATCGCGCGACGCTCGATCTGCTCAGCACCCTGCGGCGAGCCGGCCCGCCCTACCGGCTGCCACCCCGCGATCTCGCCCGCCGCAGCCTGATCAGCGCGGGCGCCATCACCCAGCGGGTGGCCAGGGCCGAGGCGGAGGGTCTCGTCCTGGTGCACCGGACCGAGTCCGGCAGACGCACGATCGGCGTCGAGCTGACCGAAGAGGGGCACGCGGAGGTCGAACGCAGCGTCGACGACCTGCTCCGGCACGAGGAGTCGCTGATCGACCACCTCGATCCGGCCCAGCGTGACCAGCTCACCGAACTGCTCCGCGTACTGCTCGCCGGGCTCCACGACAAGCTCGGCGTCACCGACGAGGACGCCGTCGAACGCGACGCGAACTGATCTCGGGTACGAACGAGACACACGCCGCGCAGGCCGGCGCGGCCGAGCCCCTCCTCGCCCTGCTCACCGGTGTGATCCGCTGCGTTCCTCGGATCGTCGGATCAGCACCCCGAGGGCACCCGGCCGCGGGCACGCCGACCGCGGACGATCGCCGCGCCCGGGTGTTCCCCGGCGGCGCCTGCCCACCACGAGCCCGCCGCACCACGCCGGTGGCCTGTTGGTCCGGGCCTGGCCGGGACCGGCATCACCTGCCACTGGAGTCCCGGACGACACGGGCGCCGCCGGCCCTCGTGGCCGCCTGGCCTCGTCGTTGCGACGAGGCACACCCCGCGACACCGTCTCGCGGACGCCCGCCGACGCCGGGTCGAAGGCCGAGCGGCCCCGACCCGGCTCGAACGTCAGTTCAGCTCGATCAGCAGGTCACCGCCCTCCACCTGCGCGACGGAGCCGATCGCGAGCCGCCGGACGGTGCCGCCCTTCGGCGCCGTGATGCCCGCCTCCATCTTCATCGCCTCGATGGTGGCGACGGTCTGCCCCGGCTCCACCGTGTCGCCCTCGGCCACCGACACCGTCACCACACCGGCGAAGGGCGCCGCGATGTGGCCGGGGTTGCCGCGATCGGCCTTCTCCGCCGCGGGCACGGCCGACGCGATCGAGCGGTCCCGCACCTGAATGGGCCGGAGCTGGCCGTTCAACGTGGCCATCACGGTGCGCATCCCGCGCTCGTCCGCCTCGCCGATGGCCTCCACCGTGATGTACAGCCGCACACCCCGCTCCAGGTCGACCGAGTACTCCTCGCCGGGCCGCAGCCCGTAGAAGAAGTCCTTGCTGCGCAGCAGGCTCGTGTCGCCGTACTCCTCGTGGTGCGCGGTGTACTCCTTGGCCGGGCCGGGGAAGAGCAGCCGGTTCAACGTCGCGCGACGGTCCTCGGCGAGCCCCCGACGATCCTCCTCGGTGAGCGGCACGACCTGGCGTGCGCCGGAACGGCCCGCCAACGCCTTCGCGCGAAACGGCTCGGGCCAGCCGCCGGGCGGGTCGCCCAGCTCGCCGTGCAGGAAGCCGATCACGGAGTCCGGGATGTCGAAGCGCCCCGGGTCCGACTCGAACTCCGCGGGGTCCGCGCCCGCGCCCACCAGGTGGAGGGCCAGGTCGCCGACCACCTTGGACGACGGCGTGACCTTCACCAGCCTGCCCAGGATGCCGTCGGCCGCGGCATAGGTGGACTCGATCTCCTCGAACCGATCTCCCAGCCCGAGGGCGATGGCCTGCTGACGCAGGTTGGAGAGCTGACCGCCGGGGATCTCGTGGCGGTACACCCGGCCGGTCGGCGACGGCAGCGCCGACTCGAACGGCCGGTAGATCCGACGCACCGCCTCCCAGTAGGGCTCCAGGTCGCAGACCGACGACAGCCGGAGACCGGTGGCCCGAGGCGTGTGGTCGGTGGCGGCCACCACCGCGGACAGCGGCGGCTGCGAGGTGGTGCCCGCCATCGACGCCGAGGCCCCGTCGACCGCGTCGACGCCCGCCTGCACGGCGGCCAGATAGGTGGCGAGCTGCCCGCCCGGCGTGTCATGGGTGTGCAGGTGGACGGGCAGGTCGAATTCGCGGCGCAACGCGCTGATCAGCGTCGCCGCGGCGGGCGGCCGGAGCAGACCGGCCATGTCCTTGACGCCGATGACGTGCGCGCCCGCCGCCACGATCTGCTCGGCGAGCCGCAGGTAGTAGTCCAGGGTGTAGAGCTTCTCGCCGGGGTCGGAGAGGTCGGCGGTGTAGCAGAGGGCGACCTCGGCGACGGCCTGACCGGTCTCGCGGACGGCCTCGATCGCGGGTCGCATCTGCTCGACGTCGTTGAGGGCGTCGAAGATGCGGAAGACGTCGATGCCGGTCCTGGTCGCCTCGGCGACGAAGGCGCTGGTCACCTCCTCCGGGTACGGCGTGTACCCGACGGTGTTGCGCCCGCGCAGCAGCATCTGAAGACAGATGTTGGGCACCGCCTCGCGCAGCGCCGCGAGCCGCTCCCACGGGTCCTCGGCGAGGAACCGCAGCGCGACGTCGTAGGTGGCGCCGCCCCAGCATTCCAACGACAGCAGCTCGGGGGTCAGCCGCGCCACGTGCGGCGCGACGGCCAGCAGGTCCTTGGTGCGTACCCGGGTGGCCAGCAACGACTGGTGGGCGTCGCGGAAGGTCGTGTCGGTGACCCCCACCGCCTCGGAGGCACGCAGCCAGGACGCAAAGCCGGCGGGACCCAGCTCCAGCAGTCGCTGCCGGGAGCCTGCGGGCGGCACGGCCTCCAGATCGAGTTCGGGCAGCTTGTACATCGGGTCGAGCGTGCTCGGGCGGTCGCCGTGCGGGCGGTTCACCGTGACGTCGGCCAGGTAGGTGAGCAGCCGGGTGCCCCGGTCGGCGGACTGCCGCGCGGTGAGCAGCCTCGGGCGCTGCTCGATGAACGACGTGGTCACCCGGCCCGCCTGGAAGTCCGGGTCGTCCAGCACCGCCTGGAGGAAGGGGATGTTCGTGGCGACGCCTCGGATGCGGAACTCGGCCAGCGCCCGCCGGGCCCGCGCGGTGGCGGTGGCGAAGTCCCGGCCCCGGCAGGACAGCTTCACCAGCATCGAGTCGAAGTGCGCGCTGATCCCGGTGCCCGCGAAGGTGGTCCCGCCGTCGAGCCGGATGCCCGCACCGCCGGGCGAGCGGTAGGCACTGATGGTGCCGGTGTCCGGGCGGAAGCCGTTGCCGGGGTCCTCGGTGGTGATCCGGCACTGCAGGGCCGCCCCCCGCAGGGTGATGCGCTCCTGCGCCAACCCCAGGTCGGCGAGCGTCTCACCGGCGGCGATGCGCAGCTGAGACTGCACGAGGTCGACGTCGGTGACCTCCTCGGTGACCGTGTGCTCCACCTGGATGCGCGGATTCATCTCGATGAACACGTGGTTGCCGCGCTCGTCGACGAGGAACTCCACGGTGCCCGCGTTGACATAGCCGATCTGGCGCGCGAAGGCGACGGCGTCGGCGCAGATCCGCTCGCGCAGCTCGGGATCGAGGTTGGGAGCGGGGGCGATCTCGATGACCTTCTGGTGTCGCCGCTGCACCGAACAGTCGCGTTCGAAGAGGTGGATGGCGTGGCCCACGCCGTCGGCGAGGATCTGCACCTCGATGTGCCGGGGATTGACGACGGCCTGTTCCAGGAACACGGTCGCGTCGCCGAAGGCGGACTCGGCCTCACGCATCGCCGCCTCGGCCGCCTCGCGCAGGTCGGCCGCGTTCTCCACGCGACGCATCCCCCGACCGCCGCCGCCCGCGACGGCCTTCACGAACACCGGGAACGTCATGTCCTGGGCGGCGGCGACGAGTTCGTCGATGTCGGCGGTCGGCGGGACGGAGGCGAGCACGGGCAGTCCGGCGGCCCTGGCCGCGTCCACCGCGCGCGCCTTGTTGCCCGCGAGTTCCAGGATCTCGTGCGAGGGGCCGACGAAGGTGATGCCCGCCTCGGCGCAGGCCTTGGCGAGTCCGGGGTTCTCGGAGAGGAAGCCGTAACCGGGGTAGACGGCGTCGGCGCCCGCGCGGCGGGCGGCGGCGACGATCTCGGCCACCGACAGGTAGGCGCGAACGGGATGCCCGGGCTCGCCGATCTCGTAGGCCTCGTCGGCCTTGAGCCGATGCACCGAGTTCCGGTCCTCATGCGGAAAGACGGCGACTGTTCCCGCCCCGAGCTCGTAAGCGGCGCGAAACGCCCGAATCGCGATCTCGCCTCGATTGGCGACCAGGACCTTCCGGAACATACGGGCTCCCTTCCGATCAGCGAATTCTCGCTGCCGGCGACCGTACCGGCTTCCTCCCGCCCGCTGGGAGGACTCTCCCAACGGTCGAACGCACCACTTTTCTCTCAGGAGAAGAAGGCACGGTCTTCTGCTCCCGACGATGTGATCGGCATCTCGAATCGGTGGATACTGCGCGGCCTTCGCCGTCACCCCGTCGGGGAATGCCCGCTCGGCGGCATCCGCCGCCTCCGGCCTGCCGGAGATCTCCGCGGGGTTCGGCCGCCGTCGCGATCCTCACCGGCTCCGCAGAGCCGGTGCCACCCCGGCAGGCCACGAGGGCTGTTGCGTCGTCCCGGACGATTGCGATCCTCACCGGCTCCGCAGAGCCGGTGCCACTCTTGCTGTCGCGGGCGGCTGACTTCGCGGCGACACCGTTGCGATCCTCACCGGCTCCGCAGAGTCGGTGCCACGAGCCGCGATCTCCTCGATCTCCTCGTCCTCGAAGTCGTTGCGATCCTCACCGGCTCCGCAGAGTCGGTGCCACCCTGGCCTGCCAGGGGTGTCGTCTGTTCGAACGGGCTCAGGTTATCGGCTTGTGACCGACACGCCCGCAGATCGCTTGGGACCGACCCGGCGTGTCGGCCGACGCCTCCGGTCCCGAAGCACCCGGCCCGCCAGGAACCCCCGGCACGTCCGATTCAGCTGAGCTTCGATCTCGCGCCGGGGACGCGGCGGGCCGAGGCGACACCCTCTCGATCTCAGCGGACGACGTCCCGCAGACGCAGCGGAGCGGCGGGCGGCAGGGGCGCGGCGGGCTCGCCTCGGTCGGCGCGAAACCCCTCGATCAGGTAGGCGACCAACCTGCGGGACGCGGCCTCCCGGATCTCGGCGGAGTCCGCGACGATGCCGCCGTTGGCCATGAGCACCAGCGTCAGGTCCGCGGGCGTGAAGTCGGCCCGCAGCCGTCCGCTCGCCTGTGCTCGCCGTGTCAGCTCGGCGAACCCTCGGATCGCCTCCCCGCGTTCCCGTTCCACGTCGATCGTGTCGCGCAGCGCCGCCGCCAAGGCGGCGCCGAAGCCTCGATCGCGGGCCTGCGTCAGACAGACGTACTCGATGACCGTGCGGAAGCCGCGCCACGGGTCCGGATCGTCCAATGCCGTGTCGACCACCGCGACGCACGCCGCGAACTGGCCGGCGAACACCGCGACCACCAACGACTCCTTGGTCGGGAAACGGCGGTAGAGGGTCGCCACTCCCACGCCTGCCCGCCGGGCGATCGCGGCCGTCGGCACGTCGAGCCCCCGAGCGGCGAAGAGCTCACCGGCCGCGTCCAGGATGCGCTCACGGTTGCGGCGGGCGTCCCCGCGCAGCGTGACCGGGGCGTCGGCGCCGGACGCGGCCGGCATCCGAGACGACTGCTCGCTCATCTTTCTCACTTCGCCGTCGAGATCGGGATCGCCTCCGCCACGCTGTTAGCGTCGGCAGAGAAGTGGAGATGCTAGTCCGCTTAGCGGCGATCACGGCGTACGACGTCGCGCGTCGCCGATCAGGCGCCGTCGACGGACCGCCGCCGCACCGCAGTCAGCGATGGAGGTCGCGTTGCCCTACCGAGGTCCGCTCCCGCACCGACTCGTCACGCGCATCAACGCCGGGGTGAACGCCCTGCGCGCCTCCCCCCGCTGGGGCGAGCGGGTGGGCAGACATCTCACCGAGATCACCTATGTGGGGCGGCGGTCCGGCCGCACCATCAGCACGCCGATCGGCTACCGGCGTGCCGGGGACGTCGTCACGATCAGGGTCATGCTTCCCGAGGCCAAGACATGGTGGCGCAACTTCCTCGGCGAGGGGTGGCCGATGTCGCTGCGGCTGGACGGCATGGACCGCAGCGGACATGCCGTGGCGCGCCGGGACGCGCGCGGCCGAGTCTCCCTCACGGCACGCCTCGACCCCGTCGGGAGTCCGAGGGCCGAGGACGAGACCGCCGACACCGAGCGCTGACACGGGACGGGCGAGCGGGCATCACGCCTCGACATCCCCCGCTCGCCGCCGTCCCCGAGCGAGCCGCCCGGTGCGGTTCCCCGCCGCCGGAGCCCGAATCGTCCATCGGCCGTGCGGCCCGTGTCCCGCTCGCCGCACGTCGGAGCGGTGACCCGCCGGTGTTAGGTTGTCCGACTGCCCGGCGGAAGGAAACCAGCATCGTGTCGGAACGTGACCGTCTCCCCTACTCCGACGAGGACGTCCGCTCAGCCTGGGTCGACGAGCCGCCGACGCTGAACGCCACGGTCACCCTCGCCGACTACGACCCGGAGTGGCCCCGGCTCTACGAACGGGAGGCCGAGCGGATCCGGCTGCTGCTCGGCGAGCGGGTCGTCGCGCTGGACCACATCGGATCGACCTCGGTCCCCGGCCTCTGTGCCAAGCCGATCATCGACGTCCTGCTGGTCGTCCCCGACTCCGCCGACGAGCCCGCCTACGTCCCGGCGTTGACGGACGCCGGCTACCGCCTGGTCATCCGGGAGCCCGACCGCGACGAGCATCGCGCGTTCAAGGGGCCGGACACCGACGTCAACCTGCACGTCTACTCGCCCGGCTCCGCCGAGATCGAACGGTACCGGCTCTTCCGCGACCGCCTGCGCGACCATGACGAGGAGCGGGACCGCTACGCCGCCGTCAAACGCGAACTGGCGGGCCGGACATGGAAGTACATCCAGAACTACGCCGACGCCAAGACCGAGGTCGTCGAGGAGATCGTCCGGCGGGCGCGGGAGGCCGCCGCGGCCCCCTATGACGAGTTCAGCCGCGCCTATGCGGAGCACTCGGCCGTCAATCCGTTCAACGTCTACTACGACCGGCCCGCGATCCTCGCGCTGGCGGGTGAGGTCGCGGGACTGCGGGTGCTCGACGTCGGCAGTGCCGCGGGCCTGCTGGCGGGTGAACTCGCCGATCGGGGGGCCCGGGTCACCGGCATCGACCGCAGCCAGGGCATGGTGGATCTCGCCAAGGAGGCCTTCGGCGATCGGGTCGACTTCCGCCGCGCCGATGTGGCCCGTCCGCTGGACTTCCTGGCGGCGGACTCGGTGGACCTGGTGACGGCCTCCCTGGTCCTGCACTACCTGCGGGACTGGGGCCCCGCCCTGGCCGAGTTCCGTCGCGTGCTTCGGCCGGGCGGCGCGGTCGTCGCCTCCGTGCACCATCCGGAGGATTGGCACTGGTTCGAGGGCACCCGGTACTTCGAGACCGAGCTGCTCACGGACGAGTGGACGTTGGCCGGGCAGCGGCAGAGGGTGCGGTTCTACCGCAGACCGTTGAGCGCGATCTTCGGCGCGCTGCGCGAGGCCGGGTTCGTGGTGGACCGGCTCGACGAGCCCGCGCCGCTGCCCGAGTGCGAGTCCGCCGATCCCGGCGCCTGGCGGCTGCTCACCGGCGGACCGCGGTTCCTCTACCTGCGGTCGGTCAATCCGGGCTGAGGTGGCGACGGCCCCGGCCGGACTCGGCGTGGGCGGCGTCGGTCGGGTGTCGCGCTGGATAGGGTCGCGCCGTGATCAGCACTTTCCTCGTCACGTATCCGTGGTTGACGACGACGGCCCTGATGCTGCTGATCGTCGTGGGCCCGCTCGCGGGCGCGTGGCTCGCGGACAGGCCGCGCGCCACGCGCGTGCTGCTGGGACTGTCGATCGCGGCGGTGCTGGTGCTCACCTTCGCTCCGGCGAGCCGCGAACTGGAGATCGGCTGCTCCGTCGAGTGGGACCTCCCCCGGCTCGGCGCGGTAGAGCTGATGGCGAACGTCATCCTGTTCGTCCCCGTGGTCCTGCTCGCCGGTGTGCTGACTCGTCGACCGATCCTGATGGTCGCCGTCGCCAGCGGAGCCTCCGTGCTGATCGAACTGGTCCAGGCCTTCGCCACGGTCTTCGGCCGCAGCTGCTCGACGAACGACTGGCTCGCCAACACCCTCGGCGCCCTGCTCGGGGCCGTCCTGGCCGTCGCCGCGCTGTGGCTGGCTCGTTCGTTCCAGGCACGCATCCGGCGCTAGGAGTCGCCGGGGCAGGGCGAGGATGGAGACTCCGGAGCACCCGTGCCTCGCCGAGAGCGGCCTCCGCCGCCGAGGCCGTCGATTCGGCCGGGCGGGGCCTCGGCCCGGGCCGTGACGGCGACTGCTGCCGTGTCGCCCGGGCACACCGGACGACCAAGAAGTCGCAGGCCCCGCCGAGGACAGCCGGCCTCACGTCTTCTGCAGGTACTCCGCCCGGTCCTCGTCCACCAGGTCCGCCACCATCCCCGCCAGACCCGGATGCTCCCGCAACGCGGGGTCGTCGTGGACGATGGCCTCGGCACGGTCCCTGGCCTGGGCGATGACGTCCTCGTCGTCGAGGAGCGACAGCAGCCGCAGCCCCGAGCGCCTGCCGGATTGAGCCGCGCCGAGGATGTCGCCCTCCCGACGCAGTTCGAGGTCGAGCCGGGCCAGCTCGAAGCCGTCGGTGGTGCTCGCGACCGCGTCCAGACGCTGCATGGTGGTGGTTCCGGGCACGGCATCGGTGACCAGCAGACAGAGCCCTGCCGCGCTGCCCCGCCCGACCCGGCCGCGGAGCTGATGGAGTTGACTGACCCCGAAACGGTCGGCGTCCATGATGACCATGGCGGTGGCGTTGGGCACGTTGACACCGACCTCCACGACCGTCGTCGCCACCAGGACGTCGATCTCGCCCGCGGCGAAGGCCCGCATGACGGTGTCCTTCTCGTCGGCGGGCAGCCTGCCGTGCAGCATCCCGATCCGCAGGCCGCGGAGCGGGCCCTCCGCGAGTTCCGGGGCCACGTCGGCCACGGCCAGCGGGGGCCTGCGCTCGGAGTTCTCGCCCTCGGCGGGCGGCGGCGTGTCGACGTCCTCCCCGGCGGCGGCCTGATCACCGATCCGGGGACAGACCACATAGGCCTGATGCCCGGCGGCGACCTCCTCGCGGAGTCGCTGCCAGACCCGGTCCAGCCAGGCGGGCTTCTCCGCCACCGGCACCACGGTGCTCTTGATCGGCGACCGCCCCTTCGGCAGCTCCCGCAAGGCCGAGACCTCCAGGTCCCCGTACACCGTCATCGCCACCGTGCGGGGGATCGGCGTCGCCGTCATCACCAGCACGTGCGGGCTGACGCGTGATCCGGCCCGCGACCGCAGCGCGTCGCGCTGCTCGACGCCGAAGCGGTGCTGCTCGTCGACCACCACCAGCCCGAGGTCGGCGAACTCCACCCGGTCCTGAATGAGCGCATGCGTGCCGACGACGATCCCCGCCGCGCCGGAGACCTCCAGCATGGCCTTCCTGCGCTGGGCGGCGCCCATCGAGCCGGTGAGCAGCGTGACCCGGGTGGCGTGCTCGGGTGCGCCGAACTCGCCCGCGGTCGCGAGATCGCCGAGGAGGTCCGTGAGGGAGCGTGCGTGCTGGGCGGCCAGCACCTCCGTCGGCGCCAGCATCGCCGCCTGCCTGCCCGCGTCGACGACCTGGAGCATCGCGCGCAGCGCCACCACCGTCTTGCCGGAGCCGACCTCGCCCTGGACCAGCCGGTTCATCGGATGCTCGCGGGAGACCTCCGCCCGGATCACCTCGCCGATCGACCGCTGGCCCTCGGTCAGCTCGAAGGGGATTCGCGCGTCGAAGCCGTCCAGCACGCCCGCCGGTCTCGGTGGACAGGCGGGGGCGGGCCGGGCGTCGTCCGCCTGTCTGCGTTGAGCGAGGGCGAGCTGGACCGACAGGGCCTCGTCCCATTTGAGCCGTTCCCTGGCGACCTGCACGGCGGCCCGGTCCGAGGGCAGGTGCACGTCACGCAGCGCCGTGGTCAGATCCGCGACACCGAGGTCGGCACGCAGCCCGGCGGGCAGCGGGTCCGCGACGCCGTCCCAGGTGTCGAGCACCTGCCGCACACAACGCGCGATCGACCAGGACGGCAGGCCCTGCGCCGCCGGGTACACCGGGATCAAGGCGGCGGTGAACTCCGCGACCACCGAGCCGCCGCCGTCCCCCGACGCCTCCGCCGCGGGCTCGATGAGCTGGTACTCGGGATTGGCGAGCTGGAGCTGACCGCGATAGGCGGTGATCTTGCCCGCGAAGAGGCCCTTCTTCCCCGGCAGCAGTTCCCGCTCCCGCCAGGCCTGGTTGAAGAAGGTGCAGTTCAACGCGCGGCGGCCGTCGGTGATGCGCAGTTCGAGGAGGCTGCCGCGCCGGGAGCGCATGCTGCGCTTGGTCACGCGCTGCACCTCGGCCAGCACGGTGGCGTGCTCGCCGATCTCCAGTCCGGCGATCTCGGTCAACTCGCCGCGCTCGGCGTACCGACGCGGATAGTGCCGCAGCAGCTCGCCCACGGTGTGCAGGTTCAACGACTTCGCCAGCGCGTCGGCCGTCTTGGCCCCGAGGACGGGGGTCAGCTGATCCGCCCAGTCGGTCATCGCGCGCAGTCCTGGCGGCCGGTTCGGATCGGTGTCATTCACTCCACTCCCAGCAGCAGCACGGTGTCGGGCAGATCGCCGTCGAAGCAGGTCAGGTCCACCTCGGGGTGGACGCGGCGGAGATGCTCGGACAAGGCGGCGAGCAGGCCCTCCGGGGCGTGCGCGCCGGTCAGCACCGTGACCAGCTCCCCGCCGGTGGACAACATCCGATCAAGAAGCACCGACGCCGTCTCGATCGGGTCCCGACCGATGATCATCACCTCGTCGTCGACGAGCCCGAGCACGTCGCCGGGTTCACAGCGTCCGGCCCAGGTCAGCGCCGCGCTCTCCGCGATCACCACCTCACCTCGGCGGGTCGCCGCCGCGGCCTCGGCCATCGCGACCGAGTCCTCCGCAGGCCGTCGACGCGGGTCGTGCACGGCCAGTGCGGCCAGGCCCTGCACCGGTGACACCGTGGGCACCACCACCACATCCTGACCCACCGACATCGCCTCGGCAGCGGCACGATCGGCCACCTCGATCGACACGGCGCCGTTGGGCAGCACCGACACGTGCCGCGCTCCGGTGTCTCGGACGGCGCCCACGAGCTCGACGACGGCGGCGGCGCCACTGCGAGCGGAAGGCCGAAGAACTCGGGCGCCCTCCTCCGCGAACAGCGTGGGCAGGCGCTCGCCCGCGGCCAGCGTCACGACGGCACGGTTCCGGTCGAAGCGAATCCGAGGCCCGCGCGCCGGGGGTGACGCGGCGGCAGGCGAGGGCTCGCCGGAGTCGTCCGCCGCGGCCTGTTCGGCGAAGCGGACCACCCGGATCCGATGCGGCCTGCCCCGCTCCACACCGGCCTCGATCGCGGCTCCCACGTCGTCGCAGTGCACGTGTACCGACCACAGGCCTGCCCCGTCGCCCGCCACCGAGACGGAGTCGCCGAGATCGTCGAGCACGGTCCGCAGTTCGGCGGCCCGTGTCTGGTCGGAGTCGCCCAGCAGGTACATGACCTCGTAGGCGGGAGCGGGTGTGTCGGGACGTCCGCCACCCGCGAGGTCCGCGGCGCCTGCTTCGGCGTCCCGGTCCACGCGGGGCGGCGCGGCGTCGACGGCCCGGCAGGAGGAATCGGCCGAGCCCGCGATCTCGGCGGTGTCCGGCCGCGCCTCGGATCGTCGCCGCCCCGGCTCGGACCGGTCCGCCCGCCCGCTCTGCCGCAGGCCGGTGTCGGCGGGGTCCGAGGCGGTCTTCGTCCGCTCCGAGGCGGTTCCCGGCCGATCCGAGCCGGACGCCCGCCCGTGCCGCGGACGGCCGCCCCGCCTGCCGCTGCCCACCACCGAGGACAACGCCTCCAGCAGCACCACCAGGCCGCGGCCGCCCGCGTCGACCACGCCCGCCCTGGCGAGCACGGCGAGCTGGTCCGGCGTCCGTTCCAGCGCGTCGTCGGCGGCGGCCAGCGCGGCGGCGGCGACCGACGGCAGCGCGTCGGAATCGGTCGCCGCGGCGGCCTGCGCGGCCGCGTGCAGTACGGAGAGCACGGTGCCGGGGACGGGGCGGGCGACGGCGGCGGTGGCGAGTTCGTCGGCGCGGGACAGGGCGGTGCGCAGTGCTCCACCGGTGAAGACGGACGTGCCCTGCACGGCCTCGGCCAGTCCGCGCAGCACCTGGGACAGGATCACGCCGGAATTGCCTCGGGCACCGGTCAACGCCCCCTTGGCCAGCGCGCTGATCGCTCCGCCGACCGCCGAGCTGACCTCGGCGGGCGCATGCCGCAGCGAGTCCAGGGCGGCACGCATGGTGTACAGCAGATTGCTGCCGGTGTCGGCGTCGGCGACCGGGTAGACGTTGATTCGGTCGATCTCCTCGCGATTGGCCTCCAGGTCGGCCACGCAGGCGTCGGCCCACCGGCTGACCGCCTCGGCGTCCAAGGCCTGCAACATCAGCCGTCTCCTCCGCCCGTGTCGTGAGTACGTCTGCCGTCCCGGCGCCGACCCGACGGACGCGCCGCCCGGTGCCGTGGGGGGCGGGCCGTCCCCGCGGCCCGGCCTTCTCAGGTGCCCGCCTCGTCTGGACGGCCGAGGCGGACCACTCGGGGCGTGTCCTGCGACTCCGGTTGGGCGGTCGACGCCGTTCGGGCCGCTCGTGGACCGCGCAGCAGGGGCCCGAGGGTCCGCGGATCGTTCGTCGCGAGCCGACCGCCGGGGCAAGACTACCTTCGGCCCCCGGTTTTGAGGCGGCACCCGCGAGCGGCTACCCTGTCCAGGTCGCCCGGCCGGCCCGGGCTCTCATGTCGGCGTCGTCTTCCTCGTCTGTGGAAGACAGACGCTCGTGATTGATCACCAACGTAAGGAGTGACTGACGTGGCTGCCGTCTGCGACGTCTGCGCAAAGGGGCCGGGCTTCGGCAAGTCTGTCTCGCACTCTCACCGCCGCACCAACCGGCGGTGGAACCCGAACATCCAGACCGTGCACGCCAAGATCGGTCTGTCCCAGCGCAAGCGGATGAACGTGTGCACCTCCTGCCTGAAGGCGGGCAAGGTCGTCCGCGGCTGACCACTGCGCCGCAGGCACCGCCTGATCCGCACGACAGAAGACCCGGGGACCATGCGTCCTCGGGTCTTCTGTCGTGCGGCGGATCTCCCGGCGTCCGCCTGCCCGTGCCGTTGACGCGGCGGCAACGGCACGGGCCGCCGTGCTCGGGGGTGCGTGCCGAGGTGTGGGCGCCGTCCTCCCGTCGGGTGACCGTGCCCGCCGACGCCGGCCGCGGAGGAAGGGTCGGCACCCGCCGACCCCATAGGAGGCGACGCGCCGCCTACCGGTGTGACGTCCGCGTCGGATGCGGACGTGATCGGCGAGGGCACCGGGCGCCGTCGCCGCGACGGAGCGCGGCGGCGACTCGGCGGGGCGCTCGCGTCAGGGCAGTTTCCAATCGATCGGCAGGCCGCCCTGCTGTTCCAGCAGTGCGTTGGCTCGGCTGAAGGGCCGCGAACCGAAGAAGCCGCCGCGCGCGGCCATCGGACTCGGGTGCGCGGACTCGATACAGGGCACTCCCGGCATCATCGGCGCCAGATTGCGAGCGTTGCGGCCCCACAGGATCGACACCAGCGGGCCGCCGCGCGCGGCCAGGGCCTTGATGGCCTGTTCCGTGACGGCCTCCCAGCCCTTGCCCTTGTGGGAGTCCGACTTGCCGGTCTGCAGTGTGAGGACCCGGTTCAGCAGCAGCACGCCGTTGTCCGCCCACGGGGTCAGGTCGCCGGTGGCGGGCTTGGGATGGCCGAGGTCGTCGGAGTACTCGGTGAAGATGTTGACCAGGCTCGGCGGCAGCGGCCGCACGTCCGGAGCCACCGAGAAGCTGAAGCCGACCGCATGACCCGGCCTCGGATACGGGTCCTGCCCCACGATCAGCACTCGAACGTCGTCGAAGGGCTGGGTGAAGGCTCGGAGGACGTGTTCGCCCGCGGGAAGGTAGGTACGGCCCGCCGCGATCTCGGCGCGGAGGAAGTCCCCCATCCGGGCGATCTGCTCGGCCACCGGCTCCATCGCCTTGGCCCAGCCGGGCTCCATGATTTCCGTCAAAGGACGTGCGGTCACGGAAAGCGACAATAGCGAGCCCTGCCGACACGTGATCGAGTAGCCCCGTCGGCATCAGTCCCGCCTCGATGGTGGCGCTTCGTGCTCGCCGCCGAGCGCGGAGAGCGTCGGCACGCCACGGGTGCGCCGGAACCGCAGGCGGCCGGGTCTCGCGTCCGCCGGGGGCGGTGCCGCCCCCGGCCGGGGCACATCGAGGCGGGGATGTCGAGACAGGGGTAGCGGGCAAGAGGCATCGCGGCGGGGAGGCCGGGCACCACCCCGCGCCGAGCCGCCCCGCGATCAGTCGAGGACGGCGACGGCCTCGACCTCCACCAGCAGATCCGGCTCGGCCAACGCGGCGACGCCCACCAGGGTGCCCGGCGGGACCGGCGTGCCGCCCAGTCGTGCGGCGACCCGCTGGATGCCCTCCACCAGCAGAGGCATCTTGTCGGGCGTCCAGTCGACGGCGTAGATGGTCACCTTCGCGACGTCGTCGAACGAGCCGCCGACCGCTGCCAACGCGGTGGCCACGTTGAGATGGCACTGTTCGAGCTGGGCGGCGAAGTCTCCCTCGCCGACGCGCCCGCCGTCGGCATCGCGGGCGACCTGCCCCGCGATGAACACCATTCTCGATCCCGTCGCGACCGACACCTGCCGGTAGACGTCGACCTTCGGCAGCCCGTCGGGGTTCACCAGGGTGATGGCCATGCTGACTCCTTCTTCACCTGAGCGGCGTGGATTGCTCGGAATCGAAACTATAGCAATGCAATGCTATGTAATCTTCCCGCATGGCCAGGACGAAGGATCCGGCGGTGCGCACTCTGCTGATCGAACGCGCCGCGCACCTGCTTCGCGTCCGCGAGCCCGTCACCCTGCGATCCCTGGTGGCCGGGACGGGCGTGTCGACGATGGCCGTCTACACCCACTTCGGCGGCATGGACGGCATGTGGGCCGCGCTCCGACAGGAGGGCTTCACCCGGCTGGCCCGCCGGTTCGCCGCGGTACCCGCGTCGGAGGACCCGGTCGCGGACCTGACTGTCCTGATCACCGCCTATCTCGGCAATGCGCTGGACCACCCCGACCTGTACCGGGTCATGTTCGACGCGAACTTCGAGCTCGAAGACCTCGCGGCGGCGGACGCCACGCTGGAGTACCTCGTCCAGGCGGTGCATCGATCCCGGCGGGCGGGCCGGTTCGACGCCGACACCGGCGGACTGGAGCTGGCCACCCAGAGCTGGGCCGTCGCCCACGGCCTGGTCTCCCTCGTCGCCAACGGGCCGCTGCCGACCACGACGCTCGCCGGGGGCGTTCCCCTGTTGACCGCCCTGTTCGTCAGCAGGGGGGACGACCCCGAGAGGTGTGAACGCTCCGTGCGGGGCGCCTGGCTGCGGTCGCCGCTGCCCGTCGAACCCGTCGGCGACCAGGCCGGCCGCCCCGACAGCGTGTGAGGACGGCCGCCCCCGTCCTCACACGGGTTGCTCGGCGACCGGCGCGCGCGCCGCGGAGCCGTGCTCCTGCGAGCCGTGCTCCGCCGGACGGCGCGCGCCGACCTCCGATGCGCCGTCCCTACCCCGGCCACGCCCGACGAGCGGTCGCAACGCCCGCTGCACGATGAAGTACTCGACCACCAGCACGTTGCCCACGAACGAGGCCCAGGCGCTCGCGGTGTAGACGGCCTCGAAGGTCAGCGTCGGGTCGACCGTCTGCGCCATCACGCCGAGTCCGAGGTAGAGCCGCAGCGTCACGGCGGCGAAGGTGAGCGCGTAGTTCCGGATCATCCAGATGCGATGCAACGCCACCTCGCCCCGGCGAATGGTCCGGTACGCCTGAGCGAGGGTGTACAGCCAGGCGGCGACCAGGAGGTAGAAGGCGGCCTGAGCCGCGAGACCGCTGGTCGAGATCATCGTCGCGAACACGGCGGCGGCCGAGGCGGCCACGACGCAGATCAGGTAGACCCGGCCGAGGACTCGGTGCACCTTCGGAGCGCGGCGGCGCAGTCCGCCGACGAACTGGAACGGCCCGATGAGCAGGGCCAGACCGCCCGGCGCCGCGTGCAGGACGATGGTGAGGAAGTGGGCGGGTGCGTCGGGGTTCAGCGGCATCGTGCTGTTCTCGGGGTCTCCGATCAGGTACGGCGACACCGCGCCGAAGGCGACGGCGACCGCGGAGACCGCGAGCAGGCCCCAGAGGAGCTGCCAGACGCGGCGGAGGGCCGAGGTGGACAGGTTGGTCATGAGCGGTCCTCACGTTAGTAGTGACTGATCACTATCGAATGGGCGGACGAGAGGACATCGACAGCCGATCAAACACGACCCGATCGGGTCCGTCGTACGACCCCCGAGGCCCGCCACGAGGCGGTCCGGCGCCCGCCCCGCCGGGCGGCGCGCACGCGCGAGAGTCCTCGCTCACTCAGACGACCTGCGATGTCGTCGCTTCTCTCCGCTTGGTGCCGATTCTCCTCTCCGCCACCGGCACACGGCCATGTCGCCGAGCGGGAGCGGAGCGCGATCGACGACGCCGCGCCGACGACCGGTCGGCGTCACGACCGCCCCGCACGCCGCCCCGGACGGCGAACACGACGGGCGGCGGGGGCCGTCGGACGTCCGACGGCCCCCTGCGGCACGCCGACGCGCCCGCCTCGAACCACAGCGGACACCGAACGCGGTCACGGACGACCGCGCGGCGACGATCGAGCCCGGGGCCGCGCCGTCTCGCTTCGAACGAGCACGTGGCCGACACACCCCGACCGACCCGGCGGTCGAGCAGAAGGTCGAGATGCGGCAGGTGCTCGAGGCTGAGGACTTTCGGCGAGGAGTCTCCTCGGCGGCGGCGGCGCGACCCGTGCGGACAGGCCACGATCTCGCAGGCGGCCCGCCCGACGCCGCGACCCGCCGATCCGGCGGGTCAGCCGTCGAGCCTCCGCAGTCCCGTCCGGTAGCGCCGACCGTTCTCGACATAGCGCTCCACGTTGCCCTTCCAGGTCCCCGGCGCGACCTCGTGGCCCTCGCGAATCCGCGCGGGCACGCCCAGCGCCATCGCGCGGGCGGGGATCCTCGTGCCGAAGGAGACGACCGCGCCCGCGCCGACCACCGCGCCCTCCTCCACCACGACGCCGTTGAGCACCACCGAACCCGAGCCGATCAGGCAGTGATCGGCCACCGTCGCCCCTTCGACGTGCACGGCGTGACCCAGCACGCAGTCCGAGCCGATGAGGGTGGCGTGCTGTTCGGTGCAGTGAATGATCGAACCGTCCTGCACACTGGTCCGCTCGCCGATCTCGATGATCCCGTAGTCCCCTCGCAGCACGGCCTGCGGCCACACGGTCGATCCCGCGCCGATCGTGACCCGGCCGATCACCGTCGCGTCAGGATGGACGTAGGCATCCGGGTGAATGCGAGGCTCCCAGTCGTCCAACGCGTAGATCGCCATCGTGATCCCTCCTCGTCGTGGGCACGTGCGCCGCGGACCGGGTGGTCTCCGGTCCGCCGTGGTGCGGGGTCCGCCGTGGTGCGGGACGGCCGGAGGGACGCGGGCGCCGCCTCCACGAATGCCGCCTCCGCGGGAATGCCGACAGCGCCGGTGCGACAGCCCGGGCGCCTCACGGGCCGAGATCGTCAGCGCCCGGCGGCGGTCGCCTCGGCTCGGCTCGGCTTCGGCCGCGCGGCACCGGGAGGCGCCGCCTCGGCAGGCCCGTCCGGCCGGTGGGCATCCGACTGCTCGACGGCCGACGCCCGGGCCTGATCGGCACCGCCCGCGCGACCGTCGAGGACCTTGGCGAAACAGAGACTGCGCTCGTCGTCGCGGTAGTGGCCGTACTTCGGCAACGGCTGATAGCCCGACGAGCCGTACAGCGCGACCGCCTCCGGCTGGGCGTTCCCGGTCTCGAGGATGAATCGCCTGCAGCCCGCGTCGGCCGCGGTCTGCTCCAGGAACACGAGGGTCTGCCGGGCCAGGCCGCGCCCCCGGAATCCGGCCGAGACGTACATCCGCTTCAGCTCGGCGTCGTCGCCCCGCAGGTGCGAGTCGTCCATCCCGTCCGAGCCGACCACGATGCGCCGCCAGCCGCCCGTGGCCACCGGCCTGCCGTCGAGGTAGCCGATCACGAAGAGCCCGCGCGGCGGCGCGAACTGGTCGGCGGCCACCGGCGTCTGATCCTCGTCGCCGTAACGCCGCACGTACTCCTGCTGCACCTCGGCGATCAGCCGCTTCGCGTCCGGGTGATCGAAGGGGGTGATGCGCAGCTCCATGTCCGGCAGGCTACTGAGCAGGCCGCACACCGGGCCAGCGGTTGTGGGCAGGCGCTCAGCCCGCCCTCCCGCCCGTGCCGAACCGGCGGAGGGTCGACTCGGCGCCCCACGCGGCGCACCGCCGGAGCCGCCCCGGCGTCCGCCCGCTCGGCGATGCCGGGTTCGGATCGCCGCCGAATCGGCCGGCAGGTCGGGTCCGCGGCGGGTCCGACACAGACGAGAGCCCATCCGAACGCACCCTCCGCGACGTCGGCCCCGGGGACGGCGGACTCAGGACAGCGTCGCCACGATCTCCTCGGGCCGCCGAGGGCGCGGACGGGCGGACTGAGGGGATTCCGTCGAGATCAGGGATGCCGCCAGTGCTCCCAGCCCGAGGGGCCGTCGTAGGTCCGGCCGTCGACGGTGATCAGGCTCCCCGTGCCCACCGTGCCCACCGCGCGCCATTCCGGCGGCAGCACGGCCTCGGCGGGGAACGTCGCGGCCAGCGCATGGTCCTCGCCCCCGGTCAGCACCCAGTGCAGCGGGTCGGCGCCGAGCGCGGAGGCCACGTCCACGAGCCGCTGGTGCACCTCCAGTCGGTCACTCCAGACGTCGATCGAGACGGCCGAGGCCTCCGCGATGTGGCCGAGGTCGGCCAGCAGCCCGTCCGAGACGTCGATCATGGCGCTGGCACCCGCGTCCGCCGCCTCGGGCCCCGCCGCGTAGGGCGGCGTCGGCACCCGCTGCGCCGCCACCACCGCGCCGGGCGAACGGAATCCGCGGCCCAGGACGGCGAGTCCGGCGGCGGCCCAGCCGAGCCTGCCGCAGACCGCGACGACGTCCCCCGGCCGAGCACCCGACCGTGTCACGGCCCGACGCCCCGCCAGGTCGCCCAGCGCGGTCACCGAGATCATGATCTGCTGAGCGGTCACCATGTCGCCGCCGACGATGCCGACGCCGACCGACGCGGCCTCCTCCCACATTCCCGAGGTCAGCCCGTCGATCACCTCGGTCGGGGTGTCCGCCGGGCAGGCGAGCCCCATCAGCAGTCCGGTCGGCGCGGCGCCCATCGCGGCCACGTCGGCGAGGTTCACGGCGATCGCCTTCCGGCCGACCTGACGCGGGTTCGACCAGTCCAACCGGAAGTGCACCCCCTCGACGAGGATGTCGGTGCTCGCGACCACCCGGCCGTCCGGGGCGGCCACCACGGCCGCGTCGTCACCGGGTCCGAGCAGCGTGCTGCCGGACTGAGGTCTGCCCGACGTGATGCGCTCGATGACGCCGAACTCACCGAGTCCGGCGACCGTGTCCCGCTCCGCCGGCTCCGGGTGCAAACGGACCTCCAATGGTCTGAGTCCCTAATACTTCACCACCTGGGGTACTTTGCTGCACACGTTCCTACCCCGAGCAGACCCGTCCAGACGAAGGGGCACGCCGTGGTCCAGGCATACATCCTGATCCAAACAGAGGTCGGCAAGGCAGCCGCGGTCGCTGCCGAGATCAGCAGCATTCCCGGCGTCACCACCGCCGAGGACGTCACCGGTCCCTATGACGTCATCGTCCGCGCGGAGTCGGACTCCGTCGACGAACTGGGCCGTCTCGTCGTCGCCCGAGTGCAGAACGTGGCGGGCATCACCCGCACGCTGACCTGCCCGGTGGTGCGACTCTGACCCGGGGAGACCACGCCGCCTCACCGTGATGTCATGAGGACATGACCGAGGCAGGTTCCGGGCAGGTCCCGCGTCCGCTGATCGCGGCGGCGATCGGGCTCCCTCTCGCGTTGGCGGTGGCCGTCGGGGTGCTGGCGTTCAACGCGGAGTCGCAGAGCTCGATCGACGACGCGGCCTTGGCGGCCGAGCGGACCGGTCCGCTGGCGTTGGCGACGATCCCCGCTCCGGACGCCGAATCGCCCGAGTGCGTGGACCTCGTCGCCGCGCTTCCCGAGGAGCTGTCCTCCGGGGAGGACACCCTCGCCCGACGTGAACTGATCGATCCCGCGCCGCCGGGCGCCGCTGCCTGGGGCAGCGCCGACCACGACCCGGTGGTGCTGCGCTGCGGGCTCGGCACCCCCGCGGAGCTGACCCCCACCTCGCAGCTGTTGGACCTGTCGGGCGTCCAGTGGCTGGAGATGACCGGTGAGGGCTCGACGACCTGGGCGGCCGTGGACCGTCCGGTCGGGGTGGCCCTGACCATGCCCGACGGCATGGGCAGCGGGCCGTTGCAGAGCGTCTCCACCGTGCTGGGCGAACGGCTGCCCGCCGTGGAGATCGAGATCGACTGATCTTCGCCGCGCCTGGCCGTCCGGACCGTCGACGTGTCGGGGCCGCCGCAGGCAGGCTCGCACCACGCCCGCCTCGAATGCGGCGGCACGCACGGCATCCAAGAACGCGGTGTCGAGCACGGGCTGATCAAGACGGCGGCGCCGGGTGCGGCCCGCGGCCGGGCATACGCCGCGCCCACACTCCACAACGGACATCGAGTAAGCCCGCTCCGTCGGCCCTGATCACCGCGCAGACCGCCGATCGGCGCGGCCGCCGATCGGCCCCTGCTCCGTACGCCACCGCTCCGGCGCCCTGCGGGCAGCCCTCGTAGCACCGGCGAACAGCCTGCGGGCCGCCGAACCCGACGTCGGCGGCGGTGGTCCCCGGCGGCGAGAAGCCTCACGCGGGTGGTGAACCGCTCCGTCGAGTCCAGGCGTCGGCCCTGAGTCGGAAGACACCGGCCGCTGTCTCCCCTCGGCACGGTCACCGGCGCCGGGAGACCGGGCCGAGACGGCCGTGGACGAAGCCCGGAAGGCGATACCCGGCCGGCAGAGCGCCGTCTCCCGCCCCTGGCGAGTCGTCTCGCCTCCTGAACCGGCGCGGGCGAGCCGTCGGTCGTCGGCACGCATCGTGCCGTTGCCACTGCCCGCGTCCGCAGGCCCGGCAGGCCTGCCGGGCCGTGCACCGTGCGCTCCGCCAGGTCACGGATCACCAGGCAGCCGAGGACGTCGGGCAGGCAGAGACGTGTGCGTGCCGCTCGCGAGGCCGGGCGTGATCAACAGCCTGTGGTCGCCGTCGCGGCGGCCAGCCTCGGCTCGCCGGTTCTCCGTGTTGGTGCCCCGTCCCCCGTCTCACGCCGGGCGCAGCCGGTCTCGTGTCTGCCGTCGTCCACTCCGCCGGAGCTCGGTGGAGGACGCCGTCCGCCCTTCTCACCAGCGCGGACTTCGAATCGGCCGAACTCGGTTGACAACCGACGCGACCTCCGAAGTACTATTTACCTACGACACTAGGTAAATAGGTCGATAGGACGGCGCGTTGATCCACTTCACCGTGAGCCCGAGTTCCGGGGTCCCCCCGTATCTCCAGCTCGTCCACCAGGTCGAGCAGGCGATCCGACTCGGCCACCTGACCAGGGGCGATCGACTTCCGACCGTGAAGGAGGTCGCTCGCATGGTGGCCGTCAATCCGAACACCGTTCTCAAGGCGTACCGGGAGTTGGAGCACAAGGGACTGGCCCAGGGCAGGCCGGGGCGCGGGACGTTCGTCGCCGCCGAGGCCGCCGACCCGGTCCCCGAGGCCCGCCTCCGCGAACTTCAGGACTCCCTGGCGGGCTGGATCCGGTCGGCCAGGGCCGCGGGCCTCGACGCCGACGGCATGACGGGGCTGTTCACCGCGGCATTGACCGACACCACTTCGAAGGGAGACGACGTATGACCGCCGTCATCCAGGCATCCGCGCTGAGCAAGCGGTTCCGCAACACCTGGGCGCTTCGCGACGTCGAGCTGACCCTGCCGAAAGGCAGCGTGCTCGGCCTGGTCGGTCCCAACGGCGCGGGCAAGACCACGCTGCTGAAGCTGCTGGTCGACCTGCTCGAACCGAACGAGGGCGAGCTGACCCTGTTCGGCCTGCCCGCCGGGCATCCCGACCTGCGCGCGAAGGTCGGCTACCTCGCCCAGGACCATCCGCTCTACCGCGACTTCACCATCACCGAGATGCTCCGCGCCGGGCGCGTGCTCAACTCCCGCTGGGACGAGGACTGGGCACAGGCCCGGCTCGCCGGACTGCGGCTGCGACCGTCCAAGAAGATCGGCACCCTGTCCGGCGGCCAGCAGGCCCAGGTGGCGCTCACCATCACGCTGGCGGCCCGGCCGGATCTGCTGGTGCTCGACGAGCCGGTGGCGTCGATGGACCCGCTGGCACGCCGGGACTTCATGGGCACGCTCATGGAGGTCGTCGCCGAACGGGAGACCACCGTCGTGATCTCCTCCCACGTCGTCTCCGAGCTGGAACGGATGTGCGACCACCTCGCGGTGCTCACCAACGGACGGCTTCGCGTCGCGGGTGAGACCGACGCCCTACGGTCGGGGCATCGGCTGATCACCTGCCCCGTGGAGGACGCCGAACGGGTCCAGGACGCCTACACGGTGATCGACCGGACGGACACCGGCCGCCAGAGCACCCTCCTGGTCCGCCGCGACGACGGCCCCGCACCCCAGGCGAGCTGGGCGCACACCACGCCGGATCTGGAGGAGCTGGTCCTCGGATACCTCCGCGGTGACACCGCGCTCACGATCGACGAGGCCGCGACGTGATCTGGCTCGCCTTACGACGGCGGCGCGGCGCGCTGATCGTCCTGACCACGCTCGTCGTCCTCCTCGCGGCGGCCTACCTGGTCGCGGGGTTCATGACGCGGGCGCTCTACCCCGTCGAGCATCTCGGCGAATGCACCCACGGACAGAGCGGGTCCCTCGCCCGCTGCGGGCTCGACTACGGAGAGCCCGCCTACCACTTCCTCGGCTTCATGCACGGCCTGGCTGCCTGGCTCGGGTTGACTCCCCTGCTGATCGGTCTCTTCCTCGCCGTGCCCGCCACCGCGCGGGACTACGAGACCGGGGCCGTGCGCTGGGCGTTCACCCAGGACGTGAGCCGACGACGCTGGCTGATCACGACGACGTCCGCCGCGCTGGTGCCCGCCGTGATCCTGAGCGTGGTGTTCCAGCTCGGTTATCAGTTCTGGCACGCCCCGTACGGCGCGTTCTACGGGCAGTTCGGGCAGATTCGGGGTTACGAACTGGGCCCGTTGACGATGCCGATGCTGACGGTCTTCATGGTCGTGCTCGGCCTGTTCGCCGCGGTGGCGTCGCGCCGGGTGACGGCGGCGATCGCCACGACCGTCCTCGGCTGGTACGTCGTCGCGTTCGTCCTCAGCTTCCTACGGCCGCGCTACCTGCCCCCGCTGACCACGGAGGGCGGACACGCGCCCAGCCGGGCCGACTGGCGACTCGAGACCCGGGTCACCGACGCCACGGGCGCCCGGGTGCCCCTGAACGAGGCCTACGACCGCGCCGAGCGGCTCCGGATCGCCGACGGGGGCACGAACGTCGACGACTACTTCGACGCGGCCGGACTCGTCCGATGGGCCGAATACCAGCCCGCCGAGCGCTTCTGGACCTTTCAACTCATCGAGGCGGGCATCCTGCTCGCCCTGACCATGCTGACCTTCGCCGGGACCTGGCTGCTGGTCCGACGTCGGACCTGAGCAGCGCGAGTCGATCTTCGACTCCGGAGCTCTCGGGGGGGTTCCGGAGCCGACGGGGGCGAGTTGGGGGTTCGTCCCGACCAGATGACGGCGGAGCGCGGCGGCAGGGGCGAACCGGGGCCGCCGCGACTCCGCCGTCGACGCCCCGGACGGCGCCGAGTCGCATCGCGCGGCGACGCCTGATTCGGGCAGCCGCGGTGCTCTCGCCCACCACGCGGGTGGGCGCGACTCCGACGCTTCGGCATCGGACGCTCGCCATGTCTTCGCGCAGCTCGGCGACCGGCACACGGCCGTCGCGCGGGAAGGCTGCCGATTCGTCGGAGAGAGAACCGACGAGATCACCGATCAGCACACCGCCGCGCGGCCGGTGCTCGAGCCGTAGGTGACGCTTTCGATTCGCCGTCGCCGGCCGCGCCGAGTCCCTGAAATCGAGAGGTGTCCACCGCGGTGGACACCCGATACATCTCTTTCGTCGTCGACGACGAAGAAACGGAGTGATCGACGATGTTCTGGCTCGTCTGGCGACGAAATCGCGTCGCCCTGCTCTCGTTACTCATCATGGGCGGACTGCTGTCGACCGTCTTGCTCGGCGCGGGCCTGGCATTCCGGGCGGCGGGCCCCGAACTCGCTCGATGCCTCGACGAACTGCACATGTCCTCATCCTGCTTCTACGAACAGGACGGACTGCTGAGTGTGTTCTGGGCGGCGCTCAGCCTGGACCGACCGATGGTGCTGCTGCCCGCCGTCCTCGCGATGACGGCGGGGGCGCCGCTGGTGGTGCGGGAGTTCCACCGGGGCCGCCACCAGTTCCTGTGGACTCAGGAGCGGACCAGGGAACAGTGGTTCGCGGGCACCGTCGCCGTCATGTTCGGCGCCGTGCTGCTGGTCTCCCTGACGATCGCGGCCTCCATGACCTTCTGGAAGGCCCAGTACTCCCCCCATGCCGACATCGGCGCCTTCCACCACGGGATGCTGGTGCTGCCCGCGAGGACGTTGTTCCTCACCGCGCTCTGCCTGTTGGTCAGCACCGCGATGAGACGGCGCGTGATCGGCGTGGTCACCAGCCTCGTCGCCGCCTGGGGACTGGTCCTCGCCACCCCGTTCGCCCTCACGGTGTACACCGCTCCCGAGACGATGCCCTCGGCCGAGTACTTCGAATACGAAGGGGACAGCGACGGATACTCGGTGACGCCCGTCGATCCGTCGGCGTTCTACCTCGGCACCCGTTTCGAGGACGACGCCGGTCATCGGATTCCCGATCAGCACGGTTATCAGCTGACCTGGGAACATCGGAACGCCGACCCGGACGCCGAACCATGGTCACTACCCGACGGTCTGCACGAATTCGTCAGCTACCACCCGGCGGACCGCTACTGGCTCCTGCAGTCCATCGAGGCAGGCGTCCTGCTCGTTCTGGGGACGTTCTGTGTCGGCGGCACCGTCTGGCTCCTCCGCAGACGCACCGGCTGAGGCCGGCGACCAGATGCTCCAGTGCCGCGGCCGCGGCGTGGGAATCGCTCCGCGGCCGCCCGTCGCCCGCCCTCCCGTCTCGTACGGAGGCGCCCCGGCGCGGATCGCCACCCCGATCGACCCGCGAGGAAGCCGGCCCGGCGTGCGGGGCCGATGTCTCCGGGTTCAGGCGGGCGCCGCTCGTCGGAGCCATCCCCGCGCGTGCGGGGCCGATACCCCGTGGGCGGCCCATTGTTGTGTGTGTCCAGAGCCATCCCCGCGCGTGCGGGGCCGATCGCCCACTCGTCGAGCGCCTGGTCCCAATCTGCGAGCCATCCCCGCGCGTGCGGGGCCGATCTGCCCGCTGACCTGGTCGTCGTCGAGGCGCTGGAGCCATCCCCGCGCGTGCGGGGCCGATCGATCATGTCCGAGCAGGGCGGCCGGCTGGCGGGAGCCATCCCCGCGCGTGCGGGGCCGATCCGTAGCTCGGCGCCGATCGCCCGTGCGAGTGCGAGCCATCCCCGCGCGTGCGGGGCCGATGGTGGGCAGGGACATCAGGTGACCTCCTTCGTCGAGCCATCCCCGCGCGTGCGGGGCCGATGGACACGAGCGCGTCCAGCAGCTCCGGGAGGGAGAGCCATCCCCGCGCGTGCGGGGCCGATACTTCGTGACCTGGGACTTTACTACGGCGACCCCCACCGAATTACCAAGTGATTCAGGTCACATACTGCCGTCTCGCCGCTTCGCCGATCACTGCGGGCGATCTTGTCAGGGCCGATCACTACTCTCCGCTTCGGGGAGGAGAACGGGGACGGGGTGATGGAGCTCGACGACGACGTCGACCCGCGAATGGCACGGTGGCTGGGGACGTTGTGGGGAAAGTCGAAGGAGAAGGCGGGCGGCAGGACGAACCTGCTGATCGCGCATCTGCTGGACACGGCGGCGGTGGGGGAGCTGATCTGGGATCACTTCCTGGCGCCGTCCACGCGGGCGCTGCTCGACGAGGTGGCGGGCGGTCCGGGGCGCGGCAGGCGGCTCTTCGCCTGGTTGTGCGGAATCCACGACTGCGGGAAGGCCACGCCCTCTCATCAGCGGCTGTGGCCCGAGGGAGCACGGGCGGTGCGGGCGGCGGGCCTGACCTGGCAGGAGTCGGACATCGCGCGGCTGCGCTGGCGCCATGACAAGGCGGGCGGCAACATCCTGCGTCGCTATCTGGGCGACAGGTCGGCCCCGCTGTGGGAGAGGCGACATCTCGCGTGGGTGTGGCCGCTGGTCGCCGGGCACCACGGCCGCTTCCCCACGGAGGGATCGCTGCGGCCCTCCCGCAAGTCGGGCGGTCACCTACTGGGCAAGGGCGAGGAATGGCAGCTCGTTCAGCGCACGCTGATCGACGTCTTCACCCGCGAGCTGGGCTACACCGACGTCGCCGACGTGCAGCCCGAGGTGGTCCCGCCGAAGGCCGTTCAGCTCCACCTCAGCGGGCTGATCGTGATGGCCGACTGGATCGCGAGCGACGAGAAGCACTTCACCGGCCTGGACGACCTCGCCGTAGTCAGCATCGCGGAGTCCCGAGAACGAGCCGCCACGGCGTGGACGAAGCTCGGCCTGCGCGGCGGCTGGGGCCGGCTGTCCACACCGGAGCCGGAGTTCTTCGCCGACCGGTTCCGGCGCGAGGCGCGGTCGTCGCAGCGGCTGGTGATCGAGGCGGCCCGGAGCATGGCGCGTCCCGGGATCATGGTGGTCGAGGCGCCGATGGGCGAGGGCAAGACGAAGGCCGCGCTGGCCGCCGCCGAGGTTCTGGCGGCCCGTTTCGGCGCCGACGGCGTGTTCCTGGGGATGCCCACCCAGGCCACCAGCGACCCGATGTTCACCGAGGTCCGCGCCTGGCTCGCGGCGATCGACGCGGAGCTGCCCGCGCAGGTCGGGCTGCTCCACGGCCGCAGGCGCTTCACCTCGGAGTGGCGTCGGCTCTTGGCGACGAGCGACGGCGCCGCGGACGCCGACGCCGGGTTCGCGGGCGTCGACGAGTTCGACTGCGACGACCGCTACGGCACGGTCCCCCGAGACGAGGAACCCGGCGGCCATGAACGTCACCTGCCCGCCGAGTGGCTGCTCGGCCCGAAACGGGGCCTGCTCTGCCCCTTCGTGGTGGGCACGATCGACCAGCTACTCATGGCGGCCACCCGCACGAAGCACGTCATGCTGCGCATGGCCGGGCTGGCGGGCAAGGTCGTGATCCTCGACGAGGTCCACGCCGCCGACGTCTACATGTCGCGCTTCCTGGCGGAGGGCCTGCGCTGGCTGGGCCAGGCGGGCGTGCCGGTGGTGCTGCTCTCGGCGACGCTCCCGCCCGCCCAGCGTCGCGCGCTGGTGGCGGCATACCTGGGCGGAGCCGCCTCGCGCGAGGAGTTCGGCTGGACCGAGGCCTCGCCCGCCGACGGGTATCCCCGGGTGACGACCGCGTGGCTCGACGAGGACGGCGAGACGCCGAGGGGCGCCACGACCTCGTCGCCGTCGTGGCGGGCCGATCAGCGGGTCGCGGTGGAGGTGCTGGCGGAACGACTGCCCGCGCGGGGCGACGGCAGCGCGGAGCGGGACCGGCTCCAGCGCATGGCCGACGAGGACGTGCTCGCGCTGCTGACGGACCGGCTCGCCGAGGGCGGGTGCGCACTGGTGATCCGCAACACCGTGGCTCGAGCGCAGTCGTTGTACGCGCTGCTGCGGGAGCGCGGCTGGGACGCCGAGGAGACCACGTTGCTACACGCCCGGCTCACCACGCGGGCCCGGGCCGAGCGGACGGAGCGGAGCCTGCGGCTGCTGGGTTCGCCTGCGGCCGAAGGCGCCCTGCCCCGCCCGAGGCGGTTCGTGTTGATCGCCACCCAGCTCGCCGAGCAGTCCTTCGACATCGACGCCGACCTTCTCGTCACCGATCTGGCGCCGGTCGACCTGCTGCTTCAGCGCGTCGGGCGGGTTCATCGCCACGAGGGCGTGATCCGTCCCGGGCCGGTGCGTGCCCCGGCGGTGGTGGTGACCGGCTTCGCGCCCGCCGGGGAGGGCGTGCCGGAGCTGCTGTACGCGAGTGCGGCGATCTATGGTCGCCCGCTGCTGCTGCGCAGTGCCGCCGAGGTGCTGCGGGCCGCGGGCGACCTGCCCGCCTCGGCGGAGGACGACACGGCGGCCGACGGCACGGCGGGTACGGGGTCGCGCGGCTGGACGATCCCCGCCGAGGTGCCCGAGCTGGTGAGCCGGGTGTACGACGGGGAGCCGTCGGTCTGCCCGCGATCCTGGCGTGCGGCCGAGGAGGCGGCCCGGCAGGAGTGGGCGGCGGATCAGAGGAGACGCGCCGACAGCGCGATCCCCTATCTCCTCACGCGGCAGGGCGACGGGACGAAGTCCACGCTGGAAGGACTGCATCAGGCCACCTCCGACGCGGGCGACGATCAGACGCTGGGGGCCGTGGTGCGGGACGGCGAGGAGAGCGTCGAGGTGATCCTGGTGGCGCACGACGGGAGCCGCTATCGCACGTTGTCGGGTCGGGCGCTCACGGCGAACGGCGACGTGGCGGCGGACCTGGTGGACGACGTCCTGGGGGCGACGGTGCGGCTGCCGCCCAGGTTCACGGCGGCGGCGCGGGAGCTGGGCCCGCTGCCGGGGTGGCGGGGTGATCCGTGGCTGCGCGGCGCGCGGGCCCTCGTGCTGGACGGCACAGGCGTGGCCGTGCACGACGGCTCGCCGTTCCGGGCGGCGCCCCGTCCGGGCGGACCGGAGACGGGACTACGGCACGACGTCGCGCTGGGTCTGGTCGAGACGCGGCACGACACACGGGCCTAGCCGGGCGCCCTCGTCGGGGACGGACCCGTGATCCACACCCCGACGGGGGTCCCCCGCAGGTGGCGGGGCCGAGGCGCTCGTGCCGCGCCATTCCGAAACACGGACGCGGATCATCCCCGTCTCATTCTTCCGGGGAGCGGAGGTCCAGGGTAGACGGCTACCCCGCGTGACAGTCCATATCGGCTCGTATACTCTGTTCCGAGTAATTTTCGTCTAAACATGGACGCTTTCAGAAAGGTTCGCCCGTGAACCTTGCCGACGATCCCTGGCTCGCCGCGAGCCGGGACGGCGCGAAGCCTGCGGATCATTCCCTACGAGATCTCCTGGTGCGTTCGCACGAGTTCACCGATCTCCTCGTCGACTTCCCCACTCAGAAGCCCGCGATCCTGCGGCAGGTGCTGCTGCCGGTGGTCCTGCACGCCCTGGGCCGCCCCGCCGACACCGACGAGTGGGCGACATGGTTCGAACGTGGAATGTTCACCGACGACCAGCAGGCCACGATCAGTGACTACCTCGACCAGCGTCGCCACCTCTTCGGACTGTTCGACGAACGGTCGCCCTTCGCCCAGGTCGCAGGCCTGACCGCCCTCAGCGGCGAGACGAAGGGCGCCGCGCTGCTGGTCTGCACGGCGGCCACCGGCAACAACGTGCCCTTGTTCTCGCCCCGGTCCGACGGCGACCCGCTGCCGCTCACCCCGGCGCAGGCGGCGCGGTGGCTGCTGCACGCCCACTGCTGGGACACGGCCGCCATCAAGACCGGCGCCGTGGGCGACCCGAAGGCCAAGGCAGGCAAGACCACCGGCAATCCGACCGGTCCGCTCGGCCAGCTCGGCGTGGTGATGCCGCGAGGCCGCACCCTCTTCGACACGCTGCTGCTCAACCTGCCCGGTACCGGCGCGCTCGTGCCGAGCGACCGGCCGCAGTGGGATCGCCGCGCGCCGGAAGGGCCGGTGGAGCAGACCCGGTCGACGGCGCTGCCCGCCTGGCAGGAGCGCACCGCCGCCGGCCTGTTGGAGCTGTGGACCTGGCAGTCCCGTCGTATCCGTCTGATCCCCGAGGACACCGAGGACGGCGTGCGCGTCACCCGCGTGATCGTCGCGGCGGGCGACCGCCTCGCCACCACCCCGGACTTCGAGCCGCACACCGCGTGGACGCTGGAGGTCCCGGGAAAGAAGACGAAGACGGCGACGGGCTCGTCCCGGCCCGTCCCGCCGCGCCGACCGAGGCGACATCAGGCGGGCAAGGCGGTGTGGCGGGGCCTCGACGCCCTGCTGACGCTGGCCCGCGAGGAACGGGCGGCGACGGGCGACAAGGCCCCCGGCTACGCGACGAGCCTGCTGCTCGACGACCTGGCCGCCCGCCGGGAGGACGAGGCGCTGCCCGCGGACTATCCCGTCGACGTCGAGACCACCGGCGTCGTCTACGGCAACCAGTCGGCCATCGTGGAGGACGCCCTCTCCGACGCGATCCCGCTCCCGCTGGCCGCGCTGCGCGAGGACTCGGCGGCCCACGCGGCGGTGCTGATCGTCGTCGAACAGGCCGAGGACCTGGCGCGGGCCCTGAACAACCTCAGCGCCGACCTGCGGCGCGCACTAGGCGGCGAGCCGATCCCCTGGGACCGAAGCCAACGACCGGGCGACGTCGTGCTGCACGCGCTCGACGACCTGGTGCGCAGACTGCTCGCCGGCCTCCGGGCGGCGGGCGAGGACGAGGAGCTGGTCCGCCGCGGCCGCAAGGCCTGGGAGCAGAAGGCCCTGCGAGCCGTCTGGGCCGTGGCCGACCGGCTCTTCGCCGGGATGCCCGGCGCGGCCTTCCTCGGCCGCGAGGAGGGCGAGTCGACCTACCGGATCGCCACCGCCGAGGCGGCCTTCCGCCGCAGGCTCGGCCGGATCCTGCCCCTGGTCACGGTCCCGTCCGAGCAGTTCATGACCTCCCTGTGGCCCCAGTTCCATCCCGAGGAGGAGAGCCCCCCGGGCGATCAGTCCCGCGCAGGCGTCCAGCCCGGCCGAATCGATCAGGGAGACACCACGATGACCGAGCGCAAGAGGCCCCCGCTCCCCTACTGGGCTCGACGCATCGGCGCCGACGGGAGGTGGCGCAGGCATCTGGGCACCGCACCCGGCGAAGACCTCGCCGCGATGCGCTCCGGCCTGGGGCGACCCGCAGGCTCCGTGCCTTCGCTCTGGCGGTTCTACACCCGCCCGGTGGACGAGGTCCGCGCGCTGCACGGCGAGGTCTCCGACGAGCAGAACGCGGAGCACGTGGCGCTGACCCTCTACGGTCTTCACCAGCAGGGACACTCCGATCCCATGCACAAGCCGGGCGTCCGCCTCGGCCGCGCGCTACGCCGACTCCGCGAGTCGGGTCACGTCGGGGAAGACGCCCTGGATCGTCGTGTCGCGGCGGCGGCGAGCGCCACGAGCGTCGAGAGCCTGGCCTACCGGCTGCGCGGACTGTTCGACCTCCTCCGAGGCCAAGCCGTCCCGCTCGACTACAGCCTGCTGGGCACCGACCTCTACGAGTGGCACTCGCCCGCTCGGCGCGACCACGTGCGCCGCCGCTGGGGGGCCGCCTACTTCGACTGGGGCAGGTCCGGTGACGGCCGAGGCGGGCAGGACGAACCCGAGAAGAAGTCCTTCACCGCTACCTGATCCACACCGACGGCACCCGAGGCGACGCGGTCCCAGTCCAGCATCGCGCCCGCCCGCACGTCGCCCACCGCGATGTCGTCCTGCCGACGACCACGCTCGCGCCGACCTCCTCGACTTCACCGCCCACGACCAGCCCCCGATTCAGGAGAACCCGATGGCCCCGCGCCGTTACCTCGACGTCCACATCCTCCAGACCGTCCCGCCCGCGAACCTCAACCGCGACGACCAGGGCAACCCCAAGGAGGCCCAGTTCGGCGGGGTGCGCCGCTCGCGGGTCTCCTCGCAGGCATGGAAGCGGGCCACCCGGCTCGCCTTCGCCGAGACGGTGCCCGCCGCGGATCTGGGCGTCCGCACCAAGCAGATCACCGAGGGACTGAGCGAACTGCTCGGGGAGCGGACGTCGCTGGCGGCCGACGCCCGGCTGCGCGTCGCCCGCGCCGTGGTCGCCGCGCTGGGCATCAAGCCGGGCAAGAAGGAGGACAACACGGCCTACCTGCTCTTCTACGGCCGTCCCCAGCTCCGCGGGCTGGCCGATCTGGTGGCCGAGCAGGCAGGCGAACTGTCCGAGCTGGCGGACTCCGCGCTCGCCGACGCCGCGAAGACCCTGCCCGTCGCCGAGACCCTGCGCACCGGACACCCCGTGGACGTGGCGCTGTTCGGCCGCATGGTCGCCGACATCCCGGGTCTCAACGTCGACGGCGCCACGCAGGTGGCGCACGCCATCTCCACCCACGCCGTCCAGCAGGAGTTCGACTACTACACGGCCGTCGACGACGAGAACGAGCGGGAGGAGACCGGCGCCGGGATGATCGGCTCCATCGGCTTCAACGCCGCGACGCTCTACCGCTATGCCACCGTCGGGCTGCACCAGCTCGAGGACAACCTCGCCGACGCCGAGGCCGCCCGCGACGCCACCGCGCTGTTCGTCCGGTCGTTCGCCCTGTCGATGCCCACCGGACACCGTAACTCCTTCGCCCACGGCACCCTGCCGCATCTGGTGGCCGTGGCACTGCGCGACGACCAGCCGGTCAACCTCGCCTCCGCCTTCGAGCGTCCGGTCTCGTCCTCGGGCGGCATCGCCGAGGCCTCGGCCGTGCGGCTGGCGAAGGAGTTCACCCAGGCGAAGGACGTCTGGGGCGCGAAGGCCTCCCACGTCGCCGTGAGCCACGGCTTCACCGACCGGACCGCCGAGTCGGTCACGTCGGCGTTCGGCGCCGCCGTGCCGTTCGCGGAGCTGCTGTCGGGCCTGACCAGCCGGATCGCCTCGGACCGGGAGCAGGGGTGACCGCGGAATCCTCGACGCCGGAGGAGTCCGTCCTGCTTCTCCGGCTCGCCGGCCCTCTCCAGTCCTGGGGCGGGCCGAGCGCCTTCAACCGACGGGACACCCGCCCGGAGCCCACCAAGTCGGGCATCGTGGGGCTGCTGGCAGCGGCGCTGGGCCGTACGAGGGATGAGTCCCCGGCCGACCTCAACGCCCTGCGTCTGGGCGTGCGGATCGATCAGGAGGGCAGCCTCCTCCGCGACTATCACACCGTGAGCGACTACCGGGGTGTGGCGCTGCCGCAGGCCGGGGTGAATGCCAAGGGCGTGCAGAAGACGACCTCGCCCGCCAAGCACACCCACGTCACCACCCGGTTCTATCTCCAGGACGCGGTGTTCCTGGCCGCCGTGGCCGGGCGGACCGCGTTCATCGACGAGCTGGCCGCGGCCGTGCGGGCCCCCGCCTTCCCGCCGGCGCTGGGCAGGCGCTCGTGTGTGCCGACGCAGCCGCTGCTGCTGTCCCACTCCCCCGGCTCGCTCGAGGAGACGCTGCGCACGACGCCGTGGCAGGCCCCGTCGCCCTCGGCGCGACGTCGTCGCCATCGGCACGCGACCGTCGATCTGCGGGTGGTGGTGGAGGACGACGCGGGCGACGACCTCGCCCACGACGTCCCGACGACCTTCGACCCCCTCACCCGCGCCTTCACCACGCGGCGGGTCCGACACGACTGGGTGAACGTGCCCGTCGACGAGGCGTCGAAGGACCGACCGACCGACGCCGAGTCTCCCCCCGAATCCCACGACCCCTTCTCGCTGTTGGGCTGGTGACGACGATGCCGTATCTGTCCCGCATCAGGATCAATCCGCTGCGCGCCGCGAGCCGAACGCTGCTGGCGAACCCGCGTGCCCTGCACGGCGCGGTGATGGCCGCCATCCCCTCCCGACCGGACACCCAGCGGCTGCTGTGGCGGCTCGACGCCGACGACGCCCGACGACCACATGTCCTGGTGCTGAGCAGGACCCGCCCCGACTGGAGCCACCTGGTGGAGCAGGCAGGCTGGCCGGACGCCGACGGCGAGCACGTCCTGATCCGTGACTACGCGCCGCTGCTGGCCAGGCTGGCGGACGGTCAGGAGTTCGGCTTCCGTCTCACGGCCAACCCGGTGCAGAACACGTCGAGGCCCGAGAAGATGACGACGTGTCAGGCCGAGGCCGTCGAGCGCGCCGCGGAACGGGCCAGGGCGGCGCGGGCCGAGGGCCGGGAGCCGGACCGGGCACGGTCCTTCCGCATCGGCCACCGCACCGCCGCCGCGCAGCTCGACTGGCTGTTGAGCCGGACCGAGCGATGGGGCTTCACGATCCCGACGAGCCCCGGCTCCGAGGCGCGCTCGATGGATCTGGGCGCGGCAGGCACACAGCCGGACGCGGCGGGCCAGAACGGTGCGGGCGGCCCGGCGGGGGCGGCTCGCGAGGTGCGGATCATCGCGCGCGAGCGGCACCAGTTCGGCAAGGGCGCCCGGCGGCGGACGCAGGTGGTGCTGCGCACGGCGACCTTCCAGGGCCTGCTGCGGGTGACCGACGCCGAACTGCTGGCCGATCGGCTGCTGCACGGCGTCGGTCCAGGCAAGGCCTACGGCTGCGGCCTGCTGACCCTGGCGCCGCTCCCGGCCGGGACGATCCGCAGGCCGGTGACGACGCGTGGCTGACATCTGGTGGAAGGCCGACCCGCGCGATCTGCACCGACTGGAGGACCGGGTCTCCAGCCTCTACGTGGAACGCAGCCACGTCGACCGCGACGAGAACGCCGTGGTGGTGGTCAACAGACGTGAGACCGTCCGCGTCCCCGCCGCACTGGTCGCGGTCCTGCTGCTGGGACCGGGGACCCGCGTCACTCACGGCGCGATCACCCTGCTGGCCGACTCGGGAACGGCCGTCTGCTGGGTGGGTGATCAGGGCGTCCGCTTCTATGCCGCCGGGCTCGGCCCGAGCCGGGGCGCCGGCCTGCTGAACCGGCAGGCATGGCTGGTCAGCCGCCCCAAGGAACGGCTGGCCGTGGCGCGGACCATGTACGGGATGCGGTTCCCCGGCGAGGACGTGTCCACCGCCACGATGCGTCAGCTGCGCGGCCGGGAGGGAGCCCGAGTCCGCAAGCAGTACCAGGCGAACTCACGGCGCACCGGTGTGCCGTGGCACGGGCGGGTCTACCAGCCCGGCGACGCCTTCGCCGCGGGCGACGATCTGAACCGTCTGCTCTCGGCGGCCAACGCCGCCCTCTACGGCATCTGTCACGCCGTGGTCGTCGGCCTCGGCGCCAGCCCCGGACTGGGCTTCGTCCACACCGGGTCCGCGACGAGCTTCGTCCTGGACGTCGCCGACCTCTACAAGGCCGAGTACACCATCCCCCTGGCCTTCGACCTCGCGGCACAGGGCCTCACCGAGGAACGCGACGCCCGCACCGGCCTGCGCGACCTCATCGCCCGCGAAAGACTGCTCAACCGGATCATCCAGGACGTCAAGGCCCTGCTCACCCCGTCGCACGTCGACGCGCCGGAGGACTACGACGAGGGACTGAACCGCCTCTGGGACGAGGAGACGGGCAGCGTCTCGGGCGGGGTCAACTGGTACAGCGCGCCCTTCGACGAGGAGGTACGGGCCCTCATCGACCCGAGCATGGGCGAGGACCACCTCGCGGTGATCGGCCCTGAACTGGAGGGCGCCGCCGAGGAGCCTCCCCGATGACCACGGTCGTCGTGCTCGTCGCCGCGCCGGACGGGCTTCGGGGGCACCTGACCCGCTGGATGGTGGAGGTCGACGCGGGCGTATTCGTCGGCAACCCGAGCAGACGGGTCCGCGACCGGCTCTGGTCCACCCTGGCCGATCGCATCGGCGACGGCCAGGCCGTGCTCGTCGAGCCCGCTGACAACGAACAGGGCTGGGCGGTACGCACGGCGGGCCGCGACCGCTGGCACCCGGTGGACTTCGACGGTCTGATCCTCTCGGCCCGCAGGCGAGCAGGCCCGAGAGGGCGACCGGAGGAGCCGCCTGCGGGATTCTGAGGCACGACGACGCTTCGGGGCAGGCTGGTCTTCGTCAAGGGGGCTCTTCGAGGCCGGGCGACAGACGCGGGCATTCGGTCCGCCGCGCGTCGGGCCGGTGTGGTCCGCGCGGTCGTACCGGCCCGGCGATGCCGGTGGCGGCCGCCCGATCTCGGGAGAGACGACGAGCAGTCCGAAGCGGATCGGCGTCAGGCATTCCCGATGTGCTGACGGAGGGGCGGTCACCCACGAGAATGGGTGACCGCCCCTTCCCCGCGGGCGCGGGGCCGAATATCCACTCCAGTTCAAGGTCAAACCGAACGAGGAGTCATCCCCGCCGGTGCGAGGAGGTAGAGGAACAGATTTCCAGGACGGTCAGTTCACTGTAGCGGGGGTGACCACATCGCCAGGTCTCCCCCGCCTTATCAACTCCGCGAGACGACGGCAGGCCTGCGCGCACGTCCGCATCACCGAAGCGCTACCCGAGGAGCGGATGACCTCGGCCGCACTCGCGCAGGAAGAGCAGATGTCGCCGATGGAGTCCAGCAGTAGCGCCGCGCGCTGCGGCACAGTCGCAAACGGGTTCATAAGATCGACGATACCGACGAATTCGTTCGGTTTTGGCATGATCGCGCACAGCACCACCCGATCGAGCGATGCGGCGACAGACCAATGCAGCACGGAGGCAGAACGCACATCAACTCACTTGAAGATAAAAGACAATCCGAACGACATCAGCCGAGCGCCATATCCCTGTGGGAGATCCTTCCAAGTTTATGAATTAATCCCGCATTCTCCCACGCGTCGGACCTACGAACAGGCACGCGACCGATCGGCACTCTAGTTCTACCGCGCTATTTCGCGCTGGCACCACCCTCGCGTGCGCGGGGCCGATCGCAGTACAGCTCTCGCCGCTGCTGGCCGCGCGGAGCCATCCCCACGTGCGCGGGGCCGATTCGGTACAGCGGTGGACGCGCTCGACGACCGCGGAGCCATCCCCGCGTGCGCGGGGCCGATGACGTCGCCGCGTTCGTGAGGGACCGGGGGACGGAGCCATCCCCGCGTGCACGGGGCCGATGGCCGCGTCATCTGGGATGTCGAAGAGGACGTCGAGCCATCCCCGCGTGCGCGGGGCCGATCGGCGGGGTGTCGTGGCGCCGCGGGCCAGTCCGGAGCCATCCCCGCGTGCGCGGGGCCGATGGCGGCCTCGGCGTCGTCGATGGCCGCGCGCAGGAGCCATCCCCGCGTGCGCGGGGCCGATCGTGAACGCACCGCGCCCGGAGACGTCGCCGCCGAGCCATCCCCGCGTGCGCGGGGCCGATGCGATCACGGCGTGGGACCGGAACCTCGGCGTGGAGCCATCCCCGCGTGCGCGGGGCCGATCCCTCCAGCAGCTGCGGGCGGACCTGGATCGGGGAGCCATCCCCGCGTGCGCGGGGCCGATGGGCGGCGCGGGGGCAGGGTGGCGACGGCGGCGGAGCCATCCCCGCGTGCGCGGGGCCGATCCGTGCGCCGTTGCGAACGCCGTCCACGCCGCCGAGCCATCCCCGCGTGCGCGGGGCCGATACTTGTTGACCTGCGGGTTCATCTCGCCCCAAGGCTCAGAATGACCACGTGATCCAGGTCACTACAGAGCGCTTCATCTCAGCCCGGTACCCCTGGCCAGCGCCGTCTGGACGAGCGTGTCGAGCAGGGACGGGTAGTCCGTGCCGGTCACCGCCCACATCTTCGGGTACATCGAGATCGGGGTGAAGCCGGGCATGGTGTTGACCTCGTTGACGATCAACTCACCCGCCTCGGTGACGAAGAAGTCCACCCTCGCCAGTCCCTGGCAGTCGAGTGCCTCGAAGGCGGTGATCGCCTGGGCACGCAGCCGCTCGGTGACGTCGTCGTCGAGCTTCGCCGGGATGTCGATCTCGCAGAACTCGTCGAGGTACTTGGCGTCGAAGTCGTACCAGTCGACCGCGCCGTCGACGACCCGGATCTCCGAGGGCAGCGAGGCCTCGACGCGGCCGTCCGGGAACTCCAGTACGCCGCACTCGATCTCGCGACCGACCACCGCGCTCTCGATGACGACCTTCGGGTCGGTCTGACGGGCGAGGCCGATGGCGGCGGGCAGCTCCGCCCAGTCGGTCACCTTGCTGATGCCGATCGAGGAGCCCGCGCGCGCGGGCTTGACGAACACGGGCAGGCCCAGCGTCTCCCGCTGCACCGCGCTCAGCGTCTCCTGGCCTCGCCGCAGGACCTCGTACCGCCCGACGCCCAGACCGGCGGCGCCGAGGAGCTTCTTGGCGAACTCCTTGTCCATCGCGGTGGCGCTGGCCAGCACGCCCGGCCCCACGTAGGGCAGGCCCGCCATCTCCAGCAGGCCCTGGATCGTGCCGTCCTCGCCGTAGGCGCCGTGCAGCACGGGGAAGACGACGTCGACGCCGCTCAGCGCCTCGCCCGCCTGCCCTGGCTCCAAGGAGATCAGGTGCCGACTGGTCGGGTCGGCGGGCAGCACCAGCGCCGCCGCCGTAGCGTCCACCGTGGGCAGAACACGGTCACGGATCTCCAGCTCGCTGACGTCGGAGGTGCCGACGACCCAACGGCCTTCCTGGCTGATGCCCACCGGAACGACCTCGTAGCGCTGCGGGTCGAGGTGAGCCAGCACGCTGGCGGCCGACGAACACGAGATGGCGTGTTCCGAGCTCCGCCCGCCGAAGACAACCGCGACGCGTGTTCTCCGCTCCGTCATGCTGCGTGACCCTACCGGCACGAATCCTCCCTCGATCGGCGCAGCGGCAGGCGTCCCCAGGTTTCCGCCGCCCCAACACACTCGATGTGACGAATTCGGCACGCTGGCGGACATTCCGGTCGCCGTCACCCGCCGATCCGTCGTGTCCGACAGCGAGAAGCACGGGTGGGCGCGTCCCCCCGATCGACGAGGCTCTCGAACACAGCGTGTGCGGCGGCCCACCTGAACGAAAAGCGGTCACCCGTTCCGGTGGGCCGTCCCCGAAGACGCACCCACCGACCGGCGCCGCGTCACCGCGCGCCGGGGCTCGCGCACCGGCTGGACGCCCACGCAGCGGACCGCCCCGGCCGGACGATCGGACGACCGTTCGTGGCTCAACCGGCCCGGCACGGGCGTTCCCAGCACGAACATCATCGACTACACCGTTCGATACGCTCAGCACGACAGGTTCCGAACCGACGCCCACAGCTCCAGGAGATGGTGACGTGGATCACGTGGTAGAAATCGGCCCTCGGCCACGAATAAACCCGCTGGTCAACAAGTGTCGGCCCCGCACGCGCGGGGATAGCTCTTCACCGCCGACGACGTGCGGCTGTTGATCCCGGTCGGCCCCGCACGCGCGGGGATAGCTCTTCCTCCTGGTCAGTCGTGGTCGTGCTGGTCAGGTCGTCCCCGCACGCGCGGGGATAGCTCCTACCCCTACGCGTCGTCCATCGCGGACACTATGTCGTCCCCGCACGCGCGGGGATAGCTCCTGAGGGAGTGAGTCATGCCCCTGCAGATGGAGGTCGTCCCCGCACGCGCGGGGATAGCTCGCATGGATGGCGCCAGTGTGCCGAGTAGCACGGGTCGTCCCCGCACGCGCGGGGATAGCTCGACATGCTGTCCCTCCTCGGCGGCAAGGTCGACGTCGGCCCCGCACGCGCGGGGATAGCTCTGAGCCATGGGCAGGCGGGCATCAGCACCAGCTGTCGGCCCCGCACGCGCGGGGATAGCTCCCAACCAGCCGGGCGCGATCGCCGGTGGTCGGTGTCGGCCCCGCACGCGCGGGGATAGCTCCCGGCTTCTCGCTGACATGGGTGCGGCCGTGACGTCGGCCCCGCACGCGCGGGGATAGCTCGGCCAGGGATACGGACTTCGGCCAGTACCTGGGGTCGGCCCCGCACGCGCGGGGATAGCTCCTTGTGATCCGCATGTCCCGAGCCCGTCGCCGCGTCGGCCCCGCACGCGCGGGGATAGCTCCGACTACGCATGGGGTGGCGAGGTGGGAAGCCGTCGGCCGGCACCGGCGGGCGTCGCTCGTGACGGCCGAGCGTCCTGTCACGACCGGATACAGTCGCCCCAGCGAGTCGGTGACGTGCCATCAGGCTTCTCCGGCGCCCCGATCCGCTCACTCGGCGTCCAAGTCGGCAGACCTGCCCGCCTCGTCCGCGAACAACTGGACGATCTCCGGCAGTGCCGCGTCGAACTCGGCAGGCGTGCAGGCCGCGTAGCCCAGCGGCACGCCGAAGAGCCTCGGCGTGCGCTGATAGTGGCGAGCCAGGCCGTCGATGAGCACACCTGCGGCCGCCGCCTTCGCCGCCACCCGCTGCTCCGCCGCCGCGGAGGCCAGTGGGATCACCACGTGCGCGCCCGCCTCGTCTCCGAGAACCTCGATGCCCTTCTCACCGAGCGCCTGCACCAGCCGGAGTCGCCGCGCCGCGAGCTCGCGGCGCATGCGGCGCAGGTGTCTCCCGAGGTCTCCGTGGCGAGCCAGCTCGACGAAGACCCGCTGGCCTGCGGCGGGTGGACCCGCTCCCGCGAGGTCGCGGTACTCCTGCACGGCGCCGAGTACCCGGCCGGGAGCGACCATCCAGCCTGCGCCGAGAGTGGGGGTGAGGATCTTGCTCGTGGTGCCGAGGTGCACCACGACGTCGGGGCCGAGGGCCACCAGCAGCGGCAGCGGTGCCACGTCGAACCGCAGCTCGCCGTCGTAGTCGTCCTCGATGATCAGGAAGTTCTGCTCGCGCGCCCTTCGCACCAGCGCCACCCGCCGTTCAGCGGGCAGCCTGCCGCCCAGGGGGTACTGGTGAGCGGGTGAGCAGTAGACGGCCTGGATGTCCTCGGGAATCTCGTCGACGAGGAGCCCGTCGGCGTCCACCGGCGCGGGAAGGACCTCGACCCCGCCCGCGCGAAGCGCGCCGACCGCCCGCTGATAGCCGGGGTCCTCCACCGCGACCCGGTCGCCCGGCCGCAGCACCGAGGACGCCAGTTCCGCCACGGCGGCGGTGGTGCCCGCCGTCGCCAGCACCGCATCGGCGGGCGACGGGCCGAGGTCGTCGCGGCGGTCGACGACGGCGAGCCCCCGGTGCCGCAAGAGGTGTTCGACGATCGCGGTCCGGTACTCCGGCAGCCCGGCCCGCTGCGGTCGAATCAGCGGCGGCGCGTCGGCCGCGACCCGCCAGGCCCGCCGCCAGGCTGCCCGATCCAGCCCGTGCACCCAGGGGGCACCGGGAGTGAGATCCAGCAGCCGCCGGTCGCCGGTCACGGGTCGCGGCGCCGGCTCGACGTTCCGCACCGCGCCGGGCGGGCTGGTGGTGACGAAGGTCCCGGAGCCGTGCCTGCCCACGATCCAGCCCTCGGCATGCAGCTGTTCGTACGCCGCCGCCGTCACCGTCCTGCTGACCCGGAGATAGCCGGCCAGACCGCGTGTCGACGGCAGCCGGTCGCCCGCCCGCAGCACACCGGAGGCGGCCGAGGCGCGCAGTGCGTCCGCGAGCTGCACGGCCAGCGGGATGGACGCCGAACGGTCCAACTCGATGGGGATCTCGCTGATCGGCCCGCCACGGGGTCGGGAGGCGTTCATCAAGTGGCCTTTCGAAATCACCGATGATTGGCACTTATCCAATGCCACTGCGGGCGGCACGCTGAGTACATGACCGATGTGGCACAACCGGCACAGGAACAGCCCGGCGGACCGTTGTCCCCTACCGACCGCAGCACCATACGACGAGGCAGGGTGCGTGCCAGGACGGCGCGAGCAGAGCTGCACGACATCCTCGACGCGGGCCTGATCTGCCACCTCGGTCTGACCACCGACTCCGGCCCGCTCGTGCTGCCTACCTGTTACGGCCGCGACGGCGACACCCTCTACCTGCACGGCTCGACCGGCGCGGCCAGTCTCCGCACGCTGGCGGGCGGCGCCCCGGCCTGCGTGACGGTGACGCATCTCGACGGCATCGTCTACGCACGATCGGTCTTCCACCATTCGGCGAACTACCGGTCCGCGGTGATCCAGGGCACGGCCGTGCCCGTGCTCGACGACGCGGGGCGGCGCCACGCCCTGCGCGTGGTGACCGAACAGCTGGCCCCCGGATCGTGGGACGGCGGCGCCCGACTGCCCACCGAACGGGAGATGGCCGCGACGCTGGTGCTCGCGATGGACCTCGGCGAGGCATCGGTGAAGGTACGCACCGGCCCGCCCGGCGACGATGAGGACGACGTGGCGGCCGACGAACACTGGGCCGGGGTGCTGCCGCTGAAGCAGACCTGGGGCAGCCCGGAGCCGTGCCCGCTGCTTCCCGCCGGGCGACCGATCCCTGAGCGCGTCAGCGGGCGCTGATCCGCCCATGAGCGTCGGACGTCGAGTATGCCCAGAGGAACGATCGATCCCGTCCGACGTCACCGAACCGGCTCCGCCGAGCCGTGCGGGGAGGCCGTCACGCGCACGGCCGTCCATGGAAGTCGCGGCACATACCCGCCCGGCCGACGAGCCGAGCACGGACCGCACAAGGCACCCGATCACGGACGAGGCGCCGACATGTAACGTGGATCACGTGGTAGTACAGGCTTGCCGGCCGCGATGAATCCGCTGGTCAACAAGTGTCGGCCCCGCACACGCGGGGATGGCTCCCGGTTGTCACGCCGCCGAGTCCACTGGGCCATGTCGGCCCCGCACACGCGGGGATGGCTCCGTTCGGTTTCGAACGTGGCGTTGACGGTCGGGTCGGCCCCGCACACGCGGGGATGGCTCCGCCTGGTCGACGGTCCGACCGATCTCGCCGAGGTCGGCCCCGCACACGCGGGGATGGCTCGGCGCTGCTGTCCGAGATCACCGACCGGGCGGAGTCGGCCCCGCACACGCGGGGATGGCTCCCATCACCTCGTCCTCGTCGAGCACGGGCGGGTGTCGGCCCCGCGCACGCGGGGATGGCTCGCTGCGTGACACCGAGACCGTCGAGCGTGGGGCGTCGGCCCCGCGCACGCGGGGATGGCTCGACCGCCGCCGCGTTGGACCGGGTGCTCGCCGTGGCAGCCCCGCGCGTATGCGGACGATTCTCAGGCGACGCTGTTCGAAAGTCGTGGAATCGAATCGGCCCCCGCGCGGGGTGGGCTCGTGGCGCACTCGGCAGGTCGGGACGCCACCGTGGACCACGGCTCGCACACGCAGGGATGGTTTCCAAGGCACCCTGGCTGTTCCCGCGAATCCCGGCCGGCCCGGCGCAGGCGGACCTGACTCCTACCCCGATGAATCGAACTACTGCCGGCCATGGTCGGCCCGCGCACACGGGATAGCTCGCACACTGGACGCCAGGCAGATCCCCACTGTGCATCGGCCCGCGCACGCATGGCGGCTCGACAAGGCAGCGTGGTCGACGGCGTCGACTGAGCGCAGGCCTTGGCGCACGGGAGGCGCTCTGGCAGGGGGCAAGCACCGTCGAGGCGGTCCCGCGATCAACACCGCAGCCGGAGCGATCACGGCGTCGCTCACCGTTTCCGCCTGGGGCATCTCGACCGCGCCCGCGTCGGGCCCCGGGCGGGTTCGGACCGACCCGTCCGCAGTGGCCTCCGGCACCGGGGGCGTGCTCAGTGCGTCCGGCCCGCATCCGTCCGGGAGAAGGGCCTCCGCACGCGAAGTCGCCGGTTACCAGCGGCGGCGCCCCGTGGGACGCAGGCCCTCGACGGCGTCGAACTCGTACTCGTTCATCTCGCGCCGTTCCCGACGGTAGACGTGCACGCTGACCGCCGGGTCCGGGCCCTCGTTGACGACCTCGTGCACGTAGTCCGGTCCGAAGACGCGGGAGGCGCCCGCCGCCAGCGGCTGGACGACCTCGATGCGGCCGCCTCGGCCGTCCTGTCGGGCCACGCGCTCGGTCAACACTCCGTTGACCACGGTGAACGCCCCGACGGCGCCACCGTGATCATGCAGTCGGGTGCGCTGGCCGGGCAGCCAGCTCAACAGCCACACCTCGTGATGCTCGGTGCGGGACAGCAGGCCGGACCACCGCTGGTCCGGGTCGTAACGCAGGAGCGGCGCCCACTGCTCCCGATCGGTTGCGGTCGCCATCGCGACGCGCACGGGATGCGTCAGAGCGTCCTGAGTGGGAGGCGCGGCGACGGTGTTCGGAGGCACGGCGAACATGATCGATCCTCAAGTGATGTGGGGGCGCGGGCCGTGCGGGACGGCACGGCGATCTGGAGGCCGAACGCCGAGCACGGCAGGTCAGAAGGGGACGCTCACCACTGACAACAGTGCGCGCTCACGACCGGACGGAGGATGGAACCTCTCGCGGTGTGATCAGACTGCGCGGACATGTCCCGACCGTATGGCCGGGGCCCGCGACCCGTCAACCGGCGACCGCACGCTGAGACCAGATGTCACCCGACCAGGTGGTCTTCCACTACGGGGCGTCGCCACCCGAGCCGTTACTCCGGCCATCTCACCCGCCCGTCTGACCCCGATCAGCACCGCCGTATCCGTGGCCCCGGAGCCGCTCAGCAGCCGCCGTCCGGCACTACGCCGCACGGGCGACGGTCGGCGGAGGCGACCAGTCCGCGACGACCCGAGACGGTCCGAGACGACGGTGCCCATCGCGCTGAGACCGTTGATCGTGACAAGGGCGGGGCGGTCTATGTCGAACCCGGCAATGTCCGATCCGGCAGCTTCCAACCCGGCAGCTTCCAACCCGGCGGCGTTCAACCCGGCGATTCCACTCCGCCGAAGTCAGGCGTTCACCGGTAGGGCGGAGGCGTTGGCCGCGTTGGACGGGGTGCCCGACCAGGTGAGGGCTGGGGCGCGGCGGGTGTGCCGCCAGTGAGTCTGCTGGACGGCGGGATCGGTGTGGGCAAGACGGCCTTGGCGGTGTGGTGGGGTGCTCGTCGAGCGTGGCGGTTCCGAACCGGTGGCGTCGAAGCGCGGCGCGGAACCGGTCGCGGTCTGTCGTCCGGCCGGCTCCACAGCTGCTGCGCGCTCACGCGGAGGCGGCTCGAGCCGGGGCGTGCGAGCCGCGTCCCTTGATCGACTGAACCCCGGCGGCCGCTGGCAGGCCTCGTCCAGCTCCGAGACACCGAAGTGCCCGAGGCACCGAGATCCACTCGATCGAGATCTTGCCGAAGTCGAACATCAGTTCGATCATGGAGTCATGCCTGAACTGACTTCGATCTCGCCCACCGCCCGCACCGCCACTGCCCGCACCGCCCACACCGTTCTCGCGGCGATCCTCGGCCTGGTTCTGCGGACACTCCGGGTCTTCGATCGCGCTGCTCGAGCCGCCGCGAGCCGCCTGTCTCGACAGTCTCGGCTGTCTCGGCCCAGCGCTTCGCCGAGCGTGCCCTGGCTCGGCTGCGCGAACGGTTCGTGGACCGAACGTTGGCGGCATCAGCCGCGAGAACCCGACGAAACCGGCCGAGGACGCTCACCCATCCCCGTCGGGCTCGCCGAGGTCGCCCGCTCGGAGCCCGTCGTCGACGGCGCGGGAGGGCAGCCCGCTCGGCCGTCTCGGCCGTCCGATTGTCGCCTCGGGCACACCCCGCGAGCGCCGTCTTCGCGACCGAGAGCCGGCACGGCACCCGACCCGCCCTGCGTGACGCACCCAGGTCACGCCGGCCGCCGCTCGCCGTCACCGGCTTCGCGCGGTCGGCACGGCGGGCGCGTCCGGCGCACTCACCCGCCGCAGGCACGGTGCTCCGACAAGCACACGAGCCACGGCAGTCCGCCGCACCGCAGACCCGGCCCCACTCGGTCTGCCCGGCCGCCTGCATCGCATTGCGAGATCCGACGGCGGGCAGGCACGGCCTGCTACGGCCGTCGCCCCCGACGGAGCGCCACGGCCGGGGCGATCGGCCCGGCCGCGACCGGTCGGCCACGCGATCGCCCGTGCCTGCGGCCGAGCGACGCGTCGGTCACCGCGTGCAGGCGTCCAGCGCGGCCAGCACGTCGGCCACCAGGTCGACGGCGTCCTCACAGCCGGAGGAGAAGCGTACGAACCCCGGTGCGACCGGATCTCCCCAGCGCGCGCGACGGTCCGCGGTCGAGTGGACGCCGCCGAAGCTGGTCGCCTCGACGACGAGCCTGCTCGCCGCCACGAATCGGGCGAAGGTCGCCTCATCGGCCAACTCGAAGGAGAGCACGCCGCCGAAGCGGCGCATCTGCCGCCGGGCCGTGGCGTGGGCGGGGTCGTCCGCCATCCCCGGCCAGCGCAGGCGCCGCACCGCCGGATGGTCGCGCAGCGCGGCGGCCAGCGCGGCGGCGTTGTCAGCCTGTCTCGCCAGCCGCAGATCCAGCGTGCTCAGACTCCGATACGCCAGCCACGACTCGAACGGTCCGGGGATCGCGCCGCCCAGGGTGCGGGCCTGGCGAATCCTGCCTGCCAGCGCCGCGTCCCCGGTCGACACGTGGCCGAGCAGCAGATCGCTGTGTCCACTGAGCGCCTTGGCGTCGCTGGCCACGACGACGTCCGCGCCGAGGGCGAGCGGCCGCTGGCCGAGCGGGCTGGCGGTGGTGTTGTCCACCGCCACCACGGCGCCCGCCGCGTGCGCACGGGCGCTCAGCTCGGCGATGTCGCAGACATCCAGTCCCGGATTCGACGGGGTCTCCAGCAGGACCAGCGCGGCGCCGTCGAACACGTCGTCGTCCCACGGCCCGGCGGTAGGCACCTCTCGCACCGGGACGCCGCGCGGGATCAGCTCCGATGCCGCGAAGGCCCGCGTCGCGTAGTAGCCGTCCGACGGCAGCACCAGCGCGCCCCGCCCGGCCGCATCACGCAGCAGCGCGGAGATCGCGGCCATCCCAGAGGGGAACAGCACACACTCGCCGCCGTCCAGTTCGCCGATCGCCGACTCCAGCCGGCGCCAGGTCGGATTGTCCGCCCGCCCGTAGAAGTCGGTCTCCTCCGTACGGCCCGCGTCGAGGTCCGATCCGTGGTCCGTGGCGGGCCCGCCGTCGGTCAGGTGGAACGGTGCGGCGAGCACCGGCCCCGGTGTCAGTGGGGCGCCCTTCGACGGCGGGGTCCCGCCTGCGTGCACACAGCGCGTGCCGTCGCCCCAGTCGGCGTCCAGACTCATGACCACTCCGCCTTCCTCGCCCGGCCGAGCAGCTCGGCCGCCATCACTCGCGGCGACAACGCCTCGTGGCAGACGCGATAGACGCTGTCGGTGATCGGCATCTCCACGCCGTGTCGGGCGCCCAGTTCCCGGATCGACGCACACGATTTCACGCCCTCGGCCACCTGGCCGTTCGCCGCCGCCTGCGCCTGCGCGATGCTGTCGCCGCGACCGATCCGGGCTCCGAAGGTGCGGTTGCGGGACAGCGGTGAGGAACAGGTGGCGACGAGGTCGCCGAGCCCGGCCAGGCCGGCGAAGGTCAGCGGGTCGGCGCCCAGCGCGGCGCCGAGTCGCGCCGTCTCGGCCAGCCCCCTGGTGATCAGGGTCGCCGTGGTGTTGTCTCCGAAGCCGAGTCCGTCGGCCATGCCGCATGCCAGTCCGATGACGTTCTTGCAGGCGCCGCCCAGTTCACACCCGATCACGTCCACGTTGGTGTAAGGCCGGAAGTACCGCGTGGAGCAGGCATGTTGCAGGGCCTCCGCGCGCTGCACATCGGTGCAGGCGATGACGGTGGCGGTGGGTTGTTCGGCGCCGACCTCCTTGGCCAGGTTGGGTCCCGACACGACCGCGACCTGGTCGGCGGGGACCTCCGCCACCTCGGCGATGACCTCGCTCATTCGTTTGAGGCTGCCCAGCTCGACCCCCTTCGCCGTGCTGACCAGCGTCGCGCCTGCGGGCAGCAACGGACGCCAGGACGCCAGGTTGGTCCGCAACGTCTGGCTGGGCACCGCCAGCACGACCGCGTCGGCACCGGCCAACGCCTCGGCCGCGTCGCTGGTGGCGGTCAGGTTCGTCGGCAGCGTGACGTCGGGAAGGTAGTCGGAGTTGCGGTGCAGTCGGGTGATCTCCTCGGCGACCGTCTGCCTGCGTGACCACAGCACCACGTCGCGGCCCGCGTCCGCGATGACCTTGGCGAACGCCGTGCCCCAGGAACCGGAGCCCAGCACTGCCACCCGTCGGATCGACTCCACCGAACACCACTCCTCAACTCAGCACCTCGGCGCCGCACTCTTGGGACCCGTCGGTCGGCCCGACGTGGCTGGGCGGGTCTCGATCAGGAGGTTCCCGACGACCCCACGGGCTGACGAGCTTCAGGACTGTCAAGCTCTGGACTGACGACCTCAGGACTCCGGCCGGTCGAGGTCGCCGTTCTCCGGCCGGACCCGGCCGCGATGCAGGAAGAACGTCGCGGGTGCCTTCTCCTGTCTGACCTCGGCGAGCAGGTCGCGAACCGAGCCCATCACCGTCTCGGTCACCTCACGGAGGAGCGCGGTGTCGCGGGTGCGGCCCTCGAAGGCGGCCAGGTCCAGCGGCTCGCCCACTCGCACCCGCACCGGCTTGCGTCCGATGGGCCGGAACCGGCGCTTCGTGTAGTCGAAGATGTGCTGGGTCCCCCAGTTCACGGCGGGGATGACGGGGACGCCGCCCTCCAGTGCCAGCCGGGCGACCCCGGTCCTGGAGTGCATCGGCCACAGCTGCGGGTCTCTGGTGACCGTCCCCTCCGGGTAGATGACGACGATCTTGCCCTCGTGCAGGGCGGCGAGGGCGGCGTCGAGGCTGCGCTGTGCCTCCCCGCTGCCCCGATAGACGGGGATCTGCCCGGTGCTGCGCATCAGCGTGCCGACGACGGGCACCTTCCAGAGGCTGTGCTTGGCCATGAAGCGCGGCACGCGCCTGCTGCTGTGCACCAGCGCGGCGTCGTAGACCGGGTCGATCTCGGAGATGTGGTTGAAGACCAGCAGCGCCCCGCCCGTCGCGGGAATCCGCTCGCGGCCCTCCAGGCTACGGCGGCCTGCCATCCGGCTGAAGGGGTGGAACACCGACGCCGCGAAGGAGACCCAGAAGCCGCCCTTCTCCCGGCGTCGCACCGCGCCGGTCCGTTCTGCGTCTGGGCTGGTCACCGCAGTCCTCCTGGCTGGTGTGGCGGGGGTCGGGAACGGCCTAGAGTCTTACCGAGCCCTCGTCCGGGCCCACATCGGGGTCCGCGGGCGGGTCCGGCCGGCCGCCGCCTGCCGGGATCAAGCAGGATGGGGGCGTGGGTACCGGAGTAGACCTGCTGGTCCCGGTCAAGATGCTTCATTCGGCGAAGTCCCGACTTCTCGGGGCGGCCGACCGGGGTGTCGGAGACCGCGCCAGGCACGCACAGTTGGTGGTGGCGTTGCTCGTGGACACCATGGCGGCGGCGCGAGGCGCCGAGGGGGTGCGCCGGGTCATCGCCGTGACCTCGGACCTGGTGGTGTCCGCGGCGGTGCTCGCCGAGGGGCACACCGTGCTGGCCGAGCCGCCGGAGGGCGGGTTGAACGCCGCGCTGCGACACGGCAGTGATCATCTGCTCGCCGCCGACCCCTCCGCACGGGTCGGAGCGTTGCAGGCCGATCTGCCTGCGCTGCGTTCCGAGGATCTGGCCGACGCACTGATCGAGGCGGGCGCGGGGCGGGCCTTCTGCGCCGACCGGCAGGGCACCGGCACGACGATGCTGCTGGCGGCACCGGGCGCCCCCTTGCTTCCGGAGTTCGGGGTGGGCTCCGCGGCGCGCCACGCCGCCTCGGGCGCGATGTCGTTGGTCGGCAGCCGTCCGACGCTGCGCTGCGACGTCGACACCGAGGACGACCTGCGGGAGGCGGCGCGACTGGGCCTCGGCGAGCGCACCAGGGCGTTGCTGGCCGAACGCTGCCATCGTGATCGTCGCGCCTGCTGACGACCTGTCACCACTCGTTCGACCGAGCCGGGTCTGCGCACGGACGTCGTCGACCTGACGGCGGCGGAGTCCCGCCGCGTGCCGGACATCGTTCGGACGGGGTGCGCTGGGCCGTTCTTCACCTCTTGTTGGGGCATGAGGACACACCGAACGAACCGGTTCTGGGCGACAATGGGGTGTTGTGAGCACCCCATCGAGCGGCGAACGACAGTCTCGTCAGCGCAATCCGAGGCCTGCCCGGCGTGGCAGGCCGTCGGCGGCGGCCGCCGCCTCGGCGAGCGTCACGCTTCCCGACGGGCTTCGCGGCTATCCGCAGCCACCGCCTGCCGCCACCGCGGCGACTCCCGAGTTCGACGATCTGCCCGAGGAGCGCTATCTCAATCGCGAGCTGTCCTGGCTGGACTTCAATGCCAGGGTGCTCGCGCTCGCCGAGGACTCGTCGCAGCCGTTGCTGGAGCGCGCCAAGTTCCTCTCGATCTTCGCCTCGAATCTCGACGAGTTCTACATGGTCCGGGTGGCCGGGTTGAAGCGGCGGGACGAGACGGGGCTGTCGGTGCGCAGTGCCGACGGACTGTCACCCAGAGAACAGCTCGCCAGGATCGCCCTGCGCACGCAGGAGCTGGCCGAGCAGCATGCGAGGGCCTTCCTGGACGACGTCCAGCCGGCTTTGGAGAAGGCCTCGATCTTCGTGCTGACCTGGAAGGACCTGTCCGACGATGATCGCGTCCGGTTGTCGGAGTACTTCACGGAGCAGGTGTTCCCGGTGCTCACGCCGCTCGCGGTCGACCCGGCGCATCCCTTCCCCTACATCTCGGGGCTCTCGCTGAACCTCGCGGTCACCGTGCGCGATCCGCAGGGCGGCACGCCCCGCTTCGCGCGGGTGAAGGTGCCCGACAACGTGCCCAGGCTGGTGCCGGTGGCGCAGGGCCGTTCTTCGGAGCGGGTCGTCTTCCTTCCGTTGGAGGAGCTGATCGCCGCGCACCTGGACAACCTCTTCGCGGGAATGGAGGTCATCGAGCACCACGTCTTCCGTGTCACGCGCAACGCGGACCTGGAGGTCGAGGAGGACCGCGACGAGGACCTGCTCCAGGCGATGGAGCGAGAGCTGGCCCGGCGGCGGTTCGGCCCGCCCGTGCGGCTTGAGGTCGCCGACTCCATGAGCGAGCACATGCTCGAGCTGCTGCTGCGGGAGATGGACGTCGATCCTGGCGACGTCGTGGAGCTGCCGGGGTTGTTGGATCTGTCGTGTCTGTGGCAGCTGTACGCGGTGGACCGGCCACAGCTCAAGGCGATGCCCTTCGTGCCCGCGACGCATCCGGCCTTCGGCGAGGGCGAGACGCCCAAGAGCGTGTTCGCCACGCTGCGAGACGGTGACATCCTCGTGCATCATCCCTACGACTCGTTCTCGACGAGTGTGCAGCGTTTCGTGGAACAGGCCGCGGCCGACCCGAAGGTGCTGGCCATCAAGCAGACGTTGTATCGGACCTCGGGTGATTCACCGATCGTGGACGCGCTGATCGACGCGGCCGAGGCAGGCAAGCAGGTCGTCGCGCTGGTCGAGGTGAAGGCGCGCTTCGACGAGCAGGCGAACATCAAGTGGGCACGGGCGCTGGAGCGGGCGGGCGTGCACGTGGTCTACGGGCTGGTGGGCTTGAAGACGCACTGCAAGACGGCGCTGGTGGTTCGGCAGGAGGGTTCGACGATCCGCCGGTACTGCCACATCGGCACCGGCAACTATCACCCCAAGACGGCCAGGATCTACGAGGACATCGGCCTGTTCACCGCCGAGCCGTTGATCGGGGCGGACCTCACCGATCTCTTCAACGTGCTGACGGGGTACGCCCGGCAGAACAGCTACCGCAGCATCCTGGTCGCCCCGTACGGCATCCGCCGAGGGATCGTGCAGCGCATCGAGGGCGAGATCGAGCGGGCGCTGCGCGGCGAGCCGGCGGGCATCCGGTTCAAGGTGAACTCCCTGGTGGACGAGCAGGTCATCGACGCCCTGTATCGCGCGTCGCGCGCGGGGGTGCCGGTGGAGGTCGTGGTCAGGGGCATCTGCGCGCTCAAGCCGGGCATGCCCGGGGTCTCGGAGAACATCCGGGTGCGCTCCATTCTCGGCCGTTTCCTGGAGCATTCGCGCATCTTCCACTTCATGGGCGCCGGGGAGCACTGGATCGGCAGCGCGGACATGATGCACCGCAATCTGGATCGGCGGATCGAGGTGCAGGTACGGGTCACCGATCCGCGACTCGTGGCTCAGCTGGACGAGATGTTCGACTCGGCGCTGGACCCGGCCACCCGCTGCTGGGTTCTGGGGCAGGACGGTGTGTGGTCGCCGTCGCCTCGGCTGGGCGATGACGTCCGCGACCACCAGACGGAGCTGCTGCGCACCCACGGGGCCAAGGACTGATCGGCCTCGACGGGCATTCGCCGACCAGGATCGGGGTGGGGGACGATGGCTGCCGCGAAAGACCACGGTGTACGAACAGCGAAGCACGTCAGGGCCGCGGGCGTCGTCCTCTGGCGTCTCGGCGCGCGCTCGGGCACGACCGTCCGCGAGGTCGCGCTGGTGCACCGACCCCGCTATGACGACTGGTCGCTGCCCAAGGGCAAGGCGGAGCCGGGCGAGACACGACATGCCACGGCGGTCCGGGAGACCGCCGAGGAGACGGGCGTGCGGCCGGTGTTGGACCGCCTGCTCGGCGAGGTGAGCTACACGCTGCCCGCCGCGGGCGGGGAGGGCCTGATCCGCAAGACGGTGACCTACTACGCGGCCAGACAGGTGACCGACGTCGTCGAGCGGCCGGGCGACGACGAGGTCGATCAGGTCCGCTGGTTCTCGCAGGCCGAGGCCGCCGACCGGCTCACCTACCCGCATGACCGCGTCATCCTGCGTCGTTTCGCCGAGCTGGACGGCGACTCCCGCACGATTCTGCTGGTCCGCCATGCGAAGGCGGGGAGCCGCGCCAAATGGTCTCAGCCGGACGAGCTTCGGCCGTTGAGCCGGGCGGGCAGGCGCCAGTCCGCCGCGCTCGACCGGCTGCTGCCGCTGTTCGCGCCGAGCCGGGTGTGCTCGGCGCCGAGGACGCGATGCAGGCAGACGGTGGCAGGGACGGCGGCGCTGCTCGGGCTGCCCGTCCACGACGAGTCCGCGCTGAGCGAAGAGGCCTATGCCGCCGATCCGGAGCGGGCCCGCCTGCGCCTGATGGCCATGCTGGACGAGGCGACGACGACGCTGGTGTGCAGCCAGGGCGGGGTGATCCCCGGTCTGGTGCGGCCGCTGACGGATGCGGTGACGGGCGGGGACTCGGCGGGGGTCTGGAACGCGACGCCGGACGACGCGGAGCCGCCGAGCAAGAAGGGCAGCCTGTGGGTGCTGTCTTTCCATCCGACCCGGCCGGTCCTCATCGGCAGCGAGTATCTGAGCAGCGCGGAACACTGGTGATCTGCCGGGCGACGCGGTGAGCCGGCAGGCGGTGTAGCAAGCCGAGACGGGGCAGGTCGGCGCAGGCGGCGCGGGCCGGCGTGGGCTGTCCGTGGCCGGTATGAGCCGAGACTCGGCGGGGCGGACCGGCGAGGCCGCACGAACCGTGCGACGCGCCGGCAGCCGCCGGGCACATCGACACCGTTCGGCCGTCGGGTCCGGCGGGTGCGCGGCTCAACGGGTCGGCGGCTCCGTCGATGCCCCTGAATGGGGAGGACCGCGCCTCCGACGTCACGCCGGGCCGGTGCCGGTGAGCGGTCCGAGCGTCCGTCCCGACCACGCGGTCACTCTTCGCCACGGCGGCCCGACAGGACGTCGGCAGGCGGGGAGCCGGCCGTGCGCCGTGCCGCGAAGCCGTCACCGGGGCCCGATGGCTCGACGGCCGGGTGGAGATTCGAGGCCACCGGTTCGATGCTCGACCACCGCGGCATCGGCCCGTCCGGTCCGCCCCGTCCGCTCCAGTCCGGCGCTTTCCGGTCCATCCGTCCGGACCGGCCCGTTCCCGACGCTCCGCCGACGAGCGAGCGGGCCCGCAGCGGGACGAGAGGGCAGGCAGGAGAGAGCCTGGCGGGCAGAAGACGTCGGTACGGGCCCGCGCGGCGGCACCGCCCTCGCCGCGACACGACAGCCCCGACGGGCAGGACACCCCCGATCGACAGGCCCTCGTGATCGCCAGGACCGCCGCAGTCAGCCGGACCGCCGCGGACCGACGGCGGGCGCCGGGCGGCAGGCCGCGGGCGCCGGGCCGCAGAACGCGGGCGGTGGGCCGAGGACTCCGCCGCGGGGACGGCCCCGAACGGCCGGCGTCGGCGCCGGTCTCGCGAGGCACGGGCGGTGGGCCGGGATCCGGCCCACCGCTCGCCCGCTACTTCTTACGGGTGCTGCTCGACCGGCTCGTCGGCTTGGCCGCCGAGCGGCTCGTACCGGAGCGGGTCGTGCTCCGGCTCGTGGCGGCCTTCGTGGTCGAGCCGCTTCTGGTGCTGCTCGTCGACCGCGTCCCCGTGGACGAGGAGCTCGACGGCTTGGCGGTGCTCTTGCGCGTGGTGCTGCGGCTCGACGGGCGGGCCGCGGTGGTGGTTCGGCTGGACGAGGACGAGCCCGCGGGCGCGCTCTTCGCCGTCGTCGACCGGCTGGTCCCCGATTTCGTGGTGCTGCGTCCGGTGGAACGGGCGGAGGTGCTCCGGCTGCTCGACGAGGCCGACGAGGACCGGCTGCCGGTCGTCGAGGGCCTGCTTCGGCTGGTCCCGGACGTGCTGCGCCCGGTGGTCGACCGAGTGCCGGTGGAGCGGCTGCCACTGGAACTCGCCCGGCTGGTCGAGGACTTCGAGGTCGATCCGGACCGCGAGGACGGCTTGGACTCCTGCGTGGTCGACCGGGCGGAGGTGCTCGTCGACCGCTGGGTGGGCAGGCGCGGCAGCTTACGACTGCCGTCGATGACCTCTTTGAAATTCGTTCCGGGCCGGAAGGCCGGCACCGTCGTCTTCTTGACCTTCACGGCCTCCCCGGTGCGGGGATTCCGTGCGGTCCGGGCGGCTCTGGCTCTCTTCTCGAAGACTCCGAATCCCGAGATGTTCACTTTGTCGCCCTTGTTGACGCTTCGGACGATGACGTCGAGGAGTTCGTCGACCGCGGCACCGGCGGTCTTCTTGTCGCCGAGACGCTGCGAAAGCGCGTCGACGAGCTCTGCCTTGTTCACTTTCGGTCCCTCCCGAGACGAACAGTGCGCTCGCAGCCCTGGTAGCGCGAGGGGAGCCTGCTCATTCCGGCCGGCTCTGGCGTCACCGTAAGCCCGGTTTCCGACCTTCGCCACGTGTCCGACGAGCGGCTTCCATGTCCAGGGCTTGAGAATGCGTCGCACGGGATGTCCTCGGTGCCGTTTCAGCGCCGCGACGAGACCGATGGTGAACGCCGGATCTCCTTTGCCCACAAGGAGATCCGGCTATCGCGAATCAACCGAGCCGCGCCGGAAGCGTGGTCGGAAGCCGGGATGGGCGATCCTGCTCGAAAGTGTTGATGTCATCCGCATGACGCAGCGTCAGCGCGATGTCGTCCAGGCCTTCCAGGAGGCGCCACCGCGTGTAGTCGTCCACGTGGAAGCGGACCGTGAGGTCCTTCGCGACGATCGTCTTCTCCCGCAGGTCCACCGTCAACTCGGTGCCGGGCTCGGTCTCCAGCAGCTTCCAGAGCTGCTCGACGTCGGACTGCTCGCACTGCGCGGCGAGCAGTCCCTGCTTGCCCGCGTTGCCCCGGAAGATGTCCGCGAAGCGAGCGGAGACGACGACGCGGAAGCCGTAGTCGCTCAGCGCCCACACGGCGTGCTCCCGGGAGGATCCGGTGCCGAAGTCCGGACCCGCCACGAGGACGCTGCCCGCGCGGAAGGGCTCCTGGTTCAGGACGAAGTGCTCGTCGGTCCGCCAGGCCGCGAAGAGCCCGTCGCCGAAGCCGGTTCGGCTGACGCGCTTGAGGTAGACGGCGGGGATGATCTGGTCGGTGTCGACGTTCGAGCGCCGCAGCGGGACGCCGACACCGGTGTGCGTGGTGAACGCCTGCATGTCGTCGAGATCCTGTTCGTCATCGTGCGTGATGGTGGTGGAGGGCGAGTCGTCGTGCGCCGCACGCGGTCGTCCGGACCCGTGCCCGAGTGCCTCCTCGGGCCCTGGCCGCCGGTCCACGAGAGCCTTCGGTGTCGCCCGCGCGCAAGGTCCGGACGTGCGTGCCGAGCGGTTCCGGACGCCTCAGTTCAGGTCCTCGGGTGAGGACAGCGTGCCGCGTACCGCGGTCGCGGCGGCGACCAGCGGCGAGACGAGGTGGGTCCGACCGCCACGCCCCTGCCTGCCCTCGAAGTTCCGATTGGACGTCGACGCGCTGCGCTCTCCCGGCTTGAGCTGGTCGGGATTCATGCCCAGACACATCGAACAGCCCGCGGAACGCCATTCGGCACCCGCCGTGGCGAACACCTCGTGCAGGCCTTCGGCCTCGGCCTGACTGCGCACCTTCATCGAGCCCGGCACCACGAGCATCCGCACGCCGCCCGCGACCGTGCGGCCTCGGATGACCTCGGCGGCGGCCCGCAGGTCCTCGATCCGACCGTTGGTGCAGGAGCCGAGGAACACGGTGTCGACCGGGATCTCCCGCAGCGGAGTGCCGGGTTCCAGCCCCATGTAGGTCAGGGCCTTCTCGGCCGCGAACCGCTCGTTCTCGTCGGCGATGGCCTCGGGGTCGGGAACCGAGGCGGACAACGGCAGCCCCTGTCCCGGGTTGGTGCCCCAGGTGACGAAGGGCGCGAGGGAGTCGGCGTCGATGACCACCTCGGCGTCGAATTCGGCGTCGGGGTCGGTGCGCAGCGTGCGCCAGTACTCGACGGCCTCGTCCCACTCGGCGCCCTGCGGCGCGTGCGGCCGGTCCTTGAGATAGGCGAAGGTGGTCTCGTCCGGCGCGATGAGCCCCGCTCGCGCGCCCGCCTCGATGGACATGTTGCAGACCGTCATCCTGGCCTCCATCGACAGCGCCTCGATCGCGCTGCCCCGGTACTCCAGGACGTATCCCTGACCGCCGCCGGTGCCGATCCGGGCGATCACGGCGAGGATGACGTCCTTGCTCGTGACGCCGGGGCGCAGGGTTCCGTTGATGGTGACGGCCATCGTCTTGAACGGGCGCAGCGGCAGCGTCTGCGTGGCGAGGACGTGCTCGACCTCCGAGGTGCCGATGCCCAGCGCGATCGAGCCGAAGGCGCCGTGCGTCGAGGTGTGGCTGTCGCCGCAGACGACCGTCATGCCGGGTTGGGTGAGCCCGAGCTGCGGTCCCACCACGTGGACGATGCCCTGTTCGTCGTCGCCCATCGAGTGCAGTCGGACGCCGAACTCCGCGCAGTTGCGGCGCAGGGTGTCGACCTGGGTACGCGACACGAGATCGGCGATCGGCTGGTCGATGTCGGTGGTGGGGACGTTGTGGTCCTCGGTGGCGATCGTCAGGTCCGGCCTGCGGACCGGGCGGTTCGCGAGCCGCAGCCCGTCGAAGGCCTGCGGGCTGGTCACCTCGTGCACGAGGTGCAGGTCGATGTAGAGCAGATCCGGCTCGTCACCACTGCCCTGCCGCACGACGTGCGCGTCCCACACCTTCTCCGCGAGTGTGCGAGCCATCGCTCCTCCCCATCGAGGTCTCTGTCCCACCATCTGGACATCCCAGATCGCGAGAAGTTAGTATCGGTTCGTGGGACAGCATAGCGGCATCGGTGTACTGGACAAGGCAGTGGCCGTCCTCAGCGCGGTGGCGGACGACCCCTGCGGACTCGCCGAACTCTGCGCACGAACCGGCCTGCCCAGGGCGACCGCGCACCGGCTCGCGGTCGGCCTGGAGGTGCACCGACTGCTCCGCAGAGGGGCCGACGGCCGCTGGCGCCCCGGGGCGGCCCTGAGCGAGCTGGCGGGCACGGCCAGCGACCCGCTGCTGGAGGCGTCCGCCTCCGTGCTGCCCAGACTGCGGGACATCACCGGCGAGAGCGTCCAGCTCTACCGGCGCGACGGGATGCAGCGGGTCTGCATCGCGACGGCCGAGCCGCCGAGCGGACTGCGGGACACGGTCCCCATCGGCAGCAGGCTGTCGATGACGGCGGGCTCCGGGGCGAAGGTCCTGGCCGCCTGGGCGGACCCCGGCACCCAGCGGGCGGTGCTGGCCGACGCCGTCTACGGCGAGCGGACGCTGGTGGAGGTCCGACGCCGGGGCTGGGCGCAGAGCGTCGCCGAACGGGAGCCGGGGGTCGCCAGCGTCTCCGCCCCGGTGCGTGACAGCGCGAGTGCCGTGATCGCGGCGATCTCGGTGTCCGGGCCGGTCGATCGGATCGGTCGGAAGCCGGGCGCCCGGTGGGCGTCCGATCTCCTGGCGGCGGCCGAGGCACTCCAGTCTCGGCTCTGAAGAGCCTCGCACCGGGCTCGCCCGCAGCGGCGGAATCGCGACCACGGCACGGATGGCACGCGCGCCCGGCACGGTGGCCTGGGCGGGGTCTCCTGTGGCGGCGGGTCCCTGGGCAGAGACCCGACCGCGAGGGTTCGTCGGCGGCACCCTGCGGCTCGCGATGCGTCCCGAACACACTGCGGGCCGAGACGCGCGGTGTCCTCGCTCACGATGCCGGTCGCCCCGCTGTCTCCCGCCCCGCCTCTCGCCACACGGCTTCGCGCACTCACGCGGTGCGACACCCCAGGGTCAGGATGAGCAGGCATGCCGGAGCGTGGCGCCGGGACACCGCCGCCCGCCGGGCGGGTGATTCACGACACCATCGGAGTGGATCAGCCGACGTGGGCGCCGACAGGTGGCCTGCGGCGGCCTGATCCGGGGCTGGTTCGAGAACGGCCCGCCGATGCCGAGGCCTGCGTCGACCGGCGACGCAGGCCCGACCGTGGTCCGGGGCCCATGCTGCCGCGACTTCGAACGTGGCCGGGTCCCCGGCGCGGTGCCCTTTCCGGGTCCGATGCGGTTCGGGCTCCTCGTACTGGCTCGGGCCGCGACGGTGAGGGAGCAGGCGGTCGCGGCGCATCGCCTGCTCGGCCTTCGCGACGTCTCGCGCTCGTACGGGTTCGGGACGGTGCCGGTCCAGGACGGCGCGAGTACGAGGCGGTGCGCGGTCGGGACCGTGCGGATTCACGACGGCGCGAGATCGAGACCGGTCGGATTCGAGGCAACGGCGGACGTTCCCCGTACCGCCGTCAGCCTGCCGTGCGCCGCGGAGACGCCCGCACCGTCCGCGGCGGCCCCCTCCGGCTCGGCGCCGACCTTTCGCCGCCCTACGGCCGTGCTGAGCCCCGAGACGACACCGCAGGCGCTCGGCCTGCCGAGGGCGGCGACCCCGAGCCGCCGGACGAGTCCGGTCGACACAGGACTTCGACAGCGGGATTCGCAGACTCCGTCGCGTGCGAGAGGTTCGGGCAGGCCCGCTCCGTGCGGGGCGCCGCCTCACGCCGATCGGATCGAGAGCGACTCGTGAGTCGGATCAGCCGATCCCGTCCGGCGGTGGCGCGGCAGGTCGTCGAACGTGAAGGTCCGGCCGGCGGTTCTCACTCAGCAGGGAGAGCCGGACACCGACCAACGCGTTCGCCGAGGACGTCGCGGAGCGCGGGTCCCTCAGCCCGTCGCCGGTCGGCGGCGTCGGTGTGGCAGCCGGGATGGACCGACCCACGGATCCGCTCACGCCTGCCGGCGCACAGGCTCGGCCCGCAGGCGACACCTCAGCCATGTCGTGCCCCGAGACAGGTCCGCGGTCGCCGCCTCCGGCCTCGGGAAACACGGGTGCGGCCGCCCGGGACTCGCACCACATCGACGATGACAGAAAAAGAAAATGGGACCTATTCGACACTTCTGTCGAATAGGTCCCATTTATTCCCAGGTAGCCCCGACGGGATTTGAACCCGCGCTACCGCCTTGAGAGGGCGGCGTCCTAGGCCGCTAGACGACGGGGCCTTGGTTATTCTCTTGTCCGTCTTGCTGTGAAAGACCCTACCACACTCGGTTTTGTGTCTTTCAGCTGGGGTACCAGGACTCGAACCTAGACCAACAGAGCCAGAATCTGCCGTGCTGCCAATTACACCATACCCCACTGTCCCGGCGGGCTGATCTCCGTCTCCGGCGACCCGCTCCCCGTTCCGGTGACAGATATTAGACCACCATCCCCCCAGATGCGAAATCGGCTCCCCGCAGAGCAGGCGCCCGCACCGTCGCGCGAGGTCAGCGAGGGTGCGGCAGCCGAGGAAAGACCAGGTCGGGGAGTTCCGACAGGCTGGAGATGACCGAGACGCCCACCGGCACCCCGTCCGCCTCGCCCCGCCGATCCAGCCAGACTCCGTGCAGTCCCGCGGCGACCGCGCCCGAGGCGTCCAGATCCAGCCGGTCGCCGACATGGATGGTCTCGCTCGGTGCGACGCCGAGCGCCTCGCAGGCTGTGTGGAAGATCATGGGATCCGGTTTGCCGATACCGAGTTCTTCGGAGATCACCACGTGATCGAAGGCATCGATGAGACCGACCGCCTTCAGTTTCCGTCGCTGATAACGCGAGGCCGCATTGGTAATCACAGCCAGTCGCAGGCCGCTCGCCTTCAGCCACTTCAGGCAGGGCCAGGCGTCATCGAAGAGCTGCCAGGTCTGAGCGATGCAGGACAATCGATGTTCTTCGCGTTCGGCGGCCTCGCCGTCATCGAGTTCCTCGCCCAGGTCGGCGAAGAACTCCTTGGTTCTCTCTCGGCGCATGGTGTCGAAGTCGACCTCACCCGCGTGATAGCGGAGATGGTGAAGATCGGTGGTCCTGCGCCACGCAGGCCAGGCGTCGTCATGGCCGAGGAGCGCTGCGAGGCCCGATCGGGCCGAGGTCTCGTAGTCGACCAGGGTGTCGTCGATGTCGAGGCAGACCGCGCGGATGCTGCCGCTGGGCAGCGTAGAAGGCGAGACTAGGGCAGATGTCACCCCGTGAGGTTAGGCGTGCACGCGACGCGATGAACTCGGCTGACAAGGTGATCCGGCCGGAGCTTCCTCGATACAGCTCGTGACAAGCCGTGAACGAACACCGGTCGTGACCACGAAGGTCACGACCGGGTGAGCCTCACTGTGCCTGATCGAGAGCCTTCCGCAGCCTCCCGAGCGTGCGCTCGCGCCCCAGCAGCTCCATCGACTCGTACAGCGGCGGCGAGACGGTGCGGCCCGTCACCGCCACCCGAACCGGTGCGAACGCCTTCCTCGGCTTGAGACCGAGTCCGTCCACCAGCGCCGTCTTCAGCGCACCCTCGATCGCCTCGGTGGTCCAGTCGTTCAGCGTGTCCAGCGCCTCGATCGCCGCGGTCAGCACCGGCCCGGCCGCCGCGTCGAGCGCCTTGGCCGCGGCCTCCGGCTCGGGGGCGAAGTCCGCGTCGGACACGAAGAGGAATCGCAGCATTCCGACGACGTCGGAGAGGACGATCAGCCGTTCCTGCACCAGCGGCGCGGCGGCGGCGAGCACCGCCAGCTGCTCCGCCGTCGGCTCCGAGGGCAGCAGCCCGCCGTCGGTCAGGTACGGAACGGCCCGACGCGCGAACTCCTCGACGGGCAGCGCCCGCAGGTGGGTGGCGTTGATCGCCTCGGCCTTCTTCAGGTCGAAGCGTGCCGGGTTGGAGCTGACCTGACGGACGTCGAACGCCTCGGCCATCTCCTCGCGGGTGAACACGTCGCGGTCCTCGGCGATCGCCCAGCCCAGCAGCGCGAGGTAGTTGAGCAGGCCTTCGGGCAGGAAGCCGCGGTCGCGGTAGTTGAAGAGGTTCGACTGCGGGTCGCGCTTGGAGAGCTTGCGGTTCCCCTCGCCCTGCACCAGCGGCAGGTGACCGAACCGCGGGACGAGCTCGGCTACGCCGATCCGCCGCAACGCCTCGTACAGCGCGATCTGTCGGGGCGTCGAGGAGAGCAGGTCTTCGCCGCGCAGCACATGAGTGATCTTCATCATGGCGTCGTCGACGGGATTGACGAGCGTGTAAAGCGGTTCGCCGTTGCCTCGGACCAGCACCGGGTCCGGCACGGAGCCCGCCTTGAAGGTCACCTCGCCCCGAACCAGGTCGTCGAAGGTGATGTCCGAGTCGGGCATCCGCAGCCGCAGCACCGGCAGTCTGCCCTCGGCACGCAGCTCGGCGCGCCGCTGTTCGGTCAGATCGCGGTCGGCGCCGTCGTAACCGAGCTTGGGGTCACGGCCGGCGGCACGGTGGCGCGCCTCGATCTCCTCTGGCGTGGAGAACGACTCGTAGACCTCGCCCGCGGCACGGAGCTTCTCGACCACGGCCAGGTGCAGCTCGCGACGCTCGCTCTGCCGGTACGGGCCGTACTCGCCGCCGACCTCGGGGCCCTCGTCCCAGTCCAGCCCCAGCCATCGCATGGCGTCCAACAGGGCCAGATAGGACTCCTCGGAGTCCCGGGCCGCGTCGGTGTCCTCGATGCGGAACACCAGGCTGCCCTTGTTGTGCCTGGCGAACGCCCAGTTGAACAGGGCGGTCCGGATCAGGCCCACGTGCGGGGTGCCGGTCGGCGACGGACAGAAACGGACGCGGACAGCAGCAGGGCTGGTCTGAGGCTCAGTCATAACCCGATCAGCCTATCCACCCCGCCCCACCTTGACAGCACCACCGGCCGGGAGGAGCCTGACAATATTCAACAAGCGTTGAAATAGGAGGCGATGATGCCGAAGACAGACGACGACCGGCGCGACGAGCGGACCACCTGTGTCGTGGTCGGCGGCGGCCCGGCGGGATTGATGCTGGGCCTGCTGCTCGCGCGGGCCGGGGTGGCCGTGACCGTCCTGGAGAAGCACGGCGACTTCCTCCGCGACTTCCGCGGTGACACCGTGCATCCCTCCACCCTGACTCTGCTGGACGAACTCGGCCTCGGCGAACGCTTCGCCGCGCTGCCGCAACGCAGGGTCGACGGGGCACGAGTGCTGCTCGACCAGGGCGTGGCCCGAGTCGGCGACCTCCGGCGGGTCCCCGGCAGGTACAAGCACATCGCGCTGGTGCCGCAGTGGGACTTCCTGGACCTGATCCGGGACGCCGCGGCGGAGGAACCGACCTTCGAGCTGCGGATGCGCACCGAGGTGGTCGGGGTCGTCCAGGCAGGCGGCCGGGTGCGCGGCGTCCGCTACCGAGACGAGTCCGGCGAGGGAGAACTGCGGGCCGACCTCGTCGTGGCCTGCGACGGCCGCTCCTCCACCGTTCGCCGCGCCCTAGGTCTGCGCCCCAGAGAATTCGGCGCGCCGATGGACGTGCTGTGGTTCCGGCTGTCACGCCGGGATTCCGACCCCGAGGGCCTGGTAGCCCGGTTCCGCCCCGGCGAGGGGCTGATCCTGATCGACCGGGGCGAATACTCGCAGTGCGGCTATCTCATTCCCAAGGGCACCGATGCCGCGCTGCGGGAGCGCGGCGTCGAGGACTTCCGGACGCGGATCGCGCGGCTCCTGCCGATACTGGCCGACCGTGTGGCGGAGTTGAGCTCCTTCGACGACGTCTCCGCTCTGCGGGTACGCCTCGACCGACTGCGGCGCTGGCATGTGCCCGGCCTGCTCTGCATCGGCGACGCGGCGCATGCCATGTCGCCCATCGGCGGCGTGGGCATCAATCTGGCGATCCAGGATGCCGTCGCCGCCGCCCGCATCACCGTGCCGGGTCTGCTCGCCGGAACCCTGACCAGTCGCGACCTGGCCCGCGTCGGCAGACGCCGGATCGTTCCCGCGTTGCTCATCCAGACCGCGCAACGGCTCGTGCACCGCAGGCTGTTCCGCGACCTGGACCTGAAGAGCAGCCCCCCGGTGGAGCTCGGCGGCCGGATGCCGCTGCCGCTACGCCTGATCGATCGGCTTCCGGCCGTTCAGGCGATTCCCGCCACACTCGTCGGAATCGGCCCGCTGCCCGAACACGCGCCCGCCTTCGCCCGGCGGCCCGCATCCAGCCCGGACCGTCGAGCCCCCGGCTGAACGACGGCAGCGGCGCGCGGACCTGCCACCGGCGGGCGGCGCCGGGGTCGCGAGGACGGGCGCCCACCGAGACGAGCGGACGGGCGGTCGCGAGAACGGCCCGGAGTGGTCGCGGGGACAGGCGGCCTGAGGGCCGAACGGCCCCTCGGCGCGAGTGGTCCCCCGGGGCGAGTGGTCCCCCGGGGCGAAGGGTCGCTCGAGATGAGAGGCCGCGGGACGGGCGGGACGGCCGAGTATCCGATCTTCGGCGGTGTCGACCGACCGTCCCGTGACCAGGGTCAGCGCTGGACGACCGGATTCCGCAGGGTGCCGAGGCCCTGCACCGTGATCGCGACCGTCTGTCCTGCCACCATCGGCCCGACTCCGGCGGGCGTGCCGGTGAGGATCACGTCACCGGGCAGCAGCGTCATGACGCGGGAGATCCAGGCCACCAACGCCGGGACGTCGTGCAGCAGGTTGGCGGTCGTGGAGTCCTGCCGCACCGCGCCGTCCAGCTCGGTGCGGATGCGCAGGTCGGCCGGATCGACGGTGGTGTCGATCCACGGGCCCAGTGGGCAGAAGGTGTCGTGGCCCTTGGCCCGCGTCCACTGGCCGTCGGCCTTCTGCTGGTCCCGCGCCGTGACGTCGTTGGCGATCGTGTAACCCAGCAGCACGTCCTTGGCCTTGGCCGGGGACACGTCCCGGCACGGCGCGCCGACGACGGCCGCGAGCTCGCCTTCGAAGTCCACCTGCGTCGAGTCGGCGGGCAGCCGGATGCTCGCGCCGGGGCCGATCACCGAGGTCGACGGCTTCATGAAGATCACGGGGTCGACCGGCGGCTCGCCGCCCATCTCCCGGGCGTGGTCGGCGTAGTTCTTCCCGATGCAGACGACCTTGCTCGGCAGGATCGGCGCCAGCACCCGCACGTCGGCCAGCGGCCACCGACGGCCGGTGTAGGTGGGCTCGCCGAACGGGTGCTCCGCGATCTCGACCGCGACCTGGTCCGTGTCCGGCTCGCCCTCGATCGAGACGAAGGCCACTCCCTGGGGGTGGGCGATACGGCCGATACGCACGGACAACCTCCTGCAATGCTCTTCCGACGGACGGCACCACTCTAGACGGGCAGGTCAGCGGGGCCGCTCAGCACAAGGAGACACGGCAGGACGATCACGGCAGCGGGCACCCGTCCCGCTCGGCGGCGGCACTCGTGAGCGCGGCGAAGAGGTCACCGTCCGGCGAATCGTCGACGCCGTCTCCGAGACCTCTCAGGTGGTAGTGCACCGGCTCGCCGTCACAGCTGTGGTCCAGCCCGGTTCCCATATACAGATCGGCGGCACGGCCCTGCACGGTCTCCGCGATGACGCCCCTCGACACCACGAACGTCGCGATGAGCGACAGATCCTCCCCAGGCTCCCGCGGCCTCTCGATGTCCCACACCTGACACGCCTCCGCCACACCGCCCGTCATCGTCTCGACCGTATGGCGGGACCCGGACACCGGCGGCGAGATGAGAGCGGGATCGACCAGATCGCACAAGAGCGACGACTCACCCACCGGCTCGGGCACCGGATGCGGCGGCAGCTCGCCAGGAACGACGAGCGGGTCCGTACCACACTCCCATCGATCTATGAGATTGTTCGCCACTTCGACGCCGGCTGCCAGAATGGCATCTCTATACTGGACGTCTTCCGTCAGAACGAACCCGTCGTTCTGCCTCCCTCCCAGGCCGGAACCGATGTCCAGCCAGAAATCACCGATATCCGAATTTTTCGAGCATTCAACAGGGATCGTGACATCATTGACAGTCAACAAGGCATCCGTTGCACCGACCGACACCACCTGATAAGTCGGCCCACCCATTGCGAACGCAACGATAGCACTGTATCCTGATTCATCGAGGCGAGGCAGTGCCACCCGGAGCATCGGCTCCGCCGGATCAACACGAATCCGATTGGAGAATTCCTCACGAAAACTCCATCCGCAAGAGAACTCGTATCCTTCATTCTGAAACAGATCCGGCCTCCCCCCACGCCCCAGTGCCATCGCATCCCACGAATCTCCATGCAACAGGCTATCGCAGATAAGTTCCGCGTCGGACGCCACGGGTGGCGAATCCTGACCGGCGCCAACACACCCGGAAACCAGTACGAACGCAGCTGCCATGGCGGACAGTGAGCGCATACTCCGCATCATTCACCCGACCCGTTCTCGTTCCCCAGCGAAATCGAGGTATCCACATAATAGGATTCTCTGATATTTTCGATCACGCTGCGCAGATCGCCACTTCCGGGACCACTTTGCCACTCGTCGAATATTCTTCGCTGTTCATCGTCCAGCGCCGAGTACTGGGGCATCCTGCCCTCAACCATCAACTCAACAGGTGGTTGCATATCCGGGCCCCACATCTCATGTCGTATCACCGCGTCGAGCACGAGCCTCTCCACGTTCGTCGAACCGCCGTGATAAATATGTTCAGCCCAGCCCTGAGCCGCGGAATGGTCGTCTCGGCGGGAGTTCTCCACCACCTGGTCCAGGACCATGCTCACGCCATCCCCTAGGAATCCGCCGGCGACGGGAATCTCTCCTACGACGTTACCGATCACGAAGTCCGTCAGCGCGGCGCGATCCTCGATGGCCTGGTTGTACTCGTTGTCCGCACCCGTCATCTCCGCATAACCGGCCTCGGCCCGCGCCCCGTCCAAGGCGTTGAAGATCACGGCTGCTTCGCGACCCGCCATCTCGACATCCGTGTAGCGCGTACCCAGATCGAATGAGCTGGACGCCATCTCCTCAAGCCGCAACGCGGTGTAGACCCGCTGTGCTTCATGGATCTGGGCGTACTGCGCGGGGTCACCGGCCAGGTCGCCGATCACCTTCCGAATGTCATCACGCCGGGCGGCGTCCGGGTTGATCCCGCTGTTCATCGAGTCCGCGTTCACGAAGGCGATCTCCGCGCTGATCATGTTCGTCATGGTGTCGCCCATGGTGTGCGGGATGCCGTCGGGTCGGTCGGCGAAGGCGCCGATGGAGTCTCGGAGGATCTCCCTGGACACCTCGTCCCGGCCCGCTTCCAGCGTCGCGGCCTCCAGGGCGTCGCCGAAGCTGCTCCAGCCCGCCGACAGGTGGTCGTCGGGGACGGACCTGGTCAGCGAGTCGGGGATCCACTCACGCTCGGCGAGGTACTCGACGCGGTTCTCGCCGTCCTTCGAGAAGAAGTCCTTCGCGGCCTGCGGGTTCTCGTCCAACGCGAGCATCAGGCCGTACATCGGGTCGAGCCCGGCGGTCTGGTCGTCGATGAAGTTGAAACGCAGCGGCTCGCCGAGGACGCCCTCCTGCGTGTTCCAGGCCTCCGGGTTCTCCTTCTCGAAGTCGATCAGGTCGGCGCCGAGGAACTCCAGGAACTCCGAGGAGTACTCGCCCGAGTTCAGCAGCGGTCCGAGGAACTGATAGCCGTAGACGCCTTCCGGGCCCCGGTAGCCGGGCAGAAGCACCTCCTGCCGCCCCGCCTCGGCGAGGTCGGCCCACCACTGCTCGCCCAGGTTGGGTTCGCCGCGGCCGTCGGTGGCGGTGGCCAGGGCCTGGCCGAGTTCGATCTGGAGGCCTCTGGCCAACTCGGGATCGGGGTTGCCGAGGTGGTTGCCGATCCCGGTCACGTCGGAGGCGAGGGCCAGGGTCTTCTCCGGTCCCAGCAGCTCGAGGAACTCGGTGGCGAACACCGGGTCCTCGGCATAGTGCTCCAGCAGATCGCGAAGCTCCACGGCCTCCTCGTGGGTCAGCGGGCGCGTGCCCGCCAGTTCCGCCGCGCGGGCGGCCCGCTCCTCGATGCGCTCCTGCATCGCGGCGATGTCGGCCGCCGAGCTGTGCACGGCGCTGTGGTGTTCCAGGCGGCCGGTCAACTCGCGGTCGAGGTCCTCGGCCTCTCCCAACAGCTCCGCGATCTGGTCCTGCACGTCCAGCAGGGCCCGATGCCGCACCTCGCGTTCGTGGATCCTCTGGTCGTCGGACATTCCCGTGGTGTCGTACGGGGCTATCCCGACGTCACCGTTCTGCCGGACCTCCAGCCCGCCGCCTCGGGCGTAGGCAAGGATCGAGGCAAGCCGGTCCTGAAACACGGTGATGTCGTCGGCCGCCTGCTGATACACGTCGGCGACATCGCGGATGTCGTCCACGCTCTGCACTCCCCGGCGGCGGATCTCGTCGACGTAGTGCTCGGCGGCCGCGGCGGCGAAGCCCTGCCAGACCTCGTCGTCGGCGATCCGCCGGGTCACCTCCCCGTCCATGTCCTCGAGCTGCCGCGCCAGGTCGTCCGACCAGTCGTTCCACGCCTGCGCCAGCTCGGACCAGCGGGCCGGGTCGAGATCGCGCAGCTGGGCCAGGTCCGGCATGTCAGCGCTCCCCCGATCCCGACGCGGACGGGAGGTCGCCCTCGACACGGCCGAGATCGTCGGCCGCGTCCTCGTCGTTCGCCTGGTAGAGGCGCAGCGACTGCTCGATCTTCTCGCCCGCGTCGCGGATCTCCGCCGCGAGGCCGACGAGGTTCGTCTGCCACACCTCGGTGCAGACCGGTGTCTGCTCGGCGAACCCCCAGCCGGGTGAGGCGCCCGCGGCCTCGGCGCCCCGCTCGACGGTCCGCGGCGCCAGTTCCTCCACCAGATCGGCGATGTTCGATGCGCTCGTGGCGACAGCTCCCAGTGCCGCCAGATCAACCTGCATTCTCTCCGTGCCCCCGCGTCTCGGCGTCCTGATCAACGAGACAGCAGACCCCGTCCGGATCGGCTTCGAGGGCGGATCGCGCGTCTTTCACTCGGACGCCGAGTGTGACGTTCGACCGTCACCACCGGTGGTCGCGCGCTGCGGGGAGGATCACGAACGTCCCACTCGAATCGCGGTATCCGACGACCCTCGGTCGGCGGGGTGCGGCTCTGCGGCGGCATGAAAGCCGCCCGTCCCCTCCGTGACCCCGCCAGACCACCATCAACCTGGGTGTCGACCGCCGATACGCCGACTTCGCCGTGCCGCTGGGCGTGACGACGAAGATGGACGGCTGCGCCGCGATCCACCCGGCCATCGCCACGATCTTCATCGCCCAGGTCTACGGCGTGCCGCTCTCACTCGGCGATCACGTGCCAATAACCCTGGTCCCGGCCGTGGGCGCCCGCTCCGCCGTGGAGTCTCCGGCGGCGCCGACCACCCGTAGGTCACGGCACCGCCGCGGGAGCCGCTAGACCCGGACCGAACCCGCCTGCCGGGCGGCCCGGTAGGCCAGCGCGTCGCACAGCGCCAGCCAGCTGGCCTCGACGATGTTGCCGTGCACGCCCACCGTGGTCCACTTGTCGACGCCGTCGCCGGAGTCGACGAGCACCCGGGTGACCGCGTCCGTGCCGTGCCTGCCCGCGAGGATGCGCACCTTGTAGTCGAGAAGCCGGACGTCGGCGAGCCAGGGCAGATACGGGGTGAGCGCCGCTCGCAGCGCCGCGTCCAGGGCGTTGACCGGCCCGGTGCCCTCGGCCGTGGCGATCACCCGCTCGCCGTCGACGTGCAGCCGCACCGTCGCCTCGGCGACCACCTCGCCGTCGGCCCGGTGATCGAGCGACACCCGGTAGGACTCCAGCGTGAACGGCCGCAGCGCGGCGGCCGCCTCGGTGACATGCTCGGCGGCGGCCGCCTCGGTGACACGCTCGGCGACAGCCGCCTCGGTGACACGCTCGGCGACAGCCGCCTCGGTGACACGCTCGGCGACAGCCGCCTCGGTGACACGCTCGGCGACAGCCGCCTCGGCACCGCCGCCCAGCTCGGCGCGCAACAGCAGTTCCAGGGAGGCGTCCGCCGCCTCGAACGACCAGCCGCCGGCCTCCAGCTCCTTGACCCGACGCACCACGCGGCCCACGGCATCCGGTCGGGCGGTCAGGTCCAGCCCGAACTCGCGTCCCTTGAGTTCGAGGCTGGCCCGGCCCGCCATCTCCGTCACCAGCACGCGCATCCCGTTGCCGACGTCGCCGGGCTCCATGTGGTTGTAGAGCTCAGGATCGACCTTGATCGCGCTCGCGTGCAGCCCCGCCTTGTGAGCGAAGGCCGACGTCCCGACGTACGCCTGGTGGGGGTCGGGGGCGAGGTTGGCGATCTCGGCGAGGGCGTGCGACACGCGAGTCAGCTCGACCAGCCTGCCCTCGGGGAGCACCGGCATGTCGAGCTTGGTGACGAGGTTGCCGATCACCGGAAAGAGATCGGCGTTGCCCGCCCGCTCGCCGTAACCGTTGGCGGTGCACTGGACGTGGGTGACGCCCGCCTGTACCGCGGCGATGGTGTTGGCCACGGCGCAGCCGGTGTCGTCCTGGCAGTGGATGCCCAGGCGGAATCCGGTGCGGGCGTGGACCTCGGTGACCGTCTCCGCCAGCCCGGTGGGGAGGCTGCCGCCGTTGGTGTCGCACAGCACCACGACGTCGGCGCCGCCGAGCACCGCGGCCTCCAGCACCCGCAGCGCGCAGTCGGGGTCGGCGGCATAGCCGTCGAAGAAGTGTTCGGCGTCGACGAAGACCCGGCGGCCCTCGGCGACCAGCAGCGACACCGTGTCGCGGACCATCGCGCAGTTCTCCGCGACGTCGGTGCGCAACGCCCGCTCGATGTGCCTGCGATCGGACTTGGCCACGAGGGTGATCACCGGGGCCTTCGAGTCGAGCAGGGCGCGGACCTGCGGATCCTCGGCGGCCGTCAGCCCGGCGCGCCGGGTCGCTCCGAAGGCGACGAGCGCGGCGTGCCGCAGTTCCAGCTCGCCCTCGGCGGCCCTGGCGAAGAACTCGGTGTCCTTGGGCAGCGCACCGGGCCAGCCGCCCTCGATGAACCCGACGCCGAGGGAGTCCAGCAAGCGGGCCACGGTCAGCTTGTCGGTCACCGAGTAGGAGATGCCCTCCCGCTGGGCGCCGTCGCGCAGCGTCGTGTCGTAGAGGTGGAAGGCGTCGCCGAGCGGCGTGTCTGCCGGAGCGGTGCGGAACACGAAGGACTCCTCGGGCGGTGTCGAGTCTGGCTTCGAGCAGGAGGGGACAAACAAAAAGACCCCTCGCGGGATGCGAGAGGTCTGCGCGTCGGGTGCTGAAGGGAAGCACTGCCCGACGCGCTACACGATAATGATCATGCTGTGGTGAGCCACGCGGCGATGGTGCCACACCCGCCTCGGTAATCCAACTCTTCGGACACGAAAGTCCGAATGCTGGGATAATTCCACCCGTCCGTGAAACGTCGCGTCGACCGCGTCGACAGGCGGCTCACCAGCGGGGATACGGCCTATGAGAGACGAACGGGGCCGTCCACCATGGTGGACGGCCCCGGGTCAGGCGTGGGATCAGGCCGACGGCGGCAGCGAGACCGGCCGCTCCGGGCGGGTGTTCGACGAGACCAGTGCGGCCAGCCGATCGCCGATCGCGTAGGTGGCGCCCGGCGAGGCGTGGTCGCGGGTGGCCAGGTCGAATGCCACCGACGCCTCGATGCGCTTCGCCGCCTCCGACATGCCGAGGTGATCCAGCAGCAGCGCGACCGACAGCACGGCCGCCGTGGGGTCCGCCACGCCCTGTCCGGCGATGTCCGGCGCGCTGCCGTGCACCGGCTCGAACATGCTCGGGTTGCGTCGAGTCATGTCGAGATTGCCGCTCGCGGCGAGTCCGATGCCGCCGGTGATCGCCGCCACCAGATCCGTGAGGATGTCGCCGAACAGGTTGTCCGTGACGATCACGTCATACCGCGACGGGTCGGTCACCATGTGGATGGTCACCGAGTCGATGTGCTGGTAGCTCACGGTCACCTCCGGATGTTGGAGGGAGACCTCCTCCACGATCCGCGACCACAGGGAGCCCGCGTAGGTGAGCACGTTCGTCTTGTGCACGAGGGTGAGGTGCCTGCGCGGGCGGGCCGCGGCCCTCGCGAAGGCGTCCCGCACCACCCGTTCCACTCCGAACGAGGTGTTGATCGAGACCTCGGTGGCCACCTCGTACGGCGTGTCCTTGCGGAGCAGGCCGCCGTTGCCCGCGTAGAGGCCCTCCGTGCCCTCACGCACCACGAGCATGTCGACGTCGCTGGGATCGGCCAGCGGGCTGCGCACCCCCGGGTAGAGCCGAGCGGGCCGCAGATTGACATGGTGGTCGAGCTCGAAACGCAGTCGGAGCAGCAGTCCGCGTTCGAGGATGCCGCTGGGCACCGACGGGTCGCCGACCGCTCCGAGCAGAATCGCGTCGTGCTGACGCAGTTCTCCCAACACCGACTCCGGCAGCAGTTCGCCGGTGGCGTGCCACCGCGCGGCACCGAGGTCGTAACGCACGATCTCCGCGTCGGGGACTACCTCACCGAGCACCTTCAATGCCTCGGCGATAACCTCGGGCCCGATCCCGTCGCCTGGGATCACAGCGAGCCGCATCCGTGCACCTCCCTGGTACAGATCCCACTGAACGGGACCAGTTCGTTCGAGCAGGCTACCGCTCCCGGATCGGTACTCCACATGGCGGCGGCCTGCCGGCGATGATCTTTCCCGTACTGCGGGACGCCCATTCGAGTGAACATCACTCGAACAGCCTAAGGGGCGCCGTCAATCCCCCGTCGCTCTCGAGCGTGGGCGGGCGCGATGTCACAGCGCCCGCGAGACGAGTGCGGGCTGCATCTCGGGGACCTCGCGGGGACGGCCCTGCCCGCCCGCGAAACGACGGCGATGCCCCGGCCGAGTACGGCCGAGGCATCGCCGAATGGTGCGGACAGGCCCGCCCGTCAGGAGGCAGTGCTCCACTCCGTCACGCGGAGCCCTCCCTTCGGGCGGAGCATCCCGTCATGGCGGTGGTCCCGCCGAGACGTCCGTCCCGTCAGGACACGCGACCCGTCGAGAGCCGCGACTCCGCGAGGAGTCAGTTGACGAAGATCGGCGGGGTGCTGCCCGTCGGCACCACCTGCACCCGATCTCCCCGGTGATTGTGGTGATGCAGCACCAGCAGCTGTCCGTCCTCCGACGCCGTCTCCAGGTCACGGTTGACCACCAGCGCGGTGCCCGGCCGAGCCTCGTAGGACAGTGCCGCGTCCCCGCCGCCCTGTGTCCAGAGGCCGGGGCGCACCGCGTCGAACGAGATCGGGTCGTCGATCGAGTCGACGAGCCCGTCCGGGTCACCCGGGGCGGCGTAGTAGCCGCTGACGCCGACGGTGTAGGTGATCGGCGCCGACTCCGCGGCCGGGTCGATGCCCAGGGCCGTCAACGCCACCGGCAGGACCAGCACGTTGGTGTCGAAGACGTTCGTGTCGACGTCGCCGAGCTGCCCGTTGATCGGCTGCACGTCGACGACCGGAGCGCCCTCGGCGTTGAGGTCGACGGTGGCGGCCACCAGGACGTCGCTGCCGGTGTACTTCGTCACGTAGGTCTCGAAGTCCGGCACGCCGTCCCCGGTCACGTCGATGTCGACGAACGGCACCGTGTTGCTGCCGATGTTGTACCAGTCGGCCCAGGTGGTGATCCCGAACGCGAGCAGCGCCGACTCCGGGTCGCCCTGCAACACCGCCAGCGGCGCCGTGGAGGTGGCTCCGACCTGGCGGAGGTCACCGCCCTTGGCCGTGCGGTTGATGGTGCAGCCCACCGTCTGATCGCTCACGCACTCGGGCAGCTCGGGGCTGGTGGCGTGGAGTTCCAGGACGCTGATCAGCGAGCGGTAGGCCTCATCGCCGGAGCCTTGGGAGATGCCCCGACCCCGCAGGTTCAGCACCGCCTGCTCGGAGCCCTCCGGCAGGCGCAGCCACGTGGCCGCCTCGATGTCGGCGACGGGCTTCGGCGCGGAGTGCACCGGAACCCGCAGCGGCACCGTGGAGCCCGACTCCGGGGTGAACACGATCCGACCCGAGGCGTCGGCCAGGAACTGGCGGGCCTCGCCGCCCTGCTCCTTCTCCAGAGTCGCGTCGGCCGTCTTGCGCAGCGCGGTCGGGTCGGTGATCGTGAGCGTCACGGTGACTCTCGCGACGCCACGCGGGCTCAGCGTCACCGTCTCGCGGTCCAGTTCGTAGCTGACGCCGGGGATCTCGGTGGCGGGCTGGTAGGCCACCGACATCGTCGTCCGTCGCACGCCCTTGTTGATCAGCTTGATCGTCTTGGTCTGGGCGATCGGGCCGTCGACCTCGACGGTGCCGTAGGAGACGCTGACCTGACCGGGGTCGTCCTCCACCATGGCCAGCACCTGGTTGTCCAGGGCCGCCAAGGCGTCGACGCGGCCCGAGCCGACGCGGTTCGGCGCGTGCACGATGCCGTCCGGGCCGGTCGTGATGTCGGCACCCGCCGTGTTCATCAGCGCGGCCTTGATCTCCTCCGGCGTCCAGTCCGGGTGCTCCTCGCGGAGCAGGGTGGCGATGCCGGTGGTGTGCGGGGCCGCCATCGAGGTGCCGCTGATCACCAGCGTGCCGTCGCCGCTGCCCGAGAGGGCGGAGGCGATCGTGTCGCCGGGGGCGCTGAGGTCCGGCTTGACGGCGGGGCCCCGGCCGCCGCGGGAGGTGAAGGAGCTGGGCGTGTCGACGAGGTCCTCGTCGACGGTCGGCACCGAGGTGCGCAGCTCGCCCGCGAATCGCATCTCCAGCGTGCCGGCCTCCAGCGCCGGACGGACCTCGTCGACCGCGGTGCCGGTGAGCTGGATGACCGGGATCACGTCGTTGCCCGCGATGCCCGCGCTGAACTGGTCCACGCCGGAGGAGAAGATCGCGCCGACCGCGCCGGCGTCGGAGGCGTTGTCGGTGCGGCCCGCGGAGCCGCAGCGGCGGGTGGTGTCGTCGTCGTCCCACTCCAGCCAGGCGATCTTGCCGTCGACCGCGGCGGCGTCCGCCGAGGACAGCGGGTCGCAGCCGTCGAGGTTGCCCTCGTCGGTGAGTCGGACGACCCCGGCCGTCAGGTCAAGACCCGCGTAGTCGGGATAGTCCTGGCTGTACTGGCCGGGCTGGAGGCCTGCGAGGGACTCGGGGGCCACGACCTCCGCGCCGTCGCGCACCACGGAGGCGTCCCGGCTGCTCGCGACGGTCAGCGCCTCCGGAGTGTTGCCGGGAGAGCCGCCGACGTCGAACAGGTCGCCGCCGTTGCCGCCGGAGAACACCGTGACGACACCGTGCTGGTTGAGCTTGCGGACGAACAGGCTGGTCGGGTCGTCGGGAGCGCCGAAGTTGCTGCCCAGCGAGAGGTTGACCACGTCGAGCCGGTCGGTGAAGTCACCGTCGCGGTCGGGGTCCAGCGTCCAGTCCAGGCCTGCGGCGGTGACATCGGTGGAGCCCTCGCAGCCGAAGACCTTGATGGAGTAGATCAGGGCGTCCGGTGCCGTGCCGGGGCCGATCCGCATGCCGCGGACGGTCTCGTCGTCCAGCTCGGAGTAGTCGCCGTCGAAGGTGCTGCCGTCGGCGTTGACGCCGAAGCCGGCCGCGGTGCCCGCGACGTGGGTGCCGTGGGTGCCGCAGGAGATCGGGTTGTCGTCCGGGCGGGGCTGGTTCAGCTTCGGGTCATCGCTGGAGGCGTCGTAGTCGTCGCCGACGAGGTCCGTGCCGCCGACGACCTTGTCCGTCGGAAAGTAGCTCGGGTCGACCGCGGTGCGGTCGATCTCGTCGTAGGCCTCCGGAGTGCCGGGGCCGCCGAAGGTCGCGTGGGTGTAGTCGACGCCGTCGTCGATGATGCCGATCCGCATGTCCTCGCCGTAGCGGCCGGTCTGCTGCCAGCTCGGGAGGGTGTTGGTGAGCTGCACGGCGCTCGCGTTGGCGAGTTCGTGCTTGACCAGCGGCCGGATCGACCGGACGTCGGAGCGCTCCGCCAGCTCGCGGACCGATTCGGCGTCGGCTCGGACGGCGACGCCGGGGACGGCGTTCACGGTCTCGTAGAGGACCTCGGTCTGCTGGTCGGCGACGCGCAGCTCCGCGACGACGACGTCGGCGGTCGCCAGGGTGGCCTCCTTGGCCTCCTCGGCGGCCACACTGGCCTCCTCGTCGCTGGAGCCCGCCTTCTGCTCCTCGACGAACACGTCGACGGCCGGGGCGTTCTCCAGTTCGATGAAGACCCCGGTCCGGCCCTGCACGCCTGCCAGGCTCGGCGCGACGCCGGACAGTCCGACGTCGGTCGACAGCGCGTCCGCGGTGGGCAGCGGCGGTGCGAGCGGTTGATCCTGTGCCGTCGCGCTGCCCACTGCCCCGGTGGTCAGGACGACCGCCAGGGCCGCCGCAGCGGACCTGGTGACCCTTCTTCGACTTCGACTCACTGGTGTGCCCTCACTGGAAGACCCGTCTTCGACCATGCCGAGGCCTGCGTACGTCTCCGGCCTGCCGTTCGGGGCGACCCGGCCCCGAAAGACGGCAGACCCCTGTCGGCAGGCGTCCCTGATCGGTCGAGAGTTCGATCAGCGGGCCGCCCCGGCAGGGAGACCTCCAGCATCGAGCCCGGTGTGGCGGGCCCGGGTCGAAGGGACACGGAGAGCAGCTCGGCACGGCGCCGCAGTCGCCGCAGCGCCTGGTCCGGCCTTCTTCATGGGAACCTAACGCGAGATCAGGACCCTGTGATTACTCCTTTTGGATGAAGCAATCTTGGACTTCTCCCCCGGATCGGCCGATGTCTCACCGAGCCGATGACACAGGGTGTTTGTTTCCCACCATCGACGGCCCCCGCCTGCCCACGGCGCGGGTTCGGGCGCCCGTACCGTCGACGGCGTTCGCCGCGGCGGCCGACCGGCTCGACGCCGGGAGGCGGCGGGGCGTGCCTCGTGCTGCGACGCCGCCCGCCCCGTGCCGCCGTGCACCGCGACCCGCCCGCCCCGGGAAGGCCGTCCGCTCTTGGCGGCCGTCCGCCCGGGAGAAGACCGTCCACCCGAGACGCCGACCCGCCGCGGTCTCCGGTGAGGACGGTGCGCAAGGCCCCCGCCGAAGCCGTTCGAACGGCCTCGGCGGCGCTGTCGACAGGCCGGCGGCGGCAGCGGAGCGGCCCGGCGGGGACGCCGTCGTGACGGACCCGGTCGCCGCCTCAGTCGAAGGAGACCGAGTACGCGGTGCTGGCGCCGATCGCCGCGCCGATGGGCTCCAGCACCCCGCCGGTCAGCGGCCGGTCCACCCGCAGCAGCATCGTCGCGTCGGAGGCATCGGTGGTCTGGCTGATCTGGGCGGCCTCGATGTTGATGCCGACCTCGCCGAGCAGCGTGCCGACGGTGCCCATCACGCCCGGCCGGTCCGGGTACTCCAGCAGCAGGACGTTGCCCTCGGCCCGCAGGTCGAAGTGCCTGCCGTTGATCTCCACCAGCTTCTCGACCTGCTGCGGACCCGTGAGGGTTCCCGAGACGCTCGCCGTGCCGCCGTCCGGCATCGCCACCCGCACCGTGACGAGGCTGCGGTGATTGGCGCTCTCGGTCTCCGTGCGCACGTCCACGGCCACGCCCAGCTCGTCGGCGAGCCTCGGCGCGTTGACGAAGGTCACCTGACTTTCGACCACCTTGGAGAAGACGCCGCGCAGCGCGGCCAGCGGCAGCACGCTCACGTCCTCCGCGGACAGTTCGCCGCGCACCTCCACGGTGACCGAGGCGGGGGTCGTGGGCAGCAGCGCGGCGAGCACGAGGCCGAGCTTCTGAGTGAGCGGCAGGTACGGCCGCACCTGCTCGCCGACCACGCCCGCGGTCTGGACGTTCACGGCGTCCGGCACGAAGTCGCCACGCAGGGCGAGCAGCACCGAGCGGGCCACGTCGGTGCCCGCGCGGTCCTGCGCCTCGGCGGTGGAGGCACCCAGATGGGGGGTGGCGACCACGCCGGGCAGGGCGAACAGCGGGCTGTCGGTGGTGGGCTCGGTCTCGTAGACGTCGACGCCGGCCCCGCCGACCTGGCCCGAGCTGACGGCCTCGGCCAGCGCGGCCTCGTCGACGAGACCACCGCGGGCGGCGTTGACCAGCAGGACGCCCGGCTTGGTCTTGGCCAGCTCGGCGGCTCCGATCAGGCCCTTCGTCTCCGGGGTCTTCGGCAGGTGGATCGAGATCGCGTCGGCCCTGGACAGCAGCTCGTCGAGTTCGACGAGCTCGATGCCGAGCTGGGCGGCCAGCGCGGGCGAGACGTACGGGTCGTAGGCGATGAGCTTCGTCTCGAACGAGCCGACGCGCTGGGCGAAGAGCTGGCCGATCTTGCCCAGGCCCACCACGCCGACGGTCTTGCCGCGCAGTTCGACGCCGCTGAAGGAGCTGCGCTTCCACTGGCCCGCGCGCAGGCTGGCGTCGGCCGCCGGGATGTGGCGGGCGACCGCGAGGAGCAGGGCGACGGCGTGCTCGGCGGCGGAGACGATGTTGGAGGTGGGCGCGTTGACCACCATGACCCCGCGCTCGGTGGCGGCCGGGACGTCGACGTTGTCCAGGCCGACGCCGGCTCTGGCCACGACCTTCAGCCGCGAGCCCGCGCCGATCACCTCGGCGTCGACCTTGGTCGCGGATCGGACGAGCAGGGCGTCCGCCTCGGCGACGGCGGACAGCAGGGCGGGCCGGTCGGTGCCGTCGACATAGCGGATCTCGACCTCGTCGCCGAAGACCTCGACCGCGGAGGGTGCGAGCTTCTCGGCGATGAGGGCGACGGGACGACTGGTGTTGGTCACGAGCTGCTCCAGGGAAGGTGTGTTGCGGTCCTCGGCTGCCTGGCGGCGACCGCCACGCAGCAGTCTAGTCCCACGCTTGTGAAACGTTTCTCATAGTGCGGGACAAGGTACGCCGCAGCCTGCGAGATGATCGGCCCAACCAGTGAGCATCGGCGGCGGAGTCGCCGTCGTCCCCGCCCGCGAGCAGCCGCGCAGCCGAGGCCGGGCCGACGAGGGGCCTGCTCGGGCATGGTCGGGCGCGTGACGGACGTGACGAGGAATACCGCGATCTCTCGACGCCCTCGGTGTGTCGCTCCGCCACAGGCTCCGTCGGTGGTGCCTCGGGCGACGGGTGCCGTCGACGGCCGGTCCACGACGGGCGTGGCCGCGCGGTCGGGGACCGCGGCGAGGGCGTCGGGCATGAATCCGATCCGACTCGCCGACTCGCCCGGTGCTCGTGGCACACCGCGAGGTACTCCCGCCAGGCCGGCGCGGAAGCGGGGCGCTGCCGGAGACGGTCGTCAGGGCGGGACGCTGTCGCAGGAGACGGAAGCAGCACGAGGCCCTCGCGCGAGAGGCCGCTTACCTGGCCTCGTCGACATCGGCGTCGAAGACGCCAGGCCCCTCGTGCGCGGAAGGCCGAGGCATCGGGCCGCCGTTCCTCACGGCGCGGGCCGCGTTGCCCGCGCGGCGCCGGGGACCACCCGAGACCCCGCTCGGCACCCCGGCATCGCGACGATCTATCCCGGTAGGCTCGGGCTCACCACGGCTCGTCGAACTCGCCGTCCTTGGCACCCTCCACGAAGGCGTCCCACTCGGCCTGTGTGAAGACGAGCACCGGCCCCTCGGGCTCGGCTCCGTTGCGCATCAGGATGTACTCCTCGACGAAGGCGATCTCGACGCCCTTCTGATCCTCGTCCTCCGTGCTGGTGATCCATTCGGCACTGGAGATGTCGAGGGTTCCTCTGATGTGCGCCTTGTCGTCGTAGATCGGCACCTCGTGTGCGGTCGACGCTGCCTCGTCACTCAATCTCTCTCCCCTGATTCGCCTGGGCCACGCTGCCGCGCGAACTGTCGTCACCTTGCGCGACGAACCGTATACCTCTGTGATCGGCGCCGGTGGCGGGGCCTTCGCAGGTCGAATCGCCGCGGACCGACCCGCGAACACCACGACGCGGCCGACGCGAGAGGAGACGCACGGCACCGTGATCTCGTCGCCCTCACTTACCAGACTCGGCGAAGGGGGCGCCATCGAAATCCGCCGTGACGGCCGTTCGCCGTCGAGCACGGGGCCGAACGGCCGGTCGAGCGGACTCCGTTCGGCCGCCGGGACGGGCATCGCCGCCTGCCGACGGCGGCTCCGGCGCTGGGCGGGAACCGCCGCCGAGGCAGGCGGTCGGCGCGGCACGGCGAGCACCGGACCACGCCGACGACGGGAGGACGAACTCAGGCGGTCTCGGTGATCGGCCGGTCCACCCAGGACATCAGGCCGCGCAGCTTCTTGCCGACCTCCTCGACCGGGTGCTCCTCGCCCTCCTTGCGCAGCTTCGTGAAGGTGGGGCGCCCCGCGTCCTCCTCGGCGATCAGCTCACGCGCGAAGGTGCCGTCCTGGATCTCGCCCAGGATCTTGCGCATCTCCTCCTTGACCGTCGGCGAGATGATGCGCGGTCCCCGGGTCAAATCGCCGAACTCGGCGGTGTCGGAGATCGAGTAGCGCATCCGAGCGATGCCGCCCTCGTAGAGCAGGTCCACGATGAGCTTCAGCTCGTGCAGCACCTCGAAGTAGGCCACCTCCGGCTGGTACCCGGCCTCGGTGAGGGTCTCGAACCCGTTCTGGATCAACGCGGTGGTGCCGCCGCACAACACGACCTGCTCGCCGAAGAGGTCGGTCTCCGTCTCCTCGGTGAAGGTCGTCTTGATCACGCCTGCCCGCGTGCCGCCGATGGCCTTGGCCCAGGACAGCGCCAGCGCCTGCGCGTTGCCGGTGGCGTCCTGTTCGACGGCGATCAGCGCGGGTACACCCTTGCCGTCGACGAACTGCCTGCGCACGAGGTGGCCGGGTCCCTTGGGCGCCACCATCGCGACGTCGACGTCGGCGGGCGGGGTGATCAGGCCGTACCGGATGTTCAGGCCGTGCCCGAAGAACAGCGCGTCGCCCTTCTTCAGGTTCGGCGCGATGTCCTCGGCGTAGATGGTCCGCTGCGCGGTGTCCGGCGCCAGGATCATGATCACGTCGGCCTCGGCGGCGGCCTCGGCGGTGGGCAGCACCCGCAGGCCCTCCTCCTCCGCCTTCGCCTTCGACTTCGAGCCCTCGGCGAGCCCGATGCGCACGTCGACGCCGGAGTCGCGCAGGCTCAGCGCGTGCGCGTGGCCCTGGCTGCCGTAGCCGATGACCGCGACCTTCCTGCCCTGGATCACGCTCAGGTCGGCGTCGTCGTCGTAGAAGATCTCGGCACTCATGTGTCTTTTCCTCATCTACTGGTGAGACTGGTCTTGAAGTGAATCTCTGCTCAGGCTCGCGCCTGTCGACGGCCGAGCGCGGTCAGCGGGCCGCCGAGACGGTGATCGATCGGGCGCCTCGTCCGACGGCGACCATCCCGGAGCGCACCATCTCCCTGATCCCATAGGGCTCCAGCATGCGCAGCAGGGCGTCGAGCTTGTCGGCCGTGCCGGTCGCCTCGATCGCGACCGCCTCCGGCGAGACGTCGACGACCTTGGCGCGGAACATCTGCACCGTCTCCAGCACCTGGCTGCGGACGGTGGCGTCCGCCCGCACCTTGACCAGCAGCAGTTCGCGCTGGACGGAGGCGTCCGGGTCGAGCTCCACGATCTTGATGACGTTCACGAGCTTGTTGAGCTGCTTGGTCACCTGTTCGAGCGGCAGTTCGTCGACGGCCACCACGATCGTCATCCTGGAGACGTCGGCGTGCTCGGTCTCGCCGACGGCGAGCGACTCGATGTTGAAGTTACGGCGGGAGAACAGCCCCGAGATCCGAGCCAGGACGCCCGGTTTGTTCTCCACCAGCACGCTGAGCGTGTGCCGACTCATGCGCTCCTGCTCCTGTCCTGATCGAACCGTCTCGGCTGCGAAGGCCGAGTCTTTGGTGCCGCCGAGGCCCGGTCGGGCGCCCGGTGGGGCGCCGTCGAGCCGGAGTCGGACGACGTCTCCCCGTCACCGACGTTCGCCCTCGGACCGGGCCGCCGACGGCAGGGTCGCGCCGGTCCGCGACCGCGGTCACTCGACGTCGTCGAAGACGGGGCGGATGCCCCGCGCGGCCTGGATCTCGTCGTTGCTGGTGCCGGAGGCCACCATCGGCCAGACCTGGGCGTCCTTGCCGACCACGAAGTCGATCACCACGGGTCGGTCGTCGACGGCCATCGCCTTGCGCACGACCTCGTCGACGTCCGCACGGCTCTCACAGCGCAGCCCGACACAGCCCAGTGCCTCGGCCAACAGCACGAAGTCGGGGATACGACGATGCGTGCCGAGGTCGGTGTTGGAGTACCTCGCCGAGTAGAAGAGGTTCTGCCACTGCCGGACCATGCCCAGGTTGCCGTTGTTGATGACGGCCACCTTGATCGGGATGCCCTCGATGGCACAGGTGGCCAGTTCCTGATTGGTCATCTGGAAGCAGCCGTCGCCGTCGATGGCCCACACCGGGGTGTCCGGTCTGCCCACCTGGGCGCCCATCGCGGCGGGAACCGCGAAACCCATGGTGCCGAGCCCGCCGGAGTTGATCCAGCTTCCCGGCTTCTCGTACTTGACGTACTGCGCGGCCCACATCTGATGCTGCCCGACGCCCGCGGTGTAGACGGCATCGGGTCCGACCAGGTCGCCGATCCGCTCGATGACGTACTGCGGCGACAACGAACCGTCGGCGGGCCACTCGTAGCCGAGGGGGAACGTCTCCCGCCAGCCCTGGACCTGAGCCAGCCACGATGCGGGCTCGGTGTGCTCGCCGCGCTCCAACTCCAGCCGCACCGCCGAGATCAGTTCGGCGATGACGTCCTTGCAGTCGCCCACGATCGGGACGTCGGCCCGCCGGTTCTTGGAGATCTCCGCCGGATCGATGTCGGCGTGGATCACCTGCGCCTCGGGCGCGAAGGTGGCGAGCTGGCCGGTGACGCGGTCGTCGAACCGCGCTCCGAGTGCGATCAGCAGGTCGGAGCGCTGCATCGCCGTCACGGCCGCGACCGTGCCGTGCATGCCCGGCATGCCGAGGTGCAACGGGTGGGAGTCGGGGAAGGCGCCCCTGGCCATCAGGGTGGTGACCACGGGGATCCGGGCCGCCTCCGCGAGTTCGCGCAGTTCCTCGACCGCCCCGGCCTTGAGCACTCCGCCGCCGACGTAGAGCACCGGTCTGCGCGCGCCCGCGATCATCCGGGCGGCCTCGCGGATCTGCTTGCCGTGCGGCCGGGCGGTCGGGCGGTAACCCGGCAGCCGCAGCTCCGGCGGCCAGGAGAACGAGGTGGTCTCCTGGAGCACGTCCTTGGGGATGTCGACGAGCACGGGCCCCGGCCTGCCCGTGGACGCCAGGTGGAAGGCCTCCGCGATGGTCCTCGGGATGTCGGCGGGGTCGGTGACCAGGAAGTTGTGCTTGGTGACGGGCTGGGTGATGCCGCAGATGTCGGCTTCCTGGAAGGCGTCGGTGCCGATCAGGCTCCTCGACTGCTGCCCGGTGATGGCGACCAGCGGAACGGAGTCCATGTTCGCGTCGGCGATCGGGGTGACGAGGTTGGTCGCACCCGGACCGGAGGTCGCCATGCACACGCCGACCTTGCCGGTGGCCTGTGCGTAGCCGGTGGCCGCGTGCCCGGCGCCCTGCTCGTGTCGCACCAGGATGTGGCGCACCTTCTCAGAGTCCAGCAGCGGATCGTAGGCGGGGAGGATGGTTCCGCCGGGAATGCCGAAGACGACCTCGCAGCCCACCGATTCGAGCGAGCGGACCAGGGCCTGTGCACCGGTCACCTGCACGGGGGCGCCGTGCGGCGGGGCGGGCTTCGGCCTGGCGTGATCGACGGGCGAGGGAACCGGGACTGGTTTCGAGGTTGCGCTGGTCATTCGATCTGCCTCGTGGGGTGTCGGTTGCGGGGCGGGCAACAAAAAACCCCCGGCGGCATAGAGCCGCTCAGGGGTTGGCGCGTCGACGCTGAAGGAGCCCTAGGCGTCGGCGCGCCAGGGAAGTACGAGAATGTTCGGGAGTCGCAGCACGCCGAGTACGGTAGCCGCCCCCACACGAAGGCGTCAACTCTACGGGATGAACTTCTCGAATACTGGACACGACCGGGTGACAGCGAATGGCATCACCGCAGGTAGATGCGGTAATGGCGGCGACTACGGACCGCGTCGGCCCGGACGGTGGACGTCGGTGCGAAAATCGGACACATGAGCGATACGACCGCGCGGCAGGCCCCCGACCAGCGGCAGCGAGAGCTCTTCCGCATCAGCCCGATCGCCTTGTTCGGCGCGGCCGCGCTCGCGTGGTGTGCGACACCTTTCGCCTTCGGCGCCCCGGGCCTCCAACTGATCTACCTCCTTCCGATCGGTCTCGCCTGGTGGGTGATCCGCCGCCGGACCACGGTCGACACGACGGGCATCCAGGTACGGGAGGTCTTCGGCGGCACCCGCGTCGACTGGTCGCAGGTCCGCGGGCTCCGACTGGGCAAGAAGTCGACCGTGCACGTCGTACGGGAGGAGGGCGCCGAGGTGCGGCTGCCGACCGTGCGGCCGCGTGACCTGCCGAGACTGGCCGCGCTCAGCGGCGGCCGTCTGCCCGATCTGACGGCCGCCGAGCAGGCGATCGCCGGTTCGGACGTCGAGTCGAGGACGGCCGACTCCACCGACCCGACGGCGTCCGACTCCTCGGGCTCGGAGTCCGATTCTCCGGCGCCCGATTCCTCGCAGCATGATCGGCCTGATTCTTCGCCGTCCGATTCTTCGGCTTCCGATTCTTCGCCGTCCGATTCTTCGGCGACCGATTTTCCGACGTCCGACTCTTCACAGCCCGATTCCTCGGCGTCCGATGCGCGGTCCGACTCGCAGGCCGCCGACTCGCAGGCCGCCGACTCGGCGACGACGACGCCCGCGACGGCCGACGCGGAACCGGACACGGGGTCCGCCACCCCGGACGCCACCACCGCCGCCGAGGCGGAGCGACCTGGGACGACGGACACCGGAACGCGCGCCGACTAGCACCCGAACCGGACCGTCGGGCCGGTCGAGGCCGCCGACCGATCGCGGCACCCTGCCCGCACCGACGCGCGCCACGGTGCGGACCACCTCCGACGCGGGTCCCCGGGGACGGCTCCACGCCCGGATCGCCGCAGGCGGCGGAGCCGTCGAGCGCCGGCACGCATGGCCACGCCGAGAGACACGTCTCTCACCAGCGCTTCCGGGTGCCCGCCGGGCCGGGGGTAGGCTCGGGTGCATCGCCGATCCCGGCGACCCTCACCAGGGTCTGGAGGCGATTCGCCGAACCCGTGGCGATTCTCGAAGCTCACCACCACGTCTCCTCGGAGCAGCCGTGCCTCAGCTACGTTCCCGCATCACGACCCACGGCCGTAACGCGACCGGCGCCCGCGCGCTGTGGCGCGCCACCGGCATGACCGACGGTGACTTCGGCAAGCCGATCGTGGCGATCGCCAACTCCTACACCCAGTTCGTGCCCGGTCACGTGCACCTTCGCGACCTCGGTGACGTCGTCGCAGGCGCCGTCCGGGAGGCGGGCGGGGTGCCGCGCGAGTTCCACACGATCGCGGTCGACGACGGCATCGCCATGGGACACAGCGGGATGCTCTACTCGCTGCCCTCCCGCGAGGTCATCGCCGACGCGGTGGAGTACATGGTCGAGGGCCACCAGGCCGACGCGCTCGTCTGCATCTCCAACTGCGACAAGATCACGCCGGGGATGCTCAACGCCGCGATGCGGCTGAACATCCCCACCGTGTTCGTCTCCGGCGGTCCGATGGAGGCGGGCAAGGCGGTGGTGGTCGACGGCGTCGCCCAGGCACCGACCGACCTGATCACCGCGATCTCCGCCTCGGCCAATCCGGGCGTCGACGAGAGCGGACTCAGCCAGGTCGAGCAGGCGGCCTGCCCCACCTGCGGCTCCTGCTCCGGCATGTTCACCGCGAACTCGATGAACTGCCTGACCGAGGCGCTGGGTCTGGCCCTGCCGGGCAACGGGTCGACGCTGGCCACGCACGCCGCCCGCCGGGAGCTGTTCCTCGCGGCGGGTCGCACGGTCGTCGAGATCGCGAAGCGCTGGTACGAGCAGGACGACGCCTCGGTGCTGCCGAGGTCGCTGGCGAACAAGGACGCCTTCGAGAACGCCATGGCGCTGGACATGGCGATGGGCGGCTCCACGAACACCGTGCTGCACGTCCTGGCCGCCGCCCAGGAGGGCGAGATCGACTTCACGCTCGCCGACATCGAGGCGATCAGCCGCCGTGTGCCGTGCCTGTCGAAGGTGTCGCCCAACTCGGACTACCACATGGAGGACGTGCACCGGGCGGGCGGCATTCCAGCCATCCTCGGCGAGCTGTACCGGGGCGGGATGCTGCACGAGGACGTCCGCGCGGTGCACAGCCCCTCGCTGCGCGACTGGCTGGCCGAGTGGGACGTCCGCGGCGGGGAGGCCTCCGAGGCGGCGGTCGAGCTCTTCCACGCCGCGCCGGGCGGCGTGCGGACCACGGAGGCGTTCTCCACGCGGAACCGCTGGTCGTCGCTGGACGTGGACGCCGAGGGCGGCTGCATCCGCGACGTCGCACACGCCTACACGGCCGACGGCGGCCTGGCGGTGCTGCGCGGGAACCTCGCCGTGGACGGCGCGGTCATCAAGACGGCGGGCATCGACGAGGAGCTGTGGCACTTCGAGGGCCCGGCGCGGGTGGTCGAGAGCCAGGAGCAGGCCGTCGAGGCGATCCTGAGCAAGACGATCCAGGCGGGCGAGGTGCTGGTCGTCCGCTACGAGGGCCCCTCCGGCGGGCCGGGGATGCAGGAGATGCTGCACCCGACGGCGTTCCTCAAGGGCACCGGGATGGGCAAGAAGTGCGCGCTGATCACCGACGGTCGGTTCTCCGGCGGTTCCTCGGGGATCTCGGTGGGGCACGTCTCCCCGGAGGCGGCCGACGGCGGGGACATCGGCCTGGTGCAGGACGGCGACCGGATCGTCATCGACGTCCGGGAACGGCGCCTGGAACTGCTGGTCGACCCGGCCGTGCTGGCGGAGCGCCGCGCGAAGATGGAGGCGAGCGAGCGGCCGTGGCAACCGGTGGACCGGCAGCGACACGTCTCCACAGCCCTGCGGGCCTACGCGAAGCTGGCCACCTCGGCCTCCACCGGCGCGGTGCGGGACGTCACCCGCTGACCACGCGGGCAGCCGATGTGACGAACGGGCAGGCGTGAGCGGTCTCGCCCCCGAAGACGACTTCGTGTACTCCGTAACGGGCACGCCGACGTGGTCACTCCAACCAGACGAGTTCGATTCGACGGCCCGCGCTCGTGCCGAGGCCGACCGAGTCCTCCGCCCGCCCCGACGTGGCGAAGAGGGTGCCGTCGGGATGGCGGAGCACGGACCTCGCCCCCATGGACAGCCCCCAGGCGGACACCACCGGGCCGTCGATGCCGTCCCGCAGCTCCCGCAATGCGAAGCGCCTCGGCTCGCGCACCCGCGTGAGCACCTCCTCCAGGTAGATGACCAGGTGGTCGGCTCTGGACGGCCGCCATCCACGCCTAGTCAGGGTCACCGACCATCGCCATCTGGGAACCGGGTCCGGCTACGTGAACGGCGCTGTCTTCTCGGCCTCGCCGCGACCGAGTCGGGCTGGCCGGCCCGCTGCACGCAAGCCCACGTCTCGGAGATCGAACGGGGCCGCACCCGAGCCACCGAGGACAAGCTGGCTCGTCTGATCACGGCATACGAGTCCGACGCCGACGAGACGGCCGAGTTGTGGAAGCTGCACGAACACGGCGGGCAACGCGGCTGGTGGAACAAGTACACCGGGATCTTCAGCAATGAGCTACCGCGGTTCTTCGGCTACGAGCATGGTGCGGAAGGGCGTCCGGACCTGCAGCGGCGGGCTGATTCCCGGTCTGTTGCAGACCGAGGAGTACATCCGCGCGGTCATCCGAGGTGCAGCGCCGAATTTTCGGTCGTCCGAGGAGGAGCTGCGCGTCACCGCCAGGATGACACGGCAGCAACGGCTCGCAGACGGTGATCCACTGCACCTGACCGCCGTGAACAGCGAGGCGGCCCTGCGCCAGTGCGTCGGCGGCATCGCCGTACTCGGTAGTCAGCTCGAACACCTGGTGACGCTCATGGAACGACATCCCGAGAACCTGGACGTTCGCATGATTCCCTTCACGGCGGGCAGCTTCGATGCGCTCGACGGTTCCGGCTTCTACCTGATCGGCTTCGCGAGCCCACGCCTACCGACGCTCGCCTGGCGGGAGACCGTCACGTCCACTTCTCTGATCGATCACACGATGACCGTCCGGGAGTACACTCTGGCCTGTCACCAGGCAGAGGAACGCTCGCTCGATCGTGAGGAGTCGCTTCGCCTGGTTTTCGGGACACCGCCAAGGAGTTGTCGTGAACGGCAGGTCTTCCAGCGGCCGGCCACACGAGGCACAGTGGATCAAGTCCACCCGTAGCGCGAACAACGGCCGCTGCGTCGAGATGTGCTCAAGCCCGGCGACCGTCGCCGTCCGCGACTCCAGGAACCCCGACCGCCGTCCTCGCCTTCCCCGCCCGACGTTCGACGCCGTCCTCACCGCCGTGATCGGCCGCTGAGGCTACCGCCGGGCACGAGCGCGGCCGCGCCGCCGTCGCCGTCAGCCCTGCTGGAGAACGCCCGCCCGATCCGGCTCGAAGCTCTGGTAACGCAGGGCGCCGTCCTCGGTCAACGTGAGCACCGTGCTCTCGGGCTCCACGCACTCGAAACCCTCGTTCACGGTGCCCTGGTCGGTCTCGGTGACGCTGACGCGATCCTGGGCCGCGCGTTCGAAGGTGAGCGTCGCCACGCAGCCGCCCGCAGGCCGCACATACTCACCGATCTCGTCGCCCGCCCCGCCCTCGGTCAGGGTGAGCACGACGTCCACCGCCTCGTCGTCCTCGTCCTCGTCCTCGCCCGCGGGCAGCACGCGTCCGGTCCATTCCCCCGCGAAGCCGGCGGGCAGGGCGTCGAGGGCCGTCGCGAAGGTCCCGGAGCGCCGAGGGTCGTCACTGGTGTACCGGATCGTCCCGTCGACCAGCAGGTCCAGGGTCGTCGTCTCCGGCTCCTCGCAGTCCTCGTCGTCCTTCTCGGTCTCCAGGTCGCGCTCGTGGAGCTCGAGTCGGGTGTCGGTGGCGGCGTCCAGGATCAACGCCGACGAGCAGCCGGAGACGTGCCGGGTGAAGGTGCCGACGCTGCCGCCGACGGTCCCGCCGGTCAGGCTGATGGTGGCGAACACCGACCGGGCGTCGCCGTCGGGGGACTCGATCAGCCCCGCCCAGTCACCGAGGAAGGCGGCGGCGACGTCGCCGACGGCGGTGTCGACGGGTTCGGTCCCGCCGCCGTCCTCCCCGTCCACCGCGGATCCGCCGCCGTCCACCGCCGACCCGTTGCCGGGCACCGCGTCCCCGCGCCGCTCGCGGGTGAGGAACACCGCGACCGCGGCGATCACGGCGATCAGGACCACCGCGGCGACGGCGACCCACGCCACGGTGCCTCGGCGGGTCCGACGCGGGCGCGGCTGCATCCGGTGGACCGCCGTGACCGGTCTGCCCGGCACCTGATGGAAACCGGACTGCGCTGAGGCCGTGTCCACGGGGAACGGCTGAAGGTGGGTGGGGACGGGCGGCCTGGGGCCCTGGGCCCCTGCCTCCGAGACGGGGTGCCCCGTCGGCGCGGGCAGACCGGACACCAGGGTGTGCGGCATGGGATTGGGACGTGGGGCCGCCACCCGAGATCGCGTCGTGGGGGCGTCCATCTCGTCCAGCTCGTCCGACGCGGGCGCCGAAGCGACGGGTGCCGCCTCCCCGGCGAGAGCGGCCGGGACCGGGCTGCCCTGGCCGGGGGTCGCGGGCGGCAGGTCGGCGCGCAGGGCACGCACCTGAGCCCGCTGGTCGGCGATCAGGTCCACGACGGGCATCGGTAACCAGGCGTCCCCGGTGTCGACCGGGCCGATCTGCGCGAGGAGGTCGTCCGGCGTGGGCCGGTCGGCAGGGTTCTTGGACAGGCAGGGCGCCACGATGGCCCGCACCGCCGCGGGCAGCGCCGACAGCTCCGGCTCCGCGTGCACGACCCGGTAGAGCAGCGCCGCCGAGGACGCCGTGCCGAAGGGGCCGGTGCCCGAGGCCGCGAAGCACAGGGTGGCACCGAGCGCGAAGACGTCCGAGGCCTGCGTGACGTCGTCGCCCTCGACCTGTTCCGGCGACAGGAATCCCGGCGAGCCGACCAGCATCCCGGTGGCGGTGAGGCCGCCGGTCGAGTCGGCGGCGCGGGTGATGCCGAAGTCGATGACGCGCGGACCGTCCTCGGTGAGCAGCACGTTGGCCGGGGTCAGATCGCGGTGGATCAGGTTGACCCGGTGCACCTCGCGCAGCGCGGCGGCCAGCCCGGCCGCGAGAGTGCGCACGGCGGACACCGGCAGCGGACCGGACTCGGCGACCGCGCCCCGCAATGAGGGACCCGGCACGTAGACGGTGGCCAGCCAGGGCACCTCCGCCTCCGCGTCGGCGTCCATCAGCGGGGCCGTATAGGCACCGCTGACCAGGCGGGCCGCCGCCACCTCCTGCCGGAACCGGCCTCGGAAAAGCGGGTCGGCGATGAGATGTCGATGGATCAGCTTGAGGGCCACCGTGCGCCCGTCGGAGGACAGCGCCAGGAACACCCGGCCCATCCCGCCTTCCCCGAGCCTGCCGAACAGGCGATACCGCTCGATCGTCCTCGGATCGTCCTCCGCCAAGGACTCCATGTCGCTCCCACCCTCGTCCCAGCTGATCGTGGACGGCCGTCGTCGACGTCGTCACACGCGGCGAACCGGCCGCGAAGGCCGGATCGTCAGTCTCGCCGGTCCCCCGACGCCGCCGGAATCCCCTCTACCGACGTCCGGACCCCGACGGTCGTTCCCCAACGCCCTCGCCCGTGCCTGGCGTTCTCCCGTACGACACCGATCATGCCTTCTCGGGGGGCCGCGGCCGGACGGCACCGGCGCTGTGGCCGCCCGGAGCGGCCGCCCCGGCGAAAGGAGACGCCGAAACGAGACCGGATCTCGACCTTCAGGGCGGTGTCACCGCTCGGACGGGTCGGGCGCGCCGTTCAGCCGACGTAGTCGTCGGGCCGGGTGACAGCCTCCGTCTCACCGATCGCTCATCCGTCGGCGGAGTCGCCGCCCGTCCCCTGCACCGTACTGGCGCCGCCGCGATCGACGAACGCGACGGCCGTCACCACGGCGACGGGCGACACGATGACGGCGGCATATCCGGCCGAGGTCACCGCGAGCCGAGGTCGTCCCCGCCCGGTCGGACCCGGTACCGGCCCCGAGTGCGGCGAGGCGCCTCCCTGCCCCGATACCGGTGTCATCGGTCCCGCGGTCCCGCCTCCCTCGTCGGACGACCCCCTCGTCCAGCCACGCCGAAGACGGCGGGGACGGCTGCCGACCCGACGCCTGCCGACGTTCGACGCGCGGAAAGCGTCGCCGGGGCGGCATCACTGCCGCACGAGCGAGCCGCTCAGCGCGGGGCCGGTGCCGTGATAACGCAGTGTCCCGTCGTCACCGACCAGCATGACTTCCCGTTCGGGCACGAGCGGGCAGCCCTCCCCCAAGCCCAAGACCCTGATCTGTTCGACGGTGATCCAGTCCGTTCCCCCGAAGACGATCCGAGAGGCGTGATGGCAGCCGTCGGCGAGTTCGACGTACACCTCGGCGTTGCCGAACGCCCCGCCGTGGATCTCGATCGTCGCGTCGACGGCCGTCTCGGCCGCGATGTCGGGATGTTCGACCCCGATGACGGACCCGGACCAGCGGCCCACCATCGTTTCGGGCACCTCTGCCCCTGCAGGCTGGAAGACCGCGACGCGGGGATCCTCGCCGGTGCTCTCGTATCGCATCGAACCGTCGTCCGCCAGGGTCAGCGTCGTCGTCTCCGGCTGGGCACAGAGGTGTCCCTCGGTCTGCACGGCCCGGTCGATCTCGGTGAGGATCGCGGCGTGCGTGGTCAGGGCCGTCAGTTCGAGATCCGCGGTGCAGCCGGACACGAAGCGCAGGAACTCGCCGACCACGTCACCGACCGCGCCCTGTGACACGCTCAGGCGCGCATAGGAACGAGCCCCCACACCGTCGGCAGGCTCCACGATCCCGGTCCACTCCCCCGCGAAACCCTCGGGCAGCCGGGCACCCGGAGGGAGTGTCTCGCCGGCGGGTTCCGGCGAATCGGTCGGCGACTCCGCGAGTTCACCGCTGGTCGGCTGTCCACCCGCCATGCCGTCGCCCACACCCGGATCACCGCGCTGGGTCGCCGCGACGAGGCTGACCACGATGACGGCCACCACGACGGCCAACGACGCGGCGATGACGGCGTACTTGGCCGACCTCGCCGAGTCGCGGCGTCGACGGGCGCCGGGCACGGCGGACTCCCGCTCCTGCTGCGGGTTCGCCGGACGACTCTGGCCGGAAGCCGGGCCGACTCCGGGTGCGACGGCGTTCGTGGGTCGGCCTTCCCACGGTGGCGTCCAGGAGTGCGGCAGCCGGGGATCGGCAGCAGGGTCCGCCGGGGCCCCGGCGGCGCGGCCGGCCGAGATGGGCGCACGGTCGACCCTGACTGTGGCGTCGGCGTCCTCGGCCGCCGGATCCGTGCCCTGCGAGCTCGTCTTCGTGGAGGTCGCTTCTCCAGGGCCCGCCTCCGCCTGCCCGTCCCGTAGTGCCCGAAGCCGGTCCTGCTGCCCTTCGACGAGCGCTCGTACTGCCTCGGGCAGCCACGAGGACCCGATGCGCACCGAGCCGAGGAGGTCCAACAGCTGTTCCGGGGTCGGCCGCGACTCCGGGCTTCTGGCCAGACACGGCTCGATGACCGGCCGCAATTCCGGCGGCAGCCCTCCCAGCAGCGGCTCGGTGTGCACCACGCGGTAGAGCAACGCCGCCGAGGAGACCTTGCCGAACGGTCCGGTCCCCGCCGCCGCGAAGAAGAGCGTGGCGCCGAGGGAGAAGACGTCGGAGGCGGGTGTGAGATCGCGGCCCTCGACATGTTCCGGAGACAGGAAGCCCGGCGAACCGATGATCAATCCGGTCCCGGTCAGCTCGGTGTCCGCGTCGATCGCCTTGGTGATCCCGAAATCGATGACCCGAGGCCCGTCATCGGTGAGCAGCACGTTGGCCGGAGTCAGATCACGGTGGATCAACCGCGCCCGGTGCACCTCCCGCAGCGCCGCCGCCAGACCCACCGCCAGTGTTCGAACGGAGGACACCGGCAGCGGGCCGTGGGTGCGGACGACCTCCCGCAGCGACGGACCGGGCACATACACCGTGACCAGCCACGGCAGCTCCGCCTCGGCGTCGGCGTCCATCACCGCCGCCGTGTAGGCGCCGCTCACCCGGCGGGCGGCGTCGACCTCCCGCCGGAACCGGCCGCGGAACATCGGATCGGCCACATGCTCGCGGTGGATGAGTTTGACGGCGACGACCCGGCCGTCCGGGGACAACGCCAGATAGACCCGTCCCATCCCGCCGGACCCGAGCCTGCCCACCAGTCGATGACGGCCGACGACCTGCGGATCGCCGGGTTCTAAGGGCTCCATGTTCTCCCTGGTCTCCTCCATCGAGGTCGTCGACGCTACCGAGACGACCGCGGGCACGGTGGATCGGCGCCGTGTGCCACGAGAACGACCGGGTACGAGCGAGTTCGCTGATCACACGCGGCGAATCTGGTGGCCGCCCGGCACCGACGGCCGGTGGGCCACGCGGCGGGGCGTCCGTGCGAGCCCGTCCCCCGATCGAGGAGGGCGGCGAATCCGGACAGCGACGACCTTACGTTCCCGGCCATGACCGCGGGCGCGGAACGGCACAAGCCGGATGGCGGGGAGTCGGTCACCGACGGTCGACGATCAGCGCAGGAGGAAGTAGACGGCCGCCCCGGCACCGGCCGCCACGACGAGACAGCTCACACCCGTGATGATCGGGCGCCGGTACCACGGCCTGCCGTTGTCCAGGGCGGCCCGGCCGGGTCCGGCGAAGATCAGGGCGGCGGCCAGGCCCGCCAGCACCGCCTCGAACTCGAACCCGCCGTCGGCGGTGAGGAAGAAGCCCTCGGCAAAGCGGAGGAGGATCACGTTGGCCATGATGGCGAGCAGGCCCGCCGCCGCGAGCGGAGTCGCGAGACCGAGGACGACCAGCGCCCCGCCCGCCAACTCGGTCACACCGGTCACCCAGGCGAGCAGCTCGGCCTGGTGGAAGCCCGACTGAGTCAGGTAGGCGGCGAAGCCGTCGATGCCCGGCCCGCCGAAGAGGCCGAAGACCTTCTGCGCGCCGTGTGCGAGGAAGACGCCGCCGAGGACCAGTCTGAGCAGCAGCAGACCGACGTCGGTGCCTGCGTTGGCGGGCAGGGCGGGTCGCCTGTTCCGGCCGTCCAACGGCTCCGGCTCGACGAGTGCCGCCCGGTCGACGGGCTCGGCGGGCTCGTCGTCGTAGTAGTAGTCGTCGTCATCGCTCTCGGCGGCGGGCAGGTCGTCGCGGTCGCGGGGGCGGGTGGCGGCTCGCTGACCGGCCCAGTCCCGGTCCTGATCCAGGTAGTCCCCGTCCTGATCCGGATCGTCCTCGTCCCAGCCGCTCTGTTCCCGAGCGCCGTGCTCGCCGTGACGGCGTGTCTCGTCACGGTGTCCGGCCCCGCCCCGGCCCCGACCCGCGTCGCGGTCCCAGTCCTGATTCCGGTCGATGTGTCTGCCCAGGTCGACGCCTGCCGGATACCCGCCGGGGTCGCCCGCCGCCTCGGAATAGCGGTCTTCGACGTAGTCGTCGACATCGGGTTCCGGCTCGTGACGGCGGGCCCGCTCCGCGCCGTGGTGCGATTCGACCATCGCGTGTCTGCCCACCCGCTGCGGTGGTGCGTAATCCTGATCCGGGCCCGCGCGGCCTGTCCCGGCGGCGACCCTCGCGGCGGCCGCGTCGAGCCCGAAGTGATCGTGATTCTCGGTGCGCCGCCTGCCGTACGGCCCGGCGGCTCCGCCTAATCCGTCGTCGGAGTTAGTCACGGCCGGCAGCGTAGAGCCACCAGTGCGGTGGAGGCGAGAGTCCGATGCCGATCGGTTCGAGCGGCGGGGCGGGCCCGCCTGCCGCGGCGGGCGCCCGCCGTCAGCGGAAGAGGAACAGCACCACCGCGGTGACGATGCCGCCGAGGACCAGGAAGACGATCGCGCTGCGCAACGGGAAGCGGAAATAGGGCCGACCGTTGTCCAGCGCGAACCGGCCCGGCCCGGCGAAGACCAGGGCGGCCGTCGTGGCGGCCAGCAGCAGTTCGAAGGCGAAACCGCCCGTGCCGGTCAGGAACAGACCCTCGTCGAATCGGAACACGACGGCCGCCACCGAGATCCCCAGCAGCGGTACGGCCGCCAACGCGGTCAGCAGGCCGATGATCACCAGCACTCCGGCGACGATCTCGACGACCGCTGTCATGGTCGCCAGCAGCCCGACCTGGGTGAACCCGAACCCGGTGAGGCTGTCGGCGAAGCCGTCGCGCCCCGGAGTCCCCGCCCAGCCGAAGAACTTCTCGGTGCCCGAGGCGATGAAGAAGCCGCCGACGACGAGCCGGAGCAGCAGCAGACCGATGGCGGGCCCCGGGTCGGTGCCCTCGTGGCCTGCCGAGCCGGGCATCGGACGGGTCTCTGAAGCGCCCAGGTTCGTCGTCACGCCTGACAGGATAATGCCCGGATCACCCCGACACCCCCGCCTCCCGACAAGTGATGTCCGATCTAGTACTCGCCGTGGACGAGGTTCTCCGGGTCGGCGCCGGAGGCGAACAGGCCTATCTGCCGTGCGGCGACGGCCCAGGCGCGATCCTGGCCGCCCCGTGTGCTGCCGCCGACGTGGGGCGTCAACAGGAGGCCGTCCACCGTCCACAGCGGATGGTCTTCCGGGAGCGGCTCCGGGTCGGTCACGTCCAGCGCGGCCCGCAGCCGCCCCGTGGTCAGCTCCGCCAGCAGCGCGTCGGTGTCGACGACCTGTCCTCGGGCGGCGTTGACCAGGATCGCCCGGTCGGGCATCGCCGCGAGGAAGTCCGCGTCCACCAGCCCGGTGGTCTCCGCCGTGAGCGGCACCATCACGACGACGACGTCATGCTCCGGGAGCAGACCGGGCAGCTCGTCGAGGCCGTGGACGCCGTCCCGCGCCGTGCGGGCCACGAACGTCGTACTCGCATCGGAGGCATTCAGCCTGCGACGCATCTCCCGTCCGAGATCGCCCGCGCCGAGGACCAGCACCCGCTTGCCCTGCAGGGTGTCGGTGCCGCGCTGATCCCAGCGACGCTCGAGCCGGGTGCGCTCGAAGGCCGGCAGCTCCCGATAGATCGCCAGGATCGCCGCCAGCGCCCACTCGGCGGTGCTGCCGCCGTGGGCGCCGCGCGCCGTGGAGATCCGCACCCCCGGCGGGGTGCGCGGCAGCCACGCCTCGGCCCCCGCCGAGAGCAGCTGAATGAGCCGCAGCCTGGGCAGGTTCTCGGCCAGCGCTCCCACCGCACCCGCCGAGAGGAACATCGGCACGAGGACCTCGGCCTCGGCGGCCTCGGCCGGGAACGGCTCCTCGGGCCGATACCGGACCGCCCGCACGTCGGGATTCCCGGCCAGCGCCTGCACACCCTGCTCATTGGGCACAAGAACGATCGTCGTCACCGGGCCACGGTAACCCGCGTCCGCTCGTCCCCCGGCCCGGCGACCGCCGATCAGCCGGAGTCGTCCCAGCACAGGCGGCTCCGGGCAGGCGGCGGTACGGGCGGGCCTCGCATGGCTCCTGCCTGCCGCGGGAGTCAGCCACCGGACAGCACGCGCTCCTCCTCGCACGGTCCCGTCGCCGTCGAGGCGACGTCCCCGGACGTCCGACAGCCCACGCGGGCACCCGGCCGCCGGAACAGCCGGCGCAGGAGATCGGCGCGGTGTCGTCCGAGTCGAACGCGTTGATCGACGACCACACCTCCGCCGGGAACACGCAGGCCGTTCCGCCGCTTCCCCAGACCGCCTGTCCCCTTCCCCGTTCACCTCAGCGCACCGCTTTCCAGCCCAGACCCCGGACCGGCCCGGCAACAGCCCGGCGCACCGCCGACGAGGCCGTCCCGTCTCGGCTCCCGACTGGCGGGAGCCATGCCGCCACGGCGCGCGGACCTCGGTCCCGCCGGGCCGCCGGGGCGACTCCGGCGCGACGCCCTCCGGTGGCAGGCGGCACTCGCGCGGCCGGACGGAGCGGCGGCACGGCCCACCGGCGATCCGCCCCTCGCGGTGTGCTCGGATCGGGCACGCGGCGCCTCCGGGCGTGCGACGCGGAGACACCGGCCATCCGGCGGGAGCGACGGCCGATGCACGAAGAAGAGCGAATTTCGGGTTCCGCGGCGCTTCCACCCGGCGCGGCGGCGCGTATGGGGCAGACTTCTCGGTGATGACGCGGGAAGGCAGCACGGTCTCCTCCGACGGCACCGCCCTGGTGAGCTGGCACGGCACGACGCCGGGCCCCCCGGTGCTGGTGTGCGGCGCGATCGGCGCGCCCGCGCAGGCCTGGCCCACGCTGACCGGGCCCGACGCGGGCGTGCACGCCCTCGGCTGGCACTACCGGGGCACCTTCGGCTCGGCGCGCCCGACCGATCCGAGCCGTATCGCGCTCGCCGACCACGTCGCCGACGCCCAGGCCGTCCTGGACGCCGCGGGCGTCGACAGCGCCTCGGTGATCGGCTGGTCGTCCGGGGCCACGGTCGCCGCCGAACTCGCCAGAAGCGCCCCCGAGCGGGTGAACGGCCTCATGCTGATCGCGGGACCGCCCGGCGACCTTCTCGCGACGATCCGCGGACCGTGGGGAGCCGTCGTCGACCTCGTCGCCGGGCTGACGAGCGGCGGGCCGGGCCCCGGTCCGTTTCGCGGCGGCGGACTGGTCAAGGGAGTCATGTCCGGCGGCCTCGACGTGCTGCGGCTGGCCGCTCCGCTGCTGGCCGCCGGCCTGCCGAGACTGCCGCCGAGGCCGCTCGGACAGCTTCTCCGACACAGCGGTCTGCTGCTGCCCGCGGGCGATCCCGCGCTGCTGGCCGAGGTGCTGCGTCCGTTTCTCCGGCTCGACTGGGCCTACTACTCGGAGCTGCTCCGCGCCGTCGGCTCGGTGCCGCCGCTGGACATCGCCGGGCTGCGCTGCCCGGTCACGGCGCTGGTGGGTCGCTACGACGTCGTGTCCGACGCCAGGGCGCTCACCGAGTCCCTCGGCAGGCTGCCGCAGGCACGGGTCCGCATCCTGCCCACCTCGCACTTCATCCCGCTGGAGGACCCGGCGGAGGTCGCCGCCGAGACGCTGCTGCTGGTGGAACGCGCCGCCGCCGTCCGCCGGGCTCTGGACGACGAATCCGACCGAGCGGCGGACGACTCGGGACCGCTCACCCATCGCTCACGACCCGGCGCCTAGGCTCGGAGGATGCCGAGTTCTCCGAACCAAGGCCGGCGGGGGCGCCGATCCGCGCTGGCCGGGTTCGTCGTGCTCGGCCTCGTCGCGGCAGGCTGCGCCGACTTCTCCCAGCAGGAGCGGCTCGCCCGCGCGGAGTGGGAACCGGCACCGCCGCCGATGGCAGGCTCGGACAACGCCCCACGCTTCCCGGACGAAGGCGGCGGTCACGGCGGCGAGCCCGGACGTTCGACCTCCCCCGCGCCGGTGCCGCCGCCCGAGGGCTGCACCGACTACGACCCGGCCGTGGTCGTGACCTGTCTGGACCCGGTGTCCTCGATCGCCGTGCTGCCCGACGGGGAACAGGCCCTGGTCGCCGAGCGCGCGACCGGCCGCATCCTGCGCGTGCGATGGGGTCGGGACCCGGCGGACAAGGACTCGCCGGAGGAGTTCGCCACGGTGGCCGTCGACGCCTCCGAGGGCGGCGGCGGCCTGCTCGGCCTGGCGCTGTCGCCGTACTACGCCGAGGACAGCCTCGTCTACGCGCTGCTGAGCACGCCGGAGGACAACCGTGTCGTGCGCATCGCGGCCGGTGACGAGCCGAAGCCGGTGCTGACCGGCCTGCCCCGCGATCCGGCGGGCGCGTTGACCAACGATCTGCGCGGCGCGCTGCTGTTGGCCACGGGGTCGGCGGGCGATCCGGCGGCGGCGGCCGATCCGGACTCGCAGGCGGGCAAGGTGCTGCGGATCGACGAGACGGGCGCCCCCGCGGCGGACAACCCCGACCCGACGACGGCGGTGGTCAGCAGCGGACTCGCCGCCCCGGCGGGGCTGTGTCAGGCCGTGGACGGCTCGTCGATCTGGGTGACCGACCGTGCCGAGTCACGAGACCTGCTGTATCGGATCGAGCCGGGCGAGCCGTTGGGCGAGGCCTCTTGGAACTGGCCCGACCAGCCCGGCGTCGCGGGCTGCGCCGCCTATCCGGACATGGTCACGGTCTTTCTGAGCGATCAGGAGGCGATCGCGAACCTGGAGCTGAGCCCCGATCTCACCTTCGCCAGCCCGCCCCAGTACAGCGGGGAGGGCACCTACGGCCGGTTCTCCGGCGCGGCGCCCGGTCTCGACGACTACATCTGGGTCGGCACCGAGAACCAGGCGGGCGGCGACCCGGCCAGCAGCGACGATCGCGTGGTGCTCATCGACCGGCTGCCGACTCCCGGCGGCGGCGGGCGCGACTAGACCCGTCCTCGGGTGCCGGATGTCCGGGTGGCCCCCACCAGGCGAGCACGTCAGGACCGCGTGCAGGCCGCGCCCGTGCTCCGCGACGCCCGCGGATCCGGCCGGTGCGGACCCGGCCGGTGCGGACCCGGCCGGTGCGAACCCGGCCGGTGCGAACCCGGCCGGTGCGGACCTGACCGGCGGCGACCGCGGGCGGGGGCGGCGACTCCCGCAGCCGGCGAAGTCCTGCGGGCCGCGAACTCCCGCAGCCGGCGACCTCCCATCGGGGCAGACCCCCCGTGGGCGGCGAACCCCCGTGGTGAGCGCCGCCGCCGCCGTCGTGGATCGTCGATTCTCGAGCCCGTGTGCGGCCCGCGCCAGGCACGGGCGCCGACCCGGCCCGGTACCGGCGGGCGGCCGCCCGATGACAGGGCGGTGCCGCGCCGGTCCGGCGCCCGGATCAGCCCTCGACGCCTGCTGCCGCCAGCACCAGCTCGCGGACGCGCTTGGCGTCGGCCTGTCCCTTCGTCGCCTTCATCACGGCGCCGACGATGGCCCCGGCGGCGGCGACCTTGCCGCCGCGGATCTTGTCCGCCACGTCGGGGTTCGCGGCCAACGCCGCCTCCACGGCGGTCTGCAGCGCGGAGTCGTCGGAGACCACCTTCAGGCCGCGCGCGGCGACGACCTCGTCGGGCTCGCCCTCGCCCGCGAGCACGCCGTCGACGACCTGACGGGCCAGCTTGTTCGTCAGCTCACCCTCGGCCACCAACGCCACGACCCGCGCCACCTGAGCGGGCGTCACGGGCAGCTCGGTCAGCTCGACCTGGCGCTGGTTCGCCTGCGCGAGCAGGTACGAGACCCACCACGACCGCGCCTCGTCGGGCGAGGCGCCCGCAGCGACGGTCGCCGCGACCAACGCCACCGCGCCCGCGTTCTCCAGGTCACGCAGCTCGGCGTCGGAGAGCGACCACTCCTGCTGGATGCGCCTGCGCCGCTCGCCGGGCAGCTCCGGCAGCGTCGCGCGCAGCTCCTCGATCCACTCGGCGGGCGGCGCGATCGGCACCAGGTCGGGCTCCGGGAAGTACCGGTAGTCCTCCGACGTCTCCTTCGGCCTGCCTGCCCGCGTCGACCCGGAGGCCTCCTCGAAGTGCCGGGTCTCCTGCCGGATCGAGCCACCCTGCGTGAGCAGCACGGCCTGCCGCCGCATCTCGTACCGCACGGCCCGCTCCACGCTGCGCAGCGAGTTCACGTTCTTCGTCTCGGTGCGGGTCCCGAACTCGGTGGCGTCCTTGGCCATGAGCGAGACGTTGGCGTCGCACCGCAGCGAGCCCTGGTCCATGCGCACGTCCGAGACGTCCAGCGACTTCAGCAGGTCCCGCAGCGTCGCGACATACGCCCTGGCGACCTCGGGCGCCCTGGCACCCGCGCCGACGATCGGCTTGGTGACGATCTCCACCAGTGGCACGCCCGCCCGGTTGTAGTCCAGCAGCGAGTGCTCGGCCCCGTGGATACGGCCGGTGGCGCCGCCGACGTGCAGCGACTTCCCGGTGTCCTCCTCCATGTGGGCGCGTTCGATCTCGACGCGGACCGTCTCGCCGTCCTCCAGCATCACGTCGAGGTAGCCGTTGAAGGCGATCGGCTCGTCGTACTGCGAGGTCTGGAAGTTCTTCGGCATGTCCGGATAGAAGTAGTTCTTCCGCGCGAACCGGCACCACGGCGCGATGTCACAGTTCAACGCCAGACCGATGCGGATCGCGGACTCCACCGCCTTGCCGTTGACCACGGGCAGCGCGCCCGGCATCCCCAGGCACGTCTGGCACACCTGGGTGTTCGGCTCCGCGCCGAACTCCGTGGGACAACCGCAGAACATCTTGGTCTGGGTGGACAGCTCGACGTGCACCTCCAGCCCCAGCACCGGGTCGAAGGTGGCGAGCACCTCGTCGTAGTCCATCAGATCGGCCACTGCGGTCACTCCTGGTCGTCCTTCCTGAGGCTGCGCGCGAACAGCGCGGCACCGGTGACCGTCACGGCCAGGTTGGTCAGCGCATGGGCCAGCGCCAGCCGATCCGAGTCCTTCCTGGCCTTGCGGAACTGGCTGAACGCGGCGGCGCCGCCGCTGATCACTCCGACCAGCCCGAACAGCTTGTTCAGCTTCGACACGTCGTTCATGGTCAAGACCTCCGATTCCGGGCTGTCGCCGCCGTCACGGCTCTCGTCGTCTTCCCTCGTCTGATCACCGGATGAAACTCAGCTCGCGCAGCGCGGCCACGGTATCGGCTCGCCACCGGGCGAACGACGGAACCCGATCCAGCCGATCGAGCCGGACGCGTTCAGCGAGCAGGGGCAGACATTCCGATGCCTTGCGCCTACTCCGCCGACGACCTGAGTCGGCACGTAGTGCCTCGGTGAGGGTGCGCTTCGGCTTCGTGAGCCGCTCGACGTCGCCGAGCAGGTCGCTCTCGAAGACATCCGGCCTACGGACGTCGCAGCCCGCGAGCTGGTTGACCTTGTCGAGGTCGGCCAGCGCCCAGCTCTCCATCTCCCGGACAGGGGCGAGCTTGACGAGCCGGGTCTGCTTCAACAGGTCGTCGTTCGTCTGCCACGCCTTCTCCATGGGGACCCACGCCCTGGATCCCTCACGATCGGGAGAAGCACCCGCGTCGAAGTGCAGGAAGGTCAGCGACGGAAGCGGGCTCATCCGCCCGACCTCCTCCGCGAAAGTGTTGAACGGACGATCTCCCCTGCGCATGAGCACGATCGGTTCCGTGACATCGAAGTCTGCGGCTCGATCGGAGAAGCCGATGTCGCGAAGCACCCGGTCGACGAGCCCCGGGAAGAAAAGATCATCGCTGGGACCCTCGACGAGGAGAACAGAGGAAAGCGGCCTGGTCAACTCTCCAACACCCGTTTCGCCTCTTCAACGTCGATCCCCGGCAGATCCCGTCGTTCCGCCACGGTCATCACGGGCAGGTCGTTGAACGCGAAAGCCTGTTGACCCGCGGGCGGCGGCAGGACACGCCGCACTCGTGAGATCCGACCGCCCGCCGAGTCGCTGACTCTGGTCGTCCAGTCCATGACCACCAGGTCCGCGGGTTCCAAGGCCGTGAGCACCACGGGCGAATGGCTGGAGAGGATCAACTGCGTCAACGGCTCGTCCTGATCCGAATCGGCCGTCGGATCGGTGACCAGCCTGCTCAACAGCCCCAGCAACTCCCGCAGTCGCTGCGGGTAGATGCCGTTCTCCGGCTCCTCGAAGCAGATGAGACCGCGGTGATCGGGATCGTGGAGGGCTGCGAGCAGCGTCAACACCCGCAGGGTTCCGTCCGAGGCGACCCGAGCGCTGACCCGCCCCTCGTCCCTGGTGGTCAGGTACGTCTCCCACTGACCACGAGCAGCGTTCTCCTCCACCTCGATCCCCGCGAAACCACGCACGACCTTCGCCAGCGCGGCGGCGATGTCGTCGAGGCCGCTGCCGTAGGCGCTGCGCGAGGTCCGCTCGATTCTGCGCAGCACCTTCGCCAGGTTGGCCCCGTTGGCGCTGAGCACGTCCCCGCGCTGCTCCTGGGTGCTCGGCTGACGCAGTGCGGCCGGATCGAGCTGGAGGAAGCGCCAGGACTCCAGCTCACGGCGCAGTGCGAACAGCAGTGGGAACTCGGCCGCCGAGGTGATGCTCGACAGAACGGTCGCCTCGGCGGAGTGCGCGGGAATCTGCCGTCGCCGGCCTTGGCTCCCTTCCTGAGCGATCTTGAAGACCCGGTTGCCCTGCGAGTTCGACCCGGTCGTCAGCAGCTCCGTGGTGCGCTTGTAGCGGAGCTTGGCCTCCTTGAACGCCTTGGACACTCCCGCCCGCGAAGGCCAACTGTCCTCCTTGGCCAACAGCGGACGGGCTGCCTCCGTCAGCACCCGAGCACGCGGGAATCCATCCGGGTCCATGTGCAGACCGATGGTCAGCTCATATCGCAGGCGCGTGTGGCTCACGTCCACGACCTCGCCGAACGGGTCGACGACGTCCGGCTCCAGCAGCACCTCCACCGCGAAGGTCATCCGATCGGCCTGCGCGACACCGTCGCCGCCCTCATACCGCCGGAACAGCTCGGACAGCTCGCCTCGCATGTCGGCGAAGGCGTCGAACAGCGAAGGGGCGCTCACGAGTCTGCGCAGCAGCTGCACGGCGTCGAACAGGTTCGACTTGCCGCTCGCGTTCTGACCGAGGACGACCAGGAAGGGAGGGAGGTCCAGCTCGAAGTCCGCGAAGGACTTGAACCCGTCGATCTCGATGCGGGTCAGCATCCGGCACTCCCTCCCCCGTCGGTCACGGCCGTCAGACCGCCACGTCGGGCACGCGGTCGATCAGCGCGCCGTCGGCGGCCGCGTTGCGGGCGACCTCGTAGGCGGCGGCGACCCGGTACATCCGGTCGTCGGCCATGGCCGGGGCCATGATCTGGAGCCCGACCGGCAGGCCGTCCTCGTCCGAGAGCCCGCTGGGGACGCTCATCGCCGCGTTGCCCGCCAGGTTCGCCGGGATGGTGCACAGGTCGGCGAGGTACATCGCCATCGGGTCGTCGGCCCGCTCGCCGATGCGGAACGCCGTGGTGGGGGTGGTCGGCGAGACCAGCACGTCGACGGTGTCGAAGGCGGCGGCGAAGTCGCGGCTGATCAGCGTCCGGACCTTCTGCGCCTGCCCGTAGTAGGCGTCGTAGTACCCGGAGGACAGCGCGTAGGTGCCGAGCATGATCCGCCGCTTGACCTCGGGCCCGAAGCCCGCCTCTCTCGTCAGGGACATGACCTCCTCGGCGCCCAGCTTCGGATCGTCGCCGCCGACCCGCAGGCCGTAGCGCATGGCGTCGAAGCGGGCCAGGTTGGAGGAGCACTCGCTCGGCGCGATCAGGTAGTAGGCGCCCAGCGCGTAGTCGAAGTGCGGGCAGGAGACCTCGACGACGTCGGCGCCCAGCGCGGTGAGCTGCTTCACCGCGGCCTCGAAGGACCGCAGGACGCCGGGCTGGTAGCCGTCGCCGGAGAACTCGCGCACCACGCCGACCCGTACCCCGCGCAGATCGCCCGCTGCACCCTGCCGGGCAGCCGCGACGACCGGCGGCACCGGCGCGTCGATCGACGTCGAGTCCATCGGGTCGTGTCCGCCGATCACCTCGTGCAGCAGCGCCGCGTCCAGCACGGTGCGCGCGCAGGGACCGGCCTGGTCCAGCGAGGAGGAGAACGCGACGAGTCCGTGCCGGGACACCCCGCCGTAGGTGGGCTTCACCCCGACCGTGCCCGTCACCGAGCCGGGCTGGCGGATCGAGCCGCCCGTGTCGGTGCCGATCGCCAGCGGCGCCTCGAAGGCGGCGAGCGAGGCCGAGGAGCCGCCGCCGGAGCCGCCGGGGATGCGGTCGGTGTCCCACGGGTTCCGGGTGACGCCGTAGGCCGAGTTCTCGGTGGAGGAGCCCATGGCGAACTCGTCCATGTTGGTCTTGCCGAGCACGATCACGCCCGCCGCGTGCAGCCGCGCCGTCACCGTGGCGTCGTACGGGGGACGCCAGCCCTCGAGCATCTTCGAACCACAGGTCGTGGGGATGCCCTTGGTGGTCAGCACGTCCTTGAGCGCCAGCGGGACGCCCGCCAGCGGTGAGACGGGAGCCTTGCCCGCGTCGAGGTCGGCGTCCACCCGGCGGGCGGCGGCGAGCGCGCCCTCGGTGTCGACGTGCAGGAATGCGTTGATCCGCCCGTCGACTGCCTGGATGCGGTCCAGGTGGGCCTGGGTCACCTCGACGGAGGTGACCTCCCTGGCGTGAATCCTGGCGGCCAGCTCGGCCGCGGTGTGCCGGATCAACGGGCTGTTCACTGCTCCTCCCCGAGGATGCGCGGGACGCGGAAGCGGTTCTCCTCGACGGCGGGTGCGCCGCCGAGCGCCTCCTGACGGGTGAGACCCGGCCGGATCACGTCGTCACGGAAGACGTTGGTGACCGGCACGGCGTGCGAGGTCGGCGGGATGTCGTCGGCTGCGACCTCCCCGACCTGGGCGACCGACCGCAGAATGACGTCGAGCTGGCCCGCGAACATGTCCAACTCGTCGTCGGTCACGGACAGCCTGGCCAGCCGAGCGAGGTGCGCGACCTCGTCACGGGAGATGCTGGGCACTGGAAAGCCCCCCTGGTCGCGGTGAGTGTGCGAGACCTCGCGAGTCTATTGGGCAGCGTCGCGCAGGTCGTCACGGGTGGCGTCCGACCGCCGTGGTGTGGACTTCCACCGGCCTGCGGATGAAAATTTCGTTCCAAACTCTGATCGAACTCGGTCGGGCGATCTCACCGACGGTGTGGTCTGCCATGATTTCGGCCGACGGCGGTGGTGTCGCGGCGGCTTCATACGGAGTCGACGCGGCGCCGTAGGTGAGGTCGAGAATGGTCATCGACTCCGATTCGGACCACGACGAACGAATGGGGTCCGCCGATCGTGGCGCGGGCGGCGAGGTTCCGCGCAGTCAACTGGAGGCGTTGGAACCCGTGTCCTTCCTGATCCGCGTGCAACTGCCCGACCAGCCGGGAAAGCTGGGCGCGGTCGCGAGTGCGCTGGGCACGGTGGGTGCCGACATCCTGAGCGTCGACGTCGTCGAGCGAGGCGCTGGGCTGGCCGTCGACGATCTGGTGGTGGAGCTGCCCTCCGGCAGGCTGCCGGACGTGCTGATCACGGCCGCCGAGTCGGTGGACGGCGTGGAGGTCGACGCCGTGCGGCCCTACGCGGGCGTGCTCGACACCTACCGTGAGCTGGAGTTGATCGAAGAGGTCGCCGCCAACCCTCGCCAGGGGTTGGACGTGTTCACCGAGGGCGTGCCCCGGATCATCCGTGCGGGCTGGGCGGTGGTGTTCGCCGAGAACGGTGACGGCGCGTTCCGCCTCGCCGCCAGCACCGCGGCTCCCGAGACCCGTTCGATGCGCCTGCCATGGCTGCCGCTGCACAAGTCGCTCGTCCTCGACGGCGAGGAGGACTGGGTACCGGAGACATGGCGCGAACTCGGCACCGAACTGGCCGTCACCCCTCTGGGCAGGCCCGAACGCGCCCTGCTCGTCGGCAGGCCCGGCGGCCCCATGTTCCGCGCCTCCGAAGTCGCCAGACTCGCCCACCTCACCGGCATCGTCTCCAGCCTGCTCCCGAACTGAACGCGACGATCGCGGGTCGTCCGGGACGCTCTCGACCGACGATGTCGCGTCGCGTGGTGCGTCGTCGCGTGGTGCGTCGACGTCACGGCCCGCGCCAGAGCCGTCCTCGGTCTCAGGTCAGCAGTGACTCGGATCGAAGATCTGAGGCGACCGCGGCGATCCGTTCGAAATCACGGTCTCTGTGCACCAGGATCGCCTCGGTGCGCACCGCCACCGAGGCGATCAGGCAGTCGACCATCGAACGCACCGTATGCCCGGAGATCCGCACGTTCCGATACAGATCCGCCGCGTAGTGAAAGTCGATCGCCGGGTCGATTCCACGAAGTCGCAGCCGGTTGAGCACCGATTCGATGCGCAGCCGCCGCAGCCCGTTCGCCCCGGCGCGCAGCTCCATGAGCACCGGTTCGGTCGTGACGATCTGATCGGGTTCCGCCGCCAGTTCGACGAACCTGTCCTGGGCCGCACCGGGACGGTCGGTCAGGACGTCGATCCATACCGAGCTGTCGATCAGATAGGCCTTCATGGATGCTCGGGCGGCCCGGCGCGCAACTCGTCCAGGTCGCCGTCCCAGCCGACGCCTCGGAGTGCGAGCAGTTCCTCGGTGGAGACCCTCGGCCCCACGAGCCGCCGCAATGCCAGGTCCACGGCTTCACGCTTCGTGGTGAGGTCGTACCGTCTCATCGCCTCGCTGACCAGCTCGTCGTCGAGATCAATATTGGTGCGACTCATACACCAACGATACACCGAGGCGGCGGTGTGCGACCTCGGCGATCACCGAGTGATCCGTCGCCGTCCCGACCGGTTCACGCACGCTCGCCCAGCTCCAACGAGAACGACAGCAGCCGCATCTCGCCGATGCTCCAGTCCCTGGCGGGCAGCCGGGTGAAGCCGAATCGCTCGTAGAGTCGATGGGCCGTGCGCATCCGGTCCTGGCTGCACAGCACGATGCGGGTCATGCCTCGCGCGCGAGCCAGGGACACCACCTGGCCCATCAGGCGACCGCCCACTCCTCGGCCGCGTGCCTCGGGCGCGACCGCGAGCATCCGCACCTCCAGCTCGCCTTGGCAGGCGAGTTCGGCGTAGGAGCTGTCCGCCGAGCAGACGGTGACGGCGCCGAGCACGGCGCCGGACTCGTCCGGCTGGATCGCCTCGGCCGCCCCGTCGACGGCGACGTACACCTCCGCCTCCCGGTCCCGGCCCGCGACGTCCCGCAGGGTGGCCGCATAGCCCTCGTCGCCCACCAGGAAGCCGTCCGCGTGATAGGCGGCGACGGTCAGCTCGCCGATCGCGGCGTACTCGGCGGCGACCGCCCGACGTAAGACGAGATCCAGCCCGGTGTGGGATGTCATGCCGAGTCCTCCTCGTCGTGGGCGGCGGACCCCGACATGTCCCCGGCCGCCGGTGCCTCGGTGGTACCAGAGTCGGCGGCGGAGCTCTCCTCGGGCGTGTCCTCGGCAGCGCCCTCGGCCGTGCCCGTCCGCTTCGCTCGCGACCGTCTGCCCTCGCCCGCCCGCTTCGTCTTCGGGGGCGCCGGCTCGCCGTCCGCGGACCCGTCGGCACCGGCTCCGTCGGCCGCCCCAGTCCCAGGCCCGGCCCCAGTCCCAGTCCCGGTCTCGGTCCCAGCCCCGGCCCCGGACTCGGGCTCGGGCTCCGCCTCGGCGGGCCGCTCGGCCAGCGGCGCCGCCGCCTCAGGGCCGTCCGCCAGCAGCACCCGGAAGCCCGCCTCGTCCAAGACGGGAACGCCCAGCTGCATCGCCTTGTCGTACTTCGAGCCGGGGGCCTCGCCGACGACCACGAAGGCCGTCTTCTTGGAGACCGAGCCCGCGGATCGGCCGCCGCGCGCCATCACGGCCTCCTTGGCCTCGTCGCGGGAGAAGCCCTCCAACGAGCCCGTCACGACGATGGACAGGCCCTCCAGCGTCCGAGGAATCGAGTCGTACTGCTCGTCCACCATGCGGACGCCCGCGCGGCGCCACTTGTCGACCACCTCACGATGCCAGTCGACGGCGAACCACTCGCGCACGGCCGTCGCGATGGTCGGTCCGACGCCGTCGGCCGCCGCCAGCTCGGCCTCGTCCGCGGCGTCGATCCGTTCCAGGGAGCCGAACTCACCGGCCAGCGCGCGCGCCGCCGTCGGCCCGACGTGGCGGATGGACAGGGCCACGAGCACCCGCCACAGCGGCTGTTCCTTCGCGGCGGCCAGGTTGCGGATCAGCTTGCGGCCGTTGGCCGACAGCTCGCCCGCCTTGGTGCGGAACAGCTCCGCCTGCAGCAGGCTCTCCTCGGTCAGCTCGAAGACGTCGCCCTCGTCGGTGATCACCTCCGAGGTCAACAGCGCCGACGCGGCCTCGTAGCCGAGGACCTCGATGTCGAACGCGCCCCGACCCGCCAGGTGGAACAGCCGCTCCCGAAGCTGCGCGGGGCAGGACCGCGCGTTCGGACAGCGGATGTCGACGTCGCTCTCCTTCTCCCGACGCAGCTCGGTGCCGCACTCCGGGCAGTGCGTGGGCATCACGAACTCGCGTTCGGTGCCGTCCCTGGCGTCCACCACCGGCCCGAGCACCTCGGGGATGACGTCGCCCGCCTTGCGGATCACCACCCGGTCGCCGATGAGCACGCCCTTGCGTCGGACCTCGTCGCCGTTGTGCAGGGTGGCCATCGCCACGGTGGAGCCCGCCACCTTCACCGGCTCCATCACCGCGAACGGGGTCACCCGACCGGTACGGCCCACGTTGACCTGGATGTCGCGCAGCTCGGTGGTGGCCTCCTCCGGCGGGTACTTGTAGGCGATCGCCCAGCGCGGCGCCCGCGAGGTGGTGCCCAGTCTGCGTTGCAGGGGCACCTCGTCGACCTTGAAGACGACGCCGTCGATCTCGTGCTCCGCGTCGTGCCGGTGCTCGCCCCAGTAGGCGAGATGTCTTCGCAGCTCGGCGAGTGAGCCGAGGACCTTCGTGTGGCTGGAGACGGGCAGTCCCCAGGCACGCAACGCGGCGTAGGCCTCGGACTGGCGCTCCGCCTGGAAGCCGGTGCGCCTGCCGAGCCCGTGGCAGATGAGTCGTAGCGGACGGGAGGCCGTCACCCGGGGGTCCTTCTGTCGCAGCGAGCCCGCCGCGGCGTTGCGCGGATTGGCGAAGGGGGCGCGTCCCGAGGCGACCAGGCCCGCGTTCAGCTCGGTGAACTCCTCCAGCACGAAGAACACCTCGCCACGCACCTCGACGAGTTCGGGAATCGGGAACTCCTCGGTGCCGTGCAGGCGCTCCGGCACGTCGTCCATGGTGCGGATGTTCAGGGTGACGTCTTCGCCGGTGCGGCCGTCTCCCCTGGTCAACGCCCTGATCAGCCTGCCGTTCTCGTAGAGCAGGTTGATGGCCAGTCCGTCGATCTTGAGTTCGCTGAGGTAGTGGGCGTCGGGGCCGACCTCACGCTCCACCCGGTCGACCCAGGCGGCCAACTCCTCCTCCTCGAAGGCGTTGTCCAGGCTGAGCATGCGCTCCAGATGATCGACGGCGTTGAACTCGGTGGAGAAGGTGCCACCCACCCGCTGGGTCGGGGACTCCGGGGTCGCGAGGCCCGGATACCGCCGCTCCAGCTCGGCGAGCTCGCCGAGGAGGCGGTCGAACTCGCCGTCGGAGATCGTGGGCGCGTCACGCACGTAGTAGCGGAACTGATGTCCCGTGACCTCCTCGGCGAGGCGATCATGTCGTTCCCTCGCCTGCGCGGGCACGTCCTCGACGCTCTGAGCCTCGGTCGAGGCGGCCGTCTCCTCGGCTGATTCGCTGGTCACGGAGGCAGGCTAGTCGGGACCACCGACGCCGGGGGTCACAGCCCGCCGGGCTCACACCCGGAAGTGTGCCGGGGTGTCCGCGCCTGCCGGGCGCCGCCCACGCCACGCCGTGGCCGCGGCGGAGCCACACCACCGATAAGGCTGACGAGCCGGCCCTGACGGACACGGACGAAAGAGGCGAGACGGCGGTGAGCCGGGCATTCTGATCGGATGGACGGCACGTTACTCAACAGCCTGCTCATCCTGGTGTTCATTCTCATCGGCGGCTTCTTCGCGGCGTCGGAGATCGCCCTCGTCTCGCTGCGCGGCAGCCAGGTGCGAGCGATGGCGGGCAAGGGCCGTCGAGGCGAGAAGGTCGCCAAGCTGCACGGCGACTCCAATCGCTTCCTGTCCTCGGTGCAGATCGGCGTGACGATCGCGGGCTTCTTCGCCTCCGCGTTCGGCGGTGCGACGCTGGCCGTGGAGTTGCAGCCCGTGCTGGCGGGCTGGGGGGTGCCGGAAAGACTGGCGAGCACGCTGTCGCTGGTGGTGATCACGATCGTCATCTCGTACTTCTCGCTGGTGCTCGGCGAGCTCGTGCCGAAGCGGCTCGCGCTGCAGAAGTCCGAGGGCGTGTCGCTGTTCGTGGCTCCCGTGCTCGACCGCATCGCGGGGATCACCCGGCCGGTGATCTGGCTGCTGTCCCACTCGACGAACCTGGTGGTCCGGCTGTTCGGCCTCGACCCGCGCCAGCAGAGCGAGGAGGTCACGGAGGAGGAGCTCCGCGAGATGGTGAGCACGCACCGCCAGCTCACCGCCGAGGAGCGGCGGGTGCTGGTGGACGTCTTCGAGGCGACCGACCGCACCGTCAGCCAGGTCATGGTGCCCCGGACCGAGGTCACCTTCCTGGAGGCCACCGTGCCGCTGGCCGAGGCTGCACAGGAGATCATCGACCAGCCGCACTCGCGGTATCCCGTGATCGGCGAGTCGGCCGACGACGTCCTGGGCTTCGTCCATGTCCGTGACGTCCTCACCGCCGTCCAGCGGGGCGCCGGGGGGCTTCGGGTGGGCGACGTCGTGCGCGAGATCGTGCTGCTGCCGGGCAGCAAGGAGCTGCTGCCCGCCCTGTCTCAGCTGCGCGGCTCCGGGTCGCATCTGGCCGTGGTCGTCGACGAGTACGGCGGCACCGACGGCATCGTCACCCTTGAAGACCTGGTCGAGGAGCTGGTGGGCGAGATCCAGGACGAGTACGACCCCGAGCTGCGGCCCGACGCACAGGCCAGGGCAGGCGTGATCGAGGTCGACGGGATGCTGCGCCATGACGAGGTGCCCGACGGCGCCGGCCTCACGCTCCCGGAGGGGCCGTATTCCACCCTCGCCGGCTTCCTGCTGTTCCGGCTCGGTCGGATTCCGGCGCCGGGCGACTCGCTGGAGGCGTTGGACCGGCGGTTCGTCGTCACGGAGATGGAGGGCAGACGCATCACCCGGATTCGCATCGAGCCGCTGCCGGGTGGCGCAGGCGCGTCGGAGGCGGACGGCGTTCCCCCACGCGGCAGGGGCCGTGAGCGCCGTCCCTCCGAGGATTGAGTACGCCCGGCCGCGCCTGCCGATCCCGTGTCATGTCGATCTCGTGTCACGGAGGGCCCGGGTCACGGAGGGCCTGCGCGCGTCGGGCCGTCGACCGTGATCAGGCCCGAGGCGGCGGCAGTCCGGGAACGGGGAGTGTGTCCGCCGTCGCGGCGACCTCCTCGTGCCTGCCGTGGACGGCCGCCGTCATCCCCGGCACGCGCGTCGACCCGTCGACCGTCGACGCCGACGGCGACAGGCCCGCGGGCGCCTGGTCCGCGCCGGGGCAGGGCGGGTCTCCGTCAGTCGGCCCGGGGCAGGCGGGACGCCCTCAGGTCGCGGGGCCGTCCTTCCCCTCCGCCGCGGGCGAGCCGCCCGGCTGATCGGCGCGCCCGTCCGACGGGCCGGAGCCCGCGCCGTCCGGGTCGCCCGTCGGCATCGGCCCTGCGGGACGGGCCGTGCTCTCGGACTCGGTCTCCTGCGCGGGCGGCGCCTCGGGCGTGTCCGGCGTCTCCGCCGCCGACGTGCCCGCCTCGGGCGCCGCGTCCACCGTCCTGGGCCGCAGGGCCTCGTCCAGCTCCTCGACGAGGGTCCGCAGCTCCAGCAGGTCGATCGCGCCCTGGGGCTCCTGCTCGGCGGTCTCCACTCGACCGAGCCGGTCGCCCGCGAGTCGTTCGCCGAGTGTGGCGTCCAGCGGTAGGAAGGTCATCGCCGCCTTCGCCGCGTCCGCCAGCTCCGACATGAGCGGGTGGAAGACGGCGACGTCCACCAGTCCCGCCTCCTCGTCCACGAGCGCCGCCACCCGGACCTGAGCCAGCGCCAGCCGATGCTCGCCGAGGTTGACCGTCACGCCGTTCGGGTCGGGGACCGGCGGCACGGAGTCGTGGTACTCCCAGATGGTGTCGTCCGAGGGGGCGGCGGCCTTCCATGCGTCGGTGTAGGGCCGCAGGGCCGTGTCGCCCTGCGCGCTGATCACGAGCGCGTAGACGGCCCGGTGTCCCCGTTCGAGGGAGAAGTGCAGGTCGGGATGCAACGCGGCGACCGACGCGCAGAGCTGGTTCTCGATCCGATCCGGCTCCCCGTCGCCGAGAGCCGCGCTGACCTCGGGAAGCAGCAGCTCCCAGCGTGCCCAGAACTCCGCCGCCGCGCGTCCGGCGTCGCCCTCGGCGGGCGGCTCCCGATCAGGGAGGGCGTCCGACTCGGTTCGCGCCGGCCAGAGCCGACGAAGGAATCTCTTCACAGTGCCCATTGTGCTGTCCGTTCCCGATCGCTCGCGCGATCACCAGTCCTCGGGAGGCTCGAGGAACACTCGACCCAGCTCGCGCAGCGTCGTCATGGCCGTCCTGGTCCATTCCGGGGACGCGCCTGCGAAGCCGCATGCCGGGGTGGGCACCGCCTTGGTCGCCAGCAGCGCACGGGGGAATCCGAGCCGGTCGACGAGTTCGAAGGCGGGTCGGGCCGCCGCGCGCAGCGTCGGCGGACGGGTGGGGTCCGTCCCCGGCAGCAGTCCCAGCAGCAGCGTCGCACCGGAGTCCCACAGTTCGCCGATCGCGTCCAGGGCCGTGGTGGACTCGGTCAACGGCAGCGTCAGGTCGACGCCGACGGCTCCCGCACCCGCACCGCGCAGCAGGGTCGAGGGCGCGTCTGGCGCGCAGCAGTGCACCAGGACGGGCGCCCCGGTGGCCTTCTCGGCCGCCGCCACCACACCGGCGAGCACGTTCTGCGCCTCGGGCGCGGGCACGGCGGGCACCCGATCCAGACCTGACGGCGTGGGCAGCCGTCCGTCGATCACCGCGGGCAGGCTGGGCTCGTCGATCTGGACGACGATCTGCGCTCCGGTGCGCTCGGTCAGCTCGCGGACGTGGGCGGTGAGGCCCTCCATCTGCGATTCGACCAGGTCGCGCAGGGCTCCGGCGTCGGTGAGGAGGCGATGGCCGCGGGGCAGCTCGACGCTCGCCGCGAAGGTCCACGGCCCGGCGAGCTGCACCTTGAGCCGCTCCGGGCGGACGCCCGTCTCCTGCAGCACCGCGTCGAGCGCGTCCAGGTCCATGCGCATCAGGTCCTGTGCCCGGCGCTGGTCGAGTCCGGAACGGGCGGCGAGCCGGTATCCGGAGGGGACCACCTCGACGGGCATGGCGACCAGCAGCGCCGCCGTGCGACCCAGCAGGTCGGCGCCGACACCGCGGTCGGGCAGTTCGGGCAGGTGCGGCAGGTCCGGAAGCTCGCCGAGCACGATCCGGACCGCCTCCATGGCGTCGGTCCCCGGCATCGAGCCGATCGCGGTGGCGGTGCCCGCGGGCCACGGTGTGTTCGTCACGATCACTGCCTACCACCTCGGCCGACGCCGTGGGCGGCCGGCCTGCGTACCGGCGGCGGCATCCGGGCTGGTCCGGTCCGTTCAGCCTGCTCCGCCAACTGGTCCAGACCTATTGACGAAGATCATCATGCGGCCTAGCGTTCTCAGCCCCGGACGTCCACGAACCGCCAGACGGATCGGGCGACGACCGGCCGCCGACGTCCCCTTCTCGGGGGACGGCGAGTGGACGTGGGGCGGCGCCGCGCCGCGTCGTCCCACGCCCACTCCGGCGGTGTCGAGCCGGACCGGAGCGCCGGAACGGGCGGCTCGACACGGCGCGGACGGGCAGGTGGTCACGGGTCGACTCCGCCTCGTCGGACCGGCACGCCCCGCCCTCACGGGCGAAGCCGCGATCCCGCGATTCGGCAATCCGGCCATCCGACGCGGAGCGCCACGGCCGCCGCTGTCCGCATTCACTCCGGCGACGACCATCACTCGATATCGGAGTCTTGCCCGCGTTCACGCCAAGTCGATCAGACTGCTGGTGATCATGAGGACTGCTCCCTCGTCCAGACGAGTGAGCGACGGCCGAGGCGAGACGGCGTCAACGCCGATCGGCCACGGCGGCGGCCTCCCCGAGCCGCCGAGGCGGGATGGCACAGTGGTACGGGTGACTCTCAGCGTCTCACCCACGATCCAGACTCCCGAACTCGCCCGCAAGGCCGTCCGAGAGGCCGCGGACCGGATTCGGCCCCACGCGCGTCGCACCCCGATCATGACCGTCGAGCTCGACGGCAGGCCGCTCGTGCTGAAGCTGGAATACCTGCAGAGGACGGGGTCCTTCAAGCTGCGCGGCGCGCTGAACGCCATGCTCAGCGGCGAGCGCCCCGGCAGGGTCGTGACCGCGTCGGGCGGCAATCACGGCCTGGGTGTCGCCATGGCCGCGCGACTCGCCGGGCTGCCCGCCGACGTCTACGTGCCGGAGACGGTGCCCGCGGGCAAGGCCCGCCGAATCGAGGCGCTGGGCGCTCGCCTCGTCCGACTCGGCCCGTCGTACGCCGACGCCGCCGAGGGCGCTGCGCGGGCCGCCGTCGAGACGGGTGCCCGGTACGTGCCCGCCTTCGACGACCCGGCGGTGGTGGCGGGCCAGGGCACCGTGGCGCTGGAGGTCGTCGAGGACGCACCCGAGGTCGACGTCATCGCCGTCGCTGCGGGCGGCGGCGGACTGGCGGCGGGGACGGTGTCGGCGGCGGCGCCCGACCGTCGCACGGTGGCCGTGGAGCCGACCGGCTGCTGCTCCGTGTACCGCGCCGTCCAGGCAGGCGGGCCGGTGGACGCCGAGGTCGACTCGGTGGCGGCCTCCGGGCTCGGCGCGTCCCGTGTCGGCACGGTGCCCTTCGCCGTGCTCAGCGAGCTCGGCCGGGCCGGAGCGCTGTCCTGTGAGCTGGTCCGCGACGAGCAGATCCTCGCCGCCCGCGACCGGCTCTGGGAGGAGTTCCGCATCGCCGTCGAGCCCGCCGCGGCGACGCCCTTCGCCGCCTGGGAGGCGGGGCTGGTCCCCGGCGAACTCCCGGCCGTGGTGCTCTGCGGGGCCAACACCGATTGGACGCCCGCCTGAGGCGAGAGGCGCCGTCGAACGGCGTCTGACGGGGGACGGCGACGACGACGGCGCGTCGAGCAGCGGCGGGCGGCATCCGAGCGGGGTCAGCGAGACACTCGCCGCCGCCTCCGTCCGTCGCGACGGCCGACGCCGCGACTCAGGCCGAGCGTCTGCGCCCGGCGGTCTTGCGCCGAGACGTCCGTCCCTTGTCCCCCTGGGCGGCCTTGGTGTCGGCCTCGACGTCGTCGCCCGCGCTCTCGGCCTTCGCCGACGCCGCCTTCGCCGAACCCGACTTCGCCGACGCCGTCTTCGCCGAGCCCGCCTTCGTCGAACCCGACTTCGCCCGGCTGTCCGAGCCGGTCTTCGTGGTCGTCCGGCCGCCGCCCGAAGGCTGCTTCCGGCCGGTCGAACGGCGCCCGGTCCGCTCCTTCTCCTTCGTCGTCTCGTCCCCCGACCGGGCCTGGGCGATGCTGCGTTCCAGCGCGGTCATCAGGTCGATGACGTCGCCGCCCTCGGGCTCCTCCTGCGGTCCGGCGGGCACCTCGGCACCCGCCGCCCTGGCCTCGATCAGCTGACCGAGGAGCCGCTGGTAGTCGTCGGAGAACTCGGTCGGATCGAACTCGCCGGTCATGTTCTCGATCAGCGACGTGGCCATGTCGAGCTCCTGCGGGCGGACGGGCACGTCCTGGCCCAGGAACTCGAACTCGGCGGGCCGGATCTCGTCGGGCCACAGCATGGTGTGCAGGACGATCACGTCGTCCCTGGCCCGCAGCATCGCCAGGGTCTCACGCTGCCGCAGCGTGATCTTGACGACGGCGAGGCGGCCGACCCGTTCCAGGGCGTCCCGCAGCAGGACATAGGGCCGCACCGAGGGGTTCTCCGGCTCCAGCAGGTAGCTGCGCTGGAAGTAGATCGGGTCCACGCTCTCCACCGGCACGAACTCCAGCACCTGGATGGATCGTTCGGTGGTGATCGGCAGCCGGGCGAAGTCCTCCTGTTCGAGCACGACCAGCCTGCCGTCGTCCATCTCGTAGCCCTTGGCGATCTCATCGAACGCGACCTCCTCGCCACACACGGTGCACACCCGCTTGTAGCGAATCCGGCCATGATCTTTTCGATGCAACTGGAAGAAATGGTAGTCGTGGTCCTCGGTGGCGGCGTAGAGCCGGACAGCCACATTGACCAGCCCGAAGGAGATCGCTCCTCGCCACATCGACCGCATGTCCACCTGGATACTCGTGCCTCGACGAGATCGCATCCGGGAGCGGCCTCCGCCGCCGAGCTGCGACGACGGCCGAAGCGAGCGCGTCATCACACCCGTGGGAGTTGCCTGGTCGCACACACTAGGACAGGCTTTGGGAGTGAGTGAGGAAACTATCCAACTCGAACTCGACGAGTCCGGCCTGGCGATCGCTCTGCCTCGGCCGGAACACGAGCGAGACCAGGTTCAAGGAGTGCCCTACCGCCCGGTGGAATTCCGGGACGACGACTTGCCCACCGCCCTCGAGCGAACAGCGACCTGGCTGCGTCAGGCGCAGGAATGGCTTGGCGAGCCGGTGGATGTGATCGCGATTCATCTCGATTACGACGATCGAGCCGGGTCGCCGTATTACGACGTGAAACTGCTGTGCAACGACGAGGATCTGGCCGGGGCGCCGCTGGCGATTCGCAGCCACCTCCGAGGCAGGGGAGGCACGGCGGCGTGAGGCGCCGAACGCCGGAGCGCCGAGTGACCCTCGGGTGACCACATCCGGTCCGGCGACGTGTGGGGGCAGCACATCGTCGCCGGACCGGACTTGTTGTGCGGAGTGCTTCGCCGTGGTCGGCGGCGACGTCGTAGTCCGCACAAGACGTGCTGACGGTGCCGATCCGACCCGTCAGTGGAGTAAGCGATCAGGACTCGCCGCAGGCCTTCCCAGCCGAGCGGGTTCAGACGAAGCCGAGCAGTGTTCCCATCCTGCGGGTGAGCACCGGCGCGTGCCGTTCGCCGGGCGCGGGCAGCGCGAGCAGCTCGGAGAGGGTGTCCTCCAGGACTCCGGAGGACTGCCAGAGGATGCCTCCCGGCGAGCCGGGACGGTCGACGACCATGCGAATCGCGGTGGTCTCGGTGGAGTCGTACACGTAGATGGCGTCGATGAACTGGCGCCTGCTGCGATAACCGACCAGACACGACGGATCGCCCGCATCATCGACCAGGACGTGAAAGTCCCAGCCCGCGTCCTTGATCTTCGCCAGCGATGACAGCTCGGGATACCGTCGGATCGCCTGCGCTCGGGTGATCGACACTGCCACTCCACCACCTTCCAGCGATGCGGCACTCCGGCCGCGCCCGACCCCGATCGGACCCGGTGGAACCTGAGAGCAGGATGCCATAAGTGCACACTCTACTCAAACTGTTCACATAGTGCCCTATGCACGGAAAAGCGGTAGGTTGAAAATTGACGCAGGAGCCGGCCCCGCGTGAACTGCGACGACCCGGGTCATTCCCCCGCGACCGGCCCGCGACCGCGTGGACAGTGCACAATGAGCCTCCTGGATTTCGGGAGCGAAGATCATCCGACAGTGAGAGGTCGTGACCCGGTGCGCAGGTCCGCCGAGCCCGCTTCGTCGACCGACTCGGGAGAGTCCGGCGGCCCGCCGCGCGGCGCCAAGACGCTCGACAGCGGGCTGCGGATCCTCTGGGAGCTGCGAGACCACCCGGACGGCCTGCCGCACGGCGAGCTGTCGCGGCGACTGGGCATCGAACGCACCGCCGTCTACCGGCTCATCGGCACGCTGCAGTCCAACCGTCTGGTGACCAAGACCGACGAGGGGCGCTACCAACTCGCCCTCGGCCTCTTGGAGCTGGCCTCCTCGGTGCTTCCCCAGTTGAGGCGGACCTTCACCCATCAGCTGCGAGAGCTGGCGGAGATGTCCCAGGCCACGGCCTTCGTCACGGCACTGGACGGCGAGAACAGCTGCGTGGTCGTCGCCGTCGCCGAGCCGTCGAAGACGATCACGCACGTCGCCTACCGGGTCGGCGCCCGCCATGAGGCCGAGCGGGGCGCCTCCGGAATCGCCATCCTCGCGGGCAGACCGCCGGTTCCCGGTGAGCGTGAGGCCATCACCGAGGCGCGGCGGCTGGGTTACTCGGTGACCAGCGGCGAGCTGCAACAGGGCGCATGGGGCATCGCCGCGCCCATCCGCCCGCCGAACGGACCCGCGGTGGCCAGCGTGGGCGTCGTCGCGATCGGCAGGCGCGACGAGACGGTCGTCGCGCCCTCGGTGCTGCGCGCCGCCGAGGCCCTGAGCTCCAGCGAACAGCTCTGAGTTCCGGCGATCCCCGAGTCCGACGATCAGCCCGACTCCTGCCGGCGGCCCAGCGGCTCCGAGGCTCAGCCGGCGGCTCCGAACCGACGACGCCGCGGGGGATCGCGGCGTCCATCGACCGGCCCGCCGACGAATCCCGTGGAAAGTTCGGCTCGTCGATCGAGTGTCTTGATCGACGCACTCGCCGGCCCGAATCGCGACGGCGTGGGCCCGACGACAAGGGCTGCCGCCAGCACGTAGTCCCGCGATCGACGGTCCGAACACGGACACACCCGCTCACTGTCACCCGGTCGGGGGACCGCCGAATCGGGGGCCGCTGCGGTGCGCCCGATGGAACCACACCGTTGACAGGCAGGCGCCCGACCCCGAAGCTGGTCGCTACCGGTGATCAACTGCCGAAGCGGCGGCGTACTGCGAGGAGCTGATGTGACGATCCTGCCTCACGACGTACACGGCGACGGCCCGATCCGAGTGATCGCGCTGCACGGCTGGTTCTCCGACCGCACCGCCTTCCGCGCGCTGCGCCCCCTGCTGGACACCACTCGCTTCAGTTACGCCTTCGTCGACGTCCGGGGCTACGGGGAGGCCGCCGAGCTGAGCGGCGAGTACACCATGGCCGAGATCGCCTCCGACGTGCTCGCGCTGGCGGATCACCTCGGCTGGTCGGAGTTCGCCCTGTTAGGGCATTCGATGGGCGGCAAGGCCGCCGCCGCCGTGCTGGCCGCGGACACGAGCCGGGTGACCGGCGTAGTCGGCGTCTCCCCGGTGCCTGCCTCCGGCGTCCCCTTCGACGACCAGGCCTGGCAGCTCTTCGCCGGTGCCGCGGAGAGCGCGGACAACCGTCGGGCGATCATCGACCTGACCACGGGCAACCGGCACACCGGCGTCTGGCTGGACGCGATGGTGCGACACTCGCTCGCCACCTCGTCCGTCCCGGCGTTCGGGAGCTACCTCCTCGACTGGGCACGGCACGACTTCCACGAGGCGGTGCTGGGCGACTCGACCCCGATCCTGGTCATCGCAGGCGAGCACGATCCGGCCTTGAGCGCCGACGTGCTCCGCGGCACCTGGCTCGCCTGGCACCCGCACGCGCGCGTCGAGGTCTTCGACAACGCGGGGCATTACGCCGCCGACGAGACCCCGATCGCACTGGCCTCGTCGCTGGAGGCCTTCCTGACCGATGCCGCGGCGGTCCCGCAGGCGACCGCAGGCTGATCGACGCGCTGCGGAGCGCGCCGTGGTGATCCGCGGATGCGCCCCAGCCGCCGAGCCGGCGGAGTGAAGCGCACGACCGAGTCGCCCTGCATCCTCCGCGACGACCGGGCGGCCCCGGAAGGGCCGCCCGCACGGTCACGGCGTTCGGCGGCACGGTCACGGCGTCGAACCCGGCGGATGCTCACGGGCCCGATCCCGCTCGCGCGAGACCGGGCGGGACGCCTACCGATTCTCGCCCCGGGCCGAGGCCAGCCCTGCGAGCCGCTTCATCGACGCGGTCACCAGTTCCGGGGCGAGCGCACCGAAGTTGGCCAGGGCCAACAGGTGGGTGACACCCAGTTCCTCCAGCCGGTCCATGCGTCGGGAGACCAGGTCGGCATCGCCGAAGAGGACCAGTTCCGCCGCGTCGAGCTGTGCGTAGCTGCGGTGGCTCTTGTGATACAGCCGGGTGTCGGTGTACTGGGCGAGGGCGGGCCCGACCTCGTCTTCGACGTCCGGTCGTTCGCCGACGTAGGTGTGCAGGGCCACCGCGACGTCGCCGGTCCCGGTCGCGCCGGACTCGGCGAAGCCCTTGCGGTAGGCGGTGACGACCTCTCCGAGGTGATCGATGTCCTCGGCGGAGGCGTACGGGATCAGCATGATGTTCCGGCCCTGCCTCCCGACGTGGTAGGCGGCCTCCGGACGGATCACCGCCACCCACACCGGCGGTGACGCCAGCGGCGTGACGGCCGCCCGGACGCCGGACAACCGGTGGTACTCGCCGTCGAAGTGCACCGGTTCGCCGGTCCACGCCCTGGTCAGGATCTCCAGTGCCTCGTCGAACCGGGTGCGCTTCTCCGCCTGGTCCACGCCGAAGCCCGCGTACTCGTGCGGGAGATAGCCGGAGCCCACGCCGAGGGCGAGCCTGCCGCCGGAGAGCTGGTCCAGCATCGCGTAGTCCTCGGCCAGCACCATCGGCGCGTGGAAGGGCAGTACCGCGACCGCGACGCCCAGGCCGATACGACTGGTCTGCCGCGCCGCGGCGGCGAGCAGCACCGCGGGCGCGGGCACGATGCCGTACTCGTGAAAGTGGTGCTCGGCCACGAAGTAGTTGGCGAAGCCGAGTTCCTCCGCGTAGGAGATCTCGTCCAAGAGCTGGTCGTAGAAGGCTGCGATGCTGCGGTCACGAGCCGGGTGATGGTCGGTGACCGAGAAGATGCTCAGCTTCATTGCTGGGAGTCCTTTCGGCGGGATCGGGCGGACCGCTCGTGCTGCGGGCCCGCGACGGACAACCTGCGATCGATCAGGCGGAGTCGTCCCGACCGATCGGCCACGGCGGCCGAAGGTCGGTGGCGGCCAGCTCCGCGAGCACCTGCCGTTCCACGCCGTCGCGGTGTCGTTTCGCGGCGTCGAACTCGTAACCGGGCCCCCGGAAGCGCATCTGCGGCTGTCGCTGATCCGCCACCGCCTCGAGCACCAGGCGGACGACGGCGGCAGGAAACGGTGCGGAGGGCAGTTCGGCGGTGAGGAACTCGGCTCGGCCGCCGACCGCGAGGACGAGGTCGTCGGCCAGGATCTGCATCGCGAACCTCGGGTCGTTCCGCAGGTTCCGACAGTGCCGGCCGCGGCCGTCCAGGGCCGCGACGAGCGTGTGGCTGTCGAGCAGGACGAACCAGGAGATCAAGGCGCTGTGCGGTCTGCCGGTCTCGTCCGTCGTCGCGAGCACGGCGACGGGCCTGCCGTCGATCATCGCCGAGGCGTGCTGGTCCTCCAGAGACCCTGTCACCCGCGCCACCCGAACCCCCGTTCATATAGTGCGGAGAGTACGCACTATATGAACCAACCTTGCTACCGGGTGCTGTCGGTGTCAAGGCGACTCTCGGACTCGCCGGGCCCGTCCTCGGCCGCGGAGTCGAGGGTCACGCGGCGCAGCGACAGCCAGGAGACCGCCGCGGCCGTCACCATGATCATCGCGCCCAGGACGCTGGTCAGTCGCATGCCTGCCACGAAGGCCCCGGTCGCCGCCTCGGCCAACGCGCCGCCCGCGGGCGCGGCGAGCTCGGCGGCCAGCCCCATCGCCGTGCCCAGCGTCTCGGCCGCCGCGGACAGGTGGCCTGCGTCGACGCCCGGCACCTCCGCGAGTCCGTTCCGATAGACCGCGGCCACCACACTGCCGAGCACGGCGATGCCCAGCGCCGCGCCCAACTCGTATGCGGTCTCCGAGACCGCCGAGGCGGCTCCCGCCCGCCGCGCGGGCACCGAGGCCAGGATCGCGTCGTTGGTCAGCAGCTCCGCGACGCCGACGCCGAGGCCGATCAGGCCGAACGCCGTCGAGGCGATCAGGAGGCCGCCGTCGACGGACACGCCCACGAGCAGCAGTGTGCCCAGGCCGGCCACCGACAGCGCCGACGCCAGGAGGGCGGGCATCGCGAAGCGCCGCACCAGCCGCGTGGCCAGCAGCGAGCCGACCACCGCAGCGGTGAGGCCGGGCAGGAGCAGCAGGCCCGCGTACATGGGTCGGAGGCCGAGGACCAGCTGGAGGTACTGCGTCAGGAGGAAGAGACAGCCGACGAGGACGAACACCGCGAGCAGGTTGGTCAGCACGGCGACGGAGAACGTCCGATGGGCGAAGAGCGAGACGTCCAGCATCGGCGTGTCCAGCCGTCGCTGTCTGCGGACGAACACGATCGCGAAACCGACGCCCAGGAGGACGGCGAGCGTGGCGACGGGCGAGATCCCGGACTCGACGAACTTCTTGAGCCCGTAGACCGCGGGCAACAGGGCGAGCAGCGAGTAGAGCGCGCTGAGCGGGTCGAAGCGGCCGGGCGCCGGGTCCCTGGACTCGGGGATCAGCCACGGGCCGATCGCCAGCAGCAGGGCCATCGTCGGCAGGTTCAGCAGGAACACCGAGCCCCACCAGAAGTGCTCCAGCAGCCAGCCGCCCAGGATCGGACCGAGTGCCGCGCCGCCGGAGAAGGCGGCCGACCACACCGCGATGGCGATCCGACGCCGTCGCCGGTCGACGAAGATGTTGCGGATCAGCGAGAGGGTCGCGGGCATGAGCGTCGCACCCGCGAAACCCATCGCGGCACGGGCGGCGATGAGCACCTCCGCGCTGGGCGCGTAGGCGGCCACCACGGAGGCGAGGCCGAACCCGGCCGAGCCGAGCAGGAGAAGCCGTCGGCGGCCGAGGCGGTCGCCGAGCACGCCCATCGTGACGAGCAGGCCTGCCAGCACGAACGAGTAGACGTCCACGATCCAGAGCAGCTGCGATGCGCTCGGGCGCAGGTCCTCGCTCAGCGTGGGGACGGCGAACCCGAGCACGGTGTTGTCCACCGAGACGAGCAGGACCGGAAGGGTCAGCACGGCGAGCGCGGCCCAGGCCCGCCCGCCGGGCAGACCGGCGGGCGTCGACGCGGGAACGGATGAGCTGCTCATGGCACCGACTGTACCGTCCGGACGGTACAGAGTCGCGTGTGTTCTACAGTTCACCCGGTGAGCAGCCGAACCCGCGACCGGATACTCGACGCGTTGCAGGACCTTCTCCTCCGCCACGGCCTGTCGGCGGTGACCTTGGACGCGGTGGCCGCCGCCGCCGAGGTCTCCAAAGGCGGGCTGCTCTATCACTTCCATTCGAAGAACGACCTGCTGACCGGGCTGGTGCACCGACTCGCCGACGAGGGAACAGCCGAGCTGACGCAGGCCAGGGCGATGGAGGGTCTGGACGCGGTCCGCTTCTTCCTCGAGACGTCGGTGCCCGTCGACCAGCGGGAGGCCGGCCTCTACTGGTCGGTGATCGCGAACCTGCGCAGTTCGGAGATCGGCCGGGAGGCCGCCGACATCCTCCGCGCGGTGTTCGGGAACTGGGCCGACCTGCTCGTCGAGCGAATCGGCGACCCGGTGGCCGCCGAGACGATCCGGCTGGTGGGCGACGGCCTGTACCTGAGCGCCCTGATGGGGCTGCCCCAGCCCGATCCGCAGGTTCTGCGCCAGGTCTTCGAGCGCCTTCTCCACCAGGCCGAGAGCGCCGCCGGAGCCGCCGTCATCGCCGACCCCGAGTCGGAACCAGACAACGACTGAGCACCAGGCAGCACAAACCGGGCCGTTCCACCAGGGCGGTCATGCACAATGCCGAGGTGGTCACCAGGAGAGCGGCAGTGATACCGAGTAGGACTTCTCTGACGGCGGCAGGCCTGCTCGTCGTCGGAGCGCTCGTGCTGACGGGCTGCACCATCCCGCAGACCGGCCAGGCCAGCCCGGTCGAGAACTCGGCGCCGCCGCTCCCCGAGGTGGGCAACCTCCTGGAGCCGTCGGCGGAGCCCGCTGACCCGTCGGGCTCCACCGAGCCCTCCGACGGCGCCGAGGAGGAGACGTCCACCGACCCGCCCGCCGACCTGGAGCCCAACCCGAACCTCGAACGGACGTCGAGCTGTGACCTCGTCAGCGACGAGCTGATCGACGAGCTCGGGATGGCGGGCGACGCAGGCTACCGGGACGGCGCCGAGGGCCGGGGCGACTGCATCCTGATCGACCTGGCCTCGGATTACGAGAACGGCCTCGCCGTCTCCGTCGACCCCTATCGCGGGATCGACGAGTGGACGCTGGACGGCCTCATCGAGGCGTCTTCCACCGAGGTGGAGGGTCGGGCCGCCCGGCTGGTCCGTACCTCGGAGTCGATGTGCGCCATGGACATCGTCGTCACCGAGGACTCCAGCATCCGCGTCCTCGTCCTGCACCGCGACGTCGACCGGGCCTGCGAGCTGGCGCCGACGGCCGCCCAGCACGTGGTGCGCGCCGTGCCCGCCGAGGCCTTCGGCTGAGCCGACGAACCCGGCCTCCGCACCGGACGGACGACGTCCGGTGCGGCCTCGGGCGTCGACGAGGCGCCCCGCCGTAGCCAGGGTCGCCGGGACCGGACGGCGACGGGCTCCGTGACCACCGCGCCGTGACCGATCAGGCGGCCATCCCGAGTTCTCTGGCGATCAGCATCCGCTGCACCTCGGAGGTCCCCTCGCCGATCTCCAGGATCTTCGCGTCCCGGTAGAACCGGCCGACGGGCGTCTCGTTCATGAAGCCGTAGCCGCCGAAGATCTGGGTCGCCTCCCTGGCGTTGTCCATCGCCGCGTTGGAGCTGACCAGCTTCGCGACGGCCGCCTCCTTCTTGAACGGCTCGCCGTGCAGCATCCGCGACGCCGCGTGGTAGTAGGCCAGCCGAGCGGTGTGGGCCCGGACCTCCATGTCGGCGATCTTGAACTGGATGGCCTGATAGGCGCCGATGTTCCGGCCGAAGGCCTCCCGCTCGGCCGCGTAGCGCAGGCTCTCGTCCACACAACCCTGGGCGAGACCCACGCCGAGCGCGGCGATCGCGATCCGACCCTCGTCCAGGATGCGCAGGAACTGCGCATAGCCCCGGCCGCGCTCGCCCACCAGGTTCTCGGCGGGCACCCGGACGTCGACGAAGGACAGTTCGTGGGTGTCCGAGGCGTTCCAGCCCACCTTCGAGTACTTGCCCGCGACGGTGAGACCCGGCGTCCCGGCGGGCACCGCGATCGCGGAGATCTCCTTACGCCCGTCCTCGCGCCTGCCTGTCACCGCCGTGACGGTGACCAGCGACGTGAGGTCGGTGCCGGAGTTGGTGATGAAGGACTTGCTGCCGTTGATCACCCACTCCCCGCCGTCGAGCCGCGCGGTGGTCCTGGTCGCTCCGGCGTCCGACCCGCCGTCCGCCTCGGTGAGGCCGAAGGCGGCGAGCCTGCGTCCCGCGCACAGCTCGGGCAGCCAGCGCAGGCGCTGTTCCTCGGAGCCGAAGCGGTAGATCGGCATCGCCCCGAGCGACACCCCGGCCTCCAGGGTGATCGCCACCGACGAGTCCACCCTGGCCAGCTCCTCCAAGGCCAGGCAGAGCGCGAAGTAGTCGCCGCCCATCCCGCCGTAGGCCTCGGGGAACGGCAGCCCGAACAGCCCCATGTCCGCCATGCCCGCCACGATCGGGTAGGGGAACTCCTCACGCTCGTAGTAACCGCCGATCACCGGCGCGATCTCCGCGCGGGCGAACTCGGCCACCGTGGACCGCAGCGCCACGTACTCCTCGTCGAGCCGGTGATCGAGCATCGGGTCACTCCTTCTCAAGTGGTGCCCGGCCGGCTTCGACCGGGGTCACGACGGCGAGCGCCTCGTCGACGGCCACCTGCGATCCGGGACGGACCCGCAGGTCGTGGACCCGCCCCTCGACCGGGGCGACGACGGTGTGCTCCATCTTCATGGCCTCCACGATCAGCAGCGGCTGACCGGCCCGGACCTCGTCGCCCTCGACGACGGCCACCGACAGCACCGTGCCCGGCATGGGGCTGCGCACGATCGGATCGCCCGCCGCCGAGGAGCCCGCCGCGGCCGACGCCAACGGCGTGCGCTCGACCAGCGCCCACGCCCGGCCGCCGCTGCCCAGCCAGCAGACCTCGCCGCCGCGGGCCCGCCGATAGCGTCGGACTCGGCCGTCGTACTCGACGACCAGCTCGGTACCGTCCAGGCGCGCGGCGGCGGGAAGATCCGTGTTCTCCTCGGTGTGGTGAGCGTCCGTGTGGTCGGACGCGGCAGCGGCGCTCGTGCCGCCGGAGACCCGCACGAGGGCGGCCGCGGCGAGACCCCGCACGGTCACCTCGACCTCCTCGCCGCCCACCGGGCCGACCCACCAGCGTCGGGCCACGTGCCCACCCGCCCGCCACCCGTCCGGGACGTCCCACGGGTCCACGATCTCGCCCGCGGGCTCCGCCGCGAGCTGCCGTTCCAAGGCCGCCGCCGCCAAGACCTCGTCCGGCGGGCGATGCGCGACCAGCTCGGGGGCGACCCGCTCCACCAGCCCCGTGTCCAGCACGCCCTCCCGAACCTCGGGCCTGCCCAGCAGCGCCCGCAGGAAGGCCACGTTGGTCGTGACGCCGAGGACGCTCGTCCGGCCGAGCGCCGCGTCGAGCCTGCGCAGGGCGGTGCGGCGATCCGGGCCCCAGGCGATCACCTTCGCGAGCATCGGGTCGTAGTCCCCGCCGACCTCGGCTCCGATCCGGAGCCCGGAGTCCACCCGCACGCCCGCTCCGGCGGGTTCGACGAGGTCGAGCACCCGGCCGCCGGTCGGCAGGAATCCCCGGTCCGGGTCCTCGGCGTAGATCCGAGCCTCCACGGCGTGACCGTCCGGGCCGCCCGCCGCCAGGTCCGGGTCGAGCCGCTCACCCGCGGCCACCCTGAGCTGCCATTCGACCAGGTCCACGCCGGTGACCGCCTCGGTCACCGGATGCTCCACCTGGAGCCGGGTGTTCATCTCCAGGAAACTGCGGCCACGCCCCTCGACGTCGGTGATGAACTCCACCGTGCCCGCGCCCACGTAGCCGCAGGCCCGGGCGACGGCCACCGAGTCGGCCAGGAACTCCGTCCGGCCCGCCTCGTCGAGCAGCGGCGACGGCGCCTCCTCGATGATCTTCTGGTGCCTGCGCTGGAGGCTGCACTCCCGTTCGCCGAGCGCCAGCACCGTGCCGTGCCGATCGGCGAGCACCTGGACCTCCAGATGCCGGGGACGCTCGATGTAGCGCTCCACGAGCAGCGTGTCGTCGCCGAAGGCCGCGGCCGCCTCCCGTCGCGCGCCCTCGACGGCAGCCCGCAGTCCCGCCGCCGAGACGACCAGCCGCATTCCCTTGCCGCCGCCGCCCGCCGACGGCTTGAGCAGCACCGGGAAGCCCAGCTCGTGGACGGCGTCGATCAGCTCGTCGTCGGACATGCCCGGCTCGGTGCGGCCCGCCACGACCGGGACTCCGGCCGACGCGACGGCCTGCTTGGCGCGGATCTTGTCGCCCATCAGCTCGATCGCCTCGGGCGACGGCCCGATGAAGACCAGCCCCGCCGCGGCGCAGGCCCGCGCGAAGTCGGCGTTCTCGGCGAGGAAGCCGTAGCCGGGATGGACGGCCTGCGCGCCGGAGCGGACGGCCGCCGCCACGACGGCCTCGATGTTCAGATAGCTCTCGGCCGCCGAGGCGGGGCCCAGGCGCAGCGCGAGATCCACCGCGCCGACGTGCCGCGCCTGCGCGTCGGCGTCGCTGTAGACGCCGATCGAGAAGACGCCGAGGTCGGCGAGCGTGCGGGCCACCCGCACGGCGATCTCACCCCGATTGGCGATCAGCACGGACTCGAACACGTGGGTCTCCTCCTGTCCTGGGCGGGCGGTGCTTCGTGGAGCCGGGCAGGCACCGACCCGGGGGGCAGACGGGCCGCCGGAACCGGCGGGCGCACCGGCGGCGAGCCGACTCGTCCGCGGCGAGTCCCGCGCCGGCAGGCAGTCACCCCCACGCCGGGAGTGCGGCCGTCGCCCCACTCCTCCTGCACGGCGGCGCCCCTCGTCCCGCCCGGCGAGGGCGTCGCCCGAGACACGTCGTCACATCCGGAAGACGCCGTAGTTCACCGGCTCCAACGGTGCGTTCGCCGCCGCCGACACGGCCAGTCCGAGCACGGTGCGGGTGTCCACGGGGTCGATCACACCGTCGTCCCACAGTCGGGCGGTCGCGTAATAGGGGTCGCCCTGCTCCTCGTACCGCGCGCGGATCGGCGCCTTGAAGGTCTCCTCGTCCTCGTCCGACCAGTCCTCGTCCCGAGCCGCCAGCTGATCCCGCCGGACGGTGGCCAGCACCGAGGCGGCCTGTTCGCCGCCCATCACCGAGATCCTGGCGTTCGGCCACATCCACAGGAACCGGGGAGAGAACGCCCGGCCGCACATGCTGTAGTTGCCCGCGCCGAACGAGCCGCCGATGACGACCGTGAACTTCGGCACCCGCGCGCAGGCGACGGCGGTGACCATCTTCGCGCCGTGTTTGGCGATGCCGCCCGCCTCGTACTCCCTGCCGACCATGAAGCCGCTGATGTTCTGGAGGAAGACCAGCGGTATGGAACGTCGGTCGCACAACTCGATGAAATGCGCGCCCTTCACCGCCGACTCGCCGAACAGGATGCCGTTGTTGGCGATTACCCCGACCGGATGGCCGTGGATGCGGGCGAAGCCGGTCACCAGCGTCGGGCCGTAGTCGCGTTTGAACTCCGCGAACCGACTGCCGTCGACGACCCTGGCGATCACCTCGCGGACGTCATAGGGCGTCCGCGGGTCGACGGGCACCATCCCGTACAGCTCGGCCGGGTCGACGGCAGGCTCCTCGACGGCGGCCGTCTCCCAGGGGCGCGGCGCCTTCGGCCCGAGGGTGGACACGATCGACCGCAGGATGCGCAGGGCATGGGCGTCGTCGTCGGCGAGATGGTCGGTGACGCCCGAGACCCGCGAGTGGAGGTCGCCGCCGCCGAGCTCCTCCGAGGTGACCACCTCACCGGTGGCGGCCTTCACCAGCGGAGGACCACCCAGGAAGATGGTTCCCTGACCCCGGACGATGACGTTCTCATCACTCATCGCGGGCACGTAGGCGCCGCCCGCCGTGCAGGAGCCGAGCACGGCGGAGAGCTGCGGGATGCCCTGTGCGGACATCGTGGCCTGGTTGTAGAAGATCCGCCCGAAGTGCTCGCGATCCGGGAAGACCTCGTCCTGTCGCGGTAGGAAGGCGCCGCCGGAGTCGACCAGGTACACGCAGGGCAGCCGGTTGTGCAGGGCCACCTCCTGGGCGCGCAGATGCTTCTTGACCGTCATCGGGTAGTAGGTGCCGCCCTTGACGGTGGCGTCGTTGGCGACCACCACGCATTCCCGACCCTCGATCCGCCCGACGCCTGCGATGAGGCCCGCTCCGGGCGCGTCGTCCTCATACAGCCCCGTGGCGGCCAGCGGCGATAGCTCCAGGAATCGGGAGCCGGGGTCGAGCAGCGTGTCGACCCTGTCGCGTGGCAGCAGCTTCCCGCGCTCGAGGTGCCGGGTCCTCGCCCGTTCCGGCCCGCCCTTCGCCGCCGCCGACAATCTCCGGTTCAGGCCTTCGACCAGCGCCGTGTGCGCCGCGACGTTGCGCTGGAACGCGGCAGCGGTCGGATCGCAGGCGCTGGACAACGCCGGTGCGTCCACGGTTCGCCTCCTCGATCGGCCCGCGGCGAGCCGAGACGCCGACGGGATGTTAATCATCACTAACCTTCGCCGGATGTTAACGGTCGCTAACTCGCCCCGTCTAGTCTGATCCGATGCACCAGATTCCGGCGGAGGAGCGACCGGCGCCGCGACGACGGACCTCGGCTCGACGTCAGGAGATTCTGGACGCCGCGGCCGAGCTTTTCGCCGCCCGCGGATATCACGGCGTGTCCATCGAGGACCTCGGTCGCGCGGTGGGCGTCTCCGGGCCCGCGCTCTACCGGCACTTCCGCAACAAGGAGGCGGTGCTCGGCGAGATGCTGCTGGCCGTCAGCGAACGCCTGCTGGCGGAGGGCGGCGCCCGCGTCGCCGAGGCGGTCGACGCCCGCGCTGCCCTGGACGCCCTCATCGCCTGGCATGTCGACTTCGCGCTCGGCAGGCCCGCGTTGATCACCGTCCATGATCGGGAGCTCGACAACGTCCCGGAGGAGCAGCGTCGGACGGTGCGCAGGCTGCAACGCCGCTACGTCGAGGAATGGGTCACCGTGCTGGCCCGACTGTCACCGGGGACGGACCGCGGCAGGCTGCTGGCGGCCACCCATGCGACCTTCGGTCTGCTCAACTCCACGCCGCACAGCGCGACGGGCGTCGACCTGCCCACCATGCGGTCCCTGCTGTCGGCGATGGCCCACGCGGCGTTGGCCGCGGCCTGCGGCCCTGGCGACGGCGGCTGACGACGCCGGCCGAACCTGCGTCGGACGCCCCCGCCCGTGTGTGGGGCGCCGCCGGTTCCGGCCGCCTCGGCCGGTGGCGTGCGCGGTCGCGATGCCGATCTCATCGGACACGCGCCGCCGCGCGGCGGCCAGGATTCCCCGGCCCTGCGGTATCCCCTCCGAGATCACCGAATCGAGCCAAAGACGCAACTCGTCCGAGTGGATTTGCCGGTCGGGACCGCCGATTCGGCCGCCATCGGGTCGATCATGCCCCGAGAACGTGTGGTGCCCGGTGGCGGGCGCTCCGGCTGCCTCGACGGCCAGACCGACTCCTCCCCCGCCTGGCACCGGCGACTGCCAACTCCACGCGGACTCTCGGAGCCCGCATCCCCGTCTGAGTCGTCGGCCGACGCGATCGGGCAGACCGCACGACTCCCGCACGACATCAAGGAGACAGTCACCTTGCCTTCCAAGACCTCGCGCACTCTGCAGGCCGCAGTGATGGCCGCGGGCTTCGCCGCGATGGGCGCGGGCGCCGCCATGGCCACGGAGTCCGACAGCCGAACCGCCCTGCCGGAGAGGCCCCAGGACATCGGCGCCGAACTGCCGCTGCACAGCTGCCAGTCGCTCGCCTACCAGTACGCGGGCAGCGAGATCGTGCCCTGCGCGGACATCACCGCCAAGGCGGGTGTCCGCAACGTGCTGGCGCAGCCCGCCTACACCGTGGAGGGCACGGCGCTGGCTCTGGCGGACCAGTTCGTGACCCCCGGCCCCCTGTTGGACGTCGACCGGGTCAACCGGCTCAGCGGCGCGGTGGGCCACGAGGTGGACGAGATCACCGACCTCCAGACGACCCGTCCGGACATCTCGCTGGACGTCGCGCCCGGCAACACGGGCGTACTGGACGAGGGCAGCCGCGACTCGCTGCTGCAGACCCGGATCTGGGAGCGTCCGGAGAATCACTCCGGCTTCTCCGCGGCCGACACCGCCCTGGAGGTGAACGCCGTCCGCGGCTACACCATCGGCCAGCCGGTCGAGGCGAACGGTCTCACCCGGCCGGTCACCGCAGCGGTGAGCCAGACACCGCTGAACTCGGCTCCGACACTGCCCGAGACCGCCGAGCTTCCCCTCGTCGGTCCGCTGGCCGACCGGGCACTCGACCAGGTCACCGCCGATCTCGACTCGACCCGTCAGGCCGACCCGCTCGGCGAGGTCACCGACACGGTCGGCGCGATGACCAGCAACCTGAACCTGGAGGGCGACAGCGCCCTCGGCGGCCTGACCGCGCAGCCCGCCGCAGGCGCCACGACTCCTCGCGACCAGGAGGGCGGTCTCGGCAACCTCGGCGTCGCCACGCCGGTCGGCGCTCTCACCGACGCCCTGCTCGCGCCCCAGCCGAAGCCCGGCTCGGTCCAGCCGACTCCGGGAGCGCCCACTGTCCCCGGATCCGCCGCCGAACCGGCGCGGTCCCCGCAGCCCTCGGCCGACCCGGTGAGCGACCTGCTCGACCAGACCGGCATCGACCCGGCCGCGCTGCTCGGCGGGCTGACGGGGCAGGAAGCGCCGAGCACGCTGCCCGCACCGGCGGGCCCGCCGGTCACCGACGCCGTCCAGGGCGTCGCCGACGGCGCCCGTGCACTGTCGCTGAACGAGACCCTCACCGAGGCGAAGCTCGAACCGACCGCTCTGCTCGGCGGGCTCGGCGGCCTCGGCGGCCTCGCGGGCGACGGACGTCCGACCACGCTGCCCGCGCCCGCGGAGAGTCCGGTCGCCGACCAGGGTCGGACCCTTCCCCTCGCGGGCGCCCTCGACCAGGCGAGCGACCTGATCAGCACGAACCCGGTCGGCGGCCTGGTGGGCAACATGAACTCCCCGCAGAGCCAGCAGGCCGCCCCGGCAGCCGCGCCGGAGCCGACCGTCGAGTACCACGTTCGAGACCAGAACAAGCAGCCCGAGATCAACGCGCTGCGCGGCACCGGGCTCGGCGAGCTGTTCGGGGGCGAGCTGACACTGCCCGCCAAGTCCGAAACCCCGCAGGCGCAGCCCGCGCCCGCGGCGTCGCCCGCCGCCGATCAGCTCGGTGGGCTTACCCAGACGCTGACCGGCACGCTCCCTCTCTGATCCTCTCCGTCTCGCAGGCCGCCGAGTCGGCAGGCCCGTGAGGCGTCGGTCCGCGCGACCGAGCCGCGGCACGCCGCGACATATCCGCATATCACCATTCCAGGGGTACACCGTTTCGGTGTACCCCTGGAATGGTTTCTCCGCGACCGTTCATCGCGTTCCCTCGACCCCACCCATAGCCAGGACGCCGACGCCCCGCAAAGCGGTTCAAAGCTGATTCACTCTATGAGGTGTAAATAGGCTTATCAGCCCCTGAACGGTCAATATCGGGGGGTTGATGGGGCAGAATGCTCATTGCACTCGCCGCCGGATGACTCCGCGGAAAGTGCTTCTTGTCAAAGATGCAACGACGGAAGGCACACACCGTGCGTACCTCTACCCGCCTCGCAGGCGCCACCGCCGCAGCCGCACTGGGCGCGCTGGCCTTCGGTGGTCCCGCGTTCGCCGACTCGATCGACAACGACGGCGTCAACGCGATCAACGACAACAACATCAGCGCCGTGCCGGTGCAGCTCTGCGGCAACAACGTCGCCATCCTCATCGGGGTCGTCGTCCCGGTGCTCTCGCCGCAGATCAGCGACTGCACCAACGCGCCCATCACCGACGACATCAGCAACAAGGTCGTCATCGACGACTGATCCTCGTCACGCATCACCTTGCGGTGCGGGCGGGCGGCTCGCCGATTCCGGCTGACCCCGCCGCCGCGCCGATCACGATCCGAAACACCCCGGGCGACGACGGCTGAGAGACATTCGACTCGCCGTCAGACGCCTCTCTGCACAGCAACCGTCCGCGGCCGGGCGACGATCACGACTCGCCCGGCCGCGGACCAACCCTGATCAACCTGAGAAAGGTGTCTCCCATGCGTACCTCCGCGCGCGTCCTGACCGCCGCCGCAGGCGCCACCCTCGGCGCGATGATGCTGGGTGCGCCCGCGTTCGCCGACACCATCGACAGCGACGGCGTCAACGCGGTCAACGACAACAACATCAGCGCCGTGCCGATCCAGGCCTGCGGCAACAACGTCGCCGCCGTCATCGGCGTCATCATCCCGCTGCTCTCGCCGCAGATCAGCGACTGCACCAACGCGCCCATCACCGACGACATCGGCAACAAGGTCGTCATCCACGACTGAGCTCGTCTCGTCGGATCGGGGAGTGCGCCTTGGACGCACTCCCCTCGGTCGGGTAGCCCCTGACCACTTCTGAGGCATGACCCTTCCTGGACACCGGCATCCCGCGGGGCTTCCGCCACGCGCGCCGGCCGCCCTTCACACTCTTGTTTCTGAAAGGTGCTCACCATGCGTACTTCCGCACGGATCGTCAGTGCCGCGGCCGGCGCCGCACTCGGTGTCCTGTCGCTCGGCGGCGGGGCGGCCTTCGCCGACTCGATCGACAACGACGGCGTCAACGCGATCAACGACAACAACATCAGCGCCGTGCCGGTGCAGCTCTGCGGCAACAACGTCGCCGCCGTCATCGGCGTCATCATCCCGCTGCTCTCGCCGCAGATCAACGACTGCACCAACGCGCCCATCACCGACGACATCGGCAACACGACCGTGATCGTCGACGACCACGGCAAGAAGCACCACCACGGCCACCACGGCCAGTCGGGCAAGGGTGCGCCGCACGCCGGTCTCTGACGTTTGATGACGCCGACGGCGTCGTCCGTCGGACATCGACGAACCACCCGGTAGGGCGCCGGATCGACACTCGATCCGGCGCCCTGCCGCTGTCCTGCGCTGTCGGATACGGCGTTCGCTTGGTAGGAAGAGGGGCCCTGGCGAACCGCGAACCCGGAAGCGAGTTGAGCCCGATGTCGATACCCGAGCCCGCCTCCCCCTCGACCACGGTCTCCCCCGACGCACGTGCCGTCGCGACTCCGGATGACGCGGAGTCGTCGGTGTACTGCCAGGTCGTGACGACCATCGACAGCCAGGAGAAGGCCGACCGGCTCGCGGCCGGGATCATCGAGGCCAGGCTCGCAGGCTGTGTTCAGATCGTGGGGCCCGTCCGCAGTGTCTATCGCTGGAACAACCAGGTCTCCTTCGACGAGGAGTGGCAGTGCGTCATCAAGACGACCACGGCGCGACTGGACGCGGTGACGGCGCATATCCGCGCGCAGCACGACTATCAGGTGCCCGAGATCATCGCGACGCCGATCATCGGCGGGGACGAGGACTATCTGGACTGGCTGAGCGCTGAGACGACCGCGCTCTGATCCACGCCCGCACCGATGCCGATTCTTCGTGACCATAAAACACGTTCGGGTGATCACCACTCGGCTATCTCAGGGTGATCACACCGCAATACTCGACACACTGGGTTGATATCCACTATCGAGTGATACCTGATACGGCAAAAATTGTCGCGCCCCTGGCGACGAGCACGATCAACCGGGTAGACCCTTCGTACCCCGTCAGTGTGATCTGTTCCCAGGAGGATCTCAACCATGTCTTGGCATCACCTCGTCACGAGCGCGATGTTCGCCGCTTCCGTGCTGACCGGCGCCACCGACCTGAGCGGGGGCGAGCCGGCGGCGGTCGCGACCGAGGCGCAGACCCCCACCACCCTGACTCTGACGATCAGTCAGGACCCGCTCCTCGCGGATCAGGACACCGACGGACACCGCAGCGCGGTGCTCACCTGCGATCCGGACGGAGGCGACCACCCCGACCCCGCCCGGGCGTGCAGCGACCTGAAGCTCGTGGGCGACCGGTTCGAGGGCATCGCCAACCAGGAGATCTGCACGATGATCTACCAGCCGCACACCGTGACCGCGACGGGCACGGTGGAGGGCAGGCCGGTCGCGATCGAACGCACGTACTCGAACAAGTGCGTGCTGGCCGCCGAGACCGGTGAGATCTTCGCGTTCTGACGCGGCAGACGCATCGATCGCGTCCTCGGGCGGTCTCCACGTCGGAGACCGCCCGACGGCGTCTCCGCCACCGGCCCGGGCCCGCACGCCGACAGGCGGTGCGGAGGAGGCAGGACCCCCGCCGAAGCGTCCGGCTGGGGCGGCAGGTCGAAGTGAAGGACGCGGGCCGTCGGGTCTCCCGCGCGAAGGCCGAGGGTGGCAGGTCCGGGGCGGTGAGCGGTGCGGGAAACGCCTTCACCGCGGCCCACGAGATCTTCTCCGGCGATGGTGCGTCCGGACCGCGGCAAAGCCCTTCGGCGGCGTGACCGTGATGCGGCGGTCGCCGACCGGGGCCCTGCGGCGCTGTGGCGACGGGCGGGCTTGGGCGAGACCGACCCCACCGTGATGCGGGTCGGAACACGGCGGGGCAGGGCGGCGGGGCACGGCGGGGCAGGCCCGGCCGCGAGTCGCCCTCAGCGCGCCGCGCGATCGCGGACCGCGCCGCCGACCGTCGCCAACAGCAGCGCCGCCGCCACGGCGAACCCCGCGGCGAAGCCGGCGTACTGCACGACGATCCCGATCATCGCGGCGCCGAGGCCGGTTCCCGCGTCGAACGCGATGTTCCACTGCGTGCTCACCGCGCCGAATCCCTGCCGGTCGACCCGATGGAACATGACGACCAGCGTCGCGTTCTGCGCCACCCCGAACCCGAGCCCGAAGAGCACCATGCCGATCAGCAGCGACGAGGGGCCTGCCCACGCCGTCACGGCGAGCCCGGACACCCCGGCGACCACGGCGGGCAGCAGCAGGCGCCCGTTGCCGAACCGATCGCCGATCAGCCCTGCCGCCCAACGCGAGCCCGCGGCGCACACCTGCTGGACGAGCAGAGCCAAGGAGGCCAGGCCCACGACCTCGCCCGCCGAGAGCGGAACGAAGGTGACCACGGCACCCGACGCCAGCGAGAACGCGAGCAGGATTTGGAAGGGGCGCCGCAGGCCGCCGTCGAGCAGGCCGCGCAGCACGCCTCCGCGGCGCGGGTCGACGACGGGCGCGGGCGCGCGCATCGCGGGAAGAGCGGCCAGCGACAGCAACGGCAGCACGGCCGCCACGAGGAACACCGAGGCGTACCCGACCTCGTCGGCCAGCCAGACGCCCAGCGGCAGGCCGGCGATGCCTGCGATGCCCACGGCACCGCCGTACAGGCCCGCGCCCTGCCCTCGGCGCGACGGCGGCACCAGCTCGGCGACGAGCGCCGAGAAGGCCACGGTCACGATGCCGAAACCGAGCCCGCGTACCGCCGAGACGAGCAGGATGACGCCGAGTGCGTCGGAGAGCGTCAGCACCGCGGTCGGCGCACCGAGCAGCACGGCACCCGCCGCGAGCATCCGCCGGTAACCGAAGCGCGCCATCAGGCGCGGCATGAACAGCTGTAGGACGACGGTGGCGAGCATGAACACGCCTGTTCCCGTCCCCGCGCCGAACGGACCGGCCCCGCCCTCGGTCGCATACCGCGGGATCACCGACAGCAGTAGGAAGAAGCTCGGGAAGACCGCCAGCGTGCCCGCCAACAGCCAGACGAGCGAAGGACTCCAGACGCTCGGGGCGCGTTCCGGCCCGCTGACCTCGTGACTCACTGCCGCCACGCTAGCCGACCCGCCGCTGCCACCACGCAGGACCCTGGGCCGCCATGCAGGGCGCGCGATCGGCCGACGGCGTTACCGTGACTCGCGTGGGACGACAGCGTCGGCGATGGCCGCGCCGGGTGTACGGGGTCGGCGAGGAGCCCGATCCTCGGTTCAGCCTGGCCAATGAGCGCACCTTCCTCGCCTGGCTGCGCACCGCGATGGCCTTGACCGCGGGCGGCGTCGGACTGGACGTCCTGGCGCCGCAGAAGACGTCATACCTGGTACTGGCCGTGGGACTCGTGTTGACGGGGATGGCGATGAGCGTGTTCGGGCTGTCCCGTTGGATGGCGGCCGAACGGGCCTTGCGGACCGGTTCCCCGCTGCCCGCGTTGTCGGCGGGCGCGCTGCTGGTGGGGGTGACCCTGCTCTTCGGGCTGTTCATCGTCGTCGTGCTGGTGACGAACCGATGACGACGAACGGCCGGGACGCGGTGTGGGATCTCGCCCAGGCCGAGCGGACGGCGCTGTCCTGGCGCCGCACCGCGTTGGCCTTCGTGATCCTGGCGCTGGCCCTGGTCCGGCTCGTGGCGGGCGTCGGCGTGCCCGCGGCGTCGGTCCTGGCGGTACTGTGCGCGGCCGGAGTGGGCGGGCTGCTGATGCTGACGCTGCGGCGGTACCGCCGGACGACGGAGCGACTGCACCGGTCCGAGCCGCTGCCCAGCGGCAGGCTTCCGCTGCTGTTCACGCTCGCGACGGTGCTCCTCGGAATGCTCGCGCTCGGCTGGGTCATCCTGGTCTGACTCCGGGGGCGGCTCCCGGTCTCCGCTCCAGAGGGCGCCGCCCCGGGCCCACGCCGCTGCCGATCGCGGATGCCCGCGCACCCCCTGCGGCGGGAACCGCAGGCGGGCCGCCGCGGACAGACACCTTGCGGCGCCGACCGGCGGCGATCACGGTCGGGCGGGCGTTCGCACCCCGCCAGGCGACGAGGCGGCGCGCCGGTCGCGGGCTGCGTCGGGTGGCCGTCGCACACACCGGCAGCGGCGTGCGACGCTCGCCGGAGCCGACCCGGTGTGGTGATCCGCGACCTGTCTGCCGGGACGCTGCCGCCCGCGGGCTTCGACGTCGCGACGCGGCCAGGCTCATTTCGCCCTCGGGATCGCTGTCAGGGGCTGCGCCCGATCGGCCGGTGTCGCCCCACGGTCGCCTGCTGCGCGTGGGAGCCCGCCCCCGTCCTCGGCTCGCGCGACGGCGTGGCCCGCAGACCTCGGTGGCGACGCTCGACCGGCTCAGGCCTCGGCGCCGAGACGGTTCAGGGCTTCGCGGGCGGCAGCGGCGAATCGCGGGGATCGCGCCAGATCCGCGATCGTCCGAGCCTGTCGGTAGTGGTCGGCCGCCTGCTCGGTGTCGCCCAACGCGGCCGCCAGGTCACCGAGATGCTGGGCGACGGGACCGAGGGTGAGGAGGCCGCTGCCCGCACCGGCGAGCTCCCCGGCGGCCGGGAGGAGACGTTCATAGAGCCGGGTCATCGTCGCGCGGTCGCCCGTGCGAATCGCGATCATGGCGTGCAGGCAGGTGCGTGCCTCGAAGAGCAGGTCACGCGGCGAGTCCGGCACACTGCCCGCGGCATCGAGCGGCAGGACGCCGCCGGTCCGCGCGTGGCAGGTCGACGACCGCATCCCGGCCCCGTTCTCCGCTCCCGCCCCGCACGTCGCCCCCTCAGCTCCCGTCGGCCCAGGGCCCCCTTCCGATCCAGACCCGTTCCACCTCGCAGGCCGATCGGCGAGGGCGATCAGCGGTCGAGCCCAGTCCGCATAGGAACCCCAGTCCGCGTCGACGAGGTCCGGCGGAATCCCGGGTGCGTGGAGGCTGAGCCTGGCCAACGAGAGGATGCCCTCCGTCAGTCCTGGCATCCCGGTGCCCGCCGATCGGTTCTCGGCGGCTCGGTAGGCGGCCTCGGCCTCGTCCACCCCGCCGGTCACCGCGAGCCGCAGCGCGGCATACCACCGGGTGAACACGCCGACGAGCGGCAGCTCGTAGCGTTCGGCGAGGCGATCGACCTCGGCGGCATGCACGTCGGCGGCGCCGAAGTCGGCGAGCGCGGCCCGGGCCTGCAGGAGGATCAGCCTGCCCAGCACCGCGAAGGTGATCAGCCCCTGGTGGCGCGCGGCCAGGTCGAGCAGCTCCTCGCCGATCTCGACGCGGTACGGGGCGAGCCCGGCACGGTGGAAGGACTGCATGAACCGCCCGTTGAGGGCGTAGGCGAGCAGTGCGGGGTCGCCGAGTCGGCGGGCGATCGCCTCAGCCTCCCGCGCCGCCTCAGGTCCACGGGAACCGGTGTCGGCGCGGCGCTCCATCGCGATGGTGATCAGCAGTCGGGCTCGGTCGCTCGCCCGGCAGGCGGGCAGTGCGGACAGCGTGCGCTCGGCGGCGGATGCGAGGAACGCCGACAGTGCCGGATCGTCGTTGGCCGTCCAGATCGCGGGCACGTCGAACGAGCCGATCACTTCGGCGGTCAGCAGCGGGTCGCCGATCCGCTCCGCCATCTCGGTGGCCTCGGCCCGATGTCGGCGAGCGGCATCCAGGTCGCCCACCACCGCCAGCGCCGTGACCAGGCCCATGACCGCCGTGAGGCGATCGCGTGGATCGCGGCCGGCTCGGTCCAGGGCGGTGATCGTCCGCCGCCACCAGCGGGCCGCCTCATGCGGCACCAGCCGTTCCTCCGCCCGCAGCGCGGCGGCACGGGCGTACCGGGCGGTGCGGGCCCCGGAAGCCCGGCCGCCTGCCCGCAGAAGGTGCTCGGCGATCGTCTCCACCGCATCGGGGTGGGCGGCCTCGATGATCTCGGCGACCGCGGCGTGCCAGGCGGCCCGGCGGGCCAGCGGCACGTCCTCGTACAGCGCCTCGCGGACCAGCGCGTGCGCGAACCACACTCGGTCGGCGTCCTGTTCGTTCAGGAAGCCGGCCGCGAGCGCCGACTCGACAGCGTCCAGCACCGCCCGCTCATCGCCCACGAGGGCGGTCAACACCTCGAGATCGACCTCCAGGCCGAGGATCGCGGCCTGCCGCAGCACGGTCCGCGCCGTCTCGGGAAGTCGGGTCAGTCGATGCCGGATGACGTCCCGCACGCCGACGGGCACCCCGACCGCCGCCCGCTGCCCCGCGTCCACGTCGTCACCCGACGGCCCGGCGGCATCGCCCTCCCACAGCCGGATGAGTTCACGGACGAAGAAGGGATTCCCCGCGCTGCGCCGATGGATCAGTCGTACATCGCGGCGCGAGGGCTCGCGGTCGGCGACGGACGAGATCAGCTCCCCTACCTGTGGTTCGGTCAGTCCACCCAGGTACAGACGGGTCGGCTCGCCGCGGGCGGCACGCCCCAGGGCCTCGGTCAGGGCACCGGTGAGCTCGGTGGACCGGTACGTGCCGACGAACAACACCGAACCCGGCCTCGGGTCGGCCGCGACGGCGGTCAGCAGGGCGAGGGTCTCCTCGTCCGCCCAGTGCAGGTCGTCGAAGACGATCAGGACCGGGGTGTCCTCGGCGATGCGGGTCACGCCGGCGACGACGGCGCGGTGGCGGTGGAAGCGCGCCGCGACGGGATCCCCGACGGAGGGCGCGCTCGGGGCGGCCTCGCGCACGGCGGCGACATCGGCGGCGGCGCGTCCTGCCCACGCGAGGCGAGGTTCGGCGGGGTCGTGCGCGAACGGCGATTCGGTGAGTGGTGATTCGGTCGTCGGCGGCTCGGCGAACGCCGCGCCGTACCCCGCCTCGACCAGGTTCGCGTGCACCTGAGTCCACGGCCAGGCCGCGGGTGCGCCGCGGAGTTCGGGGACCGAGCTCCAGGCGACGGCCCAGCCGGACCCGCGCAGGCGATCCGCGAGCATCCGGGCCAGCGCGGTCTTGCCCGAACCCGCCTCACCGGACAGCAGCACGAGGCCCGGCAGGCCGGTCTCCACGACGGACGTCGAGACCGCCGCCAGCTCGGTCAGCTCGGCGGTGCGGCCGACGAACGGGCGTGGGGCGGCGGGGGCTCCGCCGATGGACGGCGAGGTGGCGGGCTCGACGGCCGATGACGCCGGGCGGTCGACGCCGTCCTCGGCGAGACGCTCCGGCTGCCGGGATCGCCACGTGGGGCCGGGTCGGGCGTCGAGGTGCGGGGACTGTGCGAGGACGTCCGACTCCAGCCGTCGCAGTTCCGTACCGGGGTCGACGCCGAGTTCCGAGCGCAGCACCTCGCGAGCTCGACGCAGCACGGCCAGCGCGTCGCCCTGCCGCCCGACTCGGTACAACGCCAGCGCGAGCAGCCGCCAGCCGTCTTCCCGCAGCGGGTGCTCCCCGACGTGCGCCTCCAGATCCGGCACCGCGTCGGCCGCCCGCCCCGAGGCCACGGCCGCCTCGGCACGACGGAGAACGGCCAGCAGGCGCAGCTCCTCGAGTCGGCTCGCCGCGCCGCGTGCCCAGTCCAGCTCGGCGAACTCGGCGTACGCGGCCCCACGCCACAGCCCGAGCCCCTCGTCCAGCAGGGCATGCGCCGCCTCGGCGCGGCCCTCGGCGAGCAGCGTGGCGGATGCGGCGACCGCGTTCTCGAAGCGCCCGGCGTCCACCGCCGACGGCTCGACCCGCAGCGCATAACCGGGCGACGCGGTGACCAGCAGTCGAGACGGCGTGCGGGCGGGCCGCTGGGGCTCCAGGGATTTGCGCAGGGCGGCGACGAAGGTCTGGACGGCGCCGAGCGCCCCGGCGGGCGGCTGTGTCCAGAGGTCGTCGATGAGTCGGGTGACCGGGACCGTCCGGCCGCCTGCGACGAGCAGCCTGGCCAGCACCGCCCGATGCCGAGGCCCGCGGAGGTCGACGGGCCCCTGTCGGTTCGCCGCCTCCAACGGGCCGAGCACTCCGAAAGTCACCATCGCCGCCCAACCTAACCGTCCGACGGTGCCTCGGCGCCGCGGCGAAGCGGCTGCTGATCGCCGGCTGACCAGGTGCTGATCGGAGCCCGCGACGGTGGCCTCGTCCTGGACACGAACCGGAGAGGAGTATCGACATGGCACCGGAGATCACCGGTTTCACCCGGCGGCGGGTGACCGTCGCCGACGGGGTGGCGCTCAACGTCGCCGTGGGCGGCTCGGGCAGCCCCGTCGTCCTGCTGCACGGCTTCCCGCAGACCCACCTGATGTGGCGGCACGTCGCCGCCGACCTGGCGGCCGACCACACGGTGATCTGCCCCGACCTGCGGGGATACGGCGACAGTGACAAGCCCGTCGACACCGACGGCCTGACCTACTCCAAGCGCACGATGGCCGCGGACGTCGTCTCGCTGGCGAGGGCGCTCGGACATGAGCGGTTCGCCCTCGCGGGTCACGATCGCGGGGCGCTGGTCGCCGTGCGCGCCGGACTGGATCACGCGGACGCGGTCACTCGGCTGGCCGTGCTGGACGTCCTGCCGACGCTGGACATGTGGGACGTCATGCACGGCGTGTCCGCCGCCGTCGGCTTCCACCTCTACCTGATGGCACAGCGGCCCGGGCTTCCGGAGGCGTTGATCAGCGGCGCGCCGGACGCCTTCTTCGGGCACTTCCTGGATGTGTGGTCCACTGATCCGGCGGCCGTCCCCGCCGAGATTCGCGCGGCCTACCTGGCCGCGTCCCGGGCCGCGATTCCCTCCATCGTCGCCGACTATCGAGCCTCCGCGACCATCGACGTCGACCACGACGAGGTCGACCGCGAAGCGGGGAATCGGCTGCGGATGCCGGTGACCGTGCTGCAACAGGACTGGGGATCGGAACTGGGCTACGACGCGGTCACCCGATGGCGGGCCTGGGCCGAGGATCTGACACACCAGACGGTGTCCTGCGGTCACTTCATGGCCGAAGAGGGGCCCGCCCAGGTGATCGGGGCCTTGCGCGACCTGCTCGCCAGGTGACCGTCGCAGGCGACGAGACGGCCCGTCCGACGGCTCGACGACGGGCTGCCGGGCGATGCCCGGCACAGACACCCCGCCGGACGGACCCTCCTCGATGACGTGGTCGGTGATCGTTCGGCCGACGGCGGATCCGGAGGCCGCCGGACCGCCCGAACAGGCGCAGGAGACGGCCCGCACGCGGCCACGCCGGCCTGGCGGGTCGGACCGAGGGCCGGTCGCCTCGCCACGTCACGCCGGTCGGGGCAGCCGTGCCGGGGCGGGCGCCCGCTCACCCCGGGCGGGTTCTCATCGAAACCCACCGGCCGCCGACCGCGGCCGCCTCGGGTGAATCCTCGACTTCCGGCCCCGTATCGGCGGCTCGCCTGGTTTCCTACTGCCTGCGCATCCACGGGCATCGCCGTGTCGACAGCCGAGCGGTGAGCCGACGGCGATGGGGCCGTCCGGTGCGTCGCGGCGGACGGCGACGAAGCAGGAGGCCGGATGATCACGGTGTCGGGTGTGGTGGACCGGATGGGCGCGACGCTGTTACGGGCCAGATCGGCCACGGGACTGGGCGCGCCGGTGGCCGACGTCGTCATCGTGGAGCCGGGCGACACGCCGCGGCCGGGTGCGGGCGAGCTCCTGCTGGGCGTCGCGGTGACGGCGGTGTCCGACGCGGCGGCCCTGGTCCGATCCGGCGCGCAGCACCAGGCCGCGGGCGTGCTGCTCAAGCCGCCGTTCGCGGCCGACGCAGGCCTGCGTGCGCTGGCCGAGCGATTGGGCACCGCGCTCGTGGAGGTGTCCGCCGACGCGGCCTGGGCTCAGGTGACGTGGCTGCTGCGGACCGTCCTGGACGCCGCGGCGCTGTCGGATGCCGATATCACCGAGCCGCGCGGCGATCACGGTGCCGCCGCGGGCGACCTGTTCACGCTGGCCGACGTGGTGGCCGCGATCGTCGACGCGCCGGTCACGATCGAGGACGCCCAGTCCAGGGTGGTCGCGTACTCGGCTCGACAGGACCGGACGGACCCGGCGCGGGTGGCCACCATCATGGGGCGGCGGGTGCCCAACGACGTCCTCGCGCGGTTCCGGTCGCGGGGGGTCTTTCGCAAGCTCAGTCTCGGCCGGAGCACGGTGTTCGTGCCCGCGCAGCCCGACGGCACGCTGCCTCGGCTGATCGTGCCGATCCGGATGGGCGGGGAACTGCTCGGCTCGATGTGGGCGGTCGTGCCAGGCCCGGTGACCTCCGAACGGGCGCTGGCCTTCGCCGACGCGGGCCCCGTGGTGGCACTGCGACTGCTGCGATGGCGCGCCACGGTGGACGCCGACGCGGCCAGGCATGCCGAGCAGGCGCGGCTGCTGTTGCACGGCGGCGAGGGCTGGCGGGCGGCGGCGGCCGAACTGGGCTGTGACTCCGGACCGCATCGCGTCGTCGCGATCGATGCGGCGGACCCGCCGACGGCACCGGAGGCCGAAGGGGCTCGGCTGGCCCTGCGACAGCACCTGGCCAGGGGGATCGGCCGGGCTCCGGTGGTCACCGAGCTGGGCGGGGTGCTCTACGCGGTGGTCGGTCAGCGCGCGGGAGCGGGCGGGCACGACGTCCTGCGTGACTCGCCGCTGGCCACGGCGGGCCCGGTGGCGCTGGCGGTGGGCACCGCCGTCGAGGCAGGCGAGCTGGCACGGTCGCGGGAACAGGCGGCCGAGCTGCTGGGCCTGCTGCGGGCCGGACTGCTGCCGGGACCGGTGGCCGTGTGGGAGGACTGCTGGCCCGCCCTGGTCCTGCACCGGCTCGCCTCGGCGGCGGCCAGGGCGGATCTCGACGAGCTGGGGCCGCTCGGGAGACTGGCGGAACTCGACGCCCGGCAGGGGACGCACCATGTGGCGACGCTCTACGCCTGGTTGCGGCATCCCGGCGATCCGAGGAGGGCAGGCGCCGAGCTCGGCATCCATCCCAACACCCTGCGCTACCGGCTCAAACGACTCCACGCCGTGACGGAACTCGATCTGACCACTCCAGAGGTTCGCCTCGCGTTGGTGACGCAGCTCACCGTCCGTCACTGGGGTCGGACCGGCGCCGGCCGGTTGTCCGCGCCGGACTAAGGAGTCGCTGATCATCCGTGCCGCGGGAACGATGACAGGCAGGCGGCCGAGGCAGCATCGTGGCCGACACGCCGCGGCCACCGCCGCGCGATCGCAGCCCGCCGCACCGCAGGAATGGAAGGAATCCACCCATGAAGATCGCCGTTCCCCGTGAGATCAAGAACCACGAGTATCGGGTCGCCCTCACCCCCGCCGGCGTCCACGAACTGACTCGCCGCGGTCATGAGGTGCTCGTCGAGAGTCAGGCAGGGGTCGGCTCCGGCATCGCCGACACCGACTACTCGATCGCGGGAGCGACGATCGCCGATGCGGCGGAGGACGTCTGGGCGCAGGGCGACCTCGTGCTGAAGGTCAAGGAGCCGCTCCCGGAGGAGTATCCGAGGCTGCGGCGGGACCAGGTGCTCTTCACCTACCTGCACCTCGCGGGCAGTCGCTCGCTCACCGAGGCGGTACTCGCCTCCGGGGTGACCGGCATCGCCTACGAGACGGTGCAGAACCCGGACCGCACGCTGCCGCTGCTGGCGCCGATGTCGGAGGTGGCGGGCAGGCTCGCCCCCATGGTGGGCGTCGACACCCTCCTGCGTCCGGCGGGCGGTCGAGGCATCCTGGCCAGCGGCGTGCCGGGGGTGCCGCCCGCCCGCGTCGTCGTGATCGGCGCCGGGGTCGCAGGCCTGAACGCCGCGAGCATCGCCCTCGGACTACAGGCCGACGTCGAACTGCTCGACACCAACGTCGCCCGGCTCCGCGAGATCGACCGCGACTACCGGGGCAGGCTGCGCACCATCACCTCGAACAGCTACACGATCACCCAGGCGGTGCTGGAGGCCGACCTGGTGATCGGCGCCGTGCTTGTCCCCGGTGCCAAGGCGCCCACGCTGGTCGACAACGACCTCGTCGCACGGATGCGACCCGGCTCCGTCCTGGTGGACATCTCCATCGATCAGGGCGGCTGCTTCGCCGACTCGCGCCCGACCACCCACGACGCCCCGACCTTCCGCGTCCACGACTCGCTCTTCTACTGCGTCACGAACATGCCCGGCGCCGTCCCCCACACCTCCACCCACGCCCTCACCAACGTCACGCTGCCCTACGTGATGCGGCTGGCCGACCAGGGCTGGCAGGAGGCGTGCGCGGCGGACGCGTCTCTCGCGGGAGGCCTGACCACCCATCAGGGCATGCTGATCAACGAGGCGGTCGCCGAGGCACACTCGATGGAGCGGGTCGACCTCTCCGAGGTGCTGGGCACGCGGCGAGCATGAGGTCCGCCGTCGGGCTCGCAGACGCGGGCCACGCCTCGCGCGGGTTCGAGAGGACCGCCGAGCCCGGCGGCGATCGTCGGTCGCACGCCTCATGCGATGTCCGGCAGCGGCCGATCGGGGCGAGACCGCGGCGGCGGTCGGAGGAGAGGAGAGACGTATAGGGGCGGCCCGCTCAACCAGCCTGGGGGTCACCGGGAGCGAGCCGCCGACACCAGTCTAAGCCCATCGCGGCCCGAAAACCGAGCCGGTCCACCCGGAAATCGTGATCTCGCCCGAGAAAGCCCCGTTCAGACCAGAATCAGTAGGTCAAACGGGTGAACTTTTCCGCACGGGGGTGAAGGGACCGGGTGACATCGCCGATGTTCCCACGATGGATGTGGTGGATAACTCGACCGGGGGACAGTCCCCTTCATCGCTGCCGATGCGATCAGCCGTGTCGCCCGGGGCAGCAGTGACCTCCGAGACGCCGGAGGGGCGTCGCCCCGCCGAGCCGGACGACGCCCACGGCCGTCTCGACACGACGGGTCTGGACGAAGAGGGCCGGGCCGCGCGAAGCAGGACCGGCGGCTCCTCGACCGACGTCGATTCGACCGACGAGGGGCGAGCCTGGTGGGTCGCCTGCCACGATCCCTTCGGCCGAGACCGCTCGGTCACGGTGCTCGTCGACGGAGGCGAGATCGCCGTCATCTCCCCGCCCGGTGCAGGCGCGGTGATGTCCGCCCGGCAGACCCGTCGGCTGCGCAGCACCCTGGATCGCGCGGCCCGGACGGCGGGGAGCCGCCGCCCGTGAGCGCCACGGAGAAGGCGCTCCGACACGCGGTGCTCACTCGGCTCACGATGCTCGACGAGGCCGCCGAACGTGAGGACGTCGACACGCTGGCCCCCCTGGCCCGTGCCGAGCTTCGGCGACTCACCGATGGATGGCGGCTGCTGCTCACCGTGCACCAGCCCGACGAGGACGGTCGCTGTCGTGCCTGTCCGTCCGGCTGGCGACGGCGACGGTGGCCCTGCAAGGTGTGGCTGCTGGCTCACCGGCACCTCATCGGCGACGGCGACACGCACGGCAGGCGACGACGGCCCCTCTCGCGCACCTTCGCCCGCGCCGCGAGCCGGGTGTCCGCTTCCGCCGCGACCGGGACGAGGAATCACGGCGCTCCCGGCCAGGCACCCGGAATCGCCGAGGTCCCCGGCACCGCGGTACCGTCCGCCGCCCCCGGCGTCGCGGACGCCGGCTCCCGCTCCCTGATGACCGAAGCACCCCGGCACGGCGACCACCGCCGCCTGACCGACGGCGCCGCCCCCGAGGCGGACACCGCGTCGGGCAGCCGCCCCGCTCAGCGGCCGATCCACCGGGCGAAGGTCGTCGAACGCACCTCGCCACTGGTTCGCAGGCTCTCCCCAGAAGGCCCCTGACCTCCGTCGGACGCGCGTCGAGGCCACGTCCGACCGAAGCAGGCCCGCCCCCCGCACCGCCTGTTTCGCCACTCCCCGACCGCCTTGTCGTCGAAGCGGCCGATGCCCTTTCGACCGATGAGGCAGGATGACGCCTGACATCCCTACGTCAGGGGAGGACATGTGCACGACGGCACCGGCCGAATCGTTGTGCAAGGCCTGACCAAACAGTTCGGGCCGGTCACAGCGGTACAGAATCTGGGCTTCACCGTGGAGCCCGGCACCGTCACCGGCTTCCTCGGCCCCAACGGGTCAGGCAAGACGACCACGCTTCGCATGCTGCTCGGACTCGTGCGTCCGACGGCGGGCCAGGCGACCGTGAACGGGCGTCCGTTCGAACAGCTCGGCAACCCCGCCCGGGTGGTCGGCGCGGTGTTGGAGGCGCAGAGTTTCCATCCGACGCGCAGCGCCCTCAACCACCTGCGCAGCTTCGCCGCAGCGATCGGCGTGTCGGACCGGGTCGTCAACGACGTCCTCGGTCTCGTCGGCCTGCACCAGGCGGGCCGACGCAACACCAAGGGCTTCTCGTTGGGCATGCGACAGCGCCTCGCGTTGGCGACCGCGCTGCTCGGCGACCCGCAGATCCTGATCCTCGACGAGCCGTCGAACGGACTGGACCCCGAGGGCATCGCCTGGCTGCGCGGCTTCCTCCGCGACTTCGCCTCGCGCGGCCGGACGGTGCTGATCTCCAGCCACCTGCTGCGGGAGGTCGAGCAGACCGTCGACCAGGTCGTGATCATCAGCCGAGGCCAGTCGATGTACCACGGCTCGCTGGATCAGCTCCGCGCGCAGCGCCCCAGCCGAGTACTCGTGCAGGCCGACGATCTCGCCACGCTGGTCGGCGCGCTCCAGGAGGCCGGGCACAACGGGATCGAGAGCATCCCCGACGGCCGTCTGGCGGTCAGCGGGGCCGACTCGAAGCAGGTCGCCGACCTCGCGTTGAAGGCAGGCGTCGCCGTCTACGGCATCCAGGAGGAGCACGTCGACCTCGAGTCGCTGTTCCTGGAGATGACCAGCGGGCAGTACACGGGTGCCCCCGGCTTCGGACCGCCTGCGCCTCAGCAGCCCCCGCCGAACTGGGGGCAGCCGCCCGGAAGCGGCGGGTTCCCGACGGTCAATCCCTACCAGCAGCCCGGTGCACCGCAGGGCCCGTACCAGCAGCAGGGGCCGTACCAACACGGACCACAGGGCCCGTACCAGCCAGGCCCGTACCAGCAGGGTCCGCCGCAGCACAGTCCGTACCAGCAGCCGCCCGGCGACCAGGGGCAGTCGGACGGGTCCGGGGGTAACCACTGATGAACAGGCTCATCCAGTCTGAGATTCGCAAGATCTTCACCACCAACCTGTGGTGGGGACTGCTGATCCCGGCAGGCCTGCTCTGCTTCCTGCTCTCCCTGTTGGGCGGCACGGCGGGCAGCATGTTCGGCTCGGCGCTCAGTACCGAGGTCCCGGACGCCGAGTTGGAAGGCATCTCCGGGCTCACCAGCCTGTTCACCTCGATGACCTTCACGACGGGTCTGGTCGCCACCGGCCTGTTCGCGGGGATCTTCGGGGCGTTGGGCATGGCGGGCGAGTTCCGCCACAAGACGATCACCACCACGTTCCTCGTGTCCGACTCGCGCGGCCGGGTGCTCGCCGCGAAGACGATCGTCTACGCCGGGATGGGTGCCCTGTACGGGGTGACCTCGGTCCTGCTCGGCTCGCTCGGCGCGGGCATCGGCTCCAGCTTCCGGGACTTCCCCGACCTCGGCGTCTGGCTGCTGATCAGCCTGGTCGCCGTGGTGGTCATGGCGTTGTGGGCCGTCCTCGGCCTCGGCCTCGGCGCGTTGATGACCAACCAGGCGGGTGTCGTGCTGACGCTCGTGCTCGTCGTGCTCCTGGGCGAGGGTCTGATCGCGACCCTGTTCGCCGAGCTCGGGGTCGACAACGCGGCGAACTACCTGCCGGGCGGCGCGGCCTCCGCGCTGCTGTTCGGCCTCGCGATCTCGCTGAGCCTGAACCAGATCTTCGCGAGCGTCCCGGAGGCGGGTGACGTCGACCAGCTGAACCGGGAGGTCCCGGAGGCGGCGGCCTTCACGGACATGGCGACCCAGTGGTGGATCTCCGGGCTCGTGTTCGTCGTCTGGTGTGCCGTGTTCCTGCTGCTCGGGATGCTGGCCAACAGCCGTCGGGACGTCAGCTGATCCCGACGTCGGCTCGGTGACCCTCGGTCACCGACCGCGGCGCGGATCGGGCCGGACGGGGTGGACCCACGTCGTGATCGACGCCGTGGCCCGCCGTGTCCGGCCCTCGCCGTCGTCGGGCTCCGCCCGTCCCGCGGTCGGCGGACTCGGAAACGGGTGACGACGAGCCGTGAACGGGTGGGCGGCCCGAGTTCGGACCTAATCTGGATCAGTGCCTCCCCTCGCGCCGAGCACCACCTCGGAGAATCGAAGCGCCGCCGCGGAACCCGGCTGGCTGAGGCGGCTGAGCGCCGCGTGCTGGCGTCATCGCCGCACCGTGCTGCTGTCCCTCATCGCCTCCGTCGTGGGCGTGGGTCTCGAAGCACTCATCCCCCTGTTGACCCGCGAGGCCGTCGACGGGGCGGTGGCGGGCCGCACCGACGGGCTCTGGCTGATCCTCGGCGTGATGGTGCTGTTCGGTCTGCTGCGGTTCGGGACGGCCTTCGTCCGACGCTACGAGGCGGGCAGGCTCGCGCTCAACGTGCAGCACGACCTCCGCCAGGCGGTGTTCGACTCGGTCACCCGCTTCGACGGCGGCAACCAGGACGGCATCCGCACCGGGCAGATAGCCTCGCGGGCGATCTCGGACCTCCAGCTGGTGAACGCGCTGCTGTCGATGGTCCCGCTGGCCACCGGCTCGCTGGTCTTCGCCGTCGTCTCGCTGGGAGTGATGGTCTGGCTCTCGCCGCTGCTGACCCTGCTGGCGCTGGTGGTCCTGCCGCTGGTGTTCATCGAGTCCCTGCGCACCCGGCGGGTGCTCTATCCGGCCACCTGGGCGGCGCAGCAGCGGGCGGCCGAGGTGGCACAGCAGGTCGAGGAGACGGTCACCGGCGTCCGGGTGGTCAAGAGCTTCGGCCAGGAACGCCGTGAGGTCGCCACGCTGGAGGGCACCGCCCGGCGGCTGTTCGGCGACCGTCTGCGAGCCGCTCGGCTGACCGCGCGCCCGGCGGCCACGCTCGCCGCGCTGCCCGCGCTCGGCCAGGTCGGCGTGCTCGGCGTCGGCGGCTGGCTGGCGATGAACGGCGACATCACGCTCGGCACGTTCCTCGCCTTCACCACCTACATGGTCGGACTCGTCGGCCCGGCCCGGATGCTGTCGAGTCTGCTGGTCAGCGCCCAGCTGGCCAGGGCGGGCGTGGAGCGGGTCTACGAGCTGATCGACTCGCAGCCCGACGTCAGGGAGGCACCGGACGCGGCGGACCTGCCCTCGGGCGGGCTGGCCGTCGAGCTTCGCGACGTCCGCTTCGGCTACACCAGGGCCGATCCGGTGCTGGACGGCGTCTCGCTGCGGGTGGAACCGGGCGAGACGCTGGCGGTGGTCGGGCCCGCGGGTTCCGGCAAGTCCACCGTCTCCGCGCTGCTGCCCCGCTTCTACGACGTCCACGGCGGCGCGGTCCGCGTCGGCTCCCCCGGCGGGGAGCGGGACGTCCGCACGCTGCGGACCGCCTCGCTGCGCGGTGCGATCGGCGTGGTGTTCGAGGAGGCCTTCCTCTTCTCCGACACCGTGCGCGCCAACATCGCCTACGGCAGGCCCGACGCCACCGACGCGGAGGTCGAAGCCGCCGCACGGGCCGCGGAGGCGGCGGGGTTCATCGAGGATCTGCCCGACGGCTACGACACGCGGGTGGGCGAGCGCGGCCTCTCGTTGTCGGGCGGCCAGCGGCAGCGCATCGCCCTGGCCCGCGCGCTGCTCACGGACCCGCGCATCCTGGTGCTCGACGACGCGACGTCCGCCGTGGACGCGGTGACGGAGGCCGCGATCCACGACACGCTGCGGTCGGTGACGGCGGGGCGGACGACCCTGCTGATCGCGCATCGCCGTTCGAGTCTGTCTCTCGCGGACCGCATCGCGGTGCTCGATCGGGGCAGGCTGGTCGACGTCGGAACCGAGGAGGAGCTGACGGCCCGCTGTCCGCTGTTCCGGTCGCTGCTGGCCCACGGGGCGGCGATCGAGTCCGCGCCGGCTCAGGCTCCCGCTGGACAGACCGTCACACCGGCTGATCCGGCCGGATCGGCCGAGGCGTCCGAGACGGCGGCGATCCGGCAGCCGGGCGTCACGGCCGCACTGTGGCCCGAGGTCGACGCCGGGGACGCGACCCGGTCGATCCGACTCGCCGGGCGGGATGCCGCCGACTCGGGCGGCCGGGCGGGCGGAGCCGCGCGGGGCGGCATGCGCGCGGCGGGCGGTTCGTCCTCGCTGTTCGGCGGGATGGTCCCGACGCCGGAGCTGCTCGCGCAGGTGGATCGGCTCCCGCCGGTCCGTGACGAGCCGCGACTGCGGACCGAGGACCCGACCGCGCCCGACCCGGACTTCCGCCTGCGCCGCCTGCTGCGGACGGTGCGCGGGCCGCTGGCACTGGCGATCCTGCTGGTCAGTCTGGACGCGATCGCCGCGGTGATCCTGCCGAGCCTCTTCCGCTACGGCGTCGACTCCGGTGTCGCCGACGGGGTCGCCTCCGCCCTGTGGTGGGCGACGGCGGGCGGCGTGGCGATCGTCGTGGTCTCCTGGCTCACCGTGGCGCTGCAGACCGTGGTGGCGGCCAAGGCGGGCGAGACCCTGCTCTACCTGCTACGGGTTCGGACCTTCGCTCACCTGCAACGGCTCGGCCTGGACTACTACGAGCGCGAGCAGGCCGGTCGGATCATGACCCGGATGACCACCGACGTCGACGCGCTGTCCCAGTTCCTCCAGACCGGACTGGCGAGCGCGGTGGTGAGTCTGCTCACACTGTTCGGCATCATCGGCGCGCTGCTGATCACCGACGTGTCGCTGGCCGTCGTGGCGTTGGCGCCGCTTCCGGTGCTGATCCTGGCGACGGTGATCTTCCAGCGCCTGTCCTCCCGCGCCTACACGCAGGCCCGGGAGCAGGTCAGTGCCGTCAACGCCGACCTGCAGGAGAACGTCTCGGGTGTGCGGGTGGCGCAGGCGTTCAGCCGCGAGGCCCGCTCGGCCGCGAACTTCGCCGCCCGCAGCGACACCTATCGGACGACCCGGCTGCGGGCGCAGCGCTACATCGCGACCTTCTTCCCCTTCGTCGCGCTGCTCTCCGACGTGGCCCAGGTGGCGGTGCTGGGCGTCGGAGCGTTCGCGGTGGCGGCGGGCGACCTGAGCCCGGGCGTCCTGCTGGCATTCCTGCTGTACCTCCGGCTGCTGTTCGGTCCGGTGCAGCAGCTCTCCAGCGTCTTCGACCTGTACCAGCAGGCCAAGGTGGGTCTGCGCCGTATCCGCGACCTGCTGCGCACTCCGCCGTCGGTGCCGGAGCCCGCGACGCCGGTTCCGGTGCCCGCACGGCTGCGCGGCGAGGTGGAGTTCGTCGACGTCGGCTTCTCGTACCCCGGCGCGGAGCGCAAGGCTCTGACGGGCGTGTCCCTGCTGGTCCGCCCCGGCGAGCGGGTCGCGCTGGTGGGTGCCACCGGAGCGGGGAAGTCGACGCTGGTCAAGCTGCTCGGACGCTTCTATCAGACGGAGGAGGGGCGCATCCTCGTCGACGGCGTCGACATCCGGGATCACGGTCTGATCGACTACCGCGGCCACCTGGGCGTCGTGCCGCAGGAGCCGCACCTGTTCAGCGGGACCGTCGCCGACAACATCGGCTACGGGCGCCCCGAGGCCACGGAGGCCGAGATCGAGGCGGCGGCGCGGGCCGTGGGCGCGCTGCCGATGATCGCGTCGCTGCCGAGGGGCTTCCGCCAAGAGGTGGGCGAACGCGGCGGCAGCCTGTCGGCGGGCCAGCGACAGCTCGTCTCGCTGGCCAGGACGGAGCTGGTCAAGCCCGACCTGCTGCTGTTGGACGAGGCCACCGCCGCGCTCGACCCGGCGACCGAGGCCGCCGTGCACGCCGCGGACGACCGGCTGTCCGCGTCCAGGACGACCTTCGTCGTGGCGCATCGGCTGGCCACGGCGGCTCAGGCCGACCGCGTCTACGTGTTCGATCAGGGCCGGATCGTCGAGGAGGGAACCCATCGGGACCTACTCGCCCGCAACGGGCGATATGCCCGGCTGTGGTCGGCAAATTCCGTCGCAGAAAGCGACTGATCAGTTACCCTCAGTCCACATCGTGAAGACGGAATCGATACAGTGATCGATCCTGTGACTGAGTCGAAGAGTGCATGCACCAGTCTTGTAACAACCACATCTTGGGGAGGATTAGCCTAGGGAACAGTGTCTCAATAACCCCTAGCAGACGGATCGAGGCGAACGGGAGCCGTGTCCAGCAGCACCCCTGCGTCACAGTTCGGCCCTAACGAGTGGCTGGTCGAGGAGATGTACGAGCAGTTCCTCACCAACCCGTCATCAGTAGACCCCGCGTGGCACGACTTCTTCGCCGACTACAAGCCCACCCAGCGCACGGGACGCGACGGCCGAGAGTCTGCCGAGCAGGTCGGCGGGGCCTCATCGACGGGTACCACCACCCAGACGAAGGCCGGACAGCAGGCCGCGTCCTCACAGCGGAACGGTCAGCGAGAGCAGGTCGCGACGACGGCGCCCGCAACCCCCGCGACGACAACCCCCACGACGGCGGCGAAGCCCGCCGCCACCGACTCGCAGAAGACGATGAGCACAGCGACCTCGACTACAGCAGCTGCGACGCAGCAGCCCGCAGGCAAGCCGTCCCCGCAGAAGGCCGCGACCAAGACACCGGTCAAGGGCGCGGGCAAGGAGGACAAGCCGGAAGGCGAGCAGCGCAAGCCGCTGCGCGGCGCCGCGGCGGCCATCGCCAAGAACATGGAGCAGTCGCTCACGGTCCCGACCGCGACGAGCGTTCGCGCCGTGCCCGCCAAGCTGCTGTTCGACAACCGCATCGTGATCAACAATCACCTCAAGCGGACGCGCGGCGGCAAGGTCTCCTTCACCCACCTCATCGGCTACGCGATCGTCCGGGCGCTGGAGAGCTTCCCCGGCATGAACCGCTTCTACGCCGAGACCGACGGCAAGCCGACGGTGGTCACCCCGGAGCACGTCAACCTGGGCCTGGCCATCGACCTGCCCGGCAAGGACGGCTCACGGTCGCTGGTGGTCGCCTCCATCAAGAAGTGCGAGGGCACCACCTTCCTCCAGTTCTGGCAGGCCTACGAGGACATCATCCGCAAGGCCAGGACCGGCAAGCTGACGGCGGACGACTTCGCGGGCACCACGATCTCGCTGACCAACCCCGGCACCATCGGCACCAACCACTCGGTGCCGAGGCTCACCGCCGGACAGGGCGCGATCGTCGGCGTCGGCGCCATGGAGTACCCGGCGGAGTTCCAGGGCAGCAGCGAGAAGGCGCTGGTCAAGCTCGGCATCAGCAAGATCATGACGCTGACCTCGACCTACGACCACCGGATCATCCAGGGTGCGGAGTCCGGCGACTTCCTGCGGCGGGTCCACCAGCTGCTGCTGGGCGAGGACGGCTTCTACGACGACATCTTCACGTCGCTGCGGCTGCCGTACGAGCCGGTGCGCTGGGTCAGCGACATCCCCGAAGGCGCCGTCGACAAGACCGCCCGCGTGCTCGAGCTGATCGACGCCTACCGCACGCGCGGCCACCTGATGGCCAACACCGACCCGCTGAACTACCGGCAGCGGCGCCACCCCGACCTGGACATCCTGTCTCACGGGCTGACGCTGTGGGACCTGGATCGGGAGTTCGCCGTCGGCGGCTTCGCGGGCAGCGAACGGATGAAGCTGCGCGACGTCCTCGGCGTGCTGCGTGACTCCTACTGCCGCACGGTCGGCGTGGAGTACATGCACATCCTGGAGCCGGACGAGCGGAAGTGGCTGCAGAAGCTCGTCGAGGTGCCGCACCGCCACCCGGACCCGGCCGAGCAGAAGTACATCCTGTCCAAGCTCAACGCCGCCGAGGCCTTCGAGACCTTCCTCCAGACCAAGTACGTCGGTCAGAAGCGCTTCTCGCTGGAGGGCAGCGAGACGGTGATCCCGCTGCTGGACGCCGTCCTGGACAAGGCCTCCGAGCACGAGTTGGACGAGGTCGTCATCGGCATGCCGCACCGAGGCAGGCTGAACGTCCTGGCCAACGTGGTCGGCAAGCCCATCGCGCAGATCTTCCGCGAGTTCGAGGGCAACCTCGACCCGGGGCAGGCACACGGCTCCGGTGACGTGAAGTACCACCTCGGCGCCGAGGGCAAGTACTTCCGGATGTTCGGCGACGGCGAGACCACGGTGTCGCTGACCTCGAACCCCTCGCACCTCGAAGCGGTGAACCCGGTGCTGGAAGGCATCGTGCGCGCCAAGCAGGACATGATCGACAAGGGTGAGAACGGATTCACCGTGCTCCCCGTCCTGCTGCACGGCGACGCCGCGTTCGCGGGCCAGGGCGTCGTGGCCGAGACGCTGAACCTGTCGCTGCTGCGCGGCTACCGCACCGGCGGCACGCTGCATGTGATCATCAACAACCAGGTCGGCTTCACCACCGCCCCGGAGCACTCGCGGTCCAGCCAGTACTCCACGGACGTCGCGAAGATGATCGGCGCCCCCGTGTTCCACGTCAACGGCGACGACCCCGAGGCGTGCGTCTGGGTGGCGAAGCTGGCGGTGGAGTACCGGCAGGCGTTCGGCAAGGACGTCGTGATCGACATGGTCTGCTACCGACGCCGCGGGCACAACGAGGGCGACGACCCCTCGATGACCCAGCCGAAGATGTACAGCGTCATCGACACGATGCGCAGCGTCCGCAAGACCTACACCGAGTCGCTGATCGGTCGCGGCGACATCTCGGTGGAGGACGCCGAGAAGGCGCTGCGGGACTACGCCAGCCAGCTCGAGTACGTCTTCAACGAGGTGCGGGAGCTGGAGAAGCACCCACCGGCGCCCAGCCCCTCGGTGGAGTCCGAGCAGCTCGTCCCGGCGAAGCTCAACACCTCGGTCACCGCGGAGACGATCGTCCGGATCGCCGACGCCCACACCGAGCTGCCGGAGGGCTTCACCCCGCACCCGCGGGTCAAGCCGGTGTTGGAGCGGCGGGCGAAGATGGCCCGCGAGGGCGCCGTCGACTGGGCGTTCGCCGAGCTGCTCGCGTTCGGCTCGCTGGTCAAGGAGGGCAGGCTGGTCCGGCTCTCCGGTCAGGACAGCCGCCGAGGCACCTTCGTGCAGCGGCACGCCGTGATCATCGACAAGAAGAGCGGCGGCGAGTACACCCCCCTGCAGAACCTCGCCGAGGACCAGGCGCGGTTCATGGCCTACGACTCGGCGCTGTCGGAGTTCGCGGCCCTCGGGTTCGAGTACGGCTACTCGGTGGCCAACCCCGACGCCCTGGTGCTGTGGGAGGCGCAGTTCGGCGACTTCGTCAACGGCGCGCAGCCGATCATCGACGAGTTCATCTCCTCCGGTGAGGCGAAGTGGGGCCAGCGCTCCGACGTGGTGCTGCTGCTCCCCCACGGCCACGAGGGACAGGGGCCGGACCACACGTCCGGACGGATCGAGCGATTCCTCCAGCTGTGCGCCGAGGGCTCGATGACGGTGTCGATGCCGTCGACTCCCGCGAACTACTTCCACCTGCTCCGCAGGCACGCCCTCGACGGTGTGAACCGGCCGCTGGTGGTGTTCACGCCCAAGCAGCTCCTGCGGCTGAAGGCGGCCGTGAGCGACCTCGCCGACTTCACCGAGGGCAGCAAGTTCCAGTCGGTGCTGGACGACCCGACGGTGAAGGACCCGAGCGCGGTGAAGCGCGTGCTGCTGTGCAGCGGGAAGATCTCCTACGAGCTGAACGCCGAGCGGCTCAAGCGGGGCATCACCGACACGGCCATCGTGCGGTTGGAGCAGCTCTACCCGGTGCCCCGACGCAAGCTGGCGGCGGCGTTGGAGCGGTACCCGAACGCGCAGGACATCCGCTGGGTCCAGGAGGAGCCCGCGAACCAGGGTGCCTGGCCGTTCCTCGGCCTGAACCTCCCGGATCTGCTTCCGGAGCGACTGTCCGGTCTCAAGCGCGTGTCGCGGCGGGCGATGGCCGCGCCGTCGGCGGGTTCGAACAAGGTCCACGAGGTGGAGCAGAAGGAGATCCTGGACACCGCGCTGAGCTGATCGGCGCCGAGGTCTAGGCTTGCCGGGTCGCGCCGTTCGTCGGCGCGACCCGGTTCTGTGTCCGGCCGCGGTGTCCGCCGTGCAGGTCGGGTCGGTCGTCCGCCGCACCGGGTGCCCTCGGTCTCATGATCGTGGTCTCGTGGCCTCGATCTCGTGGTTCGGGTCTCGTGTTCGCGGGCGCCGTCGGCAGGCCTTTTCGGGCGTCACGTCGGTATCGGCGGCGCCGCGATCCGCCCGACATGGCCGCGCCGCGTCGACCGCGGGACCGCCTTCCCCGTATCCGATCAGTCGTTGCCGGAGGCAGCGTTGTACTTCACCGACAGAGGCATCGAAGAACTCGAGGAGCGTCGCGGCGACGAGTCGGTCACCCTGTCCTGGGTCGCCGACCGCCTGCGAGCCTTCGTGGACGGCAATCCCGAGTTCGAGGACGCCGTCGAGCGGCTGGCCACCTACCTGGCCCGCGACGACTCCGACGACGAGGACTGAGCCCGCGCCGCCCACGGCCGCTCGCCGCCTGCCGTGCCCGGTGGGCAGGCGGGCGGCCCCGGCTGATGCCGCCGACGATCGGCGACTCGGCGGCGTGCTCCCGGTCTCCTGCGGTGGCCCGGTCTCACACGGTGCCGTCGTCCTCACGCGATGCCGCCCCTGAGACGCGGGCGGCAGGCGAGCCGACGGCCCGGTCAGAAGACGCACGCCCCCGGCGCCACCCCGCCGAAACCCCGATACTCCAACCGCGTGATCACCGACGACTCCCGCCGAACCCGAGTCGCCAGACCACGCCCCCGCTCCACCCAGGAGTGTTCCGCCACAGCCGAGGCGAACGTCGAACGCCGCCCGTCCACCGGATCACGCGTCCGCTGGAACTCCTCATCCCACACCAGAAGCTCCTCGACGAGCTCGGCGCTGAGCCCCAGATCCGCACCCGCCTCCTCGATGCTGTGATTACCGAGGTCCTCCTCGTCCATCTCGTAGTAGAACGGGTCCTCCCCGTATCCCACGAGCAGAGTGACGTCATAGCTCACGGCGACTCCGTCCTCGTTCGGTCACGATGGCGACGGACCTTGGTTCTCAGACTGACGGGGTGCGCTCCGACGATGAATCCGTTGTCTGAGACGTCGACCGACACCCTGCGTACGCCTGCGTCGGTCTCCACTTCGTACACGGGTCGACCGACACCGTGGTAACCGATCAGCCTGCCACGCTCGACTGCGGCGAACACCACGGTCACGATCCACTCCCGCGGTACGCCGGCCCTCTCGAAAGTGCGAACCTTCCTCGCTTCGAGAATGTGTGCGAGCCCGGCCGTCGTGGAACCGGTCTCCAACCAGGCGACCCGGCCGTCTCGGAGGCGGGTCATGCGGACGACCTTGCGCGGGCTGATCTTGACGCCCCGACGGCGTAGTTCGGCGATCAGCTCGGCGTGGTCGGCGGCCGTGTCGGCGGGCTCGGCGGCACAGCCGGGGGCGTCCGTACGGCCGCCGATCCCCGACTCGGGCACCGGTTCGGTCGGCTCGGCGGCCTCCGCGGCTCGCCGCGGAGCGGCGGGCGGCTGCTCGCCGTCGGCGACGCCGTGCCCCGCGACGGCCCGATGGTAGCGATCGATGACGTCCTACGCCCCGCCGATGGCGCCCGTGCCGCACCGGAGATCCGCCAGTGCCGCCGAGGCGCATCGCGCGGCCCCCGCCACCTCGGACGCGGCCGAACCGGCGGTGGTGGTGCGGAACAGCACGTCGCCCTCGACGATCGCCGCCTCGGCGTGCTCGACGGCCCGCCACGCCTGGGTCAACAGCTCATGCGCTCGCCGCAGCTGCCCGAGCACGTCCATCACCGTCACGACACGGCCCCTCACTCTCCGCGTGGTCCACATCCTCCCGCACCTGGACCGCACCCCGGCGATCGGGCCGGCGTCCCCGCACCCGACACTCCGCGCTGAGGCGCTGAGGCGCAGGTACGAAGACATCGCGAGACTCGACGCCGACCGCCCTGCCCTGACTCGCCGACGCCCTCACCGCGGCCGCATTCGCCGATCCGGCGAACCGGCCCCCTTGCTCCGACCGCGGCGATGACCACAGAATGTCGCGAGCACTCAGAATGCACCGGAGAGGCTGACGTGTTCGAACTCCCCCTCAAAGTGTCGCTGCTGGCCCGGTGGCGGGATGTCCCGTTCTTCTACTACGAAGAACGGTTCGCCAACCACTCCATCGAGGAAGCGCGCGACGATCTCCGACTGCCCGATGGTCTCATCGCCGACGTCACCACCTGGGACGCCGAATACCAGGACACCTACGATCCCGACGGCTATATCTGGTCGAAAGGCGGATTCCCCTCGCCCGAGGCCGAGAAGGCCTGGCTGGAACACGGCAAGGTGCTGGCCGCCCGAATCCTGGCCGAGTCGCCCGTCATCGCCAGCGTCGATTACCGCGCCAATGGCGTGATCGACAAGGGCGCCTGTCTCTTCGGCCGCCGACAGAGACCACTCGACCAGCTCTATCCGCCGTCACGGAAACCCGACACGGCGCGGTCCATCGACGTCAGCCTGCTCACCGGATGGCAGGAGGATCCGTTCTACTACCACCCGGAGGAAGACCGCCTGAACAACCACACCATCCGCGAGGCACAACGCGACCTCCGCCTTCCCGACGGTCTCGTCGCCGACCTCACCGCCTGGGACGCCGAATACCAGGACACCTATCGGCCGGACGATCCCCGGAACTCGGGGTTTCCCAGTGAAGAGGCCGAAGCGGCCTGGGTCGAACGCGGAAAGACGCTGGCCGCTCGAATCAAGGCCGAATCGCCCGTCGCCCTCAAGATCGACTATCTCGCCGACTACGCCTTCACGAGGAACGCCTACCTGTATTAGCGGACCGGGGTCGCCGACGGTACGACCGGCCGCCGTCGGAACGAGACGCAGCCGGGTCCGACGCCTCCTTCGAGGGCATCCCCGGTCCGTCGTTTCGCAGGCACGGGGAACGACGAGCCGGCCATGCCGTCGGGCGAAGCCGCGACTCTCGCCGGCCTCGCCCCTGCGAGAAGGTCAGGCCGCTCGCGTACCGGTACCAGAGCAGCACCACCCGCACATCAGGCGCTGCTCGAGAAGCGAGACCGCCCGCCGGCGGGGATCGACACAGGTCAGGCAGGGGCTGCCACCCGAATACCCCGGAAAGGGGCCACTGGGTCGCGCCGAGCGCCTCGCCATCGAGCCAGCCCACCTCGTCACGGATGAGATCCGTGCCCGGAGATGATCAGCGCCCCGGCGCCGTCAGGGGTGACCGATCGAGCGATCACGCCGGGGTGGTGTTCAGGCGTTCCGCATAGACCCGGTAGGCCTTGCGCTCGGCCGGGGACGCCTGGTCGGTGCCCAGCGTCGCCGCGGCGGCGAGCAGGGCCCGGTGCACGTCGGTCAGGGCGGTGACGTGCAGGCTGTAGCCCTGGCCGCGGCGGACCTCGCGGCCGCGCCGCAAGGCGTGGCGTTCGGCCTCGCCCAAGCCGTCGCGCTCGGTCAGGTGCCGTGCGATCTTGCCGGGGATCTCGATCCGCACCGGCCGCGGCTCGTCGATGACGGCGGCCACCGGCTGTTCGGACCGGCCGGGCATCAGGTCGGCGACGGCGGTGCGGATCGCGACCCGGCTCACGCCGTGCTCGCGGGCCATCGCGGCGACGCTCGCGCCGTCGCGGAAGGCCTGCCGTACTTCCTCCAGGACGCCGAGCTCGGCCAGGCGTGGCCTGCGCCCGGACTTCGCGCCGGTCGCCCACGCCGCCGCGAGTCCGTCGCGAGTGAGTTCGTTTTGCAGGTCACGCTGGAACTGCCCGACCGAGACCAGGATGTTGACCAGCATGGTGGTGGTCGCGTCGGTGGCGGCCAGGTCGACGATGCCCGACAGCGCGCCGGACAGCACCCGCAGCTTCACGTCGTGGGCGCGGCACCATTCCCGGACCGCGAGGATGTCGGCCAGGTCCCGGCACAACCGGTACAGCTCGGAGACAGTGAGCCGGTCGCCGGGCCGGGTGTAGCCGGCCAGCTCGCGGAAGCTCTCGCGTTCCAGTGCGGGGATCTTCGACGACGTCGCCGGGTCGGAGAACAACCGCACACCGTCCGCGCCGTCGACGAGCCCAGCCTCGGCGAGCAGGTGGGTCTGCCGCTGGGTGCTCTGCTCGTCGGTGGACACCCGCGCGTAGACCAGCTCCGACACGACCCTCCCCGCTTTCCGGCCGCCGGACGCGGCCGCGCACCCACCCTACCTGTCGTCAAACCCTGTCTTCATCGCTCATTGGCTCGCATTGGATTCCGGCGCCGCGCCGACCGTCGTATCCCGGCCGTCCTGCCGATCCAGTGAGCACCCCGGACCGCCTGTCGTCAAAGGACCGGTTGACGACACATAGCTGAGCGTCGGCGTGCTCGCGGTGGGCGCGGACGGGTACCGGGGCGCTGGTCTCCTACGGCCAGGATCGCCCCGGGCTCCGGCAACCGGGGCGATCCTGGCCGTCGAGCAGGACGGGGCACCGCTGGCCCGACCCCGGCTGGTCGTGACCGGCGAGGTCACCGGTGGGCGCGACGTCAACGACGTCGTCGAGCTGGACGTCGTGTGCGTCGAGCCCACCGGCTAACCCCGAGCGACCTCAGCGGTGTGCGCGGGGGTGTAGCGCTCGCCCATCACCTGGTCGCTCAGCGGGTCCAGCGCGGCCAGCGCCTCGGCGTCCAGGGTGAGCTCCAGCGCGGCCGCGTTCTGCTCCAGCCGGGCCGGGCTTCGGGTGCCCGGAATGGTCGCCACCGCCACCCCGAGCCGCTCGGCCTGGGCGTACACCCAGGCCAGCGCCACCTGGGCCGGGGTGGCACCCAGCCGGTCGGCCACCTCGCGCACGGTCTGCGCGATCTTCTCGTTGGCCTCGCCCGCCTCGCCGGCGAAGCGGGGGTTGGTGCGCCGGAAGTCCTTCTCGCCCAGCGTGGAGCGGTCCAGGGTGCCGGTCAGGAACCCCCGCCCCAGCGGCGAGTACGGCACCAGCCCGACCCCCAGCTCGGCCATCACCGGGGTGACCGCCTCGACGTCGCGGGTCCACAGCGAGTACTCGCTCTGCACCGCGGCGATCGGGTGCACCGCGTGCGCCCGGCGCAGCAGCTCGCCGTCGACCTCGGACAGGCCCAGATGGCGGACCTTGCCCGCCTCGACCAGCTCGGCCATCGCCCCGACGGTCTCCTCGATCTCCACGTCCTGGGGTGGGCGGTGGGCATAGTACAGGTCGATCACCTCGACGCCCAGCCGCAGCAGCGAGGCGTCGCAGGCGCGCAGCACGTAGTCCCGGGCACCGCGGATGCGGCGTGCCCGGTCGCCGGCGCTGCGGTCGATGCCGAACTTGGTGGCCAGCTGCACCTGGTCCCGGCGGCCGTGGATGGCCCGGCCCACCAGCACCTCGTTGTGCCCGGTGCCGTAGGCGTCGGCGGTGTCCAGGAACGTGATGCCCAGCTCCAGGGCCCGGTCGATGGTGGCCAGGCCGCCGTCCCAGTCGGCGGCGCCGTAGCTCTCGCTCATCCCCATGCACCCCAGGCCCATCGCGCTGACGGTGAGACCGGGCGAGCCGAGCGTGGTTCGGGTGATCATGCGCAGATCCTCCTCCTGCCCGGCGGACCGGGCGGTACCTCGATGGCTGACGAACGCCTCCGACGCTAGGACTTGGAGCGCGCTCCAAGTCAAGCTGGATGACCGGCCCCCGACCAGCAGTAACGCTCTACCGTGCACCCTGCCGGGCCCTCGGGAGCACGGTCAGGCGCCGGCGCGGAAGAGTACCTTCGGTTCGAGATCGAGCCGGGTCTGCGGCTGCTCGGGCTCGGCAAGGTCGAGGACCAGGTCGCCCATGCGGCGGATGGTGTGGGTCAGGTACGGCGTCACCGTGGCCAGGTCGTCGAAGTCGACCGGGTGCCCCTCGGCGGCGAGCTGGTTGGCGGCGTCGGTGATGTCCAGCGCCGAGGAATAGATCGCGCAATTGGCGGCCAGCTCGTTGAATTTCACGATCCGTTCGTGCACGTCCGGGTCATTGTGCCCCAGAACGCCGCCGATCATGATCCAGTCGGAGAATTTGTGGAACCCTTCGGCTTTGTTAGTGATCGCGGTGATCTGTTCCCGCAACTGCGGATCGTTCAGAAAACGCAGTAGCGTGATCGTGCGGATGGCCCGCCCGAGTTCCCGGAACGCGCGGTAGAGCCGGTTCTTGCGGGAATGGTTGCCCAGCCGTCGCAGCAGCGTCACCGACGAGACGGCGCCCTCGCGGATGGAGATCGTCGTGCGCATCAAGTCCTGCCAGTGGCGTTTGACCAGGTCCCAGTCGATGACGTCGTCGCCGAAGAGGCTGTCGATGTGGGTGTAGCCGGCCGCCGCGTCGGGCCGGTAGAAGTTCAGGTCCGCCCAGTTCCGGATGCGGGGCAGCAGATCGAACCCGAGCAGCGCGGCGAGACCGAAAACCGGAAGGGACTGGCCTTGGGTATCGGCATGAATGGTGTCAGGGTCGATCGTGGAATCGTTGTTCAGCAGCCCGTCGACGATGTGGATCGCTTCCCACGTGCCGCAGGGCACGAATCAGGAGAAGAGCGCGATATAGGTGTTGGACACGTGGCGGTAGGCGATTCCGCCGTATCCGCCATATCGGATGTGGGTTTCGGCCAGCAGATTGTTCTCCCAGGTGTCGATCTGCGAGCCGTCGACCGCGACGACCTTCCCGTCGCCCCACACCCCTGCGACGTCCAGCTCGGCGAAGGCGTTGATCACGTCGGTGGAGCAGCGGGCGACCTTGCCCGCGGTGGAGTGCTTGTTTCCCGCGGTGGAGATCTCGTGCGCGGACACGGTGCCGCGCATGTGCCGGGCGACCTCGGTGGCGCCGAGGTTGGTGCCGTAGGCGTAGGCGGTGAGCACGTAGCGGCCCATCCGGTCCCCGCGGATCTTCGGGTCCGACCCCGACGCGGGCCCGAGATGGCGGTGCCAGCCGGTCAGGTACGCGGTGCGGGTCAGGATGTCGAGCAGGCTGCGCTCCGGGAGCCGCTGATGGATCGCCTGCTCGAGCGCGATCGCCGAGGTGCTGCGTTCGCCGCCGCGGCGCGGGGTGAGCACCGGGCGGCCGTCCACGATCCGCAGATCGGTGTTGGCCTGAAACCCCGCGTCCGTCGTCTCGGCCGCGTCGGCCAGCTGTTCCCGGAAATGCGCCACCAGTTCGTCCGGGCCGGCGGGGATCCCGGCCTGCTCGCAGAACTCGGCCAGCCGCGGTTCGCAGTCCTCCCACGGCAGCAGCTGCGCGGTGAAGTCGGCGTAGGAGTCCGCGCCCACCACCGCGATGTCGCCGGACCGCAGCTCCGCGGCGAGGTGGGAGAACACGCACACTTCCAGGTGCCGTCGTGCCACCATCCCCGGCTTGTGCTTGTCCAGCAACACTTTCCGCCACGCGTGTGATGCGAAGTTCTCCACCGGGGCCCGCACCGTCACCATGGCCCCGTCCCGCTCCACGGCCACGGTGTCCGGGATCCACTCGGCGCGCCGGTCCCGCACCTCCCGCACGAACTCCAGCGCGTCGAGCACGTCCCGGTCCGCGCTGGTCGCGACCAGCTCCAGCGAGGCGGCCATGTCGAACAGGGTCGGCCGGTGCGGCAGATAGAACCGTTCCAGCAGCGGCAGATAGTTGTTGCCGTGATAGGCCGTCACCGCCTCCAGTGCCGCGGCGAACCTGGTCGATCCCGCCCTCGCCATCGAGGGTGTGCAGCACCGAGCGCCCCAGCTGCTGCTCCCGGCGCGCCACCCCCACCGGACGGCCCCGCCCGCGCGCGGTGACCATGGTGGCGTCGCGGGCCTCGGCGACCACCTTGCCCAGCACCCCGATCAGACGCTCGGTTTCTCCCCGGTGCGCCTCGCGCAGCTCGTCCAGCTTGTCCTTGCCGCGTTTGTGCACCGCCGCGATCCGCTTGCAGAACATCGTCACCACGTCGTCACGGGTCTCGATCCGTGCCTGATGCACCAGGCACGCCAGCAGCGTGAACCGTTTCGCCTCACTGGTCTTACGCATGTCATCGGCGTCGGCGACCCGGGCCTCCCCGGCGAAGTGGGCGATCTTCGCGGCCGTGACACCGGCCAGCCATTCCTCGGTCGGGCCGATTGCGTCCAGGCCCTGCAACCGTGCCAGCCGGGCCCGGAACTTCGACACCGTCGCCGCCGGCGCTGGATCCTTCATCCGGTCGAACTCGCTGCGCCGCGTCGCCGGGTCCACCACCAGCAACCGCTCCAACCGGGCGCGGGCCTCCCACCCCATCCGCCCGTACACGGTGGCCTGCAACCCGCCATTGACCTCGGTGCGGATGCCCGCCACCATCGCGTCCAGTGTCGTGTACCCCGGCAGCTCGCAGCCTTGGCGCACCAGCTCATCCAGCGCCACGTTGATCAGATCCGCCGGGTTGTCCTTCTTCGTCACCGCCTCCCGCACCGCTTCCTCGGCGATCTTCCGCACGAGGGTCGCCTCGTACCGCACCCCGAGGAACTCCCGCACATACTCGCGGTACCGCTTCGCTGTCCGCACCGCGTCCACCCGGGCCACCACGTCCGCGCCAACGCCGAGCGCGGCCGCGACATGCTCCACCACCACCCGCGGCACGGCATCCAACTTCGGGAAGTACCCCAGCCGCGCGTGCGCTTTGAGCCACACCAGCAGCGCCACCACCTGCTCGGGCGCCCCGGACCGCACCTTCGACCGGGCCCACACCACCTCGGCCTGCGACGGCGTGAAGGCCTCCGCCAACTCCTTCGACGACACCACACGCTTGAACCGCGGGTACGCGGTCCGATCGATCGCCGTCAACCCGCCACCCCAGTACGATCACCAACCCGAACCGCACCAGCCTAAAGATCCACACTCACCCCACCGCTACCGCGCCTGGCCAGTGAAAACTCAGACCAGTGGCCCCTTTCCGGGGTATTCGGGTGCCAGCCCAGGCAGGACCGGGAGACGCCGCTCGGCGCCCCGCCACGCCTCACCCACCAGCCCGGACACGCGCCGGGGGCCGCTCGACCAACTCCGTCAGCGTCACGGCAGGCCCCGGCACTCCTGGCCTGAAACGGAGTCCGACGTGCGCTCGGGTCACGCCGTGGCGGATGAGGTCATGACGTCCTCAGGACTGCGAGACTCGTCGGGTCACCCGGACACCGGCACGGCGCCGAACTGGGCGGCCAACATCGTCAGGCGTCGTCGCCGCTCTCCGGGGCGCAGCCGCCCGCCTCGGTCGAGCATGACGAGGCCGTGGACGGCGCTCCAGCCGATCTCGGTCAGCGTCTCCACGTCTCGGCCGTCGGCGACGGCGGCGAACACCGCCCGCACCGCGTCGAAGGCCTCGCGCAGTGGAGCAGGCGTGTCCTCGGTTCCGAAGGCCAGCTCGGTCGTCCGGACGAACATCGCGTCGTAGACGGCCGGGTTGGCCGTGGCGAAGTCCACGTAGGCGGCGACAGCGGCGGCCAGCGCGTCCCTCGGTGCGCCGCCGTCGGCCGAGGCCTTCCGCAGCGTGACGGCCAGTTCGGCGAAGCCCTCCGACGCGACGGCGGCGATGATCTCGTCCTTGCCGCCGCTGAAGTGGCTGTAGAGGACGGGCTGGCTGTACTCGATCCGCTCGGCGAGTCGGCGCGTGGTGACGACGTCCCAGCCCTCGGCCTCGGCCAGTTCCCTGGCGGTCGTCACGATCAGCCGACGGCGGTCGGCCCGCTCCCGTTCTCGGCGCTGCGCGATGGACACGGTCTGGATTCTAGCGACGCTAGCATTCGACTCCACTTGAATGTAGCGTCGACACAAAATCTAGCAACGCTAGAATTGGAGGCGGTGTGCGGCTCAGACGTCTGGCCCTCGGTGTGGCGGTCCTGCTCGCCCTCGGCATCATCGCCATCGGCAGCCGGTTCCTGCTGGCGCCGGGACAGGCCGCGATCGGCTTCGGCATCCCGGCCACGACGGGCGGCGGAGAGGCCTACCTCGCGGCCAAGGGCCTCCGGGACATCGCCTCGGGCCTGATCGGCCTGCTGATCCTGGCCGTCGGCACCCACCGGGTCCTGGCCTGGTACCTGCTCGGAGCGACGATCATCCCGATCGGCGACGTCCTCATCGTCCTCTCCCACGGCGGATCGCCCGCGGTGGCCCTCGGCGTGCACGGTGCCACGGCTGCCGTGATGGCGTCGACGGCCGTTGTACTACTACGCGGCAGCGATCCGACACGCTCACGTCTCGAATCGAGGGAGATGACGTCCGGACCGACGAGCTGATCTCACGGCCCGACACCGGGTACCGCACCCGTCCGACGACGCCGCAGCCGGCGTGTCCTCGACTTCGTCCGCGCCCGTCCCGCTCGCCGAGGCCGACCCTGCCCGGGTCAACGCACCCGCATGCCCTTGCGCCACACGGCATGCGTGAGCGGGACGCCCGGTCGGTAGGCCAGGTGCGTCACCGAGGGCGCGTCCAGGACGTGGACGTCGGCTCGGGCACCGGGCCGCAGCACCCCGACCGCGCCGTCGCCGGTCTCCCGCCGCAGCGCCCTGGCCCCGCCCCACGTCGCCGCCCGCACCGCCTCCTCGACGCTCAATCCCATCTGCAGCACCGCGGTCGCGACGCAGAACGCCATCGACGACGTGTACGACGAACCCGGATTGCAGTTCGAGGCGAGCGCCACCGTCGCGCCCGCGTCGAGGAGTTCCCGGCCGGGCGGCAACGGCTGACGAGTGGACAGGTCGCAGGCGGGCAGCAGCGTCGCCACCGTCGTGGAGCCCGCCAACGCGGCGATGTCGGAGTCCGCGAGATGCGTGCAGTGGTCGACGCTGGCCGCGCCCTCCTCCACCGCGAGCCGCACGCCGGGGCCGCGCCCGAGCTGGTTGCCGTGGACCCGCAGTCCGAGCCCCTGATCGGCCGCCGCGCGCAGCACCCGGCGCGACTGCTCCTCGTCGAAGGCACCGGTCTCGCAGAACACGTCGGCCCATCGGACGTGCGGCGCGACGGCGACGAGCATCGGGCCGCACACCAGGTCCAGATACTCCCGCGCGTCGGTGCCCGGCGGCACCAGATGCGCGCCGAGGAACGTGACCTCGTCGGCCTGCTCCGCCGCGATCCGCGCCGCCCGCACCTCGTCCTCGACGGTCAGCCCGTAGCCGGTCTTGGTCTCCACGCAGGTGGTGCCCTGCGCGGCTGCCTCGGCCAGGTGGCGTCGCAGTCCGTCGGCCAGTTCCGTGTCCGTCGCCGCTCGGGTCGCGCCGACGGTCACGGCGATGCCGCCTGCCTGGTAGGCCGCCCCCGCCATCCTGGCCTCGAACTCGGCGGTGCGGTCGCCCGCGAACACCAGGTGGGTGTGGCTGTCCACCCACCCCGGCAGGACGGCGCGGCCCGCCACGTCGACCCGCTCGTCGGCGTCGGGCGCCGACGCGGCCGAGCCGACCCAGGCGACCCGGTCGCCGTCGAGCACGATCGCGGCGGAGGCGAGCCTGCCGAGCTCGTCGTCGTTGGTGGTCAGCTCGCCGATGCCGGTGATCAGGATGCTCGTCATCGCCGCAGCTCCTCGATGGCCTCGCGCATCAACGCGGCCGGATCGCCGAGCGTGAGGTGCGTGCGGTCCCGCACCACCGGCCTGCCCTCGATGATCACGTCGCGGACGTCGCCCGCCGTCGCGGCGAAGATCGCCGCGGCGGGCTCGATGCCTGCCAGATGCACGCCGTCCAGGTCCAACGTCACCAGGTCGGCCCGCGCGCCCGTCTCGATCACCCCGGTGGACGCCCAGCCGAGCGAGGCGTGTCCCGTCGCCGTCGCCGTGGTCCACAGTTCCGCCGCGCTGAAGTGGCCGCGGGTCTCGGTGCGCAGCCGCTCATGCATCTCCACGGCCCTGGCCTCGGTGAACAGGTCGATGACCGAGTGTCCGTCGCTGCCGAGGGACAGCGGCGAGCCCGCGTCCGCGAGAGCGCGGCCCAGGCCGATGCCGTCCGCGAGATCCTGTTCGGTGGTGGGACACAGGCAGACGCCGGTGGTGGTCGAGCCCAGCAGCTCGATGTCGGGGACGCTCAGGTGCGTGGCGTGCACGGCGGTGGTCAGCTCACCGAGCACCCCGTGCTCGGCGAGGAGCCGGGTGGGGCTGACGCCGTGCGTGGCCTGGCAGGCGTCGTTCTCGGCGCGCTGCTCGGAGAGGTGGACGTGCAGCGGCGCGTGGAATCGCCGCGACCAGCCCGCGACGACGCTCAACGCCTCGGCGGGCACGCCGCGCACCGAGTGGACGGCCGCGCCGATCCGCACCCGGTAGGGGTCGACGCCGGGTCGGTCGGTCAGCTGGGCGAGCAGGGCCTCGGCCCGCACCGCCCAGCCGTCGGCGTCGACGTCGCCGAAACGCAGCTGCACGCCCTCCAGAGGCTTGCCGAAGCCGCCCGCCAGATAGCAGGTGTCCAGCAGCGTGATCCGCAGCCCGGCGTCCCTGGCGGCGGCGACCAGCGCGAGCCCCATCTCGTTGGGGTCGTCGTACCGGATGCCGCCGATGTCGTGATGCAGGTAGTGGAACTCGCCGACGCTGGTGATGCCCGCCAACACCATCTCGCCGTACACGGCGCGCGCGAGCCGGTAGTAGCTCTCGGGATTCAGCCGTTCGGCGAGCGCGTACATCTGCTTGCGCCACGTCCAGAAGGTTCCGCCGCCGACGTGGGTCCGGCCCCGCAGCGCGCGGTGGAAGGCGTGGGAATGGGCGTTGGCCAAACCCGGCACGGCGAGGCCGTCGAGCCGGGCGGCGTCCGGCGGGGCCGCCACCCCCGGCCGGACGGTGTGGAACCGTCCGTCGGCGATCTCCAGCAGCACGCCCCACTCCACGCGGGGAGCATCGCCGCCGACAAGTGCGTAGGGCGCCCAGCAACGCATCACGCGAGCTTCTCCAGGACAGTGGTCAGTGCCTGCACGCCGGCCTCGCAGTCCTCAGGTTCCGCATGTTCGGCGGGGGCATGACTCACCCCCGTCGGGTTGCGCACGAAGAGCATAGCCGTGGGCACCCGGGCCGCCAGGACTCCCGCGTCATGACCGGCCCCGGTCGGCAGGGCGGGGACGCCGCCCAACGCGGCGGACAGGTCGTCCCGCAGGGTCGAGTCGAAGACGACGGTGTCGCCGTAGGACTCCTCGGTGATCCGCACCGCGCAGCCCTCCGCCTCGGCCGCCTCCGTCGCGGCCTCTCGGATGCGATCCACGACGGTCCGCGTCCTGGCGTCGTCCTCGGCGCGGGCGTCGAGCCACAGATCCACCGAGGAGGCGATCACGTTGGTGCCGCCGGGGTTGGGCACCAGACGTCCCACGGTGGCCCTGGCGCCCTCGACCTCGGCGGCGATCCGCCGAGCGGCCAGCACCAGTCCGGCGGCCGACAGCATCGGGTCCCGACGGTCGGCGATGGGCGTGGCGCCCGCGTGATTGCCCTCGCCGGTGAAGGAGAACCGCCAGCGGCCGTGCGCGAGGATCGAGGATGCGACGCCGACCGGGGCGGCCTGGTCGATCAGGCCGCGGCCCTGCTCGACGTGCAGCTCGACGAAACAGCCGATCCGCGACAGGGCCTCGTCATCCCGGCCGAGCCCGGCGGGGTCCAGGCCTGCGGCGGTCATCGCCTCGCCGAGACTCACCCCGTCGGGATCGCGCAGCGCCGCGGCCTTCGCCGGGTCGATGGTGCCCGCGAGCAGCCGCGAACCGAGACACGCGACGCCGAAACGGCCGCCCTCCTCCTCGGCGAACACGACGAGCGCCAGCGGCCTGCGCGGCGTGAAGCCCTTGGCTCGTAGCTCGTCGACGGCGGCCAGCGCGCTCACCACGCCCAGCGGGCCGTCGAAGGCACCGCCGCCGGGCACGGAGTCGAGGTGACTGCCGGTGATGACGGCGTCGGGTCCCGGCCTCCCCCACCATGCCCAGATGTTGCCGTTGCGGTCGGTGCGGACATCGAGGTCTCGCCGCCGGGCCTGCTCGACGAACCAGGCGCGCAGGTCGAGTTCGGCGTGGTCGTAGCCGTGTCGGGAGAAGCCGCCTCGGCGGCGGTCCGACCCGACGTCGGCGATGGCGGCCAGCAGGCCGGTGGCCGTGGCCTTGGTCGCCGACGGAGTCTGCGACGACGTCGGATGCGGGGACGCGGTCTGCGACGGCGTCGGGTGCGGCGAGCCGGACATGGCGGGCGGCCTCCTGATCCCGAGACGGAGCGGGTGCTTGCCCCTTACGACACCACATGACTCCCGGTGAGCGGTCGGTGCACGGCCGCACGCGGCCGAGGGGACTCGTTCGTGGGCACCACCTTCCTGACGGGGCGGGGTCGGCGCAGGGTCCCGGGTGTCGTCGACGAGCCGCGACCGCTGGAGTTCACTCACTGTCGAGGACCGTCGTCGTGCATCACCTCCCCTTCGGCAGGCTGCTGGTCACACGGTCACGTCGGGGGCAGACGCGATCCGCGCTCGGCGTGGTTCAGGAGCGGGCCGGCCGGGCGCGGGCACCGGGCACCGGCCGCGGCGGCCGCTCATCGGGCGGATCGGTGCCTCCCGTGACCGCTCAGTGGAAGGCGAGGGCGCCGGAGCCCCGCGGAACCCAGAGTCCGCCGGGCACCCGCAGAGCATGCTCGGGCGCGCCGCGCTCTCCTGGTGCGGGCAGCTCGATCAGCTCGCCGACCACGCTGAGGAAGTCGCCCTCGCTCCGCCACACCAGGTCGTCGTCGAGCGCTGCCGGACCAGCGCAGCGACAGCCGGACGATCGGAAACGGACGGCCGTGGTGTCGTCCTCGGCACGTAGATGGACGGCGTCGACGTATCCGGGCCAGCCGTAGGTGTAGAGCAGCGTGAAAGGCACCTGGTCGTCGCCGGGAGCGTGGGAGGCGGTGAATCCGCGGCGGGTGAGGACGTCCAGCGCCTCGTCGACCGTGCCCGGTGCGGGGCGGCGCCGCCGCGCGTCGGCCGACGACCTCGGTTGTGGGGCCGTGGGACGCGGCGGAGCGGGCCGAGGGGGCTGGGGACGCGGGGGCAGCGGTCGGGCCGAGGCGTTCCGAGGGTGCGCGGGCAGCGCGGTCCGGGACGCGCCGGCCGCCGCCCGACCGGCGCGGGCATCCCCGGGCTCGTCACCCGGTGCACGCGGCGACGGGGCAGGCCCAGTGATCGTGTCGGAGCCTCTCCTGCCGGCGGGGAACGCGTGATCGTGCTGGGTCATCGGCGGGTGCTCCGTTCGTCTCGCGGCGATCAGGCCCCGGCGCTCATGGTGGACGGCCGGAGATCCTGCGGGTTCCTCTGAAGGGACGAGCGCCTTCGCCCGTTATGACGAAGAACCGCCGGAAAAGATTCACGAGGTCGAGAGACCTGCCGAAAAGGAACGACATGCGCCCTCGTCAGGCCCGTACGCCGGGCTCTGTTCTCCGATGGCATGAGCCCGCCGCGCCGGGCCGACGTGTCGCCGCGGACGTCCCTGATCGGCGGTCCCCGGACCGACGACGAGCCCGCGATCGCCCGTCGGATGCCGGTTCCGCCGACGGTCGCTTCTCGAATCCCACGGGAACGGCGTCGACGTGCCGCACCGTGTCACGGGCCGAACCACAGCCGCCGCGCTCACCGGCGGGCGGCCTGCTTCTCGCCGACCACGACGACGCGTGGATCCGACGCACCCCCGAGTGTCGCGACCGTCCGTCCGAGCACGGCGCCGGCTCACGCCGGGTACGAGGCCCGCGGCGATGACGGCCGGTGCGGCGGGCCGCCATCGCGCCGGTCAGTCCGCGTGCCGGATGATTCGCTCGATTCCCCAGACCAGATAGATCGGACGCATCCCCTCGGCGCACAATCGGTCGAAGACCTGCTCGGCGATCACCCGTTGCCGGTCGAGTCCCGACGTCCCGCTGCGCAGTGTGAGTGAATACGGCATACGTTCGAAGGGAATTCCCGCGTCGTCCTCCATCCCGTGATCGGAGTAGAGATCGAAGAAGACGCCGTCGCGTTCAGCCCAGTATTCGCGGTCCGGGTCGTCGTCCCGCTGGAGTGGGATGTCGACGGCCGTCGACACCAGCCGAGCGACCTCCTCGAGGGAACGGCCGGCACCCGCCGCGTCGAAGAAGACCTCATAGTGATCGGACATCTAATCGGTCCTCTCCCATTCGAAGTCGAAGATCGCACCCCAGATGGAGATCCTGGCGAGTTTCCGGGAGTTCCCCGGGGCACGAAGGAACCGGTGGACGCCTCGTTCGGCGTCCGCGCTGCTCAAGCTCGTACGCCGTGCGTCGATGACGACCTCGTCGGCCTGACCTCCCCTGCGCACGGTTCGATCCAGGGTGTTCTTCACTCGCCGGTGGTCCGGATCGGCGTCGAGCAGGGTCTTGAACTCGACGCGCCTGCCGTCCACCAGAGCGTCGGGAGTGCGTTCGGCGGATTCCGGATGCCGGACCACCTCGACAGGGTCGAGGCGGGCGAGGCGTTCGGCGACGGCCCGCTCCTCGGGGGTGAACGACCCGTCGCCGGGCGGTTCGCGGACGACGCCGGGCCAGGTCGCCGGATCGTCCGTGACGGTGTCGGCAGGCCGCCGCGGCGCCGAGACGACGGGCGGGCGGGGCGGCCTCGATCCGTCGAGTGGACGGGGCGGCTCCAGCCCGCCGGGCGGACCGGACGACTCCTCGACGACGGGCGGGCGCACGGGCGGGACGGCACCGACGCCCGCGTCGGCAGGGCCGCCGACCTGATGCACCGCCAGGTAGGCGTGAATCCGCCGGTTGACGTCCTGGTAGCGACCACGCGCGCTGACGAGTTCGGCGACGGCCCGTTCGATCAGCGCGGGTACGGCGGCCACGTCCGCGACGGCCGAGCCACGCAGGACCACCGCCGCCCTCGGAGCCAGGCCGGCGAGTTCATCGGCGAGCCCGCTCAGCTCCGCGACGGCCAGGTCGGTCTCCGACAGGACGCGCCGAAGCCGAGCGGCGACGGCGTCGAATCCCGCCATGTCCGCTCACAACCGCGCCGCATGGGCGCGGAGGAGTTCCGAGCCCTGACGCAGCAGTCCGGCCGCGGCCGTCAGGTCGCTCGTCACCTCGCGCAGGCCGGCCACGGCGGGAGCGGCCTCGGCATATTCGCTTCCGCGCCATGCCTCGTCCAGTTCTCCTGCGATTTCCGACGCCTTCTCTCGTTGCCGCGTCAATCGTTCCGCCGGTAGTCGATCCGCGATGTCGAGAAGCTCTCCACGCACCTCGCCTGCGCCACCCATCACACACCCCCGCAGCCTGGATCACCGTCCAAGGTAATTGCGCAGGGCATTCCGCGTCAATGAATTCCGAGGATCACGAAAGCAGGTCACCGAAGCGCGCGGCGATAAAGATCAACAATGACCGAGCGGAGTTTCACAACGTAATAGACCACAGGCGAGTGATGATCAAGAATGGCCGGACGCGACGGTGGGAAATTCATGATCACCCGGAGTCGCCGTCACGGCAGGCGAAGCCCGGTGCCCGCCGTCGACCGAAGGCGGGCACCGGGGCGGATCACTCGACGTCGGACAGCGGGATGCGCAGTCCGCGCTCGGCCGCCACCTGTTCGGCACGCTCGTATCCGGCGTCGACGTGCCGAAGCACGCCCATCCCCGGATCGTTGGTCAGGACGCGCTCGATCTTGCGGGCCGCCAGCTCGGTGCCGTCGGCGACCGTCACCTGACCGGCGTGGATGGAGCGGCCCATTCCGACGCCGCCGCCCTGGTGGATCGACACCCAGGTCGCGCCCGACGCCGTGTTGATCAAGGCGTTGAGCAGCGGCCAGTCGGCGATGGCGTCGGAGCCGTCGGCCATGCCCTCGGTCTCCCGGTACGGCGAGGCGACGGAGCCGGAGTCCAGATGGTCGCGCCCCAGGACCAGCGGTGCGCTGATCTCGCCTGCGGCCACCAGCTCGTTGAACCGCAGCCCCGCCAGGTGACGTTCGCCGTAGCCGAGCCAGCAGATCCGGGACGGCAGCCCCTGGAACTCGACCCGCTCCTGCGCCATCCGGATCCACCGGGCCAACGGCTTGTCGTCCGGGAACAGCTCGAGGATCGCCTCGTCGGTGCGGCGGATGTCCGCCGGGTCGCCGGACAGCGCCGCCCACCGGAACGGCCCGCGACCCTCCGCGAACAACGGTCGGATGTAAGCGGGCACGAAGCCGGGGAAGTCGAAGGCGCGCTCGTAGCCGCCGACCCTGGCCTCGCTGCGCAGGGAGTTGCCGTAGTCGAAGACCTCCGCTCCCGCGTCCTGGAAGCCGACCATCGCGGCGACGTGATCGACCATCGACGCCCGGGCCCGGTCGGTGAACTCCTCCGGCTTGCGCTCGGCGTAGTCCGCCCAGTCCGCGGGCTCGACGCCCTTGGGCAGGTAGGACAGCGGATCGTGCGCGGAGGTCTGGTCGGTGACGACGTCGATCGCCACGCCGCGACGCAGCAGCTCGGGGAAGACCTCGGCGGCGTTGCCGATGAGGCCGACCGACAGGGCGCGGCGTTCCCGCTTGGCGGCGAGAACCCTGGCCACCGCGTCGTCGAGGTCGTCGGCGATCTCATCGAGGTACCGGGTCTCCACCCGACGCCGAGCCCGCTCCTGGTCGACCTCCACGACGAGCGCGACGCCGTCGTTCATCGTCACCGCCAGCGGCTGGGCGCCGCCCATCCCGCCCAGACCGGCCGTGAGAGTGAGGGTGCCCGCCAGGCTGCCGCCGAACCGCTTGTTCGCCACGGCGGCGAAGGTCTCGTAGGTCCCCTGGAGGATGCCCTGGGTACCGATGTAGATCCACGATCCGGCGGTCATCTGCCCGTACATCGTCAGGCCGAGGTGCTCCAGTCTGCGGAACTCCGGCCAGTTCGCCCAGTCGCCCACCAGGTTCGAGTTGGCGATCAGCACCCGAGGAGCCCACTCATGGGTGCGCAGCACGCCGACCGGCTTGCCGGACTGGACGAGCAGCGTCTCGTCGTCGGCCAGCGTGGTGAGCTCCCGAGTGATGGCGTCGAAGCTCGCCCAGTTCCTGGCGGCCTTGCCGGTGCCGCCGTAGACCACGAGGTCGTCGGGTCGCTCGGCCACCTCGGGATCGAGGTTGTTGTGCAGCATCCGCAGCGGTGCCTCGGTGCTCCAGCTCTTGGCGGTCAGCGTGGTGCCTCGGGCTGCGCGGACGATGCGAGGTCCGGTGGTCACGAAAGGGACTCCTCTCGACGGGGACGGCTGATCAGGTGTGCTGCGGTTCGGCGCGCCGACGACGTCAGGCCAGATGTGGCGTGACGGCGTCCAGCAGCGCGCCGGAGGTGACGAGTTCGCGCGCGACGGCGATGTCGGGGGCGAGGTGGCGATCGGGGCCGATGCCGGGGACGTGGCGGCGCAGCAGGGCGACCGCGGCGCCGGTCGCCGGGGAGGGCCGCAGGGGCGCTCGCAGGTCCAGGGCACGGGCGGCGGCGAGCAGCTCGACAGCCAGGACGGTGTGCAGTCCGTCCAGTCCGCTACGCAGCTTGCGGGCAGCCGACCAGCCCATGGACACATGGTCCTCCTGCATCCCCGAGCTGGGGATGGAGTCCACCGAAGCGGGTGACGCCAGGCGCTTGAGCTCGGAGACCACGGCGGCCTGGGTGTACTGAGCGATCATGTAGCCGGAGTCGACGCCGGGATCGGCGGCCAGGAACGGCGGCAGCCCGTGGGAGCGGTGCACGTCGAGCAGGCGGTCGGTGCGTCGCTCGGCCATGCTGGCGACGTCGGCGACGGGCACGGCCAGGAAGTCGAGCACGTAGCCCACCGGGGCGCCGTGGAAGTTGCCGTTGGACTCCACCCGGCCGTCGGCCAGCACCACCGGGTTGTCCACGACCGAGGCCAGCTCGCGGTCTGCCACCAGCTCGGCGTGGGACAGGGTGTCGCGGGCGGCGCCGTGGACCTGCGGGGCGCAGCGCAGCGAATAGGCGTCCTGCACCCGGTTGCAGTCGGGCCCGCGATGGCTGGCCACGATCTCGGACTCGGCGAGCAGGGCGGTCAGCCGCGCCGCCGAGCGCGCCTGGCCGGGATGCGGGCGCAGGGCCTGCAACTCGGGGGCGAAGACCCGATCGGTCGCCAGCAGCGCCTCGATGCTCATCGCGGCGGTGACGTCGACGACGTCCAGAGCGGCGGCGAGGTCGGCGGCGGCCAGCACCAGCATCCCGAGCATGCCGTCGGTGCCGTTGGTCAGCGCCAGGCCCTCCTTCTCACGCAGCGTGATCGCCCGCAGACCGTGTTCGGCGAACGCCGTGGCGGTCGGCACCCGCCTGCCCGCCGCGTCGTGGACCTCGCCCTCCCCCATCAGCGTCAACGCGATCGCGGCCAGTGGCGCGAGGTCGCCGGAGCAGCCCAGCGAGCCGTGCTCGTGCACCACCGGGGTCAGGCCCGCGTTGAGCAGCGCCGCCAGCGCGTCCACCGTCTCCGATCGGACGCCGCTGTGGCCGGCGGCCAACGTCCGCAGGCGCAGCAGCATCATCGCCCGCACCACCTCGGGCTCCACCGGATCGCCCGCGCCCGCCGCATGCGAGCGCACCAGCGACCGTTGCAGGTCGGCCCGGCGCTCCGGCGGGATGTGCCGGGTCGCCAGGGCTCCGAAGCCGGTGGAGACGCCGTAGGTCGGTCTCGGTGCCTCCGCCAACGCCTCGACGTGTGCCCTGGCGGTGTCCACCGCGATGCGGGCCACCTCGGTGAGTCGTACGCCTGTGCCCCTCCGGGCGACGGCGACGACCTGCTCGCGGGTGATCGGCTCGACACCCACCGCGATCGGTTGCGTCATGTGTCCATCACAGCGGGTGCGGCGGCGCGACCCAAGTCGACAGCCCGCGACTCCGTCTGGGATGTCAGACTGGCGCGTCATCGCTCGTCAGACGGAGGATGTGGACGGTCACACGACGCCGGAGCAAGCACGGTGGGCAGGAAAGGAGACTCGCGTTGGGGGAGAGCAGTGATGTTCCCGCGCTGCGTCGCGGACTGGCCGTGCTGGGTCTGCTGGCGCGCCGGGCGACGCCGACCTCCGCGGCGGTGATCGCCAGGGCACTGGATCTGCCGCGCTCGACGACGTATCACCTGCTGGAGGAGCTGATCCGCACCGGTTTCGTCAGCCATCTGCCGGAGGAACGCCGGTACGGCCTCGGTGTGGCCGCCTTCGAACTGGGTTCGGCTTATCTGCGCCACGATCCGCTGGAACGACTGGCCCGGCCGCTGTTGCGGCGACTGGCCGACCATGCGGGGCACAACGCGCAGCTCGGCGTGCTGCACGGCGCCCAGGCCGTCTACCTGTCCAAGGAGCAGCCCGCGCGGCCGCAGACCCTGGTGACCGACGTCGGAGTGCGGCTGCCCGCCGAGCTCACCGCCTCGGGTCGCGCGATGCTCGCCCACCTGCCGGCGCCCCAGATACGGGCGTTGTTCCCGAGCACCGCGAGCTTCATCCGGCGCACCGACCGCGGACCGAGGGATCTGCCGAGTCTGCGGAGACTGCTCGCCGCGGAACGCAGGCGGGGCTGGGCGGTCGAGGACGGGTACGTCACCGAGTCCTGGGCCTCGGTCGCCTCGGCGGTGTTCGACCACGGCGGCAGGCCGGTGGCGTCGATCAGCGTGACGTTCCGGCACGTCTGCGAGCAGGAGTCCGACTGCGGGCGGACGTGGCCGGATCTCGCCGAGGAGGTCCGTCGGGCCGCCGAGGAGCTGACGCTGCGGATCGGCGGCATCCCGCCCGTACGCGCCGAGGACGCCTGACGGCCGACGCCGCCCACGCGGGCGAGCGGGCGGCGGCGCCACCGGTGTGTCCAGGCGCGCCGAGTGTCCGGGCGCACCAGACGATCGGGCGTTCCCCGCGTGCCGACCGCAGGGAGCCGGACGTCCGCCTCGGCGAGCCGTCGTCGGGACGGCGACACGTAATTCGTGAGTCGGATTCACATCCCACCGATGCACTGCCGGTCAACCCCTCGAACAAGTGAGAGATGTCACCTGAATCGAGTTACATCCGGTATTTTGATAACAGATAGTCGAAGTCAACCGGGGCATTCTTCACCACCCCGCACCGATGGGACTTGAGAAATACCGCCCCAAAGAGTGAAATAGCCGACTTTGCGTCACCTGCGACGATGAATCGTCCACGCAGGTCATCCCGGTGCGCTCACTCCGATCCCCTGGTTGATCCGACGACTCCGTGATGTTTCGCTCCCTGGCGATGGCCCGACCGGCCGCCGTACTCCAGCGGAACGCGGACCGGGATAACGCAGTCGACATCACCGAGTGGCGCGTCCGCTTTCCACCCGGCCGAGAATCCCGGCGGTCCCGCTAAGCGGGAAGGGCGGAGCGTCCATTCGTTCGGCGGTGACGCCGATCGGCGTGACGTGCGACGAGATCCCGCCGCACTCGCCGAGTCCGAAGAAAGGAATCGACCAGTACGATGACGCCCGCCGCACGCGGACAGACCGCGATCCGGAATCGAGTTCTCGCGCTCTGCGCAGCAGCAACCCTGACCCTTCTCGCCGCGGGCTGCGGCCAGGACGCGATCGACGAGGGCGCCGACACCCGCCCGCCCGTCACCACGCGGCCGGTCGACCTGGCGGCCCTGGCCGCGCTTCCCGAGGCCACCACCTTCGGCGTCGTCGACTCGGCGCCGACGGACGCCGCCCTCGGCGACGCGGGCGACGGCACGGCAGGCGGCGACCTGGTGATCCGGCCCGAGGAGGAGCTGCCCGTCTACGACACCGAGGGCGGCGAGGCGATCGCACGGCTGCCGGTCACCCAGCTCGGCTCGCCGACGTGGCTGCCGGTCGTCGAACAGCGGGGCGACTGGTATCACGTCCTGCTGCCGTCGAAGCCGAACAATTCGAGCGGCTGGCTGAACGCCGCCGATGGAGCGGTGACCGAGGCGACCAACGCCTTCCGCGTCATCGTGGACGTCGACGAGTTCTCCCTCGCCGTCCTGGAGTCCGGCACCGAGATAGGCCGATGGACGGTCGGCGTCGGCAGTTCCGAGGCTCCCACGCCGTTGGGCCGGACATTCCTGCTCGCCTCCATCGAGGAGACCGTCAGCGAATTCAGCCGCTACACCCTCCCATTGGGCACGCATTCGGAGGTTCTCGAGACCTATTCGGACGGCCCGGCCACCGTCGCCATTCACGGCTGGCCGGACGAGACGCCGTTCGGGACCGAGACCAGCGACGGATGCGTCCGCGTTCCGGACGCCGCGATGGACCTGCTGCTCACCCTGCCGCTGGGCACCGTCGTCGACATTCGATGACCGCCCGAACCGCGGCGATCGTCCCCCGTTCGACTCACCTGCATAAGGAAAGGCAATCGTGTTCGTCAAGACCGCACGCGCATCCCTGGGCCTCGCCCTCGTCCTCGGCCTCCAGCTCGGCTCGGCACTGCCCGCCTCGGGCCAGGAGACGACCGGCACCGAGCCGAGTTCGGCCTTCGCACTGCGAGCCCAGGGGCTGCTCGCCGTCGAGCCCACGCCGTACCTGACTGGAGAGCACGGCTTCCAGCAGCGTTCCGTCGCCGACCTGAGCGTGGCGAACGGCCTGGTCCGAGCGGGCGTGCTCGACACCGAGGTCGACACCCACCGTGCGGAGGCGACCGTCACGGACCTCCGGGTCGGGCTGGCCGGGGCGCTGCTGTCGGAACTGGGGCTGGGCGACCTCGCCGCGACCGCCGTCGAGGCGACGTGCGATCAGGGCCGGGGGTCGACCCGCCTGGTCGGCGCGTCGCTGGGCGGGATCGCGCTGGACGCCTCGGCGGCCCCCAACACCGGAGTCGACGTGCCCGGTCTGGCCACGGTGATGCTGAACCGGCAGGTCACCGGTCCGGACGGCTCGCTGACGGTCACGGCCCTCTCCGTCGAGGTCGCCGGGCTTCAGAGCATCGACATCGCCTCCGCCACCTGCGCGGCAGGCGCCGACGAGCCGGGGACACCCGAGCCGACCGACCCTCGGCCGGAGCCGGAGGTGCCCGGTGAGGAGCCGGAGACGCCGGAGACCGAGGGTCCCGGGCCGGAGGGACCCGGAGCCGAGGGGCCTGGAGCCGAGGCACCGCAGCCCGCTCCCCGGCCGACGCCGATCCGCGGCCATCACCCGGTGACCGGCTGAGCCCGCACCGCACCGAAGCGACCCGTCGCGCGTGAAGGGGCCGGGGCCCCACGACGGAGGCCCCGGCCCGCCCCCGCGCGGCGGGTGCCGCGCGGGAGGTGCTCGCGAGCCGTCGGTGTCCCGCGGGAGACGTCACGGCGACGGGCGTCAGAGCCCGGCGACGAACTCCTGCGCCACGTCGGCGTAGTTCTCCCGGTCGACCTCGATGCGCCGGACCATCTCCTTGAGGTCCTCCGTGGTCAGCGCCGCGGACAACTCGTCGAGCGCGGCCTGCTGCTCCTCGCTCAATGCCCCCGCGCGGACCAGCGGCACCACCTGCTGGGCCGGGTAGAGCCGCTCCGGGTCGGCCAGCTCGACGAAGTCGTTCTCCTCGATGGCCGACATCGTGGTGAACAGGTTCGCCACGTCCACGTTGCCCGCCGCCAGCTCGTCGACGGTGATCGGGCCGCCGGCGTCGGTGGTCCTGATCTCGGCGAAGGAGCAGTCGTACAACTCGGCGATCGGCTCGGCCCACCGCTCGGCCCATTCCCCGGCCGCGCCGAGGACCAGGTCACCGCACCGCGGTCCCAGATCGGCCAGCGAGGTGAGGTCGAGCCGGTCCGCCGTCTCCTCGGTCACCACCAGCACGTCGCTGTTCTCCGCCTCGGCGGGGGCGAGGATGCCCAGCTCCTCGGGCAGCGACTCGTCGAGAAGGTCGACGATCTCCTCCGGCGACGTGCCGGGCTCCACCTGGGCGAAGTGGTGCAGCAGATTCCCCGAGTACTCGGGGACGATCGTCAGCGAGCCGTCCTGGAGGCCGTCGACGATGAACTCGCGGTTGCCGACGCCGGGTCGAGTGGTCACCTCGGCACCGCCCTCACGCAGCACCTCGGCGTACATCTCCATCAACAACTGGTTCTCGGCGAAGTCGGCCGAGCCGACGACGATCCGACCGTCCTCGGCGGGCCCGCTCTCGTCGCTCAACGGGTCGCCGCCGCCACAGGCGCCCGTCACCAGCACTGCCCCGACGGCCAGTGCGGCCAGTTCACGTCTCATCGGTCGTGATCTCCCTCGATGTCGCATCGTTGCCGACTCTCTCGTCTCTGTCGTCGTCGTGCATCGCCGTGTCCCGTGCGGTGCGGGCCGGACTCCGGCGACAGGCCGCGCGGACCGGTACCCGGCGTCGCGATCCGCGATCGACCGCGCCGTCACGGCCGTGACGTCTCCATCGGTCCCCCGGCCGACCCGTCCTCGGTCCGGCCCTCGCGCCGGGAGGACCGGCGGGTCCGGCGGGCCGCCCGCGCGGCGCCGGCGGCCGGTCGCAGTCCGCGCGGCACGATCAGCCATTGCAGCCCGGCCAGCACCAGGTCCAGGGTCAGGGCCAACAACGCGACGAGCAGCGCGCTGGCCAGTACCTTCGAGTAGTTCGGCTCCCTGATCCCGTCCAACAGCAGCCTGCCGAGGCCACCGAGGCCGACGTAGGCGGCCACCGTCGCGGTGGCCACGACCTGGAGCACCGCGTTGCGCAGGCCCCCGATCAGCAGGGGAAGCGCGTTCGGGAACTCCACCTGCCACAGCCGTTGCCAGCCGGTCATGCCGACGCCGCGCGCCGCGTCGACCACCCGACGGTCGACGTCCTGCACCCCGGCGTAGGTTCCCGCCAGGATCGGCGGCACGGCGAGCACGACCAGGCCGACCACGGTCGCGGTCTGGGTGCCGCCGAGCACCAGGTACAGGAAGGTCACCAGGCCCAGCGTCGGCAGCGCCCGCATGGCGTTGCCCGCGCCGACCAGCATCACCCCGCCGCGCCCGGTGTGGCCGATGTAGAGCCCCAGCGGCATCGCGATCAGCGCCGCCAGCAGGATCGCGATCGAGCAGTAGCCCAGGTGTTCCACGAGACGGTTCGGCACGCCGTTCACGCCGCGCCAGTTCTCCGGATCGCCGAGCCAGTCGACGAGACCTTGGATCATGACCGTGCCTCCGGCGCCACTCGCTCCCACGGTGTCAGCCATCGGCGGAGCGCGACCAGCGACAGGTCCACCACCAGCGCCAACAGCAGGGTCAGGACGATGCCCACCACGATCGGTGCCAGGTAGCGCGTTCGGAAGCCCTCGGTGAACAGCACCCCGAGGCCGCCGGTGCCGATCAACGCGCCGACGCTGACCAGACTGATGTTGCTCACGGCGCCGACACGCAGACCGGCGGCCAGCACCGGGACGGCCAGCGGCAGGTCGACGGCGAGGAGACGACGGGCGGGTCGGTAGCCCATGGCGGTGGCCGCGGCGGTCACGTGATCGGGGACCGCGTCGAGCGCGTCGATCACGGGACGCAGCAGCAGCGCGCTGGTGTAGAGGGTCAGGGCGACCACCACGTTGACGCTGTCGAGCACGAGAGTGCCGATGATGCCGGGGATCACCACGAACAAGGCCAGTGACGGCACCGTGTACAGGATGCTCGCGCTGGTCAGCAGCACCACCCGGACCCGCCGGAAACGGTGCGCGACCCAGCCGACCGGAATCGCCACGGCGATGCCGAACAGCAGCGGCGTCAACGACAGGTAGACGTGCTCCACGAGCTGCGAGCCGATGAACTCGCGATTGTTGGCACTGCTGAGGTAGCGGGCCAGGTCGTCCCACATCAGCGTTCGGCCCCGGGCTCGGGATCGTGCCGGGTCGCCCGCCGACGCTCCACCAGATCGAGGACCTGCCCGGCGGTGACCACGCCCAGATGTCGACCCGTCTCGTCGATGACGACGCCCAGCCCGGACGGTGCCGACAACGCGGCGTCCAAGGCCCCGCGCAGCGCCGTCCCCCTGGTGTAGAGCGAGCCGCCCGCGAGCAGATCCGACTCGGCCAGCGGCCGCGACACGGCGGCGGAGCGCAGGGCGGAGTCCGGCGCCAGCCACCCGCGCGGTCTTCGCTCCGCGTCCAGGGCCAACACCCACTCGCCCGGGCCGGCCGCCACGCCCGTCAGTGTCGCGCCGACGTCCGCCGTCGGCACGTCGCCGACCGAGAGTGCCCCCGCGTCGAGGAAGGACAGACCGCGATACCCCCGGTCCCGCCCGACGAAGTCCGCCACGAAGTCGTCGGCGGGCGCGGCCAGCAGCTCGGCGGGCGGCACGTACTGCGCCAGTCGACCGCCGTCGGCGAACACCGCCACCCGTTCGCCGATCCGCACCGCCTCGTCGATGTCGTGCGTCACGAAGACGACCGTCTTGTCGAGGTCGTTCTGCAACCGCAGCAGCTCGTCCTGAAGTCCTTCCCGCACCACCGGGTCGACCGCCGAGAACGGCTCGTCCATCAACAGCACGGGCGGATCGGCGGCGAGTGCCCTGGCGACGCCGACCCGCTGCTGCTGGCCGCCGGAGAGCTGCGCCGGATACCGCGAGCCCAGTTCGGGTGCCAGGCCGACCAGCTCCAGCAGCTCTGCGGCCCGAGACCGCGCCCGGCGCCGAGTCCAGCCGGACAGCAGCGGCACGGTGGCCACGTTGTCGAGCACCGAACGGTGCGGGAACAGGCCGGCGTGCTGGATGACGTAGCCGATGCTCCTGCGCAGGCGGGCCGGGTTCGAGGCCATGACGTCGGCGCCGTCGACCAGCACGGTGCCGGAGGTCGGCTCGACCATGCGATTGACCATCCGCAGCGACGTGGTCTTGCCACAGCCGGACGGTCCGACGAAGACGGTGATGGTGCCCGCCTCCACGGTCAGGTCGAGTTCTTTGACGGCCACCGTCCCGTCGGCGAAGCGCTTGGTCGCTGATCGGAACTCGATCACCGAGCCCCCTCATGATCACGCGGCCGCTGCCCGGCCGCTGAGCTCCGCACGACCCTAGACGCGGCCGGGGACATCTGCGACCAATCTCGTCGAGACCGGGCGCCGGTCTCGACGAGTGTCCGCATGGTGGAACGATCGGGGCATGGAACACCGGAGTGCCGAGGACGACGTCGACCGCACCGACCAGGACCCGCGAGCGGCGGTGGCCGGTCTGATCCGCGCCGCCGGCGTGCACGGGCTCCGGCTCCGGCGGGTGCTGGCCATGCTGCTCGCCGACTGGCGGTCCGAGGAGGAACTGATCCGGGCGCAGGCGACGCCGCGGCGCACGGTGGAGGAGCTGCTGGCCGCGGTGGGCTCCGACCTGGGACGACGGCGGGTCGACGGCCGCGAGCTGATTCGCGTCCGGCCCGAGCGTGCCGCCGACTACCGCGCCGAGTTCGCGGACACCGCGCTGCCCGAGCCCGTCGATCAGGTGCCCTCGGCCGCCCGGCTGCCGGAGTCGCTGCTGGCCGACGTCCGGGCCGACATCGCCTCGGTGCCCCCGCCCCTGGCGGCACTGGACCACGTCCAGGCGACCCCGGAGAGCGTCCTGCGGCGCGCCGCATGGCTGGCGTCACACTATGACCTGACCGACGCCTCGGTGCTGTTCCTCGGCGATCACGACCTGACGTCCCTCGCGCTGGGCAGGCTGCGCCCGGATGCGGCGATCACGGTGGTCGACGTCGACGACCGGGTGCTGGCCCACATCGACGGGATCGCCGAACGGCAGGGCCTGCGGATCCGCTGTCTGCACGCCGATCTGCGCTTCGGGCTGCCTCCGTCGGTGCTCGACACGGCGGATCTGGTGTTCACCGACCCGCCGTACACCCCGGAGGGCGTGGGGTTGTTCGCCGCCCGCGGCGCCGAGTGTCTCCGCGACGGTGCGGGCCGCGTGCTCATCGCCTACGGGTACAGCGATCGCACGCCCGCGCTCGGGTTGAAGGTGCAGCAACGGCTGCACCGACTGGGCATGCTGTTCGAGGCGATCCTGCCGGACTTCGACCGGTACGAGGGCGCCCAGGCGATCGGGAGCGCCGCCGACCTGTACGTGTGCAGGCCGTTGAGCACGGGCGGCACCCGACGCGGCGACACCCGCATCTACACCCACGGCCCGCAGTCCAGCGAGTCGAGCGGCGGGCCGAGCGCCGCGGCCCTGGAGGCGCTGCGCGGGCTGGTCGACGTGCCGACGCCGCCGCCGGTTCACGACGCCGAGTGGACGAGCCCGATCAGCGTGGACGCGGCGCTGATCGACGCGATCGCCGATCCGGGGCCGTGGCTGTTCCGGGTGTTGGCCGCGGCCAACACCCGGAGCCTGGGGGTGCTGGTGCGCAACAACCATCCCGACCTCGTCGACGCATCGGCCCAGCGGGCGCTGAGCGAACTCGTCGGCGCGAAGTTCCGCCTGCGGTTCCACCGGAGCACCCCGGACGGCAGGCATGCCGTGGTGGTGGCCTCGGCGGTCACCACCGAGCAGACGCCGGATGCGCCCGGCGCCGGACAACCCGTGGATCGGGCCGCGTCGCCGCGGACCGACGTGATCGCGGGAGCGCTGCTGCGCAAGGCACACGGCCGGATCGCCAATGTGTGGCGGGAGGCGCTGATCCGCCGCGAGACGGCGCGCGGGCAGGCGCTGACGAAGAACCAGGCCCGCGACCTCGTCCTCGCCGCGGCGCCCCGTCGTGACGAACTGGATCTGCGATTGATCGACCTGCCCCGGCACCGCGTCGCCGCGCTGCTGGCCGCCGCCGACACCGCGAACGGGGCGGCGGCCGGATAACGGTCTCGCGCGGGACCGGCGCGGCCCGCTCGCCACGGCCCCGGGGGGGGTGGAGGTCAGCCCGTCCGGGGCACGTGCAGCGGGCCGAGGTCGAGGACGGCGCGGAACTCCTTGGCGGGCACCGGCCGCGAGAACAGCCAGCCCTGGTAGGCGTCCACCCCGACCCCTCGCAGCACGTGGAACTGCGTCGCCGTCTCGACTCCTTCCGCGACGCAGCTCCGGTCCATCGCCCTGGCCATGTCCACCACGGCTCGTGCCACGGCGAAGTCGGAGGGGTCGTTGCCCACTCCGGCGACGAAGCGTCGATCCACCTTGATGATCTGGGCGGGCAGGTCCTTGAGTCTGGCCAGCGAGGAGTAACCGGTGCCGAAGTCGTCGACCGCGAAGCGCACGCCCCGGTCCACCAGCTCGCCCATCGTCTGGCGCGTCCGGGACGGCAGATCGACGAGGCTCGTCTCGACGAGTTCGAGGATCACCCGGTTGTAGTCGATCCCGGCCTCCTCGACGGCATGGGTCACCGAGTCGACGAAGTCGGGAACGCCGGGCACCAGCCCTGCCAGGTTCACCGCCACCGCCACCGGCCTGCCGTCGACCTGCGGCCAGGTGGCGGCCTCCCGCAGCGCGGTCCGCAGCACCCAGCGATCCAGGTCCCGCAGCAGGTCGCCCTGTTCGGCCACGGGCAGGAAGACGTCGGGAGCGAGCAGGCCGCGTTCCGGGTGCGGCCATCGAACGAGGGCCTCGGCCGTCTGCACCCCGCCGTCCGGCCCCACCACCGGCTGGTAGTGCAGGATCAGCTCGTCGCGGGTCAGGGCCTCCCGCAGCTGGCCCTCCAGATGGACCTGCCGATCGGCCGAGGCCATCAACGCGGCGCTGGCCAGCGCCACCCGCCCCGCGCCCTCCCGCTTCGCCTCGAACATCGCCGCATCGGCGAATCGCAGCAGGTCCGCGCCGCTGGCCCGTGATCCGTTCGGCACGGCCGCCCCGATCGACGCCGAGACCCGCACCAGCTGGCCGTGTACGGGAACGGCCGTGCGCAGCAGCCCGGCGACGCGGGTCGCCAGCGCGTCGACCCCGCCCACGGCGTCGATGTCCGAGCAGATCACCACGTACTCGTCGCCGGAGAGCCGTGCCGCGGTGCATCCGGGCGGCAGTCCGCCCTCCAGCCGGCGCGCCAGCGCGACCAGCAGTTCGTCGCCCGCGTCGTGGCCGAGCGAGTCGTTGACCCGCTTGAAGTTGTCGATGTCGCAGAACAGCACCGCGACCTTGCTGCCGTCGGGTCCGCTGAGCAGTCCGGCGAGCCGTTCCTTCACCGCCGCTCGATTCGGCAGTCCGGTCAGGTCGTCATGCGTGGCCTGGTGTCGCAGCGCCTCCGCCGCTCGGCGTCGTTCGGTGATGTCCTGAAACACGATCAACCAGAAGCGTGTGCCGTCGTCCTGCACCGAACGGGAGACGTGGAGTTCGCAGTACACCGGCTCGCCGTCGGAACGGACCAGCAGTCGTTGCGGAACCTTCGTCGTCTTGGCGTCGGACTCGGCGATGCGGGCCGCCGACCGGGCTCTGGCCTCGCGCTCCTGCGGATGGGTGAGCAGTTCGGCCGACATGCCGCGCAGCTGCCCGGGGTCGTAGCCCAGCAGGTCGCACAGCGCGTCGTTGGCGTCGATCAGCCGCTCGTCGTGATCGAAGATGCCGATGCCGACCGGGGCGAGGGACACCAGGTCGGCGAATCGCTGGCTGGTACGTCGGACCTTGGCCTCGGCGGCGCGCTGCCCGGTGAGGTCCTGCGTGATCCCGACGACACGCGGCGATCCGTCCGCCTCCAGGGTGATCGCGCCGCTGCAACGCACGATCCGGATCGAGCCGTCGCCGCGGACCACACGGTGTTCGCATTCCGACGGCTGCTGGTCCACCAGCAGGGTGTGCCAGAGGCCGTCGACGACCGCGCGATCCTCGGGATGCACCTGGTCCAGATAGCGCTGATAGGTGATCTCGACCTCGTCGGGGACCCCGAAGATCTCCCGCAGGACCGGCGACCAGGAGACGTGGTCGGACGCCGGGTCCCACGACCAGAAGCCGAGGCCCGCGCCGCGTTCGGCGTCGAAGAGCCTGCGTCGCTCGGCCCGCAGCTCGGCTTCCAGCTCGCGCTGCGCCGTCACGTCCTGCACGGTGCCGTGTCGGCGGACCACCACGCCGTTCTCGTCGAGTTCGGCGCGCATCCGGCAGGCATAGCGCCGCTCCCCGGTGCGATCACGCAGCTCGACCTCGCCCGCCCGCCCGTCGACGTGATCGAGCAGACTCACGGCCAGGTCCCGGTCCTCCGGGTGCACCGCGGCCAGCAGCTTCCTGTCGTCACCGGTCAGCTCCAGCAGTCGTTCCCGCAGCACCTCGCTGCATCGCCGCGCACCGAACGGCTCCTCCTGCGTGAAGCTGCCGAGCCGGGCGATGCGCTGGGCCTCCAGCAGCCAGGCACGTTCCTCGGCCAGTGCCTCGGCGGCGATCCGCTCCTGAGTGACGTCGGTGGAGAAGCCGACGAGGAACTCCGGCCTGCCCGCCGCGTCCGTGCTGATCGTGGCCTTCGCCAGCAGTCGTCGTACCCCACCGTCGGGCAGGCGCACGCGATACTCGAAGACGAAGTCCTCCACCCGCTCCGTCTGTTCGGCGGCCAGGTTGATCAGCCGGTCGCGGTCGTCCGGGTGCAACAGCTCCACGATGCCCGCGAAGTCCAGCGGGACGCCGCCGGGTTCGCGGCCGTGCAGCACGAACAAGCCGGGCGACCAGTGTCCGACGCCGTCGGAGAGGCGGTACTCGAACGAGCCGATGCCCGCGTCGATCTGAACGGAGCGAAGACGGTGCAGCTCCGCTTGAACGGCGTTCGACGCCACCGCCTCGGGTTCGGGCACCTCGACGAGCAGCACAGTGCGAGACGCGCGGTCGAGGGTCTCGGGAGGTAGTCGCACCACCCGTACGGGCGCCGTCGTGCCGTCCGCCCGGGTGATCCGATCCGGGCCGCCGTCGGCGTGCCTGGTGACGTCGAGCTTCCGGCCGATCAGAGCCGCGGCGGAGTCGGCCCGCAGCAGCCGCACGAAGTCCGTGTTGGCCGCCTGGATCAGGTCCTGCGCGTCACAGTGGACGGCGGCGACGTCGAACACGGACAGGTCGATGCCCTGATCGAGGACACCGGCACCGTCGAGGGCCCCGAGCTGCTCGACCTGATCGGTCACGGCTACTTCCTCCCGCTCGCGCGACGTGGCATGCGGTCGCCTGCGCGGACGGCCGTCCGCGTCGGGGCGATCGACTGACGACGTCGGAACGTCACCGGTACGTGCCTACCCGACGCCTGCCTTCGGAGTCACTCCGCCAGACCGGGCCGGGACCCACCACGGGCCCCGGCCGATCAGGCATGTTCGGCGGGCTGAACGCTTCGCCAATCAAGTGACAGCCTTTCAGGTGACTCTGCATGACGCATCCGATGACGCCGTTTCGCCGATCTTTTTCTCGTGGCGGCAGCGTGTCACTCACCACGTGGCCGTCACTCCCGAAAACGCCCGGTCAGGCGATCACACGGCTACTCGGCGGCACGGGCCACCGCGTCGGCCACCGCGGGCGCGACCCGCGGATCGAGGGCGCTGGGCACGATGCGGTCGACGGCGAGCTCCTCCGCCGCCACCGACGCGATGGCCTCGGCCGCGGCGAGCTTCATCCGCTCGGTGATCCGCCGGGCCCCCGCGTTCAGTGCTCCCGCGAAGACACCGGGGAAGGCGAGGACGTTGTTGATCTGGTTCGGGAAGTCGCTGCGCCCGGTGGCCACCACCGCCGCATGACGCGCGGCGACCTCCGGATGCACCTCCGGGTCCGGGTTGGACAGGGCGAAGACGATCCCGTCCGGAGCCATCAGCTTCAACGACTCCTCGGGCACCTGCGCGGAGGAGACGCCGATGAAGACGTCCGCCCCGTTCAACGCCTCGTCGAGCCCGCCCGTCCGACCCGCTGGATTGGTCTCCTCGGCGAGGGCGGCCTTGATCGGGTTCAGATCGCCGCGTCCGGCATGCACGATCCCGCGCGAGTCCAGCACCGTGACATCGGTGATCCCCGCCGCGATCAGGATGCGGGCGCAGGCCACGCCCGCCGCGCCCGCGCCCGAGACGACGACGCGCAGCGAGCCGGGATCGCGGGAGAGGACGGTGGTCGCGCCTCGCAGCGCGGCGAGCACGACGATGGCCGTGCCGTGCTGGTCGTCGTGCATGACCGGGCAGTCCAAGGCCTCGATCAGCCGGGCCTCCAGCTCGAAGCAGCGCGGCGACGAGACGTCCTCCAGGTTGACCGCGCCGAACGACGGGCGCAGCCGGACCAGCGTCTCGACGATCTCGTCGACGTCGGTGGTGTCGAGCACGATCGGGATGGAGTCCAGCCCGCCGAACGCCTTGAAGAGCGCGGCCTTGCCCTCCATCACCGGCAGCGACGCCCTCGGCCCGATGTCGCCGAGGCCGAGGACGGCGGTGCCGTCGCTGACCACCGCGACGAGTCGACCCGTCCAGGTGTAGTCCCTGGCCAGGGCCGCGTCTCTGGCGATGGCGGTGCTGACCCGCGCCACGCCGGGCGTGTAGGCGATGGACAGGGCGCGGGAGTCGGCGAGCGAGGCGCGCACGCTCACGCCGAGTTTGCCGCCCTCGTGTGCCAGGAAGATCTCTTCGTCGGTCAACCGGCCGGTCGCCTGTTCGTTCAGTGCGGTCACGACATCCCTCACGGTGGAAGACAGTTGGGTGCTCACGGCGGCGGAGTCGCCAGTGCCGCGAACCGGCGAGGTGGCACCGGTGCGGCGGTATCCGCGGCGGCGAGCGGGTGCCCTCGAAAGGACGTTGAACGAGGAGCACGAGGCGGAATCAGCGGTGCCGATCAGTGTTGCAGTCCGGCCCGAGCCCCTCCAAACGACGTCCGGCGAAAGGTGAGCAAAATTTCACCGATTCGATGATTCGCTTCGCAAGACGTCCGTTCTGATTGTTGAGAATTCCGCTGTCGGCCAAGGTGCTTCGCGTTTTCTCCGCTCTCTTTCGCGACACGATCGTTCGCATCGCCCCCTTGTTCCGGTCTGTCCCGCCGTTCCGGTCTGCCCCGCCGTTCCCGCCCGCCCCGTCCGCGCGGCGGGCGCGACCGACACGCCACCGGGCGAGCGAGCGTCCGAACTCGAGCGCCGGACGACGGCAGCATCGCGCACCCGGGTCGAGGGCGGCCGGATTCCCGGTCGGAGGCCCCGCGCGGCCTTCCGCCGTCGACCTGGCCGTCCGGGCGTCGACCACGGCGGCCCGGCAGGACGCCGCCGGAGTCCGTGACGGCGTTCCCGCACGTCGACGAGCCGATCGATCGTCGCGCCGCCCCACGACGACACACCGTTGCCCCGGCCGGGCCGACCGCCCGGCGAGCCCGTCCGTCCACGCCGGGACGCGGACTAGGGTGGTGGCTCGTGCGAGTACGAGAGCTGAGCATCGACGGTGTCTTCGAGTTCGTCCCCCGGAAGTTCCCCGACTCGCGCGGGTCGTTCACCGCGCCTTACCAGGAGGACGCCTTCATCGCGGCGGTCGGACGTCCGCTGCGGTTGGCGCAGGCCAACAGCAGCGTCTCCCGTCGAGGCGTGATCCGAGGCGTGCACTTCGCCGACGTCCCGCCAGGCCAGGCCAAGTACATCCACTGCACCCGCGGCTCGGTCCTCGACGTCGTCGTGGACCTGCGGACGGGGTCGCCGACCTTCGGTCGCCACGACACCGTGCGGTTGGACGCCGACTCGTGCAACGCGGTCTACGTGCCCGAGGGCATCGGCCACGGCTTCCTCGCCCTCGAGGACGACACCGTCGTCTCCTATCTGTGCTCCGAGGGCTACCGACCCGGTCACGAACACGGGGTGAACCCCCTGGACACCGAGCTGGCGCTGCCGTGGCCCGACGACGTGCCGCTCGTCCTGTCCGACAAGGATCGCGAGGCGCCCTCGCTGCGAGAGGCCGGGGCGGCCGGACTGCTGCCCGACTACGCGACCTGCCTTGAGTATTACCGCAGGCCGCGCCTGCCTGCCGAGCTGTCATGACCGCCGAGACGACGGCAGGCGGTGCCGCGGGGACGGTATACCTGCTCCGACACGGCGAGACCGAATGGTCGGCGACGGGCAGGCATACCGGGGTCACCGACCTTCCCCTGACCACGCGGGGACAGGACGAGGCCCGGCGAGCGGGTGACCTGCTCGCCAGGCTGCGCGCCGACGCCCCGCCGCCGCTCGTGCTGATCAGCCCGCGCTCGCGCGCCCGCGAGACCGCCGAGCTGGCCGGGCTCGACGGCGAGGTGCTCGCGGAGCTGGCCGAGTGGGACTACGGCGACTACGAGGGCCGCACCACACCGGAGATCCGAGAGCAGGTGCCGGGCTGGACGATCTGGAGCGCACCGACACCGGGCGGAGAGACGGCCGCCGAGGTGGGGCGCCGCGCCGACCGGGTCCTGTCCGCCGTGTCCACGAGGGGCGCAGGCCGCGACGTCGTCCTGGTCTCCCACGGCCATCTGCTGCGAGTGCTGATCGCCCGGGCGCTCGGGCTGTCGCCGGAGCAGGGCGTCCGGTTCGCGCTGCAGACCGCCGCGATCACGGTGCTCGGCTCGGAACGCGGCGTGCCTCAGCTCCGCAGCCTCAATCTGCGCTGACCCGGCCGGACCGAGGCCGCGAGGCTCGCTCCTCCCCGCGACTGCTCGACGGCGTGCGGTGTCACGGTCGCCGACCTCCCGGCCGGCCGGCGGACCAGCCGGTCCTGTCGAGCCTCGCCTGCGGACTCGCCGCCGGATCACAGATCCGTTCGGCGCGACGGTGTCCCGAGGCGGCAGTCGACCGCGATGATCGTGAGCGTTGCCCCGAGCCGGGCACCCGCCCGGCGCCGGAACCCCGTCCGCGAGGAGGACGACAGCCGTGATCGATCGAGAGGGCGGACGATCCGCCGCCGTCTACGCCGACTTCGACCAAGCCGACCTGGACCGCGAGTACTCACCGAGTTCGTGTGTGCCGGACCTCGGACGACTGCTCGACGACTACGCGGTGGCGGGCGCGCGAGCCCGTGCCACGCTTCGGGCTCGGCTCGACCTGCGTTACGGCACGGGCCCGCGACAGCTGCTCGACTTCTTCCCCGCCGCCGCTGTGGACGCCCCGCTACAGGTGTTCGTCCACGGCGGGTACTGGCAGCAGCTCGACAAACGCGACGGGTCGTTCCCGGCCCTCGACCTGGTTCCGGCAGGCGTCGCCTTCGCCGCCGTCGGCTACGGGCTGGCTCCCGAGCACCGCCTGGACGAGATCGTGGCCTCGGTGCGGCAGAGCCTGTGGTGGCTGCTCGAGCACGCGGCGGAACTGGGGTTCGATCCCACGAGGGTCCATCTCGCGGGCAGCTCGGCGGGAGCCCAGCTGGTGGCCATGGCGCTCTGCGCGGACGCGATGCCGGACGGCAGGCCGCCCGCCACGGTGTTCGCGGGGGCCACGCTGCTCAGCGGGGTCTACGACCTGGAGCCGATCCGACTCTCCTACGTGAACGAGGCACTGGGCCTGGACTCGGCGGCGGCGGCACGCAACAGCCCTCTTCGGCTGCTGCCCGACCGGCTGCCGCCCTTGATCGTGGCGAGAGGCGGCAACGAGACCTCGGAGTTCGCCCGCCAGCACGACGCGATGGTCCGGGCGGCCCGCGACCGCGGCGGCGAGGTACAGGACCTCGTCGTCGCGCACCGCAATCACTTCGATCTGCCGTTCGACCTCGGCGACCCCGGCACGGCCCTGGGGAGGGCGGTCTTGGCGCGGCTCGGATCGGCGGGGGCGGAGGACGAGCAGCGTCCGGTCTGATCCGCCGCGACCGCCGCCGGGTCTGCCGCGACACCGCCTTCGGCCGGTCTGTTCAGGCGGGTCGACGCGCGGGGTCGACCCGCCGAGCCGTCAGAGCCGCCGGTGCATGACGTGCAGGCCCACCAGTCCGTGTTCGGGATGCCGGAAGGCCTCCGGGACGGTGGTCAGGATCGCGAAACCGAGCGAGGTCCACAGCCGAACGGCGGCGTGATTGGTCTCCACGACCGCGTTGAACTGCATCGCGCGGTACCCGGCCGCCCGGGCCTCGGCGAGGACATGCCGGGCGAGCGCGCGCCCCAGGCCGGCGCCCGCCTGGTCGGGGTCGATCATGAACGATGCGTTGGCGATGTGCGCCCCCGCGCCCGGTTGCACCGGCTTGAGCAGCGCGGATCCGACGATCCGCTGTCGACCGGCCTCGTCGGGGAGTTCGGCGACGAACACCTGAGCAGGCGACGGCAGCATCCACAGGCCCGCCGCGGTGCGCTCGTCGGTGTCCCGAGGATAGGAATAGGTGCCGCCCTCGGCGACGATGCGGTGCCAGATCGGCCAGATCGCCTGCCAGTCCGCCGCGGCGGCGGGACGCATCGTCGGCGGCACGGCCGCGAGACCGCGCGGCGATCCGGCTGCTTCGGTCGTCGGGTCCGGGATCGAACCGGTCATCGCCGCGGTTCCTCGGCCACCCGGTTGAGCTGCTCGCCCGCCTCCTCCGGTGTCAACCCCATGCCCCACAGTCGGGCGGCGGGCGTGTGCAGCAACAGCATGGCGGCCGTGCAGTAGACGGCGAGGGCGATGCCCGCGACCGGCCTCCCGGACGGGCCGAAGGCGTACCAGGCCACGCCGAGCAGCAGGATCTGGATGAACAGGGCGGGTGTCCTCGACCACGGCCTGCCCCGGAGCAGTCCGACCGCGAACGCCAGCACCCCGCCGCTGAGCAGCGTGAAGTACGCGGCGTGGCCGTAGCCGCTGAGGCCGGTCTCCATGGCCTGCCCGCTCACCTCACGGATCAGCAGCATGGCGGTGAAGACCAGGCCGGCGATGCCTTGAAGCCCGACGAGCACACCGGCGATCAGCACCGATCTCGGCGCGGTGTCCAGACGCACGGCCACTCCTAGCAGCCTCGGCGAACAGGGATGTCGATCCCGATCGTAGCCCCGCGCCGTCGGCGGCCGCCGACGGCGACTCGGCGATGCGTCCCCCGTCACGTCCGCCCTCGTCGGCGTCGCACGACGCCCCTCGTGCCGGCTTACTCTTTCGGCGTGCGCGCCCTCCTCGTGACGAACCCGCAGGCCACCACCACGACGCCCGGCACAAGGGACGTGTTGGCGCATGCGTTGGCGAGTGCGGTGAAACTGGATCTGGTGGAGACCGGGTACCGGGGACACGCGGCGGACGCCGCCGCCCAGGCGCGGGCCGACGGGCTGGACCTGGTCGTCGCGCTGGGCGGCGACGGAACCGTCAACGAGGTCGTCAACGGCCTGCTCCGCGACGGCACGGGCGACGACGTGCCGATGCTCGCCGTGGTGCCGGGGGGATCGGCGAACGTGTTCGCCCGCGCGCTGGGCATCTCCCGGGAGCCGGTGGAGGCGACTTATCAGGTGCTCCAGGCCTTAGAGGCCCGTCGTTCGAGAAGCGTCGGGCTCGGTCGCGTCGACGACCGGTGGTTCACCTTCAACGCCGGGCTCGGCTGGGACGCCGACGTCGTCCGGGCCGTGGAACGGCAACGTGAGGCGGGCCGGGTCGCCACTCCGCTGCGCTATGCCCGGATCGCGTTCGACAGATATCTTCGATCGGCGATGCGAAAGCCGAGTCTCACCGTGGAGCTGCCCGGTCGAGAGCCGATAACGGGATGTCATCTGACTTTCGTCTCCAACACGACGCCGTGGACCTATCTCGGTCCGTACGCGATGCACACCAATCCCGACTGCTCCTTCGACTCCGGCCTCGGCGTGTTCGCGCTGGACACGATGCGGGCACCGACGGTGCTGCGGCACCTGGCCCAGGTGTTCGGGGGCAGGCCCGCCGGTCCGCGCGGCGCCCGGCTGCTTCGGGAAGACGATGTGGCGAGCCTCGTGGTTCGTTGTGACCGTCCGATGGGCCTTCAGGTCGACGGCGACTTCCTGGGTCTCCGCGAGAAAGTTCGCTTTAATGCAGCGCCGAAGGCACTCGAGGTTGTAGCCTGACCGTTGCACTGCGACGACTGACACGTTGTCAACCGCTGTCGGGTGGTTCTTTTCGCTGGGCGCACCCCCCATACCCAGCACCAAACGTGATCACCTGTCGATCGTTCGGGTGAGTCTCCTCACCGGAATGGATCGAACCCCTTGACATCGCGCCAGTTCGTGAAAGCATTCACAAGCACCCAGCACATCCCCCCACCGACTACCGGCGCGTACTGATCGCGCCTAGCGAGGAGCTAGGAACAATGGACTGGCGCCACGATGCGGCCTGCCGTGACGAGGACCCCGAGCTGTTCTTCCCCGTGGGAAACAGCGGTCCCGCCCTTCTGCAGATCGCCGAGGCGAAGGCCGTCTGCCGCCGCTGCCCGGTGTCCTCCGAGTGCCTGAGCTGGGCTTTGGAGAGCGGGCAGGACGCGGGCGTCTGGGGCGCGATGAGTGAGGATGAGCGACGCGCTCTCAAGCGGCGTAACGCTCGCACTCGCGCCCGCAGTAACGTCTGAGCCATCTGAGAACCATTCACACGCGGTGAAGGCCCGATCCGACTCGACTTCGGATCGGGCCTTCATCACGTTCGCCGCGCCCACTCGGGCACGCCGAACAGTGATCGCCTGATCACCGCCTGACAGCGACCGGCACCGCCTGGCGTCAGACACGCACAGTCAGCACCCCGGAGTCGAGGCCGCGCGGGCTCCACCGCTTCGGCGCCGACCGCCAGTGCGCCCCGTCTCCTACTCGGCGCCGACCGTCAGCGCCGTCGCGTCAACGGGACGCGCAACACCGCCTGCGTTCCGACCGTCTCGCCCCGCCGCAGACTCAACGAGGCCCGCAGCTCCGAGTCCACCAGGGTCCGGACGATCTGCAGGCCCAGCCCTTCCGCCCGTTCGAGTGAGAAGCCCGCGGGCAATCCTCTGCCGTCGTCGGCGACGACCACGTCCAGCCACTTCGCCGACCGCTCGGCCGAGACCACGACCGAACCCCCCACCCCGCTCGCGAAGGCATGCTCCATCGCGTTCTGCACCAGCTCGGTCAGCACCATCACCAGCGGCGTCGCCAGTTCGGCGTTGACCACGCCGAACCGTCCCTCCCGCCGTACCGCGACCCGGCTCTCCGCCGCCGCGACGTCACTCATCATCGGGATGACGCGGTCCACGAGATCATCGAGGTCGACCCGCTCGTCCACCGACATCGACAACGTCTCGTGGACGAGGGCGATGGAGGTCACCCGGCGCATCGACTCCTCGAGCGCCTGCCGCGCCTCGGCCGTCGACATCCGCCGGGACTGAAGTCGCAGCAGCGCGGCCACCGTCTGGAGATTGTTCTTCACCCGGTGGTGGATCTCGCGGATCGTGGCGTCCTTGGACATCAGTGCGCGATCGCGCCGCTTGACGTCGGTGACATCACGGACCAGCACCAGCGCCCCGGCAGGCTGCCCCCTCGGCCGCAGCGGCAACGCGCGGAACAGCACCGTGGCGCCGCGGGCCTCCGCCTCCATCCGCATGCTCGGCTCGCCGTCCACCGCCGACCGGATCCGCTGCGCGACCTCGGTCGCGTCGAACGGGTCGGAGAGCAGTGAACGGGAGAGCGTCGCCAGCTGAGTGCCGATGAGGTCGGCGGCGTGCCCCATCCGGTGGTACGCCGACAGGGCGTTGGGACTGGCGAAGACCACGCCGCCGGCCGAGTCCAGCCGGATCATGCCGTCGCCGATCCGGGGACTCGTGTGCACGTCGGGCGAGGGCTCGACCGCGGGGAAGGTGCCGTCGGCGACCATCTGGCACAGATCGGAGGCGCTGCCGAGATAGGAGATCTCCAGCGGACTCGGCACTCGCGGCACCGCCAGGTTGGTGTCCCGGCTGAGCACGGCGACGACCTCGTGGCGATAGCGCACCGGGATGGTCTCGCGGCGGACCGGCACGCCGAGATGCCAGCGGGGGTCCTCCTCGCGGCAGATCCGACCCTCCAGGACCGCCCGACGCAACTGTGGGTGCTCCTCGGCGGCCAGCCTGCCGCCCACCAGGTCCTCCGGGTGAGCGGTGGGCGCGGTCGTGGGACGGGCCTGGGCGACGCAGAGGAAACGGCGTCCCAGTTCGGCGTCCTCCTCCAGCGGCACCCAGAGCAGGAAGTCCGCGAACGACAGGTCGGCGAGGAGCTGCCATTCCACGACGACCCGTTGGAGATGCTCGACGACGGCGTCGGACAGGCTCGTGTGCTCCGCGAGCAGGTCGGAAAGCGTCGACATGTCAGATCCCCGCCCGAGAACCGGTCACTTCGCCACCGCGATCGTCTCGTCCGCCGGGGCGATGTCGACCGCACGCGGTGCGCGTCGCGCCGGGGCGTCCGCCGCCACGGCGCGCGTCTCCTCGGTCATCGCCCACGTCCTCCCCGGTCTCCAACTCTGCTCGTCATCCAACCACGGCCGGGTCGGCGCCTCCGCGTCGGTGACAGCGTGTCAGACTCTCCGGGCAACTCCACGGGAAGGAGCCACGATGTCGAAGCGTGCTCGCAAGAAGCGTGACAGGAAGAAGAAGGGCGCCAACCACGGCAAGCGCCCCAACAGTTGAGTGGAACCTCGGGTGCGTCTCGCACTCTGGAGGTCCCGGCTCGACAGTGAACGACCCCGGCACGCAGTCGACATCGCGTCCGGGGTCGTCTCGCGTCCGGTATCGCTCGGCGTCCGAGACCGTCCCGGCTTCTGGGCGGCCCCCAGCCCCGGATCGACGGATCCGGAGGCCTCGCGTGCGGTGCGGTGTCGTGCCTGCCCGGGGACCGGATGCCGCCTTCGGCGCGCCGTGAACGCGGCGTCCGCCGACGGGTGGCCCGCGCCGGGATCGCCGCCCGGCCGCCGAACACGCTCGTGGCCCGTGGACGCCTGCGTCGTGCGGCCCGCCGCCCCGGCCGTAGGACGGGAGCGGGACCGGCGGGGGAGGTCAGTCCTCGTGAACCTGAACGCGCTGCGGCGGGGCCGTGTCCGTCGTCCTGGTCCGCAGCTCGACCTCGACCGTCCGCCCACGCGGTCCGTGTTCGACGGTCACCTGCGCCTGCTCCAGCACGGTCTGTCGGATCGACGTGCGCAGCCGTTCTTTCAGGGCGTCCGGGGCCTGCTCGTTCCCGCACTTCCTGGCGAGCAGCTCCTTCAGATGCTCCTCGATGCCGAAGTGCTCCAGGCACGGCCCGCACTCGTCGAGGTGCCTGCGCAGCGCGTCGCCTCGGCCCTGCGGGCACTCGTGGTCGAGCAGCAGCCACAGCTCGCCGAGCACCTCGGTACACGGCGTCTCGTGAGGTCGCTCGTCGCTCACGACTTCGTCACCTCCCGCTCACTCGCCCGGAAGAAGCCGCGGTCCCTGGCGACGTCGGTCAACAGGTCCCTGAGCTGAGCGCGTCCACGGTGCAGTCGCGACATGACCGTGCCGATCGGCGTGCCCATGATCTCGGCGATCTCCTTGTAGGCGAAGCCCTCCACGTCCGCCAGATAGACCGCCATCCGAAAGTCCTCCGGCAACTGCTGCAACGCCTCCTTGACCGCGGTGTCCGGCAGGTTGTCGAGCGCCTCGACCTCGGCGGATCGCAGTCCCGACGAGGTGTGGCTCTCGGCCTGCGCCAACTGCCAGTCCGAGATCTCCTCGGTCGGCTGCTGCTGCGGCTGGCGTTGCCGCTTACGGTAGCCGTTGATGTAGGTGTTCGTGAGGATCCGGTAGAGCCAGGCCTTCAGGTTCGTCCCCTGGGAGAACGAGGCGAACGCCGCGTACGCCTTCAGGTAGGTCTCCTGCACCAGGTCTTCCGCGTCGGCCGGGTTACGGGTCATCCGCAGCGCGGCGCCGTAGAGCTGGTCGAGCAGCGGCATGGCGTCGCGCTCGAACCGCGTGGCGAGCTCGCCGCCCGCCGGGGGCCCCGACTGGCGATCCGCTCCCGTGGCTCCCGATCTGCCGGGCACGGAACTCCCTTCCCGCCGTCGCCTGCCTGCGACGGTGCGAGTCGACGAACCCGAGGTCGGGAGACCGCGGGCCGTCCTCAAGCCTACGTCTTCGCGGGCTTCCCGCCCGGCTTCCAGCACCTCTGTCACCACGTTCAGCGCAACGCACAGGGTCGACTCGGCATTCCCGAGGTTCCCGATCGCCTCGCTCCTGCGGGGTACCCGCGGTCCGACCCGTTCAGTCGTCGCCTGCCGCGGGCACTCGGATACGCCTCGTGCCGCCGCGTCGGTCCCAGGCTCCGTCGACACCGTGGCCGTCGACACCACGTCCGCCAGGGCCGGCCTGCGGCCGACGTGGTGCGGCCGCCGCGGGGCGGGCGTGGCCGGGACCGGAGAGGCTCCTGTGCCCTACGGTGACCCGACCCGACCCGACCCGAGCCCAGCCGTCCCCGTGACCGGGCTCGAACCGACCCCTGCCTGCGTCGCACCCGCCCGCTTCACCCCGTCCGCCGGACGGGGGCCGCCGGGGCGGCTGTCGGTACGCACCACGCCCACGCACCCCGCGTCGCCCTGATCGATCCGGTGCCACCGGAGACCCGCCGTCCGCCGTGCGGCGACTCGGGTCCGGTGGTGCGCCTATGGCTGGTGGGGCGCGGACAGGCTGGCGTCACCGCGCGGGGTGTGGCACGTCACCCGTCACGGTTCCCGGTCGTCCGCCCTGCCGATCGCCCATCCGACGATCGCCCACGCCGACGTCCGCGGCGGGTGCCCGCCTCGCCGTCCGTCGCGACCCGCGCACAGCCGAGGCCGAGGCGACGGCGAGGCCGAGGACGCCGCCGAGTCTGAGCCCGCGTCTCATCGGCCGCGCCGACCACGGTGCGGGCCGGTCAGGCGGCGATCGGGGCCACGACAGCGCGGGTGAGGGCGACGAGGTCCGCCGGGGCCAGTTCGATCTCCAGGCCGCGTCGGCCGCCGCTGCAGAAGATCGTCGGATGATCGACGGCGGAAACGTCCAAGGCCAGCGGCAACGCCTTGCGCTGTCCCAGCGGCGAGATGCCTCCCGCCACGTATCCGGTGGCGCGTTCGGCCTCGGGGATCGCCGCCATCCTGGCCTTCTTGCCGCCGAGCGCCGCCGCCAGAGCCTTGAGGTCGAGCTGTCGGGAAACCGGTACCACGCCCACCACGAGTCGGCCGTCGAGATTCGCCACGAGCGTCTTGAACACCCGGCCCGCGTCCTGACCGAGCAGTTCCACGGCCTCGGTCCCGTAGGAGGCGTGCTTCGGGTCGTGCTCGTAGGCACGCACCCGGTGTTCGATGGACCTCGTGACCAGCAGCGCGGTGGCTGGTGTTCCCCGTCCCGCCATTCCGGCAGCCTAGATCGCCGCCGCCGAGGTCGGCGCCGCCCCATGTGATCGACGGCCGCGGCCGCCGCGGGTGTCGACATGGCCGGCCGAGCATGACGCCGCCGACGAGCGCAGGACGGGACGCGGCACGGTCTCGGGCAGCCGGCGGCGTTGATCAGGGTGACCGGGTCTCGCGCCCGTCGGCCGGCTGTGTCCGGCGCCGGACGCACCCCGGGCGCCCGCGTCGGGGCTCGTTCGGCCGGCCGCCGGGACGGTCGTCCACCATCAGGGCGCACCCGGGGTCGGGCCCCGTCGGAGCAGCCGACATGCCGGTGTCGTGAGCCCGAGCCTCCGCCGGGCGGCGCGGGCACGGCCCGGAGCAGGGCGAGTCGGCAGGCGCGATCGGGCGGCCAGGCAGACAGGCACCGGGCGCGCGGTCCGGCAGGGCGACGGCCCAGGCACGCAAACAGGGCGGCCAGGCAGGTACGGCCGCCCGAAACGGCCGGTCGGGCGGGACCAGCGAACGCGGGCGAGATCAGCCGACCGGGGCCCGGCCGGACGTGTCAGTCGGGCCGGGCCAGGGGCCGCAGCACGCGGGCCAGCCATTCCTCGACCGCCCGGGTCACCCCGATCGGGTCGGCGGCGAGCGAATGGTCACCCGCCAGCATCACCACTTCGCGATGCGGCGCCGGCTCCGGCCTCCCGAAGGGGTCGCCGTCCCCTTGGACGACGAGCAGCGGAGTCTCGACCGCGGTCAGCTCCGCCAGCCGGTGGCGTTCCGGGTTCTTCGGCGGCGCGAGGGGGAAGGCCAGACACAACACGGCCGCCGCGCCGCCCTCGGAGGCGGTGCGACAGGCCACCCTGGCCCCGGAGGACCGGCCGCCGAACACCATCGGCAGGTCGTGGAACCAGTTCTCGCCGAGCCAACGAGCCACGGCGAGCCACGCGGTGTCGAGCTGCTTCGCGGGTGCGGGCGCCCGCCTGCCCGCCACCCGGTAGGGCTGTTGGATCAGGGCGACGTGCACCCCGGCGGCGGTGGCGCCTCGGGTGGCCGCGACGAGATCGGGGGCGTCGACGCCGCCGCCTGCGCCGTGCCCGAGCAGCAGCACGGCGGAGCCCTCCTCTGCGGAGTGCAGCTCCACGAGCGCCTGCCCGTGCGGCGTGTCGACGTCCAGGCTCGTCATGGCGCGTCGAAGAGGGTGGGCGGCGGGCCGGATTCGCGTAGCTCGATGCGCTCCATCAACTCGGGGCCGTTGTTGCGCATGCTGTTCACCGCGGGAGACACCGGGTGGACGCGGATGCCGGCCACGAGGTCGGGGTCGGGTGCGGCGAGCAGTTCGGGCACGGCGGTCCTGGCGGGGTCCAGCCAGTCGCCCCAGGCGTCTCGCGGCAGCACCAACGGCATCCGGTGATGGATGTCGGCGGTCTCGCCCACGGCGTCGGTGGTGACCACGGCGGCGGTCACGAGCGGAGCGGGTTCCGCACCCGGTTCGCTCGGAGGGCGCCACCACACGGAGAACACCGCCGCCATCGCGAGGGTGCGGCCGTCCTCATGGGCGGCGAAGTAAGGCTGCTTCCGTTCGGCGGTGGGCTTCCACTCGTACCAGCCGTCGGCGGGCACCAGGCAGCGCCGCCGGGCGGCGGCGTCGCGGTACGCGGGTTTCTCGGTGATCGTCTCGGCGCGAGCGTTGATCATCGGCGGACCGTCGGAGGGGTCCTTCGCCCACGGCGGGACGAGGCCCCATCGAACGAGCCGCACGGTGCGACGAGCCGCACCGCCGTCGGCGGGCATCCGTTCCACGATGATCGGCACCATCCGGGTGGGGGTGACATTGTGATCGGGTCCCGCGTAGGCCCCGTCGGTCCCGTCGTCCGCGTCGAACTCGGCGGCGAGCCGCGCCGGGTCCCTGGTGATCGCGTACCGGCCGCACATCGACACTCACTCCCTCGGCAGTCGACGCGCCGTCGGGTCCTCTCGGCGGCGCACCAGGCCGTCAACTCTTGCTCAAGAGGCCGGAGATGTCGAGGGCGGCCGGGAGGGAGATCGGGTCGAAGCGCTCGACCAGGCCCGGGCCGTTGTTGCGCACGTGGTTGACCGCGGGCGACACCGGGCGCACCTCGATGCGGCCGAGCACGTCGGCTCCCGGCGGGGACAGCAGCGACGCGACCTCGCTCGCGCCGAGATCCAGGTCGGGATCGAGCCAGGGTCTCCATGCTCTCCTCGGCAGCACCAGCGGCATTCGATCGTGCACCTCGGCGGGTTCGCCGACCGACGGGGTGGTGAGCACGGCGCAGGTGGACAGCGGCGGCCCGTCCGGATCGCCCGCCGGATCGCGCCAGACCGACCAGATGCCCGCCATCGCCAGGCACTCCCGGTCGACGCTGGTGAGATAGAAGGGCCGCTTGCGCCCGTCCTCCCGTCGCCATTCGTACCAGCCGTCGGCCGGGATCAGGCAACGGTAATGCGCCGCCGAGCCGCGAAAGGCGGGCTTGTCCGCGACGGTCTCCACTCTGGCGTTGAACATTCGCGATCCGACGGCCGGGTCCTTCGCCCAACGCGGGACGAGTCCCCATCGCATCACTCGGATCGATCGCACGATGCGAGTCGGGTCCGGCAGCCCGTCCTCGTCGCGGGGGTGCCGGGCGACGACAGTTAACACCGCATGAGTCGGCGGGATGTTGTAATCAGGTTCGACGACTCGGCCCCGGGTTCCGTCCACTGCCTCGAACTCGTTCGCCAACTGCGTCGAGTCCTTGATCGAGGCGAATCTTCCGCACATGTCGTTCACCTCCGCGGCGGGGCGGGCGACGCCTGCCCGACCACCGTTGAAGTAGTGCCCCTCCGCGCGCAACGGTACGCATCGGCGGCCGCTTCGCATGTCCTGTCGCAGTCGAAATGCGAACCCAACGCATTTATTTCACTACTCAGCGTCACCAATGGGCGCGGCGCCGCCCCAGCGGGTCGCACTACCGCGCGACAGGGCGTCTACCGCTGCGGCAGGCGATCAGTGACCAGGTGGGACGGTCCGGGACCCTCCGGGGCAGCGCGCTCGTGGTCGATACAACGAGCCGGGAACCGCTTCCCGCAGGTGACACCGGGAGTGCCGATGCCCGGACCGACCCGCTCCCCGGTCCGCATGCCCGGCGGGCTCGCGAGCGGGCTCGGGCCGCCCGCCCCCCGGTGATGATCAACGGGTGACACCGGGACCACCCGGCGGGCGCGCCTCGCACCATCGGGTGGTCGTCGACGATTCCGACCACACTGCGGCCTGTCGAGGTCTAACAGCCGATCACGACGGCGCGAGCCGCTTCGTCATGACCAGCCGTCCAACACAGGGGCGCGACGGAAAAGGCAGGTCGAGTGCGCAATCATGGAACGATGACCCAGGCATGGCCCGCTCCCGTAGTCGAACACCCGGTCAATGCCACCGTCGGTGTGCCCGGCTCCAAGTCGATGACCAACCGCGCGCTGCTGCTGGCCGCGCTCGCCGACTCGGAGTCGGTGCTGCACGCGCCGCTGCGCAGTCGCGACACGCTTCTGATGGCACAGGCACTGCGCTCCCTCGGAACCGACATCACCGACGTCCCCGCCGGGGCGGGCGCGGTCGCGGGCTGGCGGGTGCGTCCCGGCTCGTGGCGAGGGCCGCTCGAGGTGGACTGTGGTCTTGCGGGCACCGTCATGCGCTTTCTGCCGCCCGCGGCGGTGCTCGTCGACGGCGACGTCCGGTTCGACGGCGACGCCTACGCCAGGAAGCGGCCGATGTCCACGGTCCTGACCGCGCTGCACGATCTGGGCGCGCGGATCACCGGCGATCGGATGCCCTTCACGGTGCACGGCACCGGCGCCCTGCGTGGCGGCGCGGTCGTGCTGGACGCCTCGTCGTCCTCGCAGTTCATCTCCGGCCTGCTGCTCTCCGGCGCGCGGTACGCCGAGGGGGTGACCGTCCGACATCAGGGGGCTCCGGTGCCCTCCCTCCCCCACATCGCGATGACCGTCTCGATGCTGCGGGAGATCGGCGTCGAGGTGGACGACGGCACGCCCGACGTGTGGCGTGTCCTGCCCGGTCCCGTCGCGGGCCGGGAATGGGCGATCGAGCCCGACCTGTCCAACGCGACCCCGTTCCTGGCCGCCGCCGCGGCGACGGGCGGATCGGTGACCGTGCCGGGCTGGCCCTCGCACACCGACCAGGCAGGCGACGCGGTGCGCGACATCCTCACGAAGATGGGCTGCGCGGTGACCGTCGAGGCCGATGCGCTGACCGTGTCGGCGCCGGGAAGGCTGTCCGGCATCGACATCGACCTGCATGACGTCGGGGAGCTCTCCCCCACCGTCGCCGCGCTGGCCGCCTTGGCCGAGGGGCCGAGCAGGCTGCGGGGCATCGCGCATCTGCGGCACCACGAGACGGACCGGCTGGCCGCGTTGTCCACCGAGATCAACCGGCTGGGCGGTGCCGCGGCGGAGACGGACGACGGCCTGACCATCGAGCCGCGTCCGCTGCACGGCGGCGCATGGCGGTCCTACGCCGACCACCGGATGGCGACCGCGGGGGCGGTGCTGGGTCTGGTGGTGCCCGGTGTGACGGTCGACGACATCGACACGACGAACAAGACGATCCCCGACTTCCCCGGCATGTGGGCGGCGATGCTGGCAGGCCCCGACACGGCGGGATCGTCCCGGAAGGATGTGGAGGGGGTGTGAGTCGGCAGGGCTGGCACTCGCTGGACGAGTCCGACATCCGGGTCCGTCCCAACCGTCGGGGCACCCGACCACGCAGCAAGCGGCGACCGGACCACGCGGGCGCCAGTCAGGCGATGGTCGTCGCCGTGGCCAAAGGGCGGTGGACGTGCGCGCTGGAGCGCGATCCTCGGCGTCTGGTCACGGCGATGCGGGCGCGAGAACTGGGACGCACGCCCGTGGTGGTCGGCGATCTCGTGGAGCTGGTGGGCGACACCACCGGCGTGGCGGGCTCGCTCGCGCGGATCGTGCGGGTCGCCGAGCGCACCAGCGTCCTACGCCGCACCGCCGACGACACCGATCCGTACGAACGGGTCGTCGTGGCCAATGCCGGGAAGCTCATCATCGTGTCGGCGTTGGCCGATCCGCCGCCGAGGACGGGATTCATCGACCGCTGCCTGGTGGCCGCGTTCGCGGGGGGCCTGTCGCCGGTGCTGTGCCTGACCAAGGCCGACCTGGCGGCGCCGGACCGACTGACGGCGTTGTACGCGGAGCTGTCGGTCCCGGTGGTGGTCACCAGGGCGGACACCGAGCCCGCCGAGCTGCGCGCCGAGCTTGCCGACGACGTGTCGGCGATGATCGGGCACTCCGGTGTGGGGAAGTCGACGTTGGTCAACCGACTGGTGCCCGACGCCGGGCGGGCGACCGCGGCGGTGAGCGCGGTCGGCAAGGGAAGGCACACGTCGACGTCGGCGGTGGCGCTGCCGTTGGCGGACGGCGGCTGGGTCGTCGACACCCCGGGCATCCGCTCGTTCGGGCTGGCGCACATCACACCGGCCGACGTGGTGGCCGCGTTCCCCGATCTGCATGCCGCGGCGGAGGAGTGTCCGCCCAACTGCGGCCATCTCGGACCGCCGGAGGACCCGGACTGTTATCTGGACCGTTTTCTCGCCGACGGGGGCTCCTCGCCGGGGCGACTGGACTCGCTGCGCCGTCTGCTTCAGTCCCGCGTTCGCCCGGACGAGAAGTTTGGATGAGCCGAATCCTGATTCTCTCCTTACCATTTCGATATTGAGGAGGCCGGGCTACCGGCGGTACGCCCTTCGACTCGCGTCAGCGCGCGATGACGGGCGGATCGATCTCGATCATCCCCTATTCGGAATGGAGAGATGAGGGTGCGGAGAACGACGATCGCGGCAATGATGCTGGGGCTGGTGACAGTCGCAGGCGCGTGTGGCTCTAACGGCGAGGATTACGCACCGGAGACCGACAACACCGGCACAGGGGGTGCCGAGCCGACGACCGGGCCGGAGACGGAGACGAACGGCTCGGCGACCAGCACCAGTCCCGGCGAGGTGTCGCCCGGCCAGCTCTTCAGCTCGATGACCGACAGCGCGCGGCAGAAGGAGACCGCGCACTTCACGATCTCCTCCTCCGAAGACGCCTTCGGCTCCGGCGAGGGGCAGCTCCGATACACCGATCAGGGCGCCGACCTGGCGATGACGGTGGAGTTGGAGATCGACGAGGAGACGGGGAATCAGCGCATCGAGCTGGTCGCCCTCGACGAGATCGTGTACCTCAACCTCGGCGACGCCACGCCCATCGACAAGCCGTGGGTGCGCATCGACCCGTCCCAGCATCAGGAGGACGGGGTCAATCAGGCCTTCGCCCTGGTCGCCCAGCAGCTGGTCGACTCGGCCGACCCGACGCAGCAGCTCAATCAGCAGGCCGACGCCGCGCAGATCACCGACTCGGGCGATGAGGAGGTCGACGGGGTCGAGACGACTCGATACGACCTCGAACTCGACATCGAGATGCTCGCGCAGAACGCGGAGGACGAGCTGGAGCGGCAGCGGCTTCAGACGGCAGTGGACAACGGCATGACCACGATCGACTACCAGGTCTGGGTCAACAAGTCCGACAACGTGCCGGTGCGCTTCGTGATCAACCAGCCGGGCATCACGGGCAACTTCGAGTCCGCCGTCATCACCGTGGACTACACGCAGTGGGGCGAGGACGTCCAGATCGAGGAGCCGCCCGAGGACGAGGTGGGCGAGCTTCCGGAGGGCTGATACTCGGCGGCGGATCCGCCGTGTGTGATGGTGAGCGGGCGCCTGGGGGCGAGAATCCCCCGGGCGCCCGTTCTCGTGTGCGGGTGATCTCGACGGTGATGTGACTCGCGGGGCCGCGGAGCGGCCGTCGTTCGAATGCGGGGCCGCGGAGCGGCCGTCGTTCGAATGCGGAGCCGGGGCAGCCACCGAGTCGATTATCGCCGCGCCACCCGTACCGGTTAATCCGTAAACACACGGGAGTCAGAAAGCCGGATTATTCACTCGATAGAGGAATGCATTCGACCGAAATAGCGATGCGTGCCACGGATGCAACGGCGGCGTGCCGCTCCGCGCGACGAGCGGCCGTTTCCGCGTCCGGCGCGGACGAGTCAGCACAGGGCCGACCGCTCACGTGGCCGGCGTGTGCCGGGGTCCGCCGCGAAGCCGAGGACGTCAGCCGGTGGGAACCCGTTCGGCCACCTGGTGGTCCGGCGGAGCCAGCACCTCGTGGGCCTCGCCCCACAGGCTGAAGTCGGTCTCGGTGCGCACGACGCCCGCCTCGGGCATGTCGAACTCGACGATCTGCCTGCGTGGCAGGTCGTCGGCATCGAGCCAGACGGTCGCCTCGATGGTGGTCACGCCCGCCGACAGCAAAGCCTCCTGCGCGGCGACGACGGACTCGTCGGCGCCCGCGTCGATCGCCTGCGCCACGTCGACGCCGAGTTCGTAACGCCGCGCCGCGACGCCGTCGACCTCGTCCGGCTCGGAGGAGACGATCTCCGCCGTGGCGGGGAGGGAGTCGGCCAGCGACGCCGACCGGGCGGCCTGCTGGTGGAGACCGGCGAGCTGCTGGGCGACGGGGTCGGACCCGTACGGGTCGGTCCGCACCCAGGGCCGCGCGCCGTCCTCCTGTTGATCCTGCGGGACCTCGACGTACAGGTAGCCGCCCGCGACGATGAACCGCGTCTCGCCGCCCTGCGTGGTGAAGACGCAGTCGAAGTCGTGCTCCACGGCGGCCGTCGGATCGTCGACCGGCGCGCCTGCGTCGGAATCGGACACGGTGGTCAGACATCGACCGCTGTTGGCGGCCTGCTCCCCGGTCGCGAAGGTGAACTCGAGTCGGGTCGTGCCCGCTTCGGCCATGGCCTCGCGGGCGGCCGAGGCCAGCGACCGGGTGTCCTCGTGAACGGCCGGCTCGGCGTCGCCGCAGGCGGTGAGGGTTCCCGCGAGTGCCGCCAACGACAGGATCGCCATACCGCGTCGTCTCACCACAGTTCCCTCTCCGACCGCGTGCCGTTCTCCGAACGGCGATGTCGCGGGTGAGCCTAGACCAGCGGGCACGCCGTTCGGGTCGGTTCGCGCGGGTCCCGCGGAGAGGGCGCGGGCGCTGTTCGGACAGGCCCGCGCCGCCGCTCGACGATCAGTCCATGTGGGGGTAGCGGTGGTCGACGGGAGCCACGAAGGTCTCCTTGATCGACCGGGGGCTGGTCCACCGGAGCAGGTTGAACATCGAGCCCGCCTTGTCGTTGGTGCCGGAGGCCCGCGACCCGCCGAAGGGCTGCTGGCCGACGATGGAGCCGGTCGGCCGGTCGTTGACGTAGAAGTTGCCCGCGGCGAAGCGCAGGGCCCGGTGTGCCTCCTCGATCGCGGCGCGGTCGGTCGCGAAGACGGCGCCGGTGAGGGCGTACGGACTGCCGGAGTCGACCTGCGTCAGCACCTGCGAGTAGTCGGCGTCCTCGTAGACGTACACGGCGAGGATGGGACCGAAGTACTCGGTGTGGAAGACCTCGTCGCCGGCGTCGGTGCCGACGAGGACCGTGGGCTCGACGAAGTAACCGGTGGTGTCGTCGTAGCCGCCGCCCGCCAGGATCTCCAGTGACGGAGTGGCCGCGGCGCGGTCGAGGGCGGCCTTGTGCTTCGCGAAGGCACGGCCGTCGATGACGGCGCCGCCGAAGTGGCTGAAGTCGGTGACGTCGCCGTAGGAGATGGTCTTGGTGACGTCCGCGAGCTGCTCGCGGAGGCCGCCCTCCCAGAGGGACCGGGGCAGGTAGGCGCGCGAGGCGGCCGAGCACTTCTGGCCCTGGTACTCGAATGCCGCGCGGACGAGGGCCGTGACGATGGGGGCGGGGTCGGCCGAAGGGTGGACGACGACGAAATCCTTGCCGCCGGTCTCGCCGACGATCCTCGGGTAGCCGCGGTACCGGTCGAGGTTCTCGCCGATCGTGCGCCACAGGAGCTTGAAGGTGGCGGTGGAGCCGGTGAAGTGCAGTCCGGCGAAGTCGGGGTCGGTGAGGGCGACCTCGCTGACGGCCTTGCCGTGCCCGGTCACCATGTTGATCACACCGGGCGGGAGGCCCGCCGCCTCGAACGCCTGCATGGTGAAGTGGGCGGCCAGCTGCTGCGTCGGCGTCGGCTTCCACACCACGGTGTTGCCCATCAGCGCGGGCGCGGTGGGCAGGTTGCCCGCGATCGCGGTGAAGTTGAAGGGCGTGATGGCGGTGACGAACCCGTCGAGCGGCCGGTACTCCATCCGGTTCCAGACGCCGGGCACGGAGGCGGGCTGCTCGGCGATGATCCGGCGGGCGTAGTCGACGTTGAACCGCAGGAAGTCGATCAGTTCGCAGGCGGCGTCGATCTCGGACTGCTGGGCGGACTTGGACTGGCCGAGGATGGTGGCGGCGTTGATGGTGTCGCGCCACGGCCCGGCGATCAGGTCGGCGGCCCGGAGCAGGACGGCGGCGCGCTCGTCGAACGGCAGGGCGGCCCAGTCGGCGGCGGCGTCCTTGGCGGCGCGCACGGCGGCGGTGACGTCCTCGGTGGTGGCGTCGGCGCTCACGCCGAGCACGTGGGCGTGGTCGTGCGGCTGGACGACGTCGAATCGCGTGCCGCCCGCCATGACCCGCTCGCCGCCGATGGTCTGCGTGAGGTCGTGGGTGGTGCCCTCCAGCTCGGCGATCCGGCCCTGCAGCGACGCGCGCTCGGCGGAGCCGGGGGCATAGGAGCGCACCGGCTCGTTGCGCGGGGCGGGCGGGGTCGTGACGGCGTCCATGAGTGGGTCGCCTCCTTGGCGTCGGTGCGGCGTCGTACGCGGTCATCGCGACGGACCCCTGGTGAGGACCGTCGCGAACAGCACCATCCTGACACGAGCGACGGGTGGCCGACCTCGGCGGCGACCCGCCGGGCGGCTGGTCCGGGGCGCCTTCGGCCGAATCGAGTGGCGTCCGTCACGATGCGGCGGTGCCCGGGGGGGGACACCGTCGGCTGAGGTGCGGCGTCCGCCGCGGCGGACGGGCGGCGCGATCCGAGGGGCTGAGCGAGCCTCGGGAGGCGCGCGGCGTCCCGGGGGACACGGTCCCGGCGGGCCGTGCCCCGTCGCGGATCACATGAGGTCGAGCAGGAACGGCACCTCTTGGACCGCATACCAGGCGAGTTCGTGGTCCTCGGCTTCGCCGAGGGCGAACTCGGCGTCGGCGTCGCCCAGGTCGGCGGCGTCGATCACCTCGGCGGCGGCACGCACGGCGTCCTCCGCGTCGGGGTCGTCGACGTGCACGGCGGCGATGGCACGCAGCGGCACCGGACCGGCGAGCCGCACGACGGCGGCGTCCAGGTCGGGCCGCAGCGTCACCTCCGGCATGTCGGCGGCGACGACGACTCGACGGGCCGGGGTCTTGGGGTCGTCGGCCAGTTCGGCGGCGATCAGCCGCAGGGAGCCCCTGGTGGCCTCCATCAGCGCCGCGTACTCCAGTTCCTCGGTGCTGCCCGTCGCGTACGACTCCCGCAGCATGGGGGTCAACGCGAACGCGGTGCCGCTCACCGGCACGAGTTCGTCGTCCGCCACCAGTCCGCGCAGCATCGCCACGGTCGCGGGAACGTAGATCCGCATCACACCGTCCCCAACAGCTCGTCAAGGGATTCGTCGATCATCCCTGCCAACACGTCCACGTCGAACATCGCATTCCGATCTCCGTTGAGCCCGAAGTACACGCCGCCGTCGTACGAGCCGACCCCGATCGACAGGGCCTGGTGCTTGGCCAGCGGCACCACCGGGAACATCTCCACCATCTTCGTCCCTGCCGCATACAACGGCACCTGTGGTCCCGGCACGTTGGTGACGACGACGTTGAACAGTCTGCGGGAGAACGAGTTCGCGGCCCGCGCGCCGAGGGCGTGCAGCGTGGGCGGGGCGAATCCCGACAGGCGGACGAGCGCGCCGGCGGCCACCGACTGCCCGGACTCCTGATGGGCCCGCATGGCATGACCGACGTGGTGCAGCCGGAGGGTGGCGCTGGCCTCGCCCACCGGGAGTTCCACGAGGTAGGCCGAGACCTTGCCGCCCGCGACCGGCCCGGCGACGTCCTCGGCGGCCGGTTCCGTGCCAGGGGCGGCCTCCCGCGCGGCGGCGTCGTCGGGGTTCGTCTCCGGGTCTCGCACCGACACCGGGACCATCGCCCTGATGGTGCTGGACGCGGTGACGACCTCGCCTCGGGAGAGCAGCCAGTTGCGCAGTGCTCCGGCGATGACGGCGAGGATGACGTCGTTGACCGTGCCACCGTGCGCCCGACGAATCCTGCGGTAGTCGGCGAGGCGTGTCCTGGTGACGGCGTAACGGCGCTGGATGCTGATGCTGACGTTGAGCGGGCCCTGCGCGGTCGGACGCGCGGCGGTGCGGACCGCCGAGGCGAGGCCGCCGAACGCCTGGGTGACGTCGCGCAGGGTGGCGGCCACGTCCATCGCGGCGACCCGCACGTTCTCGACGATCTCTCCGGGCCTGCGGACCGCCTCGGTGGCGGCGTCCAGAACGAGCTGCACGGGGCCCGGTTCGGGTTCCGGCATCCACAGCTCATCGCCGATGCGGGGCACCGTGGGGGCGTCGTCGAGGATGACCTGCCCGATGTCGAAGCCCGCGATGCCGTCGACCATCGCGTTATGGGTCTTGGTGATCAGGGCGACGCGATCGCCGCTCAGGCCTTCGACGACGTAGGCCTCCCACAGCGGGCGGGAGTGGTCGAGCGGCCGGGACATCAGTCGGGCGACGAGGTCGGCGAGCTGTTCGTCGCTGCCAGGCCTGGGCAGCGCGGATCGGCGCAGGTGATAGTCGAGGTCGAAGTCCGGGTCGTCGACCCACACGGGCCGCGCCAGCCTGCCGGGCACCTGGACGACCTTCTGGCGGTAGCGAGGGGCCAGCGGCAGGCGCTGCTCGATGAGCGCGGCGATCCGACCGTATTCCAGTCCGCCGCCGGCCCGGCCGTCGGCGCCGCGCCCACCGCCCGAGGCGGCACGTCGCCGCGCGCCGCGAGACTGCTGGAAGAGCAGGACCGTGCCGACGTGCATCGGAGTCGTCGGATCCTCCAGGTAGAGGAAGGACGCATCCAGGGCGGAGAGTCGGTCCGGCATGGACGAATCCTGACACATCCATGGGCGTGCGATCCTGCTCGTCGTGTCTGACGATGTCTCCCCGAAGGACCGGTTCGTCACGGTCTACGGTCGAAAGCCGGTGCTCGAAGCGCTCCAAGACCCTGCCTTGGCGGTGGACAAGGTGATTCTCGCCGACAACGCCGTCGGCGCGGTGGCGCGGGAGATCCTCCAGGCGGCCCGACTGCGCGCCGTTCCGGTGCAGCGGGCCACCGCGCAGCGAGTGAAGGTCCTGGCGGGCAACGGCCGCCACGATCAAGGGGTGCTGGCCGACGTGGTCGCACCGCGCATGCGCACCCTGTCGGCGGCTCTGGCCGCCGGCCGCGACGTGCCCGAGACGGTGTTGCTGCTCGACGGGGTCACCACCCCCGCCAACGTCGGGATGATCCTGCGCACGGCGACGGCGGCGGGCATCGGCGGGGTGGTGGTGCCTCGTCGAGGGGTGGCCACGATCGATCCGCTGGTGGTGAAGGCCTCGGCGGGGGTGGCGTTCCGGGCGCCGATCCTGCGGACGGCGACGGCGGGAGCCGCGGCCGAGGGGTTGATCGAGGCCGGATTCGGGCTGTACGCGATGGCGGCGGACGGCGAGTCGACGCTCTTCGAGGTGGAGCTGCCGCGCCGGGTCGCGTTCGTGCTGGGCGGCGAGACTCACGGCGTCTCCCCCGAGGTGGCGGAGCTGGTGATGGGTCGGGTCGCGATCCCGCTGGCGGGCGGGGTGGAGTCGTTGAACGTCGCGAGCGCGGCAGCGGTGCTGAGCTTCGAGTTGGCCCGGCGGCGACAGGCCTCGCGTCAGCACCGGGCCGGTGGTGGCGGGTGACGGTGCGCAGGCGGCGGCTCGGCGCCGAGACGCCGTCCGGCATGCTCGGCCGGATCGTCTTCCGGATGAGCGGGGCCGCGCCGACCGCTCGGCGGCGGCCCGTCGTCCCGGCTCGACGGTCGTGGTCGACGGTGGAAGCAGCCAGGTCGACCTCGGGTGCCGAATCGGGTCTGTTCGGGTCGGCCGAGTGAGGAGCGCGCGTCGTCGGGTCGATCCTCGAGGGCCTGTCCCGCCGATTCGTCGGCCGCTTTCGTGCCGCGTCGGCGTGATGCGGCCTAGCCCGGCCGCGACGCCGGGAACTCGCGGTCGAACAGGATGCCCAGCTCGGCGACGGTGGCCGGGACGGTCTGGTGGTGGATGCCGACCATGCCCGCGAGGACGGCGCCCGTGACGTTGCCACGCAGGTCGTCCACGAAGACGCACTCGACCGTGGACAGCCCGAGCCGTTCGGCGGTGAGTCGGTAGATCTGCGGGTCGGGCTTGCTCAGTCCTACCTCGCCGGAGATGACCACCGCGTCGAACAGTTCGTCGAGCCCGTCGTCGGCGCGGCGGCCCTCCGCGTTGGACAGCAGCGCGGTGCGCAGGCCGGCGGCGCGGGCCGATCGGACGACGGCCACCAGGGGCGGTTCGACATGCGCGGGAGCCCCGTCGCTGTCGGTGAGCACGCCGAAGAAGTCGAGCACCAGTCCGGAGAGCGTCACACCGCCAGTCTAGGAACACGCCCGAGCGACACCTTCGAGTGACTTCGACCCGCGAATGTACGGATTCACCGCCCACCTCGCTCTTCCTTCGCGAGACATCGTTTCGCTGGAAGGAGTCGCGATGAGCGCGTTGCTGTCCCCCACGTCCGTCGGCACGGGTCCCGACACCGCCGCCGCACCACCCGAGGCGGGAGCGCTGGACCAGCCGGTGTTCGCCGGGCTCACGGTGAGCAGGCTGCTCGACGGCGCCCGGGCCGCCCGCCCGCCCGGCGCGTCGGGCGTGGGATCTGCCGTAGGCGTGGGATCTGCCGCGGAGGCGGAAGGCCTGGACACGACACGTCCGGGAACAGCGAGCCTGCGGGCGGTGTCGGTCCCGATCGTCGCGGACCACGCGGTCCCGACGTCCGCCGCCGCGAGTTCCGCCGTCGCGCGCCCTGCGGCTTCCGGAGATCCGCGACCGCCCCGTGGCGGCCCTCATCCGTGGCGTGCGGCGACGGTACGTCGATCGTCGCAGCGGCCGGGGCCTCGGCCGCGCCGCGCGATGCCGAGCATGGCAGGCCCCGTCAACTCTGTTCAGGTCCAGACGACGACCGCGCCGATCTGGGCCCGATTCGCCGCACCGGTCTCGGCGCCGTCGGGGCCCATCCCCATCGTGCGCAGGCTCGCCTCGGTCCGGACGAGCGACGTGCGACGTGACCTGCCGAGCAGTGGCGCACAGGCCCCTGTCGCGATTCCGGAGCCGCCCAGCCGGGCGCCCGCCGCGCATCGCATCGCCCGCCAGTCGCTGCATGCCCTCGTGGAGATCCTGGACGGCAGGCGGTCTCGATTGCAGCTCGGGCGACTTCTCGTCCCAGATCTGCACTATCTGATCGCGCCGCGCGCCAGACACGGCCCCAGCACTCATCCGCCGAGCAGGCTGCTTCGGGTGCACGCGCAGCAGATCAGCGAGACGGTGATCGAGTCGACCGCGCCGGTGTGGGGCCGCGATCGCGCCTTCGCCGTGGCCCTGCGCCTGGAACTGCGGGGAACGAGGTGGCTCGGCACGGCACTCCAGGTCCTGCGCCCGCGAGGTCCGACCGTGCGGTGACCGAGGGAGAGACCACGCGCCGCCCCGTGGTGAGCCGAGCCGGGCGGGCGCGGCGGGGCCTGCCGGGTCGTTGCCGGGTCGTTGCCGAGGCGGGCGTCGACGGCGAGGCGAGACGGGACGAGACGCTGAAGCCGTGCCGCCGGGTGATGTCGGCCTCGCCGGATGGCGTCGCCTCGCCGTGCCGTCCTGCCGCGCTGGCAGGACGGCAGGACGGCAGGAGACGAAGACATGAAGACGGGATTCCCGAGGACGGGAGGACAGGAGGACGGTCTAGGGCGAGAAGCGGCGCTGCCGTCAGCACCGCGCGTATCGCCGCGTAGTCGGCGGACGGAGGACGACGGAGGCAGGTGTGCGCGCCCTGTCTCCCGTCAGCATGGGCATTCCACCACCGACCACGGTGTGGGAGAGAGACCACCGTGACACGTGGGCGGGCAAGGGGCGAGCAGTCGAGAGCGGGGCGGGGGCGGATAACGCGAGAGCAGCGAGAATGCGGACGACGAAGCCGATCGTCGTCCCCGGACGCTCTGACGTGTCCGCGAATCGATGTACCCGGCTCGACACCTGTGTCTCCGTCGGAGGCCGCAGCCGGCCGACAGCCCATCTCGCAGCAGAGTCGCTCCTGGCCGGCCCACCCCGAGAACAGAGCCTCGGACCACGGCGCCGGCTCGGCGACCACCTCAGCCGGTGACCACGGCAGCCGCGACCACCACAGCGTGCCCCACGGCAGCCGGCCACCAGGACGATCAGACGACCACGGCAGCCGGCACCCACGGCGTTCGACGCCAAGTCGTGGTCTGCTCCGGCACCCGAGACAGCTCCGACACCCCAGACAGCCGCGGCACCCGGAGAACCGCGGCACCCGGAGAACCGCGGCACGCGGACACCAGCCGGCTCGACACGGCAGGCACGCGACGACCGGCCACCGCCACGGCGGGCGCCCGACGGTCGGGCCGATCCGGTTCGCCGGGCTCCAGGCTGGGACGCCGCCATCGTCGGCCGCACCCCCGAAGGCGGGGCAGGCGCACCACGCCTGCCCCACCTCGACGGGCTGTCCTGAGAAACCGCGCCTCGACGGCAGCCGAGGTCTCGAACGTCGGAGAAGCTCCGGTCCTCCGGCGTCGGCCCTCGGTGTCTCAGTTCCGCTTGTCGCGCTTGGCCTGAGCGCGTTCCGCCGCGCGCCGGTCCTTGCGGCTGGCGTTGCTCGCTCGGCCGCCGCCCGTCCCCGACTGGCCGCTGCGCCGTGTCTCGACGCCGCCGCCCTCCTCCGGACCGGTGTAGGTCAGTCGCTGCTGGCCGGGGCCGCCGAGTCCCTTGCCACGCAGCGCGGGCGGCACGGCCTCCTCCGGACGCGGCGCCCGTGGCTGCTGGGCGGGCGGCGCGGGGCGGCGGCCGTTGCCGCCGCGCTGACCGTTCGCCGCCCGCTGCCCGTTCGCTGACCGCTGGCCGTTGGCGTTGCCACCCGCTCGGCCGTTGCCGCTCGATCCGGCCGGCGCGGGGGCTGCCGCCGGATCGCCGTCGGACCCGCCGACGGTGACGGCGACGGGCGGCCCCGAGGGCGCGGCCGCGGGCTTGGCACTCTCGGCGGGTTCGACCTGGATGTTGAAGAGGAACCCGACGGACTCCTCCTTCAGCGCCTCCAGCATCGCCGAGAACATGTCGAAGCCCTCGCGCTGATACTCGATCGCCGGGTCGCGCTGGGCCATCGCCCGCAGACCGATGCCCTCCTTGAGATAGTCCATCTCGTAGAGGTGCTCACGCCACTTGCGGTCGAGGACGGAGAGCAGCACGCGCCGTTCGAGCTGGCGCATCCCGTCCTCCTGGCCGACCTTCTCGTTGATCTCGGCCTCGCGGATCCGGTATGCCTCGCGAGCGTCGGCGAGCACGGCCCGGAGCAGTTCGTCCTTGGTTAGCCCGCGCTCCGAGTCCTCCACGAGCTTCTTGTGATCCAGGCTGATCGGGTAGAGCGTCTTGAGGGCGGTCCAAAGCTGTTCGAGATCCCAGTCCTCGACGTCGCCCTCGCCCGCGGCACCCTCCACGTACGCGGTGATCACGTCGGTCATCATGTGCTCGATCTGCTCTTGGAGGTCCTCGCCCTCCATCACGCGGTGGCGCTCCGCGTAGATGACCTGACGCTGCTTGTTCATCACCTCGTCGTACTTGAGGACGTTCTTGCGGATCTCGAAGTTCTGCTGCTCGACCTGCGTCTGTGCCGACAGGATGGCCCTCGTGACCATCTTGTGCTCGATCGGCACGTTCTCCGGCACCCGCAGCCGGTTCATGACCGCCTCGACCATCGCGGCGTTGAAGCGGCGCATCAGCTCGTCGCCCAACGACAGGTAGAACCGGGACTCGCCCGGGTCGCCCTGCCTGCCCGCGCGACCACGCAGCTGGTTGTCGATCCGGCGCGATTCGTGACGTTCGGTGCCCAGCACGTAGAGCCCGCCCGCGGCACGGACCTCGGCCGCCTCGGCCTCGACGGCGGCCTTCGTCTCGGCCAGCACCTCGTCCCAGGCCGCCTCGTACTCCTCGGGCGTCTCCACCGGGTCGAGCCCTCGGGCCCGGATCTCCGCGTCCGCGATGATGTCGGGGTTTCCGCCGAGCACGATGTCGGTCCCGCGACCGGCCATGTTCGTGGCCACGGTGACGGCACCCTTGAGTCCGGCGCGGGCGATGATCAGCGCCTCCCGCTCGTGGTGCTTGGCGTTGAGCACCTCGTGGGGGACCGACATCTTGGTGAGCAGCTTCGACAGGTATTCGGAGCGCTCGACGCTGGTGGTGCCGACCAGCACCGGCTGCCCCTTGCGGTGCCGCTCCTCGATGTCCTCGGCGAGCGCCTCGAACTTGGCCTGCTCGGTCTTGTAGACGAGGTCCGGCTGGTCCTTACGGATGGCGGGCCGGTTGGTGGGGATGCTGACGACGCCGAGCTTGTAGATCTGCTGAAGCTCGGTGGCCTCGGTCTGGGCCGTACCGGTCATCCCGGCGAGCTTGTCGTACAGCCGGAAGTAGTTCTGCAGCGTGATGGTGGCCAGCGTCTGGTTCTCGGCCTTGATCGGCACCCGCTCCTTGGCCTCGATGGCCTGGTGCATGCCTTCGTTGTAGCGCCGACCGGCCAGGACGCGGCCGGTGAACTCGTCGACGATGACGACCTCGTCACCTCGGACGATGTAGTCCTTGTCCTTCTTGAAGAGCTCCTTGGCCTTCAAGGCGTTGTTCAGGTAGCCGACGAGCGGGGTGTTGGCGGCCTCGTAGAGGTTGTCGATGCCGAGCTGGTCCTCGATCAGCTCGACGCCCTTCTCCGAGACGCCGACGGTGCGCTTGCGCTCGTCCACCTCGTAGTGCTCGTCGCGCTTGAGCAGTGGCGCGAGCCTGGCGAACTCCTGGTACCAGCGCGAAGACTGGTCGGTCGGCCCCGAGATGATCAGCGGAGTCCTGGCCTCGTCGATGAGGATGGAGTCGACCTCGTCGACGACGGCGAAGTGGTGCCCGCGCTGGACGCAGTCCTTGATGCTCCACGCCATGTTGTCGCGGAGGTAGTCGAAGCCGAACTCGTTGTTCGTGCCATAGGTGATGTCGGCGGCGTAGGCCTCGCGACGCTGGTCCGGCGTCATCTGCGGTGCGATGACGCCGACCTTGAGGCCGAGGAAGCGGTGCACGCGACCCATCCACTCGGAGTCACGTCTGGCCAGGTAGTCGTTGGTCGTGACGACGTGGACGCCCTCGCCGGGAATGGCGTTGAGGTAGATCGCGAGCACCGAGGTCAGGGTCTTGCCCTCACCGGTGCGCATCTCGGACACCTGGCCGAGGTGCAGTGCCGCGCCGCCCATGACCTGGGTGTCGAAGGGCCGCTGACCGAGCGTGCGCTTGGCGGCCTCCCTGGCGACCGCGAATGCGTCGGGGAGCAGTTCGTCCAGCGACTCGCCGTCGGCGTTGCGTTGACGGAACTCGTCGGTCTTCGCACGAAGCTCGGCGTCGCTGAGATCGACGAAGTCGTCTTCCAGGGAGTTGACGTGCGCCGCGATCATCCGCAGGCGTTTGAGCGTCTTGCCCTCGCCGGCGCGGAGCAGTCGAGACAGGACCATGCGGTCGACCTCACTAGCTGATCGTCATGCGCCCGGTCAGGACGCTTTGCCGCCATCGTAGGCATGGACAGGGTGTCGACGGCATCCACGCAGGTGGCGGCCTCACCGCCTGCCGATGGACACCTGGTTCAAGGATGCCCGATCAACCCCGGTGCCTCGCAAGGTGGTCGGCGTTCGAGATCCGAGGTCTGGGCCGCCGGGCGACCACGTCAAGCCGCTCGACGACCGTCCGCGACGGTCGAGGTCGGGGCTCGCGTCGGTCGGACGGGCGTTCATGTCCGCCATCACCGCAGGTGAGCATCCGATGCCGCGGGGTGAGAGCCCGCGACGGCGATCTCGCCGGGAAGGCCGGCCGTCTGCGGCGGGCGGGGCTGGCGGGCCGCACGCGAGCGGACGGGCAGGCGGTGCAGGCCGGGCCCGGGCCTCGCCGGGTGCCGGGCGGTTCCGCGCCGCCGGTCGCGCCAGGGCAGACCCGCTCGTGCGGGCAGGAGTGCCCGTCTGCCGCACGGTCCACCTGCCGCGGCGACACCGCCCCGCGAGACGGCGAGACGGCGCCGCATCGTGACAGCGCTCCGCCCCGCCGCGAAGACCGCGACGGGGCGGAGGTTCTGGCGAGAACACGCTGTCGTGGCGTCGCCGCGGCGACGGATCACCGCCTCCCGACGTCGCGTCGACGGAGACGATCGCGCGGCGCGGAGGGTGTTCACGATGCCGATCGGTTCAGCGGACCCGACTGCCCGACCGGTCCGGGTCCGCGACGACTGCTCCCGGCGAGCTTCGCCCGCGCGGCGGCCTGCTCACACGAGTTGAATGACGCCGTAGTCGAAGCCGTGCCTGCGGTAGACCACGCTCGGCCTGCCGCTCTCGGCGTCGGCGAAGAGGTAGAAGTCATGGCCGACCAGCTCCATCTCGTACAGAGCCTGGTCGACGGTCATCGGCGTCGACGGGTGCTGCTTCTCCCGGACGATCTGCCCCGGTTCGTGGCTGTCGGCGAGGTGCTGCCAACGCTGGTCCTCTGCCGTCTCCACCTCGGTCGCCTTCAACACGGCTGTGCTCCCTCGCTCGCCGTTCACCTGGCCGCTGGTCGCGTCCGGCAGCAGGTCGGGGATGGCGGTGGCCTCCGCCACCGACGTGGGGTTGCGTCGTCCGTAGTGGACTCTGCGGCGATCGTGTGCTCGACGGAGTCTGCTCTCCAGCTTCGTGACGGCGCCGTCCAGAGCGGCGTAGAAGTCGGCGGCGGTCGCCTCCGCGCGAATCACGGGGCCCTTGCCCTTGCCGGTGATCTCCACCCGCTGGCAGTTCTTCGTCTGCCTCGGGTTGGGTTCGTGGAAGAGTTCCACGTCGAAGCTGATGACCTTGCGGTCGTAACGTTCGAGGCGGTCCAGCTTCTCCGCCACATGTGTCCGATAGTGCTCGGGCACCTCGACGTTGCGGCCCTTGACGACGATGTCCATGTGCGACCTCCTCGCAGTCGTGCGAGTGAACCTTCACGGGCTTTCGAGGGATCGGCTGTCACTCGACTGGGAGCGTGTGCCCATCACTCGACGGCTGTGCCTATCCCCTCCCTCGTCGCTGTTCAATCGGGTCGTTCCCGCTGCAAGTCTGTCGATAGCGGAGGACGTTAGCCGCCCTGTGACGTGGATGACAGTCCCGACTTGGGGGACGACCGATGAACACGGAACGTGATCTGACCGGCCGACAAGCGCTTTCCGGACCCACCTCACGAACCCGAACGATGTTCATAACACCCGTTTGGGTGATACCCAACGCGCCGCACCCCGGAGTCTCCCCCTGGGTCCGCGGAGCCGCGTTCGGCCATGTCATACCCCCATAACGAGCCGAACGGCCGACGAGTTCCCCGAAACGGCCGCATCGGCGCCCCCCGTTCGAGGGAAGATCCACCGGAGCGGACGGCGTCCACGCGACGGCCCGCGCCCGTCACCCTTTCGAGGCCTGACCCTCCGAGCCCGACAGGCTCGAAATAGTGATACAGATCACAGGTTCTCGAAGGCGGGCCGGCTGGTCACGGATCGTCGATCTCCGACGCGCCCGCCCGACGCCGCCGCGCCGAGACCCCGGGCCGAGGTCAACGCGAGGACGGCACGGACTTCCACTCCCGCCACATCGAGCGCGCCGATCGACGCGGCCGCGGTCGCCCCCGAGGTCACGACGTCGTCGACGAGGATCACGGACGTGCCGCGAGGCGGCAGACCCGCGCGGCGCACCCGCACCCGGTCGGCGAGGTTCGCGGCACGGCCCGCATCGTCCAGGCCGACCGACTCCACGACCCCGGCCGCCAGCGTGAGGCAGGGCGCCAGCGCGCAGGTGCCGCCGCGTTCCGCGACGGCCTTGGCCGTGAACCGCAGCAGCCGTTCGACGTGATTGCCTCCGCGCCGTCGGGCGACGGCCGGGCGGGAGGGCGCAGGCACCAGCCACCACCCGGCCGCCCCGCCGCCGGACAGGGACGGCAGCGCGGCGGCGACCAGCTCTCCCAACGGTCTGGCAAGCGAGCGGACACCACGTTCCTTGAAGGCCACCACCGCCTCGCGAGCGGCCCCGCGATAGCCGGCCAGCGCGTGGCAGGGCACGCCCGCCTTCCGCTCGAGGCCCGGCACCACGGCGGGCAGGCCGAACTCGGACCGACACTCCGGACACAAGGACGAGCCCTCCGCCGGGCAGCCGACACAGCACGCGGGCAGCATCAGATCCCCGACGTCACGCAGGGCATTCATCAGGACACGCATGGTGCACATGGTGCCCGGTCGGTCCCGCGTGCCGCTCGGATCGCACCTGATCGGCTCGTTCGGTCCCGTTCGGTCCGCTCCGCCGGCACCCCACCCACTTCGGCGCCCCACGCCGCACGGCTCCGACATCCCCATCGCCCGATGCCGAGGGGCGACCACCGGCGACGGCGGTCCGCCGCCCGGAGACCCGATCTCCTTCGTGAGCGCCCGCGACATCGGTCGACCACGCGAGCCGCGCCGCCGCCCACTACAGCCCGCCCGAACCACCGCGGCATGGAGCCGGATCGCCGCGCCGGGCTCGACGGGAGGGTCGCACCGGACGCGCGGGCAGGCCGAGGTCCTCGTGTCCCCGCCGCGGCCGTCGTCAGGCCACGTAGGCCGAACCGCCGCACTCGGACCGAGAGCAGCCCTGCGTCATGCTCACGACCGTGCGCGAACGAGCAGGCCGCCTGACCGCGGCCGCGTCGCCGTGCTCAAGACCTCGCCGGCCGGCGCTCCGCGTCGAACGCCGCCGCGGCGCGCCTCGGCCGTCATCCCGGATAGGAGGGCGTCACGCTGGAGCCGCTGACCCGGAGCAGCTGCTTCCAGTACCCGTTCACGTCGGCCGAGGTCCACAACCCGTTCTGATCCGCGACGATGACGTCCTGCCCTGGGAAGGCCGTCACCTCGGTGACCGGCGGGCTCAGGTTCGTCGGCTGGTAGGTGCGGCCGTCCAGACCGTCCTCCTGGAGACGCACCACCGGCGCGTCCGGGTTGTCGGTGGCCACCACGAGCAGATCTCCGTCGAGCGAGTCCACGGACGGGCTGTTCCAGCTCACCGCCGTGGCCTGCGGGCTGCGCGGCAGTGGAAGCTCACGCAGGTTGCCGATCCTCGGGTTGCCCCCGTCACTCACGATCGCGCCCACCAGGAGCCTCCCGTTCGCGATGGCCACGACCCGCATGCCGTCCGGTGCGAAGCGCAGGGCCGTGACCTCGCCGTACTCGTGCAGCTCGCGCGCGGACACCTCGGTGGCCTGCCAGCCGCCTTCGCCGGTGGCCACGACCTGGAGAACGGTCCGCCCGTCGGCGACGGTCCACAACTCGCTGGCACCGGCCCGCCAGGTGGGTCTGGTGAGGGTCGTCGCCTCGACGGGGACGGGGCTGAGCTCCTCGCCGTACTCCCCGACCCAGAGGTCTCGCCCGCCCACGGCATCGTCGCCGACCACCGCGAGCCGCGAGCCGGTGATCGACTGGCTGGCGCTGCGAGCGTGATAGGTGCCGTCGCCTGCCGGGCCCGGCACCGCCTCGCCGTCGACGGTGAGCTTCTGCACCTGGCCGTCCCGCACGACCAGGCTCGACAGGTCCGGGTTCGGCGCGACGGCCCGACGGAGGTCGTCGAAGTCCTCACGATGCCATTCGGTCTGATCCGGGAGGATGTCGACGCCCTCCACCAGCACCCGCACCGGGGTGGGCCGCAACGACTGCAGCGAGAAGACCAGACCCGCGACCATCTCGCGTCGGCCGTCCTGGGTGAGTTCGCCGAGGTTGGTGAGGTCGATCTCGATGACGCCGTCCTCGTTCTCGGCCACCGCGTGTCTGGTGTCCACGCCCGCGGACAGCACCGGATGCACCGCGCCCTGAAGCGCGGGCGACGGCCCCTTCTTGAGCAGTTCGACGATCTGTCCCGGCTGGCTGCTGTTCGTCGCGGGCGGCAGGTAGCGCCGCTCCGGCACCAGGCCCTTCCGGTCATGCGCGAAGAAGTACAGCTGTACCGGCTGATAGTGATCGCGGAAGTCGTCGATCGGCATGATCACGCCCGGCGGCGCCTCGGTGATCCGCCAGCCGTCGTCCGTCCAGCGCATCGGCAGCCGGAACTCGACCTCCTGCGACCGGGGCTCGTAGGCGTTGTACTCGTTGAGCACCCCGACCTCCCAGCCGGACACCTCGACGACCGCGGTGTCCTGCGAGTCTGGGGAGACCACCTGGTCCGGCGCGTCGATCGCGTTGTAGTTGCCGCCGAGGAAGTGGATGCTGACGCCGCTGTTCCACGCCTCGGCCGCCTCCTCGGTGAGGTGCAGGCGCGCGGCGCGGTGATCGTCGTCCGGGTCGACGCTCTCGGCGAGGAAGCTCCTGGCCAGTTCGGTGGCGCTGAGGCTGCTCGCCGGCGGCTCCGGTTCGCTGGCCCGGCCGCCCTCGACCACCTGATCGAGCTTGATCGGCGTCGACGAGTCCGGGATGGCCGCGCATCCGGAGGTCATCGCCAGTCCGAGCAGGATCGCGATGCAGGCCCTGCCGGTGCGTGCCCGGTTCATGATCTCGAATCCCCCTCGCCCGCCGCCGGGTCAGGATCGCGCGCCTGCCTCGGTTCGAGGGCCTGCTCGCCGCGTGCCTGGTGCTCCCCGTTCCGGTCCGTGCGCTGCTTCGGTCGTTCGTCGTACCGTCGATTCTCGTTCGGCTCCGCGCCGCGGTCCAGTTCCCCCGGCTCCTCCCCACTGTGGAAGGCCGTCGGCTGGTCATCGCCTCGCGCCCGGTCCCGGCCGCCCACGGGCCGAGCAGGCTCCTCGGCGGGTTCTTCATCGGCCGCCTGCCAGCGCAGGGCGTTCGCGACGGAGTCCGGCTGCGGAGGCGCGGGCTGCGGGGCCGGCTCACCGGGGACGTCGCCGACGACGGAGGTAGCACCAGAGTTCACGAGAGAGCTCGCGACGGAGACGGGCGGCAACGGCAGCGGACTGCCGTTGACCTCTTCACCCAGCCTCCGAGGCAGCGTCAACCGGAAGCAGGCCCCGACGCCGACCTCGCCCCAGGCGTCCAGCATGCCGCCGTGGAGTCGGGCGTCCTCCAGGCTGATGGCCAGTCCGAGGCCGGTGCCTCCGGTACGGCGGTTCCGCGACGGATCGGCCCGCCAGAATCGGTTGAACACCAGCTCTTCCTCGCCGGGCCGCAGCCCGATGCCCTGATCGAGGACGGTGATGGCCGCCGCGTTGCGGTCGGCGGCCAGCGTGACGACCACGGGATTGCCGTCGCAGTGGTCGACGGCGTTGGCGAGCAGGTTGCGCAGCACCCGCTCGATGCGCCGTGAGTCGATCTCGACGAGCACCGGCCGCACCGGGAGGTCGAGTTCGATGGTGACGTCCGCGTTGGCGGCCAGGCCGTGCACCGCCTCCATCGCCCGGTGCACCGAGGAGCGCAGGTCGACGGTCTCGGAGCTCAGGTCCACCACGCCCGCGTCGTGCCTGCTGATCTCGAGGAGGTCGCCGAGCAGCGACTCGAATCGGTCCAGTTCGTTGACCAGCAGCTCCGTCGAACGTGCCAGCCCGGCGGGGAACTGGTCTCTGGAGGCGTGCAGGACGTCGGCGGCCATCCGCACCGTGGTCAGCGGGGTCCGCAGCTCATGCGAGACGTCCGAGGTGAAGCGGCGTTGCAGGGTGCCGAACTCCTCGAGCCGCTGGATCTGGTCCTGGAGGCTGGCGGCCATCTCGTTGAACGACTCGGCGAGCCTGGCGACCTCGTCCTCGCCGACCACTCGCATCCGGTCGTCGAGGTCGCCCTCGGCGAAACGTTCCGCGACGGCGGCGGCCTGTCGGACCGGGCGGACCACCTGTCTGGTCACCAGGCTCGTCACCCCGGCCAGCAGCAGCACGATGGCCAGGCCGCCGAGGACGAGGGTGCTCTGAACGACCCCGATCGTCTGTTCCTCGTTGGTCAGGGGATAGAGCTGGTAGAGCTGCACGTAGCGGTTGGTGGTCTGCACCGGGATGCCGATCACGAGCATCCGCACGGCCTCGTGTTCGCGGACGGCGGTGGTGATCTGATAGCTGAGGGCGCCGTCCTCCACCTGGGTGCGCAGTTCTTGGGGGACGTCTTCATGGCGTCCGACGGCGAGCTGGCTCTCCTCCCAGCGGGCGGGTCCGTGCCCGTCGACCAGCACCGGTTCGAACACGCCCGCCGCCGGCCGTGTCGAGTCGTCGGAGCTGTCGGTGCTGCTGAGGTCGGTGAGGGTGCTGCTGAGCGATGCCTGGAAGTCGTCGCGGTTGGGGTTGACGTTGACCAGCAGCCGCTCGACGGTGTCCCGGCTCGTGTAGGCGTGGGAGGTGACGGCGGTCAGCTTGCTGTCCAGCAGTCGGTTGGTGATCTCGGCCTGCAGCACCATGCCGAGGATGAACACGACGGCGGAGGACAGCGCCAGGGTGCTGATGACGACCCGCAGCTGCAGCGAGCGTCGCCACAACGCGGTGAACGCCGCGAGCCGCCGCCGGACGAGGCGGCGAGCCCGCAGGAAACCGCGCACCACGGCCCGGCCCGCCGCAGTGCCTCGCGCAGTACCGACTCCCACCGCAAGCCCGCCTCTGCTCCGCCGTCTCTGGACCTGTGCCACCGCAGGCTTTACCAGAGTCTCCGGCGCAGGCGGCAGCCCGTAATCAACCCGTGCCATCCGTCTGCAGCCACGCAGGCCTGAATCTCACTCGATGGAGTGAAAAATCACGCCCGTCGTCGTTGGGCGACGGGGAGCGTGTCATCCTCCCCGCCGGGGCCCTGCGGCCCGGTCTCGACGGCTCACCTCACGGCGGGCCCGCCTTGTATCCGACGCTGCGGACGGTGAGCACCACCTCGGGGTGCTCGGGGTCGCGCTCGACCTTCGACCGCAAACGCTGCACGTGCACGTTCACCAGGCGCGTGTCCGCCGCGTGCCGATAACCCCACACCTGTTCCAGCAGCACCTCCCTGGTGAACACCTGGCGAGGCTTGCGGGCCAGCGCGACGAGAAGATCGAACTCCAGCGGAGTGAGCTGGATGGGCCTGCCCTCTCGAGTCACCTCGTGACCGGGGACGTCGATCGTCAGGTCCCCGATGCCCAGCGTCTCGGCGGGCTCCGCCTCGGTACGACGGAGGCGGGCACGAATCCTCGCCACCAGCTCCTTCGGCTTGAACGGCTTGACGACGTAGTCGTCCGCTCCGGACTCGAGCCCCAGCACCACGTCGACCGTGTCGGTCTTCGCGGTGAGCATCACGATCGGCACCCCCGACTCTGATCGGATCGCCTTGCAGACGTCGATGCCGTTCATCCCGGGCAGCATCAGGTCCAGCAGAACGAGATCAGGCTTCAATTCGCGCATGGCGGGCATCGCTCGTGCCCCGTCCCCCACGACCGCCGTCTCGAAGCCCTCACCCCGTAGGACGATGGTGAGCATCTCCGCCAACGCCGGGTCGTCGTCCACCACCAATACACGCGACTTCATGCCCCATATCGTCGCACTGGGTCCTGACCTGGTCCGCATCACCCGCTGCTGAGCGGCCTCCGCGATTCCGACCCGTTGTCCCCCGACCCACTGGTCTCTGTCCACTCACGCACCTCGCACTCACTGGAGGTGACATTGGTCACCCTATCGGCGTAGCTCTGGACTACACCGCAGATGCGCCCGAAAACGTTACCGACTCACACGTCTCGACTTGATCTCCCTTCGAGTCGGGACCGGTGTGCCCTCGGCCGGGCCGGGGTCGGCCGGCCCGGCGGACTCAGGCCGCCGACCAGGGCAGCAGTCGTCTGACCCGCAGTTCCGGCTCGCTGCGACGGAGGAGGAATCTCGGCAGCAGCTCACGCGAGATGACGGGCCGTGTGCCCTCCAGCTCCGCGGAACCGCCCGGCCACCGGACGGCGTTCGACCGCACCCCGGAACGCTCCACGGCCTCGTCCAGCTCCACCGTTCCCAGCACGACCGCCGTCACCAGACCGACCAGCCGGACACGATCGTCCTCCAGTCGCAGGTCGAACTCCACCGGCTGCTCGATGTCGAGGAACACGAGCACGATCGAACCGAGCACCCACATGCCCAGGCTCGTCGCCTCCTCGTTCGGCGGCTCGATGTCGATCATGGTGTGCACGCCGTGCTCCTCGTGTGCCCACGAGGGCAGCGGGAACCCGGTCTGCTCGGCGGCCTCGGCGAGCAGAGCCCGCACCACGTCGACCGGAGCATCCTCAGCCGAGTACGACATCCACCAACCCGTTCACGTCCACCGATGAGGCTCCGTCGACGGCCACCCAGGGCGACAGCCACGAGACCCCGGCGAGCTCCGCATAGCGCGCCGCACAACGAGCCTGCAACCCGTCGTCGGTCTCGAAGAGGTCCCGCGCGCGGTCGGCCTCGGACTCGGCACGCCGCACGGCACGAGCCGCCGCCGTCGCGGGCGGCACCGAAAGCAGGAGTTGAAGATCCGGCCTCGGCAGACCGAAGCGGTCCACCTCCAGATCGTGCAGCCAGGTGACGAACTCTCCGTCGATCGGCTCGTGCAGCCGGGCCGCGCCGTAGGCGGCGTTGGAGGCGATGTAGCGATCGATCAGGACGACGTCGTGCTCACGCAGGGCCTTACGCACCCCTTCGGCGCCGTCACGGCGATCCAGGGCGTAGAGGACGGCCATGCCGTAGACCGAGTCGCCCAGCGGGCCCAGCCTGCCGTGCAGCCCCTCCCGCACCAGATCGGCGTGCACGTCCTGCCCATAGCGGGGAAAGGCCCCGGATCCGACCGACGCACCCCGGGCGGCGAGCCCGGCGCGCAGTCGGTCGGTCAGGGTCCGTTTTCCGGCTCCGTCGATGCCCTCGATCACGATCAAGCGACTCACGGCGGCCACCGTAGCCGGCCGGCCCGACGGCCGACCGACGGCCCTGCCCGCGCGGTCCCGTGTCGTGACGCGGTAGAAGGGGGTCCGTCACGGGCCGGTCCGGCACGCCAACGCCGACCTCGGGCCGGTCCCGACCCGAGGTGACGAGGGCGCCGGAGCGCTGATCAGTAGCGGTAGTGGTCGGGCTTGAACGGCCCCTCGACGTCGACGTCGATGTACTCGGCCTGCTCCTTGGTGAGCCGGGTCAGTTCGCCCCCGAGCGCGTTCAGGTGAATCAACGCGACCTTCTCGTCGAGCTTCTTCGGCAGTCGGAAGACCTCGCGGTCGTACTCCTCGTGCTTGGTGAACAGCTCGACCTGTGCGATCACCTGGTTGGAGAAGGAGTTCGACATGACGAACGACGGGTGACCCGTCGCGTTGCCCAGGTTCAGCAGCCTGCCTTCGGAGAGCACGATGATGGAGTGCCCGTCGGGGAAGACCCACTCGTCCACCTGCGGCTTGATCTCGATGCGGTGGATGCCGGGGAACCTGGCCAGGCCGGCCATGTCGAGTTCGTTGTCGAAGTGACCGATGTTGCCGAGAATGGCCTGGTGCTTCATCCGGGCCATGTCGTCGACCGTGACGACGTCCTTGTTGCCCGTGGTCGTGATGATGATGTCGGCCTTGTCGACGATGTTCGCCAGGGTGCTCACCTGGTAACCGTCCATCGCCGCCTGCAGCGCGCAGATCGGGTCGATCTCGGTGACGACCACCCGCGCGCCCTGACCGCGCAGCGACTCCGCGGCGCCCTTGCCGACGTCGCCGTAGCCGCAGACCACGGCGACCTTGCCGCCGATGAGGACGTCGGTGCCCCGGTTGATTCCGTCGATCAGCGAGTGTCGGATGCCGTAGCGGTTGTCGAACTTGGACTTGGTGACCGCATCATTGACGTTGATCGCCGGGAAGAGCAGCTCACCCTGGGCCGCGAGCTGGTAGAGCCGCAGCACGCCGGTGGTCGTCTCCTCGGTGACGCCGAGGATCGCCTCGCCCGTCTTGGTCCACTTGGAGGCGTCCACGGCCAGCGAGGCGCGCAGCAGGTCGAGGAAGACACGGAACTCGTCGCTGTCGGAGTCGTCCGCCGACGGGACGACACCGGCCTTCTCATACTGGGTTCCCTTGTGCACCAGCATGGTGGCGTCGCCGCCGTCGTCGAGGATCATGTTGGCCGTGGCACCGTCCGGCCAGGTGAGCATCTGCTCGGTGCACCACCAGTACTCCTCCAGCGACTCGCCCTTCCAGGCGAAGACCGGCACGCCCGCGGGCTCCTCGGGAGTGCCGTGCGGGCCGACCACCGTGGCGGCGGCGGCATGGTCCTGGGTGGAGAAGATGTTGCAGGAGGCCCAGCGGACCTCGGCACCCAGCGCCACCAGCGTCTCGATCAGCACCGCGGTCTGCACGGTCATGTGCAGCGAGCCCGAGATTCGGGCCCCTCTCAGCGGATACACCTCGGCGTACTCACGCCGCAGGGCCATCAGACCAGGCATCTCGTGCTCGGCGAGACGGATCTCCCGGCGACCGAATTCGGCCAGCGACAGGTCCGCCACCGCGAAGTCGATACCGGCCCGCGTCTGCAACCTCTCGGCACTCATCTTCACGACTCCTCAACCCGACTCGATCGACTTCCGAACAGTACCGCCCGCCACGCCGATGACCCCATGTGCTCGCGAAGGACCACGAGATCGCAGAGGATTGCCGACGAACACGACCAGAAGAACCGATAATCGACGTCCTTGGTCAAGACGTGGCAGGAGGGCGAGCAGCCGTGGCGATTCCCGGTCCTGACACCCGCGTCGTGGAGCTGCGTGTGCACGGCATCCTCGGCACCACTCCGGAACGCCTCACCGACTCGGTGGCCGCCGTGGAGGTGGCGGGCGACGGCCTCGGCCGAGTGGTCCGGCCTGCCGATCGGCTGCGCAGACCCGCGCCCGGCCCCGTCCTCCAGACGACGGCACGGCCGGTGCCCCGCATCGTCGAGGGCTATCTGTGGGGTCGGATGACCTCGGGTGGGCTCGCGAAGGCGGCCTGGGCGATGCTCTTCCCCTTCGCCATGGCCAATGTGGCGCACTGGATGCTGCCGCCCGCACGTCGAGACAGTCGGTTCGGCCATCTGCTCGGTCATGCGCTGCGCGCGCTGCTGCGGGTGGCGTCGCTGCTGCTCACCGCCCTGCTGGTCGCCCAGGTGACCGTCGTGAGCCTGGATCTGGTCGCGGCGCAGTGTCTCCAGCCGGGCGGGCCCTGCCTCGCGGGTGTCGCGCCGGACTGGCTGCGCGGCGAGTGGGCGAGGCTCGCCGTGGGACTCGTGCCGCCCGCGCTGCTCATCCTGCTGCTGCATCAGGTGGCGAAGGTCGACTGGGAGGTCAACAAGGCGGAGGCGGGCGCCTCGACCAATCCGGCCTCGAAGCTGTCGGGCATGCGGCAGGACGTGCCGCCGCCGCCCGCGCAGAGCGCGGTGCTGCCCGGCGACGCGGTGGAGGCCGACCCGGACACCCCCGCACTGCGCGCCCTGCACACCACGGGTGCGCTGGCCACGGCGGCGGTGATGGCGACGGGCGGCCCGGCGGGGCCGCTGACCGCCACCGCCGCCCAGGTCTGGGTCTCGGCCGTCGTGCTGTTCCTGGTGAGCCTGGTCGGGGTGCTGCTGCTCGACGATCCGGCCCATCCCCCGGCCGCGGCGTCCCGAGGACTACGCCTGTTGTTGGGTGCCGTGCCGCGCAAGCTGATCGTCACGTCGGGCGTCGCGGTACTCGCCGCCTCGGTCGTGGTGATGCGTCCGCTGCCCTCGCCGTCGTCGACGCCCGCGCGGTTCTCCGGAGACACCATCGGACTGCTGGTCCTCGGCTTCGCATGCTGCGCACTGCTCTTCGCGGTGCTCCTGGCCCCGGCCGCCTGGTCGGCTCGCCGCGAGTGGGCGAACAGGCCGAGGAGTCTGCGGCCGTGGGCGGGCGGCTGGATGGCCGCGCCCGTGCTGGCGATGTCCGGTCTCCTCGGGGCGGGCTTCGGCGCAGGGATCGCCCTCACCGTCGTGACGCTGCTCGGCACCGAGCACGTGACTCCGCCGCCCGCGTACGAGACGGTGACGGTGCTGTGGGGCGCGACGGCCGTGCTGAGTCTGCTCGCGCTGGCGGTGATCGTCCCGGTGATCCTGACTCGACGCTGGCTCGCCGAACATCAGGATCGGCTGGCTCCCGCCGAGGCGACCCTGTTGCATGCCGGACGCCCCGACGACCGTCGGACGGCCGCCCGCGCCTGGTGGTGGGCGAATCTGGAGCGGGAGCATCTGCATCACGCGCTCCTCGCCTTCGCGTTGCTGCTGACCCTGGGCGCCGGAGTGGCGTCGATCCAGTACGTCACCGACGCGGACGTGCCCGAATGGCTGGAGCCGCTCGCGACGGTGGGCGTGCTCGCCCTCGCGGTGTTCGCGCTGGCCCTGGTTCGGACCGTGTACCTGGCCAAGAGCAGGCCGAACACCGCCCGACTGCTGGGCGTCCTCGCGGACCTCACCTGCTTCTGGCCGCGGGAGGCGCATCCCACGGTGCCGCCGTGCTACGCGCTGAAGGTCGTCCCCGAGCTGGTGCACCGGGCCACGGAGCATCTGCGTGACCCGGCGGCACGGGTGGTGCTGGTCGGCCACAGTCAGGGCAGTCTGCTGGCGGCGGTCGCCGCGGGCAGGCTGCTGCGGACGCTGCCGGACTCCGACCGAGCCAGGCTGGGCCTGGTGACCGTGGGCTCCCAGCTCCAGTGGGCCTATCCGAGGGCGTTCCCCGCCGTCGTGCCGCACGAGTCGCTGACGGAGCTCTCCGGCTCGTTGTCCGGCCGCTGGCGCGCGCTGTGCCGCGGCACCGACGCCCTGGGCGGCGGCGTGACCACCTGGAATCGACAGGTGTACGAGGGCACGCTCATCGGTGTGGGCTTCCGCGCCGACGGCACCGAGGGGCCGCTGCCGTCGGCCACCAGAAGCCCGAGCGGGGCGCTGGTGCTGGGCGGCGACCACTGGCTGCCCGACCCGGCGCGCGGGCCGTTCACCGGAAAGCGGTGGGGGCCGGGGGTACTGGGCCACAACGACTTCAACTCCGATCCGGAGTGGGATCGGGCCGTGGCGATCGCCGCCGGACTGGAGCTGCCCCCACGCGGCCAGGCAGGTGAGTACTCCCACCTGCTGGCGGGCGTCCGCGGCCATGTGACCGAGCCCGACGACCTCGACGACGCCCTCGACGGCGCGGACGACGGCGAGCCCGAGGTGCCGACGATCGTGGTCACCCGGGTCGACGCGGTGCGGCCCGCGACGGCGGAGCAGTCGATGACGGCGCTGCCCTCGGGCGACGGCGTGAGTCCGGCGACGACGGAGCCGGGACGGGAGTCGGACGGGCCGCGGACCGGTTCCCCGGGAGGCCCGACCCAGACAGGCCCCGCCCAGGGAGGCCCGACGCAGGCGAAGGGCCGGGCGGGCCGCAAGAAGTCGAGACGCGACAACGTGGTGGTCGTCGACGAGAACGGCGATCCGGTCGCCCCCGACGCCCCGAGGGGCAAGAGCACACCCTGGGAACGCGGCGGCGATCTGCCGGGCCGACGAAAGAGCTGAGAACCGGCCGATCTCGCCCCGGGCGGCCCGTGCGCGGGCCGCCGGGACCGTCCTGAGCCGCCCTGGGCCGACCGGGCATCCGAGACGGGCTTCACCGCCCTGGGTCGACCGGACCGCCCACACGACCGGACCCACCCACACGACCGGACCCACCCGCACGACCGGTCGCCCGGGCCGACCGAGACCACCACAGACCGGGCAGGGCCGCCGAGTCGGCACGAGTCGCGAGCTCCGAGCCGACATCCGCCTGCCGCCCGACTCGGGCCCCGGCCCGCACCGAGAACCGCGAGCGACTCAGCCGTCCCCGGGCTCGCCCGCACGTCGTGCCTCCGCCCGCTGCCGGATGCCCAGCAGGGAGTGTCGTCTGCCGTAGACGAAGTAGATCAGCACGCCGAGGCCCATCCACACCAGGAATCGAACCCAGGTCAACGCGGTGAGGTTCAGCATGAGCCAGACGCAGGCCAGGATCGCCAGGATCGGTACCAGCGGCACCAGCGGCGCGCGGAAGCCGCGTTTCAGATCCGGCCTGGTCCGGCGCAGCACGATGACCCCAGCCGAGACGAGGATGAAGGCGAACAGCGTCCCGACGTTGACCATCTCCTCCAGCGTGCCCGCCGGGAAGAATCCCGCGACGACGGCCACCACCCCGCCGACCAGCAGCGTGGAGCGGACCGGCGTGCCGCGGGAACCGGTCGGTGAGAGCACCTTGGGCACCAGCCCGTCCCTGGACATCGCGAACAGCACGCGCACCTGGCCGATCATCATGACCATCACCACGGTCGTCAGACCGGCGAGGGCGCCGACCGAGATCACCGCCGCCGCCCAGTCCACGCCGTGCGCGGCGAAGGCCGTCGCCAGGGTCGCGTCGTCGCCGCCGGGCGGCGTCGCCAGCTCCGTGTAGGGCTGCATCCCGGTGAGGACCAGCGCGACCAGCACGTACAGCACCGTCACGACGGCGAGCGAGCCGAGGATGCCCCGGGGGACGTCCCGCTGCGGATTGCGCGTCTCCTCGGCCGTCGTGGCGACCACGTCGAATCCGATGAACGCGAAGAACACGATCGAGGCACCGGCCAGCAGACCGAACACCCCGTAGGTGCTGGTCTCCATGCCGAAGAACAACGACAGCAGCGACTGGTCCAGTCCGCTGGCCCCCGTCGAGCCGTCGGCGGGCGGCGGGATGAACGGCGTGTAGTTCTCGGCACGCACATAGGCGGCGCCGACCACGATCACCAACAGGACGACGGCGACCTTGACCGCCGTGATCACCTGGCTGACCCGTGAGGACAGCTTGGTGCCCAGCACGAGCACGGTGGTCAGCCCGGCGACGAGCAGCACCGCACCCCAGTCGAAGACCACACCGCCCGACGAGACCTGTGTCGGCACGTCGAGCCCCACCAGCAGGAGGATCTCGCGCAGGTAGTCCGACCAGCCCTTGCTGACCACGGCGGCGGCCAGGGCGAACTCCAGGATGAGGTCCCACCCGATGATCCAGGCGAGGAACTCGCCGAAGGTGGCATAGGAGAAGGTGTACGCCGATCCCGCCACCGGGAGCGTGGAGGCGAACTCGGCGTAGCAGAGCGCGGCGAGTCCGCAGGTCACGGCGGCCAGCACGAAGGACAACGACACCGAGGGGCCTGCGATGTTGCCCGCCGTGCGCGCGGCGAGCGTGAAGATGCCCGCGCCCACGACGACCGCCACGCCGAAGACCATCAGATCCCAGGCCGTCAGATCCTTCCGAAGTCTGCTGCCCGGCTCGTCGGTGTCCGCGATCGACTGCTCGACCGATTTGACCCGTTTCAGGCCGCGTGCCATCTGCTCGACCTCCCTGCTGTCCGTCCCGGCGTCCGAACCACGAGACGGTATCTCCCGATGGTGGGAAATTGACGAACAGTGAGCAGTCTGGCAGTCATCGGCGCCGAAGGCCCAGTCACCGCCGGTGTGTCGGGCCGCGCGACGACCCGGCGGGGCCGCCGATCAGATCGGGGCGGTGGCGTGGAAGAGCTGGGCGCGTCCCTCGTCGTCGTGCTCCACCGGGACGACCTCCACCGCGGGATCGACCGCGGCGAGCCAGACCGCCTGGCCCCGGGAGATCGTCAACATGCCGCCGTCCTCGGCGAGCAGCCGGACCCGACCCGCCGTACAGAGCAGCACCTGGGGGCCGACGGGCTCCAGCCGCACCGTCGCGTCCGCGTCCAGGCCGTCCGCAGCCGACCAGTCCAACCTGGACAGCTCGAACTCGGATGCCTCGGTCGGATACACGGTGACGCGGTCCCGACGACGCTCACCGGTCAGGACGGGCATGTCGCCGCCCCGGAAGTCCAGCACCCGCATCAGCTCGGGGACGTCGACGTGCTTGGGCGTCAGGCCGCCGCGCAGGACGTTGTCGGAGTTCGCCATGATCTCGACCCCGGTTCCCCGCAGGTAGCTGTGCAGGTTCCCCGCGGGCAGGTACAACGCCTCGCCAGGCTCCAGCACGACCCGGTTGAGCAGGAGCGCGGCCAGCACGCCCGCGTCACCGGGGTACGCCTCGCCCAGTTCCAGCACGGTTCGGCACTCGCGGTCGAAGGTGCCGTGCTCCCGGACGTGCCGGACGCAGCCGTCGAGGACCGGCGGCAGCAGCGCGTCGACCGCCCCCTGCGGCAGGGTGATCAACGTGGTGAACAACGCGCGCAGGCCCTCGGGGCCGGGGACGGCGGCGAGCAGGTCGACATAGTGGGCCAGTTGCGGAACGTCCAGCGCCGCCAGCAGTTCGACGGTGCGGTCGGCGTCCCGGAAACCCGCCAACGCGTGGAACTCGGTCAGCGCGCAGATCAGCTCGGGCTTGTGATTGCGATCCCGGTAGTTGCGTTCGGAGGCGTCCAGCGGCACCCCGGCGGCCTCTTCCCTGGCGAAGCCCTCGGCGGCCTGCTCGGCGGAGGGGTGTGCCTGCAGGCTCAGCGGCTCGTCGGCGGCGAGCACCTTCATCAGAAAGGGCAGGCGGCCGCCCCACCGCTGCGCGCAGGCCTGGCCGAGCTGACTGTGCGGATCGGCGTGCAGCACTTCGACGAGCGCGGCCTCGGAGCCGTCGGCACGGACGAGGGTCGAGGAGTCGGAGGGGTGTGCGCCGAGCCAGAGTTCGGCCTCCGGATGCGGCGCGGGCACCGGCTGGCCCAGGAGAGTGGAGATGGCGGTCCGAGACCCCCAGGCGTAGGGACGCACGGGGTTGCGCAGCAGGTCCACTTCGGTCTCTCGTTCCCTAGTCTGCGGTCAACAAGGCTGACGGGTGCGATGCGCCGGGACAGGCGGGTCAGCGACCTGCTCCGGCCAGCTCTCCCGAGCCGCCCAGCGCTCCCGTGGCCAGGCCGAGGTACACGGCGCAGAGGTCGAATCTCGCCGCGAGGGTCAACGCGCCGAGCACGTCGGCGTCGCCGCCCGCCGGGCCGTCGAGGTCCGTCTCGGGGGACACGACGTCGCCGCCGGGCACGGCCTCGCCCGCCTGCCGGGCGAGCGCCATGGCCTCGTCGCCACGCTGGATCGACAGCAGCAGCACCCGAGGGCGTGGCGCGACCTGATCGTCCGGGTCGGCGAAGATGTCGAGGCTCTGTGCCTGCCCGGCGACCGAGCGGTACAGCGCGGGCCGGCGGACGGCGTTCTGATAGTCGCCCGCGTCGGCCACCAGGCCGCTGAAGGCGGCGAGCGAGTGGGCCGCGTGGGCGGCCACGGCCGTCGCGACCGGATCGAGGCCCCAGAGCAGCGGAATCCGATCGGACAGCCGTAGGGCCAGTGTCTTCGCCGGATTCACGAAGGTCTCGTGGACGGGATGGTCTCGTTCCGCCTCGCGGTCCACGCCGTCGGCGACGCGGTCGAGGTCGACGGAGAGCAGCCCGAGCGCACGGGCCGCGAGCAGGCCGCCGGTGACGGCCCTGGGCAGGCTCAGTCCCGGGGGCGCGGCGACCCTCGGGTACAGCAGCACCGAGGAGCCCGCCGCCGCGGCGGCGACGGGTCCGTCCTCCGGCAGGGTCAGCAGCAGCCGGGCACCGCGACGAGCGGCGCGGTACACCGACTCGGCGAGCGGCCGGTCGTGTCCGTCCTCGACGTGTCCGACGACGACGTCCAAGGGACCGACCCAGGCGGGCACGAGATCGGCGAGGACGACGGGCACCGGACACACCGGTCCCAGGAGCGCCGCCAGCATCCGCGCGGCCGTCGCGCCGACGGCGGACCGGCAGAGCAGCACCAACGCCCTCGGCCGGTCCTCGATCCGTGCGGCGAGGTCGGCCTCCACCGCGCTCTCCTGCGTCGAACGGATCTGGGCGCCTGCCGTCGCGCCGTCGCGCAGCAGCCCGACGACGTCGGCACGTTGGAGCAGTGCGGCGTCGTCGAGCACCTCGCCGAGGTCACGGTCGAGCATCTCGATCACCTGCTCGTCGAGACTCCGTCGGTCGAGCCGGAGGGCGGCGTGCCGGGGCCTGCCACTGCTTCGTCGAGCAGCAGCACCGGAATGCCCTCCTGGACCGGGAACCGACGGTCGCAGCTCGTACAGGTCAGCAGGTCGGCGTCGGAATCCTCCGGTGTGCCGACCACGAGTGCGCCGTGCTCCGGGCACGGGCAGGCGAGAATCTCCAGAAGACGAGCGTCGAGGGTGACGGACACGGTTCCTCCTAGCCGGTTGAAGTCAGCGATGCACACTCTCGTCCGCCGCGATCATCCGCGGACGATCGAGAGGACCTCGTCTCGCAGTCGTGCCATCTCGGCGTCGCCGGGACCCTCCACGTTGAGCCGCAGCAGCGGTTCGGTGTTGGAGGGGCGCAGGTTGAACCAGGAGCCGTCGGCGACCTCCACGGTGAGTCCGTCGAGCTCGTCGACCGTGGCGCCCTCCCGGTCGAGGAACGCCGCCTTGACCTGGGCCATGCGTTGATCCGGTTCGGCCACCGTGGAGTTGACCTCGCCGGACGCGGCGTAACGGCTGTACTCACGGGTGAGCTCCGACAGGGGGTCCGGCTGCTCGCCCAGCGCGGCGAGGACGTGCATCGCCGCCAGCATGCCGGTGTCGGCACGCCAGAAGTCACGGAAGTAGTAGTGAGCGGAGTGCTCGCCGCCGAAGATGGCGCCGGTCTCGGCCATGCTCTGTTTGATGAAGGAGTGGCCGACCCTGGTGCGCACCGTGCTGCCGCCGTGCTCGGCGACGATCTCGGGGACCGCCTTGGAGGTGATCAGGTTGTGAATGATCACTCCGCCGGGGTCCTTGCCGAGCTCCCGCACGGCCACCAGCGCGGTGACGGCGCTCGGAGAGACCGGGTCGCCGTTCTCGTCGACGACGAAACAGCGGTCGGCGTCGCCGTCGAAGGCCAGGCCCGCGTCGGCGCCCACCTCGCGGACCTTGGCCTGCAGGTCGACGATGTTGGCGGGGTCGAGGGGGTTGGCCTCGTGGTTCGGGAAGCTGCCGTCCAGCTCGAAGTACAGCGGGACGATGGTCAGCGGCAGGTCCTTGAAGACCTCGGGGACGGTGTGTCCGCCCATGCCGTTGCCGGCGTCGACCACCACCGTCAGCGGCCGGGAACCGGACAGGTCCACCAGTTCATGCAGGTAGGCGGCGTAGTCGGCGAGCAGTTCACGTCGGCTGACCGAGCCCCGGCGTCCGACGAAGCCGGGAACGCCCTTCTCGACCATGTCTCGAATCTCGGCGAGTCCGCTGTCCTGCCCGACCGGAGCCGCGCCCGCCCGACAGAGCTTGATGCCGTTGTACTTCGCCGGGTTGTGACTGGCGGTGAACATGGCGCCGGGCAGGTCGAGTCGCCCGGAGGCGAAGTACAGCAGGTCGGTGCTGGCCAGGCCGATGTCGACGACGTCGACGCCCTGGCCGGTGACGCCCTCGGCGAAGGCAGTGGAGAGTCTCGGCGACGAGTCGCGCATGTCGTGGCCGACGGCGATGGCCGGCCCGCCGACCAGCCGGGCGAAGGCGGCGCCGATGTCGCGGACGACGGCCTCGTCGAGCTCCTCGTCGACCACGCCGCGGATGTCATACGCCTTGACGATGCCGGACAGGTCGTGCACGCCACTCTCCCTCGTCTGCGGGCCCGCCTGCTGCCGGCGCCCCTGCCTATCGCAGCCTACCGGCGTCGCCTCCTCCGCCGCGTGGGTCGGTGCGGTCCGTGATCGACAGGTGACGCCCGCAGGACCTCCGTGCTGCCCGCGACCCGACGGGCCGCCTGACGGGTCCGTCGCCGCCGACACGCGCGCTGACCTGTGACGACGACGTGGGCTCTCGCCGAGGGGCGGGGCGTTCTCCCCGGTATGTCCGCGATAGGACGGACCGAGGCGGTCCCGGGCGGCGTGGACGGGCGGACCGGGCGGACTGCTCCGGACGGGTGCACTTCGCACCGGGGACCGCCCCGGCCATGCGTCCCGGCAGGCTCAGGAGTCGCCGTCGACCACGTCGGGATCGAGTCCGAGGTAACTGGCGACCTGCTCCACCAGCACGTCGTGGACCAGGTCGGAGAGGTCGATGCCGTCCTGCGCCCTGGCCTCCAGCGGCCGCCGGTAGAGCACGATGCGCGCCCTCGTCGGCACGCCCCGACGGTCGACTCCCGCCGGGATCAGCCGCGCGAGCGGCACCCGGCCGTCCTCGACCACGTCGACGCCCTGCTCCGCCTCGGCGTGCGGTTCGGCGTTCAACTCGGGGACGTCGTCGACCGCCACGTCGAGTTGCGTCAGCTCGGTGCGCCACCGCTGCTCCAACGGCTCGAGCGCCTCCAGGACCAGGGCGTCGAACTTCTCCGATCGACTCCGTGCGGCCGGAGTCGACGGCGGATACAGTGCGCCCCGAAGACCTCGTCCTCGGCGATCTCGACGGGACCGCGTCCGTCGCTGATATCCGTGCGCTGCGACCACGGCGCCGAGGGTACGCCGTGCGCGGCGAGGGCCGCTGCGGGCCGAGAACAGACCAGGTTGCGGCTACCTGGAAGATGTCACGGACAAGTGTCATCCGCGTGGCTGCTACGCGGTGAGGAAGAAGGGCGCTATGGTCGCCGCTGTGCGGAGCGTGAGACGGTGCTCGCGAACCGGGTGTACGAACCCGGCTGTCGCCACGCTCACCTACGCTTACGCGGACTCGACTGCCGTGGTGGGGCCGCTGGCCACCTTCGCGGAACCACACAGCTACGACCTCTGTGAAGCCCATGCCATGCGGCTCACCGCCCCCAAGGGCTGGGAGGTCGTCCGCTATGAGGGCGAGTTCGCGATTCCGCAGCCCACCGTCGACGATCTGACCGCGCTGGCCGAGGCGGTTCGCGAGGCGGGGCGCGCCGATCGGGCACACGAGGCGGTCGAGGGCACGATCACCCGGGGCCCTCGGGCCCATCTGCGCGTCATCCCTACTCCGCCGGAGGACTGACGCCCGGCGTCTGACGCATCCCGCCGTCGGAGCGGCCGCCCGCCGTGAACGACGACGCATGCGCGGCGCCGACCGAGTCCGTGCGCGGCCCGCTGCTCGCCGTCACCCGCTCCACGGCGTCACCCGCTCCACGTCGTCACCCGCTCCACGTCGTCACCCACACCGTGGCGCCGGGCTTCCGTCGCGACGCGGCGTCCTCGACTGGGCACGGGCGCAGGGACCGGCCTGGCTCAGGCTCGGCTCACGGCGCTCCCCACCCGTCGAGGTCGTCAGGACCTCGACGGGTGGGGGCGCCGGAGCGGGCAGACACAGTTCGCGAATCATCGAGCCACGAGAGCGGAAACCCACTTCGACTTCCGCCGTTCTGCCGACCGAGGAGAATGGAGTGCTGCCCTGATCATCCGGTTCGGAGTATTCTTCCGATTAAGGTCATGAACGAAAATCAACCCCGGATCATCACACGAAGACGATCCAGGGTCGACGCCACGGATGGCGGTGCTCGTCATCCCGGGCAGGCCCACCCAGCCGAGCCGACGAGCCGAACGGGCCTCCTTCAGGACGCCCGCTTCTTCAATTTGCGTCTCTCCCGCTCGGAGAGGCCGCCCCAGATACCGAAGCGCTCGTCATGCGCCAACGCATACTCCAGACACTCCGCGCGCACCTCGCAGCCTGCGCAGATGCGCTTGGCCTCCCTGGTCGAGCCTCCCTTCTCCGGGAAGAACGCCTCAGGATCCGTCTGTGCACATAGTGCACGCTCTTGCCAATCCTGTTCCTCATCCCCCGTGTCGAACAGATCGGTCAGTCCTTCGAGCTCCCCAAGCCGAAGGTCTCCCCGCTCTGCCGCACGGTTCTCTTCGAATTCCCGCACGTCCGCCTCCTCGCCTTCCGCACTCCCCGGTTGGCGGACGTCACCCGTCGCCCCTCTCCAGGACGCCGAATGACACCGATGTGATTACACCTGTGTAACCGCAGGGGGTCAAGCCGAGCTCATCCGAATGGGGGATTGTTCGACGACCTCGGCAGCGTCCGGACGGCGGTGTCTCCGACCTCGCTGGACCATTCCGGGAAGCACCGGCCCGAAGCCGCCCACGCCGCATCGCCCGACCGGGTTCCGCGATGGGACACACTGGGTTCGTGATGCGATCCGCCGTCCGGCCGAGCCCCCTGTTCCTCGTCATCCTCGCCGTGACCGTCGCGGGCGCGCTGCTGACGCTCGTGGAGCAGCAGATCGCACTGACGACCGGCATCGTGCTGCTGGTCATCGGCGGCTGGGCGGTGTCGCTGTGCCTCCATGAGTTCGGCCACGCGGCGGTCGCCTTCCGGGGCGGCGACCACTCGGTGCGCGCCAAGGGCTACCTCACCCTCGACCCCCGCCGATACACCGATCCGGTGCTCAGCCTGGTCCTGCCGATGCTGCTCCTGCTCGCCGGCGGCATCCCCCTGCCCGGTGGGGCGGTGTGGATCAATCGGCACGCGCTGCGGTCCAAGGGTGTCGAGTCCGCGGTGTCGCTGGCCGGTCCGCTGACGAACCTGGTGCTCGGTGCGCTGCTGGTGACGTCGGTCGCGCTGTTCCAGCCGCCGCTCGGTCTGGCAGCGGGTCTGTCCTATCTGGCCTATGTACAGATCATCGCCTTCGTGCTGAACATCCTGCCGGTGCCGGGTCTGGACGGTTACGGGGCACTAGAGCCGTATCTGCCGTACCAGGCCCGCCGTTACGGGCAGATCGCCCGCCCCTGGGCACCGCTCGCGCTGTTCGCCCTGCTGCTCGGTCTGCCGGAACTGGGAATCACCGTGCTGAGTGACACGCTGTTCGGCCTCACCGGGTGGATCTTCGACCTGATGGGCGGCGAGGCGCTCTACGCCCAGCTCGGCCAGCTGGAGTTCCGTTTCTGGAACTGAGACCGCCCTCGGGCCGGACTCGGCGGGTGCGGCGCGACGCGGATTCGGATCTTCGTCTCACACGGCCGTGAGGCGGTCGGCAGCCGCACTAGGATCGACCGGGTGAAGGTTGTCGTACTCGTCGGCGGGGTCGGTGGCGCCCGCTTCCTACTGGGCGTGAAGTCCGCGCTGGGCCTGCCGCTCCACGGCGACGCCCCCGAGGCCGCGCCGCATCAGATCACCGCCGTGGTGAACACCGGCGACGACGTCCAGATGCACGGGCTCCAGATCTGCCCGGACCTGGACACCTGCATGTACACCCTCAGCGGTGCCATCGACGAGGAGAAGGGCTGGGGCCGCGCCGCGGAGACCTGGACCGTCCAGGAGGAGCTGGCCGCCTACGGGGTCGAGCCCGACTGGTTCGGTCTGGGAGACCGGGACATCGCGACCCATCTCGTCCGCACCAGGATGCTGCGGGCCGGCTATCCGCTGTCGACGGTGACCGAGGCGTTGAGCGCGCGGTGGCGACCGGGCGTCCGACTGCTGCCGATGTCCGACGACCGCGTCGAGACCCACGTCGTGATCGACGATCCCGGGGCAGGCGAGGGTGGGCGCCGCGCGGTGCACTTCCAGGAATGGTGGGTGCGCCATCGTGCCGCGCCCACCGCCCACGCGATCGGACCCGTCGGCATCGACGAGGCGACCCCGGCGCCGGGCCTGCTGGACGCGGTGAAGGAGGCCGACGTGGTGCTGTTCGCCCCGTCCAATCCCGTGGTGAGCATCGGCACGATCCTCGCGGTGCCCGGCGTGCGCGAGGCACTGCGCGAGACCACCGCGCCGGTGATCGGCGTCTCCCCGATCATCGCGGGACGTCCGCTGCGCGGCATGGCCGACGCCTGCCTGTCGGCGATCGGCGTCGAGAGCACGGCCGAGGCCGTGGGGCGGCACTACGGCTCCCGTGCCGCCGAGGAGGGACTGTTGGACGGCTGGCTGGTGCACACCGGCGACGAGTCGGAGGTCCCGGGAGTCACCGTGCGCGCCGTGCCGCTGCTGATGTCCTCCCCGGAGGCGACGTCGGCGATGGTGCAGGCGGCATTCGACCTGGCTGGAGTACGTGCGTGATCGAGGACGAGATGATCGAGGAAGCCCCCGTCGCCGTGCCGCCGGTCGGCGATCACGCGGCCGCCGACCGCCTGGAGGTCCTGGCGGTTCCGGGTCTTCCCGAGTTCGCCGAGGGCCAGGATCTGGCGGCGGCGATCGCCGAGGGCGCGCCCTGGTTGCGGGACGGCGACGTCGTCGTCGTCACCAGCAAGGTGGTCTCCAAGGTCGAGGGCCGGATCGTGGACGTGCCCGCCGACCCGGCGGGCCGGGAGGCCGCCCGACGCGAACTCGTGTTCGCGGAGGCGCGACGCGTCGTCGCCTCGTTCCGCAGCAGCCTGATCACGCAGAACCGGCTGGGCATCGTGCAGGCCGCCTCCGGCGTGGACAACTCGAACATCGCGCTGGACAAGATCGCCCTCCTTCCGGAGGACCCGGACGGCTCGGCCGCGCGGCTGCGTGCCGCGCTGCACGAACTGTCCGGTGTCACGGTGGGCGTCGTCATCACCGACACGATGGGCCGTGCCTGGCGGGTGGGTCAGACCGACGCGGCGATCGGCTCCGCCGGGATCGGCGTCCTGCACCGCTACCACGGCGGCGTCGACTCCTACGGCAATGAGCTGTCGGTGACCGCGGTCGCGGTGGCCGACGAGATCGCCGCGGCCGCGGACCTGGTCAAGGGCAAGCTGGGCGCCATGCCCGTGGCCGTCGTCCGTGGTCTGGCCGCCCAAGACGACGGCTCCACGGCGGCCGACCTGCTTCGGCCGGTGGAGGAGGACCTGTTCCGACTCGGCACCGACGAGGCCGTGGCGCAGGGCCGCCGCGAGGCGGTGCTGCTGCGACGCTCGATCCGCGAGTTCGACGACCGCCCGGTGGACCCGGCCGTGGTGCGGCGGGCGATCGGCATCGCGTTGACGGCTCCCGCACCGCATCACACTCGTCCCGTGCGATTCGTCTGGCTGCGTGATCGACGACGGCGCGACACGCTGCTGGAGGCGATGCGCGAGAAGTGGGTGCGGGACCTCTTGGCCGACGGCCGCGACGAGGCGTGGGCCCGGCGGCGGACGCGGCGAGGCGACCTGCTGTTCCGCGCGCCCGAACTCGTCCTGCCGTTCATGGTTCCCGACGGCGCGCACGACTATCCGGACGAGCGTCGGTCGGCGGCGGAGCACACCATGTTCACCGTCGCGGGTGGCGCGGCGGTGCAGGGCCTGCTGGTGGCGCTGGCGGCGGAGGACGTCGGGTCGTGCTGGGTCTCGTCCACGATGTTCTGCGCCGATCTCGTCCGCGAGGAGCTGGACCTGCCCGCCGACTGGCATCCGCTCGGCGCCGTGGCCGTCGGACATCCGGTGGCGGGGCCCCAGCCGCCCCGCGAACCGCGGGACCCGGCGTCGGGCCTGGTGGAGCTGTGAGGATGCACGCGGACACGGTGGCGGTGTTGAGCGCCTGGCAGGCGCCGAACGCCGAACAGGAGTCGCTGCGACAGGCCTTTCTGGCCTTTCTCGCCTCCTCCCCGGATGCCTGCCGCCGGGAGTACGCCCCCGGCCATGTCACGGCGTCGGCGCTGGTGCTGGACGCGACGGGCCGCAGCACGCTGCTGACCCTGCATCCCAGGGTGGGTCGCTGGCTTCAGCTCGGCGGACACTGCGAACCCGAGGACACCGGTCTGCGCGCGGCGGCGCTGCGCGAGGCCGAGGAGGAGTCGGGCATCCGGGGTCTGCGCATCGACCCGACGCCGCTGCATCTGGACGTCCACGGGCTGACCTGCTCGGGCGGGGCGCCCACCCGACACTTCGACGTGCGCTACCTCGTCCGCGCTCCGGCGGGGGCGCGGGCGGTCCGCAGTGCGGAGTCGGTTGACCTACAGTGGTGGCCGGTGGACGGACTTCCGTCCAACGTGGACTCTGTTCCCCGCATGGTCGAGCTGGCGCTCGGCACCGAAGACTGACGACGGGTAGTAGCCTGCCTCGCTCGCAGGGAATAGTGTGGAGACCGCACCGGGTCCACCCCCGACGAGCGTGTACGACAAACGACGTCGATCACGGTGGCGGCGCCGATGCCAGACCCGATGTGGCCGAGGCAACGTCAGGAGAGGTCGTCACGATGGACCCCCGCGATCGGGCCGACGAAACCCTCGCGCGAGCACGCGCTCGCGGCACCTTCGTCATCACGCCGGACAGCGCCACCTCCCCCATGGACGCCGCCAGCACCGTGCAGATTCCTCGGTCGGTGGTGACCGCCAGCGATTCGGTGAATCCGGCGCCGGATCACGATCCGACCGTGGTGCTGCGCGGTCGGGTCTCGCGGGGCCCGTATCCCAACCCCCCGGCCGGCGGCCACCAGTCGGGTGGGCACCCAGTCGGTGGTCCTCGCGACGGCGGCCCTCGGGATGGCAGGGTGCCGCAGGGCCAGCAGCCACCGCACCCCGGCCATCGTCCGGGCCAGCGGCCGCCGCAACAGGGACAGGGTCAGCAGGCCCAGCCCCAGCAGCAGCCTGGTCAGCCCGGTCTGCCACAGCAGAATCAACCGCAGCAGGGCCAGCCGCCGGGGCCCCCGCTCCACCAGCAGCAGCCGTCCCAGGTGCCCGCCCAACACCAGAACCAGGGCGAGTCGACCATCCCGCCGTGGCACACCGAGGAGTTCTGAGCCTGGACGGCGACGCGGCACGGACGACGTGCCGGCCGGGTGACGAGGCCTGTCTCCGGCAGGCCCGTCTCCGGCGGCCGGCAGCCACGCGCCAGGCTGCCCCGCGACTCAGCGGCCCCGAGCCGACGTCCACGATCTCGCCCCGCCCGCCCGACCCGCGCTGCCCCGCCGAGGCCGCCCGGATCACGCGGGTTCCACGAAGCCCCGACTCAGGGGGCCGCCCCGCTCTCGACCGCCGAGGCCGCCAGAGGAATGACACGACCGAGGCAGGCCCGGCGGCGACGGCAGGCCGCCGTGTCGTGGCCTGGTGCCTACGGTCGTCCCCACCAGACTGAAGCGCCACAGGACCGGAGCGGCACAGGACTGCAACGGCCACCGGGCCGCGACGGCACCGGGGTCAAGCGCAACGGAGCCGAGACGGCACGCCGAAGAACGACGCCGGGTGCGTCGGCGGTGCGATGTCCGCCGATCGCGCCCACGTCCCGCGACCCGGCGCCGCAGGCGACCGCGCTCGCGCCGCCGGGATGCCCGACGTCGTCCAAGCCGCCCTTCCGGGCGTGATCACGCGGTCGATCAGGACTTTCCGCCGCCGGCGTCGCGGAGTTCGAGCCGCCTGCGCGCTTCGAGGCCGACCTTGAGCGCCAACCGCACCGGGGCCCATTCCGGACCCTGGTGACGATCCGCCAGGTAGCGGTAGGCGCTGCGATGGTGCTCGGTGAGCATCCGCCCGGAGGCCTTCGACGTGGAGTGCCCGCCGAGGTGGACGACCTCGGCGGTGGGCACGTACACGTTCAACCAGCCCGCCTTGGCGATCCGATCGCCGAGGTCGACGTCCTCGAAGTACATGAAGTACCGGGAGTCGAAGCCGGCGACCGAGTCGAAGGCCGACCGGCGGATCAGCAGACACGAACCGGACAGCCAGCCCGCCGTGCGCTCCGTCAGGTGCGCGTCCGCCTGCCGGTAGGCACGGCTCCATGGGTTCCCCGGCCACACCTTGCCGAGGAGGCCGTGCCCGACGCCCTTGGTCAGGGAGGGGAGCATCCGCGCCGAGGGATAGACGCGGCCGTCGGTCTCGCGGATCAGCGGGCCGAACACCCCTCCCCTCGGCCACCGCCGCGCCGCCGCGAACAGTTCGTCGATGCTGCCCTCGCCCCATTCGAGGTCGGGATTGGCGATCAGCACCCAGCCGATCTCCGGCCCCAGCGTGGCGACGCCTCGATTGGCCGCACCGCCGTAGCCGAGGTTCTCCCCGATCCGCAGCAGCGTCACGCCGTCCCGCTCGGCACCCTTCTCCGGCGCTCCGTCGACGGACCCGTTGTCGGCGAGCACGACCTGGACCGGGCGGGTCGTCGCGGCCTCGAGGGTGTCGAGGAACCGGGCGAGCGTCTCACCGGGGGAATAGGTGACGGTGACGACGGCGAGCCCTTCGCCGTAGGAGACCGGCTCGGCGGAGGCAGCGGATCGCGAAGAGGTCACGAGAAGCATTCTGCACGGTCGGATTCGACGGGACGGCGGCGGCGTGCGTGCCTGCGGGCGCCCGGCGGCGGCCGTCACGACCGCCCAGGCAGCCGCCTTCTCGGGCGGTCGCGAGGTGCCTGCCCGGCGGCCGTTCGCGACCGTTCGGCACCGATCGCGGCCGTCCGGCACCGGGCACGGCGGGACGAGACGGTCCGGATGCGAGGTCGTGCCGCCCTGTCCGCGGGTGTGGGGCGTCAGGGTGTCGTCGATGCGTCGAGCGTGCCATCGGGATCGGGTGTCGGGGTCGCGCGTCGAGGTCGGCGCTGCGTGCCGGGCGCTGCTCCGGACCGGCGACCAGGCTGCGGTCCCTCATGCGCTGGATCGGCCTGGCGGCGTGCGGCGATGACTCCGCACCGACCACTGTGGCGTGATCGGGAAGGGACCTCCGGAGCCGCTCGGGCCGACCGCGTGCCGCGCGGGGGACGCCGGTCCCGTCACCGGCCTCGGCGATGCACCGCCCACGCCCTCGCGTAGGCGGCCCGATGTCGGACGGCGCTGGCCGCCCAGGAGAACTCCTGGGATCGCGCCTGCGCCGCGGCGCCCAGCGCCTTGCGCCGCGCCGGATCGTCGAGCAGCTCGCCGAGGGCGGCGGCGATGTCGCCCGCGCCGACGCCGCAGTAGGCCACCGCGTCGCCCCCGACCTCGGGGAGACTGAGCCTGCGGGTCGTCAGCACGGCGGCCCCGCAGGCCATGGCCTCCAGGACGGGCAGGCCGAAGCCCTCGCCCAGGCTGGGGTAGGCGACGACGTCGGCCCCGCCGAGGAAGCCCGCCAGGTTCTTGAAAGGCAGATAGCCCGCCCGGATGACGCGGACCCGATGCGGCACGGAGCCGAGGGCACGTTCGATCTGTCCGTCCCAGCCGGGCTGTCCCGCGAGGACGAGCGCGGGCGGGTCGCGTCGGCCCTCGCACGCCCTGGCGAAGCCGCGAATCAAGGCGGGCACGTTCTTCCTCGGTTCCAGCGCGCCGAGGAAGGCGACGTAGGACGTGTCCTCCAGATCGAGCAGACGGCGGACCTCGTCGGTCTCCGGCTCGCTCGGCGGGTGGAATCGGTCGGTGTCCACGCCGTGGGCGACGACCTGAAGGCTGCTGCGGCCCGCACCGACGACCCTGGTGAGCTCGTCGGCCGTGGCATGGCTCGGGGCGATGCAGAGCGCGGCCTTGGCCAGCGCGGCCCGCGTCCAGGCACGGAAGAAGCGGGCCTTCACGGAGGAGTGCAGCGTCGGATCGGTGAAGAAGGTCGCGTCGTGCAGAGTGACCACGCCGGCGGCCCGGTTCGCCAACGGCGTCGTGTAATGCGGCGAGTGCAGCAGGTCGACGTCGAGCCTGCGCACGAGCCGCGGCAGCGTCGTCTGCTCCCAGCTCAGTCGCGCCGTCCTCGTCGCGACGGCCTCGGCGGCGGGAACCACCCGCGAGTGCGGGGCGAGGCGCGTGTACAGCTCGGCGTCTCGGGGCTGACACACCAGGCTGATCCGGGCGCCGTCCCGATCCAACGCGGCGACGAGCGAGTCGACGTAGCGGCCGACGCCGCCCCGGTCAGTGGGGACGGCCGTGGCGTCGATCAGCACGCTGGGTTCGGCTACGCGCACTGGGGCAGCCTACGGCGTCGACCGGGCCGGATCGGCGAGATCGACCAAAACGAGACCGGCCGCACCCTGTGCGGACACCCTGCGCCGTCGGCGGCCGACGATCCGACGCGCTCCGACGACGGCCGGTCACCGATGGTCGTCGGAATCGGTTCGGCCGATGCCTGCCCGGGATGTGCCGAACGCGACCAGAGCACGGCGGGGCACCGGCGGGGCCGGGAGCCGGACGGGCCGAGGCACGGGAAGGACGCGAGCGGACGACTGCCCGGCTCCGGGCAGTCGGCGTTCGGCGTTCGGGCCGGGGTGCTCGGCGTTCACCGCTCCGGCGCACATCGCGCCCATGTCCACATGCGCACCACGGGTGCCCACCCAGGGGCTCAGCGGCGCTGCCGGGCGGCCAGGTGCGCCGCCCAGACCTCTTCGGCGGCACGCCGCCAGGTGAAGTCGGCCGCCCGACGTCGGCCCGCAGCCCGCATCGCGGCGGCGACGGCGGGCTCGGTCAGCACCCGACGCAGCGCCTCGGCGAACGCGGACGGGTCTTCCCGCGGCACCACACGACCCGCGCCGCCACCGACCTCGACGAGCGCGGGGACGTCGGTGTGCACCACGGGCACGCCCGCCGACATCGCCTCGATGAGCGGCAGCCCGAAGCCCTCCGCCCGGCTCGGCACGGCCAACGCCCCGGCACGCCGCAACACGACGGAGAGCTCGGCATCGCTCACCCGCCCGAGCAGGCGGACCCGGTCGTCGCCGAGCCCGCTGCGCCGGGCCAGCTCCCTCGGATCGACGCCGCCCCAGCCGGAGGCGCCCGCGATCAGCAGCGGAACCCGCGGGCACCGGGGGTCGGCCAGCGCCTCGATCAAGACGTCGATCCCCTTGCGCGGTTCGACGGTGCCCACGGCCAGCACGTAGCCCTCGGGCAGCGCGAGCCGGTCGACGATCTCCTCGGTCCGCCGCCGATCGGTCTCCTCGGCCAGCGCGGCGGAGACGCCTTCGCCGACGACGCGGGTGCGGAGGCCGGGGCCGAGGCGACGGGCGAGGTCCGCCGCGACGGCCTCGGTGGGCACGATCAGCGTGGCGGCCGTCCGCGCCGCGCGGCCGATCATCTCGCGATGCCACTGCACGCCGCGCGGCGTCAGCGTCTCCGGGTGTGTCCACGGCACCGTGTCGTGCACCGTGACGATCAGGCTGCGACCGCGTCGTACCACCGGCGGGGCCAGCGGTGTCGGGGCGTGCACGGCGTCCCCGCCCGGCCACAGCGGCAGGCCGCGCTGCCAGGCCGCCGACAGCGCGCGTCGCGGCAGGGGCAGCGGGACGGGCCCGGCGACGCCGGGGATCACCGCGGCGGAGAGGTCTCCGTGGTGCGCGGTGACGCCTGCCACCGTCCAGTCCGGGGGCGCGGTGGCGGCCAGCGCCGCCGTCAGTTCGCGGGTGTAGCGGCCGGTGCCGCCGGGAACCGGGGCCAGCAGCTGCTCGGTGAGCACGACGAGGACGGGCACCACATCACGGTGCCATGCCCGACGCCGCGGTCGCCTCGAAACCCCGCCGTCGCCACGGTGATCGCCGGACGAACCGGCCGCCCGCGTGGTCGTCCCCGCAGGCTGGGCATCGGGCCGACGCGGGGAGGCGATAGCGTCAGCGAATGCACCCCGCAGGCACGCCACGCACCACGGTGGTGGTGGTCACCTGGCAGGGCCGAGCCCATCTCGGCGACTGTCTCGACGCACTCGGCAGGCAGACTCGGCCGCACCGCATCCTGGTCGTCGACAATGCTTCGACCGACGGGACCCGCGAGGTGCTCGCGGAGCATCCGAGCACACCCGTGGTGCTGCGGACGGCCACCAATCTCGGTTACGCGGGCGCGCTCGCGGCCGCACTGCGGCAGGTTCACACGCCGTTCGTCGCCTGGCTGAACGACGATGCCGTCCCGGAGCCGGACTGGCTCGCCGAGCTGGAGCGGGCGCTCGACGAGAACCCGTCGGCGGCGGCCGCCACCGCCACCCTGATCGCCCCGAACGGCTCGGTGCAGTCCAGCGGTGTTCGGCTCACCGACCAGGGGTACGGCTTCGACCGCGACACCGAGCCGCCGGAGCCCGCCGAGGCCGAATCGTCGGCCGCGCCTCGTACGGGGCGGCGCGCCGAGGCGGACGCTTCGGCTGTGTCGGCGGCGACGACCGAGTCCGCGGCGACGGCGATGTCCGCGACAGTGCCGTCCGCGACGGTGCCGTCCGAGTCGGGAGTCTCCGTCGAGGCCGCGCCGGTGGTCGGGGCACCGACGGGTGTCGGGGCGACCCCGGCCGAGGGCCGACGAGCCGCCCCCACCGCCGTCGTGGACGGCGCCGCCTCCGTGAACGCGGGCGACGGGTCTCGGGACGAGCCCGTGCGGCGGGGCCCGACGGCGGCGTCGACGTCGACCGATGCCTCGCCCGCCGAGCAGGCCACGGCGGGGCCCGAGGTGTTCGGCCTCTGCGGCGGCGCGGCCCTGCTGCGAACGCCCGTGCTGCGGGCGATCGGCGGGGTGCCCGCGCGCTTCTTCTGCTACTACGAGGACACCGACACCGCCTGGCGACTTCGATTGGCGGGCCATGACGTCATCTGGGCTCGACACGCCCGCGTCCTGCATCATCACGGGGTCAGCACGCGGCCCGGCTCGGCGAGGTTCCATCGATGGAACGAACGCAATCGGCTGCTCATGCTGCTGCGCTGCGCGCCGGGTGAGGTAGCCGTGCGGGAGCTGCTGCGCTTCGCCGCGATCACTGTGCTGCTGCCGCTGCGCGGACGACGCGGGCAGGTGGTCCCGAACACGCCGAACTTCCGGGTCGGACTGCGGGCGGGCGTGATCGCCGAGGTCCTCGGCAGACTCCCCGCCGTCCTGCTCGACCGGCATCGCATCGGCAGGCGATCGCGGGTGTCCCGCCAGTTCGTCTGGCGTCGCTGGTCGGGCCGCTGACCCGTCGGGCGGTGCGGAACCCGGCCTCGACGCGGGGGCCGCCCGCCCATCGGCCGTCAGCCGGGACCGGAGCACGGCCGGGCACCGAAACGGCGAACATGGCCGCGGGCGACGATCACCCGCCGAGGCCTGCGGGACACGACGCGCGGCTCGCGGCCGCGGTCACCGCGGACCGGGCGTACCGGCCGAAGCGCCCCGGCCCGGAAGTCGTCGCCGCGCCCCGGCCGCGGATCACCTCTCTGCCCCTCGTCGCCTCAGCCCCGTGCCCGGCCCTGCACCCCGGACGCTCGGGCAGGCCGCGTGCCACGGCCGGGTCCGGACGTCGCACCGCCGGGGACGAACCGACGAATCCGCCCGATCTCACCCGGACCAGACGTGGTTCACCGATGATCAGGGGGATGGTGCACGCTTAATACCGCACGAACGCACAGAGAGGGGACGAGGTGTCGGAGTCCGGCATCCTGCCGACGGTGTCCGTAGTGGTCGTCAACTATCGGGGGGCCGCGGACACGATCGTCTGCCTGCGTGCCCTCCGCGACGAGGTGGACCACCCGTCGGACCGGCTGGAACTCATCTGTGTGGACAACGCCTCCGGCGCCGACGACGTCGCCCGCATCCGCGAGGCGGTTCCCGAGGCTCGGCTGATCGAGTCGGCGGAGAACCTCGGCTTCGCGGGCGGCTGCAACCTCGGTGCCGCGCAGGCCCGAGGCGAGGTGCTCGCCTTCCTGAACAACGACGCCCGGCCGGACCCGGCCTGGATCTCGGCGGCGGTCGCGGCGCTGCGTGCCGACCCGAGGGTGGGCGCCGTGGCGAGCAAGGTGCTGGACTGGTCGGGTCGAGAGATCGACTTCGTCGACGGCGGCCTGACGTGGTTCGGCATGGGATACAAGCGGCACGCGGGCGAGCCGGACGACGGCAGCCACGACGTGCCCCGTGACGTGCTGTTCGGCACGGGCTCGGCGTTGTTCGTCCGCGCGGGCCTGTTCCGTGAGCTGAACGGCTTCGACGAGCGGTTCTTCATGTTCTATGAGGACGTCGATCTCGGCTGGCGGCTGAATCTGCGCGGCTGGCGGGTCCGCTACGAGCCCGCCTCGCTCACCTTCCACCGGCATCACGCCTCGATGTCGACCGTGCACGACTCACGCGAGCACTTCCTACTCGAACGCAACGCGCTGGCCGCGCTGTACAAGAACGTCGAGGACGCGACGCTGGCGAAGGTGCTGCCCGCCGCCTTGGCGCTGTCGGTGCGGCGGGCGACGGCGCGCGGCGAGCTGGACGCGACCCAGCTGGAGATCACCCGCAGGCCCTCGGACCGCGCCTCGGACGACGAGCCGGTCGAGATCTCGCGGATGACGCTGGCGGGCATCCTCGCCGTGGATCAGTTCGTCGAGCTGCTGCCCGAGCTGCAGAAGTCCCGTGAGATCGAGCAGGCGGCACGGGTCCGCACCGATGCCGACCTCGTGCCGTTGATGCGCAAGGCGATGGAGCCGGCCTATCCGCTGCCCCGGTACCTCGCGGCGCACGAGACGCTGGTCAAGGCCTTCGGGCTGGCCGAGGTGTTCGGCCGCCCGCGCCGGGTGCTGATCCTGACCGGCGACGCGGTGGCCGAGAAGATGGCAGGCCCGGCGATCCGCGCCTGGCACATGGCCGAGGCGCTGTCCATGGAGCACGAGGTGCGGCTGGTCAGCGTCAACGACCATCACGCGCCGCCGCCCGCGCGGTTCCCCGTCCTGTCCGCGCTGCCCCGACAGCTGCCCGACCACGTGGGCTGGGCCGACATCGTCGTCCTCCAGGGGCACATGCTGGAGATGGTGCCGGAGCTCAAGCGGGCCGAGTCCACCAAGATCGTGGTCTGCGACGTCTACGACCCGATGCACCTGGAGTACCTGGAGCAGGGCAAGGACGTCGACGACGAACGACGCAGCCGGGATCTCGCCGGGGTGACGAAGGTGCTCAACACCCAGTTGGAACGGGGCGACTTCTTCCTGTGCGCCTCGGAACGCCAGCGGCACTTCTGGCTGGGGCATCTGGCCGCGCTCGGCCGGATGAGCCCGGACATGTACGACGCGGACCCCACGGCCAGGTCCCTGCTGTCCGTGGTGCCCTTCGGCTTCCCCGACGCCGCCCCGGTGCGCACCGGGCCCGGTGTCAAGGGCGAGATCGACGGGATCGGCGTGCGGGACAAGGTCGTGCTCTGGGCGGGCGGGGTCTACAGCTGGTTCGATCCGTTGACCCTGATCAGGGCGGTCGACAAGCTGCGGGGCGAGCACGCCGACATCCGGCTGTTCTTCCTGGGCATGAAGCATCCGAATCCGGACGTGCCCGAGATGGGCATCACCGGCCGCACTCGCGAGCTGGCCCACCGGCTCGACCTGGTGAACAGACACGTCTTCTTCAACGAGAGCTGGGTGCCCTACCAGGAGCGGCACAACTACCTGCTCGACGGCGACTGCGGGGTGACGACGCACTTCGACCACGTCGAGACCACGTTCGCCTTCCGCACCAGGGTGCTCGACTATCTGTGGGCGGGCCTGCCCATCGTGACCACCGACGGCGACTCGTTCGCGGAGCTGGTGCGCGCCGAGGGACTGGGGGTGGTCGTCCCCGCCGAGGACCCCGACGCGTTGGCGGCCGCGCTGGCGCGGGTGCTCTACGACGAGGAGTTCGCCGCGGGCTGTCGGGAGCGCATCGCGGTGGTGCGGGAGCGCTACACCTGGACCGAGGCGTTGGCGCCGCTGGTCGAGTTCTGCAGGCACCCCCGCCAGGCCGTCGACCGGATGCCCGCGACGGAGCCGCTGGTGCGGACACCGCCCCTGCGCACGTCGGAGAAGATGCGCAAGGATCTCGCCCTGGTCAAGGAGTATCTGGATCTGGGCGGGCCGACCGAATTGGCCAGACGCGCGGCGGGCAGGCTGCGCCGACTGGCGAGGGAGCGACGACGTGGCTGAGCGACGACGGGCACCGCGACTGCGCCTGTTGCTGGACGGCACGCCGCTTCTCGGACACCGCACCGGCATCGGCCGGTACACGGCGGCGTTGGCGGAGGAACTGGCCTCGGTCGAGACGGTGAGCGTGAAGGCGGTGGCGTTCACGCTGCGCGGGTGGAAGGCGCTGCGGGCCGCTCTGCCGCACGGCGTGGGGGCGCGCGGTCTTCCGGTGCCCGCCCGGCTGCTGCGCGCCTGCTGGCTTCGCGCGCCGGTCCCCCCGGTGGAGCTGTTCGCGGGCATGAGCAACATCGTGCACGGGACCAACTTCGTGCTGCCACCGTCGCTGCGGGCGGCCGGTGTGGTCACCGTGCACGATCTGGCGTTCCTGGACGCGCCGGAGGATCTACCGCCGAGCGATCGCAGGCTTCCGGAGCTGGTGCGCCGCTCAGCTCGACGGGCCGCGATGGTCTGCACGCCGACCAAGGCGGTGGCCCGACAGGTCGTCGAGCGGCTGGACGTTCCCGCCGAACGCGTGCAGGTGACTCCGCTGGGTGTGGACGCCGCCTGGTTCGCGGCACGACCGCCCAACGATCCGCTGCGGCAGCGTCTCGGGCTGCCTGACGAGTATCTGCTGTTCGTCGGCTCGGACGGCCCTCGGAAGGGCCTGCCGACGCTGCTGGAGGCGCACGGGGCGAGCAAGGAGCTGCCGCCGCTGGTGCTGGCCGGGCCCGGTCCGCGCACCGAGCATGATCGTATCGTCCGCACCGGTTATCTGTCCGACGTCGACCTGCGCAGCGTGGTGGCCGGGGCGTCCGCCCTGGTCATGCCGTCGCGCGACGAGGGCTTCGGTCTGCCGGTCCTGGAGGCGCTCGCCTGCGGGGTGCCGGTGGTCTGCTCGGACGTGCCCGCGCTGCGAGAGGTGTCCGGCAGGCACGCCAGGCTGGTTCCGGTCGGGGACGCGGAGGCGCTGGGTGCGGCCCTGCGGGACGCGCTGTCCTCGCCGGGCGGCACCGAGACGCTGGCCGCGCGCAGGCAGTACGCCTCCGGGTTCAGCTGGCATCACTGTGCCGAGACGACCATCGAGGCGTACCGCAAGGCGTTGAGCTGAAGGTCGCCTCGGCGCGGGCGAGTCCGCGTGTCCGCCCGCGCCGGCCCGGTGCGGGACTCGGACCGGGACGGCGAGCGGCCCGGATCATGCCTGGGAACACCGGCCCGGAGCCGCCCGGCCCGGCGCAAGGCGGCTCCAGGGCGGTCGACGCCGGCTCCGGGAAGCCGGCTCGTTCCGGCGACGGGCGGTTCCGATGACGTCCGGTTCCCGCGATGGTCGGGCCCGGCGGTGATCGCAACGTCGACGGGCCGTCCCCGTCGACGGGCCGTCCCCAGACGATGACCGCCGGGCGACCCCGGTGTCACCACACCGCGGCGAAGCCCGCACGTCCGGCCGACAGCCGGCCGCGCCGAGGTTGAGCGCACCGCCTCGCCCCCGGAGAAGCCGGGTATCCGGCGGTGGGCGGGCGGAGACGGCGACGACCGCGGCGTTCGGGCGGCATGGTGGCCGTCGTCGCCGAGACGCCCCCGGCCGGGAACGGGCGGGGGGCCTCCCGACTCGGTGGTGTCCGGCATCCGGCCGGGCGGCGACGGCCGAACCCCGGGGGGTCGGACAGGAGTGGCCGGACTCAGCCGGCCTGCCCGCCCCGCAGCTCCGCGGACTGCTCGCGGAAGGCGGCGGACAGCGCCTGCCGCCACGGAGGCAGCGGGGTCAGCCCCTCGCCCGCCCACGCACTGCCGGAGAGGACCGAGTAGGCGGGACGGGGCGCGGGGCGGGGGAAGTCCGCCGTGGTGCAGGCGTCGATTCGCGTCGGGTCCGCGCCGATCTCGGCGAACACCGCCCTGGCGAACTCGAACCAGCTGGCCTGTCCCCCGTTGGTGCAGTGCAACACCCGTCGGGCGGGCGGGCGTCCCGCCGCCAGGCGCCCGGCGAGTTCGATCAGTCCGTCCGCGAGATCGCCGGTCCAGGTGGGCGAGCCGACCTGGTCGTCGACCACCGAGAGCCGTTCGCGGCCGGCCTCCAGACGGATCATGGTCTTGACGAAGTTGCCCCCGGCGGCCCCGTACACCCAGGCGGTCCGGACCACCCAGGCCCGCGGACAGCGGTCCAGGACGGCCCGTTCACCCGCGAGCTTGGTGCGACCGTAGGCCGACCTCGGTCCGGTCGGATCGGACGGCTCGTACGGCCGGTCGGCGTCGCCGGGGAAGACGTAGTCGGTGGAGACGTGCACCAGCGCGACGTCGTGGGCCGCGCAGGCGTCGGCGAGCCGCGCGGGCCCGTCCCGATTCACCCGCATCGCCGCGGCCTCGTCGGTCTCGGCCGCGTCGACGGCCGTGTAGGCCGCCGCGTTGATCGCCACCGGCCGAACGCCCGCCTCGGCGGCCGACGCGGCCAGGCGCGCCACCGCCGCGTCGACCGAGGCCGCGTCGGTGATGTCCAGTTCCGCGGAGCCGAGGCCGTGCACGATGCCGGCCGCTCCGACGACGTCCCTGCCCCGGCGCACCAGGTCCGTGCCGAGCTGGCCGCGGCCGCCGGGGATCAGCAGTGCGAGTCCGGTCATCCCGCGCTGCTCCGATCAAGGGCGGCGCGGGCCTTCAACGGCTCCCACCAGCCCCGGTTCTCCCGGTACCAGCGCACCGTCTCGGCGAGGCCGTGCTCGAACGAGACGGCCGGCGCATAGCCGAGTTCGGTGGAGATCTTGTCGATGGCGACGGAATAGCGACGATCATGGCCTTTCCGGTCCGGAACGCGCTCGACCATCGACCATTCGGCGTCCATCGCGCTCAGCAGGAGCTCGGTCAGTTCCAGATTGGTCAGCTCGGTGCCGCCGCCGATGTTGTAGACCTCACCGGGCCTGCCGCCCTCGGCGACGAGTTGGATTCCACGACAGTGATCGTCCACGTGCAGCCAGTCACGAATGTTCTGGCCGTCACCATAGAGGGGGACAGGATGCCCGTCCATGAGATTGGTCACAAACAAAGGAATGACCTTCTCGGGAAACTGAAACGGTCCGTAGTTGTTCGAGCACCGAGTCACGCAGACGGGAAGCCCGTGCGTGCGATGGTAGGCACGGGCGAGCAGGTCCGAGCCTGCCTTGGAGGCGGAGTACGGAGAGTTCGGCTCCAGGGGTCGGTCCTCGTCCCAGGAGCCCTCGTCGATGGAGCCGTAGACCTCGTCGGTGGACACGTGGACGAACCGCTCCACGCCCGCGTCGAGGGCGGACTGAAGCAGCGTCTGCGTGCCCAGCACGTTGGTCCTGACGAACTCGGCCCCGCCCTCGATCGAGCGGTCTACGTGGGATTCCGCAGCGAAATGGACCACCACCTGGGTGTTCGTCATCAGCTCGCCGACCAGAGCCGCGTCGCAGATGTCACCATGGACGAAGCGCAGCCTCGGGTCGTCCGCCACGGAGGCCAGGTTCGACCGACTGCCCGCATAGGTCAGTCGATCGAGAACCACCACCTCCGCGTCGGCGAAGGCGGGATACGCGCCGCCGATCAACTGCCGTACGTAATGGGAGCCGATGAACCCGGCTCCCCCGGTCACCAGAAGTCGCATCGAACCTGCCTCATCCTCGTAGACCCGCGGAGGCGATCATGAGTCGCCGCAGCCGTGTCGCAGTGTGTCACGAACGAGACCGAAGAAACCCGTGCCGGTGACCAACCACAAGGGCACAATGTGCGTCTTACCGGGGTAGCGGGACATCCATCGGCATTCGCGGCATCGGATTAGCCTGAGCGACGGATGACCGGCACTACCTGACAGTCGGGGAGCGCGACCGAGGTCCGGCGCGCGTGTAGGGAGGAGCCGCCCGTGCATGACCGGCCGCCTGGAGGGCGACGGCCAGCCGACGACCGTGGACGCGGCCGTCGGCGTTCTGAGGACGAGGCCGGCGGCGCGGGGGGTCCGAGTGCCGCCCGATCGCGCCAGTCGCGATCGAGTGCGGAACCCCGTCGTCGGCCGCCCATGTCGATGCAGCCGACGCAGCCCATCGCCCGTACCGAGCACGCCCCCCTCTACGCGGACGAGCCCGAGCCGCTGGAACCGGCGGAGAAGCCGAGGCGCGGAACAGGGTCTCGAGTGGCGCTCGGCGCCGCGAAGACCGCGATCGCCCTGTTCTCGGTCATGATCATGAGCGTGACCGGCTACTCCTGGGCCACCTACCGCGATCTGGGCTCGGGGCTGGTCACCAGCGACGTCTTCGGCCATCGGGACAACGGCAGGCAGCAGGGGCCGAACCCGTTGGAAGACGGCATGGACATTCTGTTGGTCGGCAACGACAGCCGAACCGACGCCCACGGCAACATGCTGCCCGCCGACGTCCTGGCCTCGCTGGGCGCGAGCGACGACGAGGGCGGCGACCTCACCGACACCCTGATCATGGTGCGTATCCCACCGGGCGGCGACGCGGCCTCGGCCGTGTCGATTCCCCGCGACAGCTACGTCAACGTACCGGGCTACGGCATGCACAAGGTGAACGCGGCCTTCGGCTTCGGCAAGCGGGCCGCCGAGGAATCGCTGCGGGCGCAGGGCGTCACCGATGAACGCCAGCTCCACCAGGAGGCGTCCGCCGAGGGCCGCCAGCTGCTCGTCCAGACCCTGGAGGAGTTCACCGGCGTCAGGATCGACCACTACGCCGAGGTGAACCTGCTCGGATTCGCCGAGATCACCAAGGCCATCGGCGGTGTCGAGGTCTGTCTGCTCGAACCCGTCGACGAGTTCCGCTCCGGTGCGAAGTTCGACGCGGGCGTGCAGACGATCTCCGACGTCGACGCGCTGCGCTTCGTCCGGCAGCGGTACGGGCTGCCCAACAGCGACCTCGATCGAGTGGTCCGCCAGCAGGTCTTCATGGCCGGCCTGGCCCGCAAGGTGCTGTCCTCGGACACCCTGACCAACCCCGCCCGGCTCGGCGAGTTGATCGACGCCGTGCAGAGCAGCGTGGTGCTCGACAACGGCTTCGACATCCCGACGTTCCTGGAGCACGCTCAGCACATCGCGGGCGGTGACATGGAGTTCGACACGATTCCCGTCGGGGCGTTCATCAAGGACTCGATCGGCCAGGACGTCATCGAGGTGGATCCGGCGACCGTCCAGCAGTTCATGGCGGAGCTGGGCGGGGTGCCCGCCGACGAGCCCGACCCCGCCGACAACGTCGGGAGGCCCGGTGACGGCCCCGACCCCTCGTCGATCACCGTCGCGGTGCGCAACGCGGCGGGAACGCCCGGTCTCGCCGCCCAGGTGATGGCGGAGCTGACCGGCGCGGGCTATCTGGAGGGGACGGTCGACAACGCCAACCCGCGGGCGGCCTCCGTGGTCCGGCATGCCGCGGGAGAGCAGGCCAACGCCCAGTCGGTGGCCGACGCGCTCGGCGGCCTGGTCATCGAGGAGGACGTCAACCTGCCCGCGGGCAGCGTCTCGGTGTTCCTCGGCGAGGACTACACCGCCGGCATGTCCAACATCGGGCCGCGCCCGCTGACGAGCGTGGACGACGGCACGGACGGCTCCACCGGCGAGTCGGAGGAGGGGCAGATCACGGCGGACGGCGTGGTCTGCGTCCACTAGGCGCGGACGGAGCACCACGACAGGCCCGGCCGGGCAGCGTCTCGGCCGGGCCTGTCCGTGTCTGGGACTCCCGCGGTGTCGCACCCCACGGGCCCCGGCGTCCCGCCCCGCGGTCTCCCGCCCCGCGGTCCTCACGAACGAGTGACCGGGCTCCGTGGGCGGCGCCGGCTACCGATCGCACCGGTCCGGCACGGAGTCGGCCTCGTCGGCCGCCCCGTCGGGACACGCCGAGGAGCCCGGTCAGTGACGGCGGGCGCCCGGCCGAGGCGCGTCCGATCCGCACACCGCTGTTGAGGCGCGTGTCTCGCCTCGGCGAACACCGCTCCGGAGGTCGGAGCCGCCGGTTAGCCTGGAAACGCAGGTTCGGTACGTCGGGGGTGTTCATGTCGCACGAACAAGAGGGCGTCGACGGTGCGGGGCACGGGCCCGAGCCGTCGCCTTCGGACGAGACGGATCGGGGGCGGTCCACCGAGGAGCAGTCCGCCCCGCGCGGCCGTGAGCAGCCTCGTGCGTCGGACGCCGCGTCCGACGCCGCTCCCGCCGACACCGGCGAGGACGCCGCACCGCCCGAAGGCGGGGAGTCCGCGGTGTCGCCCCGCCCCGCCCCGGGGAACGACTTATCCGTCTCGGCCTCCAGGCCCCGGCGCGGCCGCGGCGCGGCAGGGCGCCTCCTGTTGGCAGGCGGGCGCTCGGTCACCGCGCTGGTGTCGGTGGCGGTCCTCGGATTGACCGGCTACGTCTGGACCCGGTTCAATCAGGTTCAGGACAGCATCAACACCACCACCGTTTTGCGCGACCTCGACGAGTTCTCGATCGCCCCGGAGCCCCCGCCCTCCGCCGACTCCTCGGCGCCACCACCGCCTCCGGTGGAGGACACCGCCACCGACATCCTGCTGGTGGGCACGGACAGCCGCACCGACGCTCACGGGCGTCCGCTGCCGGAGCACGTGCTCCGACAGCTGCGCACGGAGGCCGAGGTCGGGCTGAACACCGACACGATCATCATGTTGCGCATCCCCGACGACGGCAGCGCCGCTTACGCGATCTCCATTCCCCGCGACACCTCCGTGCCGGTGCCGGGCCTCGGCGAGGAGAAGATCAACGGTGCGTTGGGGCTGATGAAGACGCAGCGCGCCAGGGAGCTGCGGGCCGAGGGGGTGACCGATCCGGAGCGGATCGCGCGTGAGTCCGACGACGCGGGCCGCCGTGCACTGATCGGCGCGGTAGGCGACCTGACCGGGGCTCGCATCGACCACTACGCCGAGATCAGCCTCTACGGCTTCTACCTGTTCACCGAGGCCATCGGCGGGGTCGAGGTCTGCCTGAACCGCGCGACCAGCGACAGCGACTCCGGAGCGAACTTCGCGAGCGGCTATCAGACCATCTCCGGCGGCGACGCGCTGTCGTTCGTGCGGCAGCGCAACCTGCCCGGCGGCGATCTCGATCGGATCGTGCGCCAGCAGGTGTTCCTGGCCGCCCTGGTCGATCAGGTCCTCTCCACCGGAACCCTCACCGATCCCGGCAGACTTCATGACCTGTTGGACGCGATGCAGTCGTCCGTCGTGCTCGACGACGCACTCGATCCACTGGTGTTCGCCCGTCAGCTCCAGGGCGTCGCGGGCGGGGACGTCTCCTTCGTGACGATCCCGGTCACCGGCGTCGGCCTGCGCAACGATCGAGGCCAGAGCATCGTGACCGTCGATCGGCAGGAGGTCCGCGACTTCGTCGAGGAGCTGACGCGGCAGGACGGCGAGCCGGACGGGGAGGAGCAGGTCGGCATGGCGGGCCCGGGCGCGCCCGCGCTCGCCCCGGCCGCCGCGGCGGCGACGGGCACCGGAAGTATGGTGCGGACGCAGCCCCCGGACACCGGCGAGCCGATCACCGCGGGCGGGGTGCCCTGCGTGAACTGACCGCTTCGCCGCTCGCGCGGCCCGGCCCGACGAGGACGCCGATGAGTGTCACCGAGACGCTGCTCCGCCCACTGCTCGCCGCAGGCGGGGCCCGGCCGCTGATCACGTTCTACGACGACGCGGCCGGGCATCGCATCGAGCTGTCCTCGGCGACGGTGGCGAACTGGGCCGCCAAGACCGCCAACTGGCTGCGCGACGAACTCGACGTCGAGCCGGGAATGCCGGTCGCCGTGCGGCTGCCCGCGCACTGGCAGACGCTCGGTGTGCTGCTGGGCGCGTGGTGGTGCGGCGCGGAGGTCCGCGCGGAGTCCGCCGGTGCCGAGGTGGCCCTCATCCCGGCGACGGAGGTGGCGGGCGTCCACGGCGCCGCCGAGACGGCGACCGCCCCCGCGGAGGTGCTGGACCGGCTCGGCGCGCGCACCGTCGCCCTCGTCGGTCTGGACGCCCTCGGGGCGCCGGTGCGGCTGCCCGCCGACGCGGGGGCCGGACTCGTGGACTACACGTCGGAGATCCGCGTCCACGGCGACGACTTCACCGTCTGGGAGCCGGTGGCGGGCGACGCGCCGGCGCTGGCAGGCTTCGACGTCGACACGGTGCTCGCCTCGGCCCGCGCCCGCGCCGCCGAGCTGGGTATCGGCTCGACGGATCGGGTGCTGTCCACGCTGGACTGGTCGGTTCCCGACGGCGTGGCCGCGAGTCTGCTGCCGGTGCTGGTGTCCGGGGCGTCGCTGGTCCAGTGCCATCGAGCCGACCCGGCGAAGCTCGCGGCCCGCCGCGAGACGGAGCGGGTGACGCGGGTGCTGGACGAGGAACCGGCGGGCTGAGCGGCGGCACGGGCCCGTCCAGGCACGGCGGGCCCTGCTCGCCATCGGCGGCCGTAGGAGATGTGCGGGCTGCGGCTCGGCCCTGGCTCACCGGGGTCGCCGGCTCCGGGTGGGCTGTCCTGATCGGTCTGCGCGACTCCCGATGCGGCGGGCGGCGCTCCGCAGGCGCGCGGGCCGCCGTAGCGAGCACCGCGCTGCCTCACCTCGGTGAGCGAGCCGCCGTCCTGGTCGCCCTTTCGCCGTCATCGAGGTCATGCTGCCCGGCGGGATTCGCCCATCCGGCGCGGGTATCCGATCCCCGGCAAGGGGCACTCGACCGTGGGGACGGCGAGCACCGGAGATACGCGGGCCGTCTGGGAGAAAGCCCGCTGCGATCGGCCCCCGCCCCCTAGACTGCGGTGTCGCCCGGCGTGCCCGCCCAGCCGAGGGGTCGCACGGGCTCGCCGATCCGCGACTCGTCCGTCGCGCACTCGCCGAATCGCAGGCAGCGCTGTCGACCCAGGGGGTTCGAACGTGTCACTCCTCCACAGCAGACTCGTCGGCGCCCTCGGGCTCCTCACCGTGGGCCTGTTCGCCGCAGGCTGCGTCACCCCGCCGGAGCCGCCGATGGGCACGGGTTCCGGCGCCGTGCTGGACGAGAGCCTGGTGGCCTACGACAACCTCGACTTCCAGACGGAACTCGGGCCGATCTTCGACAACACCTGTGAGAGCCTCCCTCCCGGCGTGTTCAGCGATCTGGGCCTGGAGGGCGAGCCGATGACCTCCCAGGGCGTCTACGCCGGCTGCTCGATCTCCGAGAGCTGGGGCACCGTGTTCCTCAGCCAGACCAGGCCCACCGGCCGCGAATCGCAACGACGCTACTTCGAGGACACCTGGCGGGGCGAGGGCGTCTACTCCGACCATTTCCGGCGCTGGATCCTCCAGGACCGCTACTACACGGTGACCTACGAGGCCGGCTCGGTGGGCAATGAGTGCACCACGGCCGTGCACACCGGATACGAGGGCCCGTTCCAGGTCACCGCCGCCATCCCGCGCGAGGAGAGCGACCGGCTGAACCTGTTGGACCGGGACTACCCGGTCGACCAGCTCGTCGCCGACTACTGCTCCCGGGCCGAGGAGATGGCCGACATCCTGGTGGCCACGCTTGATCCCGACGGCGGCAGCAGGCGGACGACGGGCTGACGGGCCGGGGTCGCATGGTCGGGGGCATTCGGCGAGGCGCTCCGGCTGGGCCCGGTGCAAGCGAGCCGGGGCGCCTGCGGAGCCGGCGTGCATCCCAGGGCGTCACCTCGTCGGCCGGTTGCCGGGCAGGCGTTCCGCGTGGGCGAGTCCGCACCATGTCGGCGGCCGCACAGCGTCGGGACACCGGCGGCCCGACGACGTCGAGGGCCGTGCCCGCCTCGGCGGCGCCACGCGGCCGGCCGCCGGACCACGTCGGGAGCCGCCCCGCCATCGGCCCGTCTGGCGCCGCCAGGACGTCGGAGCAGGCTCCTCGTCGTGGGGCCGACGGCGATCGTGGGGCCGACGGCGTCAGGGCCTCGGGTGCGTACGCGCCCACCACGACCGAGGCGATCTCACCCCGCGTCGCGCTGGGTCAGCTGGACGACGCCGATGGCGAACAGGCTCACCCAGACGACACCGGACACGATGCCGGGCACGATGTCCGCGTCCGGGGTGATCATGAAGCGGGCCAGCTCCAGCGGTGCGAACCAGCCGAAGACGTCGGGCAGCGCGAGCTGGGCGATGGCCAGCGAGGGCATCAGCAGGAAGTAGGCGACCAGGGCGCCCGCGGTGTTCGGCACCAGCAGCGCGATCGCCAATGAGGCGATGAGCGCCTGGCCGAGCCCGACGGCGATCACACCCAGCACCCAGGGCAGCCGGTGTCCGAGGAGGTAGGTGAAGTTCGCCGGCGTGACCGCCGCCTCGACGATCAGCGGTAAGGCGAGGAACGACGCGGCGGTGGTCACCAGCCACACCAGGCCGAGCACCGAGCCCTGGGCGAGGAGATAGCGCAGCCGCGACGACTGCATGAGCAGCGTGGGCTGCACGCTCTTGTACTGCCACTCCCCCGCGACCAGCTTGATCAGCGCGGCATGGAGGAGAAGCTGGCCGATCTGCGCGGCCGCGTAGAACGGGATCATCTGCTCGAACGCGCCGTACATGCGCGGATCGATGCTCACGACGAACACCATCACGCCGAAGAACAGCACGGGCGCGAGCAGCAGCACGACGCGGTCCGACCGGGTGCCCACCAGCTTGCGGAGCTCGACGTGGACGAGGGTGAGGAACCCGGTCCGTCTCGCGGCGCGGCCCGCCCACTCCGGGGCGGCCCCGGTGGCGGGGCCCGTCCCGACGGCCGGGCCGTGCTGCTGCGGCCCGGCCGGGTTCGGCTGCGCCCCGGCGGACCACATCGGGCCGCCCGGTTGTGGGGCAGGCGATCCGGCGGGGTGTCCGTAGGGCGGGCTCGACTGGGGCGGCACGACGGTGCCGACCGACCCGCCCGCCGGTCCCGGCGCACCGTGGGGAGGCGACCCCCCCTGCTGCGCGGACGGACCGTACAGTCCTGGGCCTGCCCCCGGTCTCGGTCCCGGTCCCGGTCCCGGTCCCGGTCCCGTCGGGCCGTACTGCCCGTGCGGGACGTGCTGAGCCGGGTATCCGGGCGGGCCGGGCGGCTGGGTGGCAGGGCCGGTCATCAGGCACTCTCCCCGGTCAGGCGGAAGAACAGGTCCTCCAGGTCGATGCTCTCCTGGGCGAGCCCGAGCAGGCGGACGCCCGCGTTGAACGTGATCTCGGAGACGCGGTCCACCGAGGCGTGGGCGGCGAGATGACCGTTCGCGGCAGGCTGGACCGCGATGCCCGCGGCCGCGAGCACCGACGCCAGCCGATTCATGTCCGGGGCTCGGACGAGCGAACGATGCGACGTCGTCAGCTCGCTCAGCGGACCGTCCGCCACGATCCGACCGGAGCCGATCACCAGCACCCGGTCGGCCGTCTGGTCCACTTCGGACAGCACATGGCTGGACAGCAGCGCCGTGCCGCCGCGCTCGGCGTAGCCGCGCAGCAGCTGCCGAACCGAGCGGATGCCCTCCGGGTCCAGGCCGTTGATCGGCTCGTCGAGGATCAGCATCGGCGGGTTCGTCAGCAGGGCCTGCGCCATGCCGAGCCGCTGGCGCATCCCCAGGCTGTAGGCGGCGATGCGCTTCCCACCCGCGTCCCCGAGCCCGACGAGCGAGAGCACCTCGTCCACTCGCCGGGTGGGCAGCCCCGCCAGCAACGCCGCGTTACGCAGGTGCCCGCGCCCGGTCCGCCCGGGATGCACCGCGGCCGCGTCCAGCAGGACACCCGCCACGTGGGCCGGGTTGGGCCAGCGGGTGAACGGCCTGCCCGCGACGAAGGCCTCCCCGGCATCCGGGATCGTCAACCCGCTGATCATCCGGAGAGTGGTGGACTTCCCGGCCCCGTTGGGACCGAGGAAGGCGGTCACCGTGCCGGGCCGCAGCTCGAAGCTGACATCGTCCACGACGCGGCGCCCACCGTAGACCTTGGTCAGGCCACGCACAGACAGCACGCGGTCACGATAGCGGGCGACGGCGACCGCGATGTCCGGAATCGGTGACGAGCCGCACGTGCCCGCGGTGGGAGAGTGGGACCTGGCGCCTCCCGCAGCCGTCTCCGTGCAACCGCCGAACCGAAACTCGTCGCTGTCTCTCATTCGACACGGCAGCCAGGCCGAATAGCACAATGGATCGAGACAGAATCGACACACGACGCCGGTGAGGAAATCACCTTTCACTCCAAAGTAATGTTACTCGGTGACATCGATCATTCTCTGCGAGACTCCCGGAGAAGACGAACATCAGTTCGCCGTGCACACCCACAAGGAGCAACGTCGTGCACTCAGTCAGGATGTCGAGGATATCGACCTCGGCACTCACCCTCTTCTTCGTTCTCGGCGCCACGACTCTCGTGTCCACACCGGCCGCCGCACAGAGCTCGATCGACGACGACGCAGGCGCACGGTCCTGCCTGCCTGTCGCGAATCTGTTCGCGCAGAGCCCTGACCGCTCCATCCGACTGCTCGAGCAGCGGACTACCGGACGGCGGCGTCCTCCAGGCCTATCCGAACGGCCAGCTTCGCTACATGGAGCTGGACGGTCGAGCCTGGCGGCCGAACCCGAACGGTCTCCGGTATCGCGTCGTGGCCGAGCAGGGTTGGGATCACTGGTCCGGCTCCGAGAGCCGGGATCACATCACCGCAGACGACCAAGGCCTGATCTTCGCCGTCGACGGAGACGGTGCGCTGACCACGTCGCTGCTGAATCGGCGCGACGACAGCTGGCCGATTCTCGGTGACGTCATCGACACCGGATGGGATCAATACGACCGGATCTTCGCGGGCGGCGAAGGCGTGCTGTACGCACAACGACCAGATTCCACTCTTCTCCGTTTCCAGTACCACCATTCGTCCCAACGCTGGCTGGAATACGCACAGCCCGCCGGACACGGATGGGACTATTCGCATCTGTTCTCCATCGGCGCGGACCTGGTATACGGAGTGGACGAGGAGAGCGGAGATCTCGTCCGACACCGTTGGGATCGCGAGATCGAGGACTGGGAGCCCGGCGAGAACCACCGCACGGTGGTGGGAACGGGCTGGTCTGGATTCGAGCACATCACCGCGGACGGGGCGGTGTGCACGTACGACTTCTCGGACCTGCCCCGGAGCACCGTGCCGGATAGTGATCGCTCCCGGTCCCTCACACCGACCGAGGACGCAGACGGCCTGATGCGGCTGTACTTCACCGAGTCGTCCGGCAGGCTGTTCGAGGCGTGGCAGAGCAGCCCCAGTGATCCGACACGCTTCGGATACACCCCGCTGGGCCGTGATGCACGGTTCGCGGCGCATCCCTCGGCGGTCCAGCGCTCGAACGGCGAGACCTCCCTCGTGGCCCAGCACCGAGACTCCTCGATCTGGGGCGCATCACGTGTCGACGGGGACTGGGGCGACTTCTCTCCGCTCGGCGGCTGGACGCCGGGGCCCGCGCAGCTCGTCGAGACGACGGACGGAACGGTGACCGCCTTCGCCGTGACCGAGGACGGCCGGCTGCTCCACCGCGAACAGCACCCCGCACCGGGCGCGAAGGTTCGCTGGTGGCCGCTCGGCGGCGCTGAACTGACCTCCGATCTCACCGTCGTGGCCGAAGGTGATCAGATCCATGTCGTGGTCCGAGACGATCAGGGCAGCTTCCACCTCGTCACCGCCGAGGACGGGACTGCGATCACGTGGACCACGCTGCCCGGACACGGATTCGAGGGCAGCGCGAGCCTGACCATCGACTCGGCGGGTCAGTGGCGGCTCCTCGCGCGCGGCGCCGACGATCGTATCCATGAGCTGCGGGAATCGACGCTCTCCGCGGGATGGTCGTCTGTCGGAGATCAAGAGTTCGTCGGCAGCCCGGCGGCGATCGTCCGGGCGGGCGATCGGACGACCCTTGTCGCACGGGGCGCGGACGACTACCTCTACGTCGCCGTCCAAGACGCTCTCGACGACTCTCGGTACGGCGAGTGGACCCAGCTGATCGATCGACGCACGGGGATGGTCTATCGAACGTCGACTGATGCGGCGGTCCTGCGCAATGCAGCGGGCTATCTGCTGATCAGCTTCCTCGATCTCGCCGACGAGCTGTACGTGTTCCGCTCGGCCTACCCCGACGCGATCGGCGTCGCGTCGGAGCCGGTGTCTGCTGCCGACGAGGAGACCGACGAGCCGCTGACCGAGTTCGACGGCGGCCCGGTGGAGCTGACCGAGGTGCGTTGACCGGCACAGGACTCGCCTGAGTCCGCGAGCGCTGCGAGGGGCGGACGTCGATCGAGCGTGCGGATCGACGTCCGCCCGCAGCCTCGGGTGCAACGGGGCTGCGCCGGAACAAGGTCAGGGTCCGCCGCACGACCGGCGGCCGCCCGCCGCGCGACGCGCGACGCGACGCAACCGACCCCGTGTCGGCCCTCCGCCCGGCACCCTGGCCCCGACACACCGAGGCCGGGCCCGGCGGGGCACCCCGACGCGACCCGGCCCGGCGGGGCAGGCAGGCAGAGACTCAGAAGTCGAACTCGTCGATGTTCTCGCTGGTGAACACCGTGGGATCACCCAACACGATCTCGCCGTCGGCGCCCACCGTGTACTCGCCGAGACGCCCGGCGGTGAAGGTGTCGCCCTCGGCGCCGACGATCTGACCGGCCGACAGGGCGGCACCCGCGTAGGCGGCCAGGTAGCCGAGGTCCGCCGGGTTCCACAGGGCGAACCGCTCGACGGTGCCGTCCTCGATGAAGGCCCGCATCTGGTTGGGCGTCCCGAGCCCGGTCAACGTGACCTCGCCCTGGAACTCCGAACCGGACAGGTAACGGGCGGCAGCCGCGAGACCGACGGTGGTCGGCGAGATGATCGCGTCGAGGTCGCCGTGGGTCTGGAGGAGGCCCTGCGTCTCCTGGAACGACTTCTCGTCCTCGTCGTCGCCGTAGACGGTGGCGACGACCTCGATGTCGGGATACTCCTCGGCGAGCCGCTCCTCCATCAGCTCGATCCAGAGGTTCTGGTTCGTCGCGTTCGCCGTCGCCGACAGGAACGCCACCTGCCCGGACTCGCCGATCTCCTCGACCAGCATGTCCACCTGGGTGGAGCTGATGCCCTCGGCGGAGGCCTGGTTGATGAACACGTCCCGGCAGCCGGGGTCGGTGTCGGAGTCGAAGGTGACGACGCTGGCGCCGCCCTCCCGCGCCTGGTTCAGCGCCCCGCAGATCGCGTTCGGGTCGTTCGCCGAGGTGGCGATGACGTCCACGCCCTGCTGCGTGAGGGTGTTGATGTAGCTGACCTGGGACGACGCGCTGGCCTCCGACGGGCCGACCTCGCTGAACTCGCCGTCGAACTCGGCGACGGCCTCCTCGCCGCCGCCGTCGGCGACGCCGAAGTAGGGGTTGTTGAGCTGCTTGGGCAGGAAGGTCACGGTGAGGCCCGCCGGGATCTCCGCGTCGGGGTTCGCCTCGCCGGTCGTCCTCGGGCCGTCGCCCGAGTCCGCGGCCTCGTCGCCCCGCGTGGTGCCGCCGCAGGCCGAGGTGAGCAGGAGCGTGGCACCGAGCACTGCGGTCGCCGTCACGAGACGGTTCCGCGCCACTGAGGAGGTCATGTCGTGCCTTTCGGTCGGTCGTCGGGCCCGGACTCGCCGTACGGGAGCGGGTACGGCGGGGTCACGGTCCGCCGGTGCTCGCCGCGGTGGTGGGAACGGGATTCGTCTCGGGCGGAGCTCCGCCGCCCGGCCGCCGCCTGGCGCGCCGCCGTGCCGCCAGGGAGGGCACGACCACCGAGATGATCAGCAGCAGTCCGGTGAGGACGTTGAGCGCGTCGGAGGAGACGTTGACGAGTTGGAGGGCGTTGCGCAGCGAGCCGAGGAGCAGGACGGCGGCGAGCACGCCGAACAGGCTTCCGCGCCCGCCGAAGATGGACACGCCGCCCAGCAGCACCGCCGCGACGACCAGCAGCTCCAGGCCGTTGGCGTTGTCGGCGCGGGCGCTGGCGAAGCGCAGCGTCCAGAACACCCCGCCCAGCCCGGCCACCGCGCCGGTGGCGACGAACAGCCAGAATTTGGTCCGGCGCACCGCGATGCCCGCGAAGACGGCCGCCTCGGTGTTGTTGCCCATCGCGTAGAGGCCGCGCCCGATCGGCGTGGCGTGCAGGATCACGACGAACCCGACGGCGAGCAGCGCCAGCGGCAGGACGGCGTTGGGGATGCCGGTGTCGCCGAGGGAGCCGATCGCCCAGCCGGTCCAGTCGGCGGGGAAGTCCGCGACGGCCTGGTCGCCGAGCACCACGAAGGCCAGGCCTCGGAACAGCGCGAGCGTGCCGATGGTGACCGCCAGGGAGGGCAGTCCGAAACCGGTGACCAGGAGTCCGTTGACGGCGCCGAGGACGCCGCCGAGGACGACGCACAGCACCACGATCAGTTCCAGCGACAGCCCCGACACCCACAGGGAGCCCATCACCGCGCTGGTCAGCCCGACGGTGCTGGCCACCGACAGGTCGATCTCGCCGGTGACCACCACGAGGGTCAGCGGAAGCGCGATCAACGCGATGACCATGACGTCGAGCAGCAGGAAGCCGATGTTGCGGGAACTGGCGAAGCCGCTGACGGTGGTGGAGGCGACGATCAGGACGACGAGCAGGACGCCGACGACGGCGAGGTCCCAGCTCGGGCTCGGACGGCGACGCCGCCGTGGTTCAGGTGGCACGGGTGTCCCACCTCCTCAGTCTTCGGGCGGTGCGCAGGGCGAGCGCACGGTCGAGTCCGATGGCCAACAGGATCAACACGCCGATGGACGCCTGCTGCCAGAAGGCGCTCACGCCGAGCTGCGGCAGGGCGGCGCCGATGACGGTGAGCAGGACGGCGCCGACGGCCGCGCCCCACACCGTCCCGCTGCCGCCGGTGATGGCGATGCCGCCGATGACCACTGCGGCGACCACCTGGAGTTCCATGCCGGTGCCCGCGGTGGCGTCCAGGGTGCCGAAGCGCGCCGCGTACATGACGCCCGCCAGGCCCGCGAGCATGCCGTTGACCACGAAGGCGGTGAGCACTCGACGTCCGACCGGGATGCCGGACAGTCCGGCGGCGGTCCCGTCCGAGCCGATCGCGTACAGCTCGCGTCCGCTGCGGTAGGACCGCAGGTGATCGCCGACGGCGAGCACGACGATGAGCGCGCCGACGGCCAGCAGCGGCACCCCGAGCAGAGCCTGCGTCCCGAGGGCGGTGAAGCCGCCGGGCAGGTCGGCGGCGTTGATCTGCAGCCGCCCCGAGGCCGAGGCCCAGATCGAGTCCAGGCCCCGGAAGACATAGAGGGTGCCGAGCGTGACGACCAGCGACGGAACGCCCGCCACGGCGACCACGGCACCGTTGACCAGGCCGCAGGCCGCGCCGAAGAGCATCCCGAAGAGCACCACCAGGGGCAGCGGCGTGCCCGGGGCGGCGACGAGCAGCGTTCCGGTGGCATAGGCGGACAGGCCGAGCACCGAGCCGACGGACAGGTCGACGTTGCGGGTGATGACGACCATGGCCTGTCCGGCGGCCAGGACGACGAGGATGGAGGCGCCGAGCAGCAGGTCACGCAGGCTCTGCCCGGACAGGAAGCGTGGATTGGCCGAGAGCGTCACGGCCAGCAGCAGGACGAGGGCGAGCACGACGCCCATCTCCCTGGCCGTCAACAGCCTGCGGAGCAGTCCCCCGACGTCGAGGCGACGGTCTCCCCTGTCCGTGCCCGCCTCCGGGGGCGTCCGGGCGGGGGTCGTCGTGCTCACGGCGTGTCCTGCCCGCCGGTCGCGGCGGCCATGACGCTGTTCTCGTCGGCGCGGCCCCTGGGGATGTCCGCGACGAGCCGTCCCTCGTGCATGACCAGCACCCGATCCGCCATGCCGAGCACCTCCGGCAGCTCGCTGGACACCATGATCACGGCCATTCCCTCTCCGGCCAGTTCCGACAGCAGCCGATGCACCTCGGACTTGGTTCCGACGTCGATGCCGCGGGTCGGTTCGTCGACGATGAGCACGGCGGGCTCGGTGGCCAGCCATTTCGCCAGCACGACCTTCTGTTGATTGCCGCCGGACAGGGTCGCGACCGGGTCGGAGAGACGGTCGGCCTTCACCTGAAGCCGCTGCGACCAGTGCTCGGCGTGGGCGCGTTCGCCTCGCCCGGAGAGCCAGCCGAACCGAGCCAGCCGCCACAGCCGAGTGAGGGTGGCGTTGCGTTCCACGGACAGCTCCATGACGAGGCCCTGTTGTCTGCGGTCCTCCGGCACCAGCGCGATGCCCGCCGCCATCGCCGCGGCCGGGCTGCCCGGCCGCAGCGTCCGCCCCGCCACCCGGACCGATCCGGCGTCGTAGCGGTCGATCCCGAAGATCGCCCGGACCACCTCGCTGCGCCCGGCGCCGACCAGGCCCGCGAGCGCGACGATCTCGCCGCCCCGCACCTTCAGGTCGACGTCGTGGAACACCCCGGCCCGGCTCAGGCCCGTCACCTCGAGCACGACGTCCCGTACGGGCGCCTCCGTCTTGGGGAACAGGGTGGCGACCTCGCGGCCGACCATCCGGCGGATGACGGTGTCGACGCTGAGGTCCTCGGCGGCGTCGGTGGACACCCACCGGCCGTCCCGCAGCACGGTGACGCGGCTGCACAGCGCGAAGATCTCGTCGAAGCGGTGCGAGATGAACAGCACGGCCGCCCCCGAGTCACGCAGGGCGCGGACCACGCCGAACAGGCGCTCCACCTCGACGCCCGACAGGGCGGAGGTCGGCTCGTCCATCACCAGCACGCGGGCGTCGAAGGACAGGGCCTTGGCGATCTCCACCATCTGCTGATCGGCGATCGACAGGCCGCGGGCGGGCCGGTCCGGGTCCAGTCGGACGCCGAGCCGGGCGAACAGCTGTTCACAGGATCGGCGGACGGCACGGTGGTCGATGCGGCCCAGCCGGGTGGTGGGCTGACGGCCCATGAAGATGTTCTCCGCGACGGAGAGATCGGGGAACAACGTGGGTTCCTGGTAGATCACCGCGATGCCCGCCGCGCGCCCCGCCGCGGTGTCGGCGAGCGGGTGGGGCGTGCCGTCGAGCAGCAGCTCCCCGGTGTCGGGGGCGTGCACCCCGGCCAGGATCTTCACCAGCGTGGACTTCCCGGCGCCGTTCTCGCCCGCCAGTGCGTGGACCTCGCCGCCGTACAGGTCGAGTTCGACGCCGCGCAGCGCGTGCACCGCGCCGTAGGACTTGCTGACGCCGCGCAGGGATAACAGCGGGGCCGACCCGACCGAGCCTTCCTGATCAGCCACGCCGCCCCCTGAAACGTTTCACATCCACCCCGGTTCGGCGGACCGTATGGCTGTGACCGCGCTCACGTCAAGGGGCCCGCGGGCGGGTGGCCTGTTGCGGACAGCGGCCGCCCCGACACTGCCGAACTCGAAAGACCGGGTCGAGTGATGACACCTGCACCGGCGGGACTTTGAGCACCCTTTGAGCTAACCTACAAACTGTCAGCAAACTCAAAGGAGCCTGTTGTGGCGTCTGTCGAAGGAGAACTGAGAGCGATCCTGGCCGGCCGCTCAGCGGCGAAGTGCGAGTCCGCGGTGCTGGATTTCAAGGAGCAGAAACCGCAGTTCAAGGACGCATGCCTCGATCTGGCGGATGCGGCAGTGTGCTTCGCCAACAGCCAAGGCGGGACTATCGTCGTCGGCGTGGCGGACGCCGCGTCGGGACAAGCGGCCTTCACCGGCTGCACTCTCGATGCGACCCGACTCCGCTCCAGGATCCACCAGCTCACCCAGCCACCGCTTCTGGTCGAGATCAGCGAACTCACTTTCGCCGACCGCAGACTTCTCAAGATAACCGTACCAGAAGGTATAGAAGTACATAGCACCACCAAGGGGTACACCTACCATCGGATCAACACCGACTGCATTCCCATGCGGCCGCTCGAGATATCACGATTGGCCGACGACAGGCGAGGAATCGATTGGTCGGCAGCGTCGAGTGGGCGACAGGTAAACGATCTGGATCCCATCGCACTTCGCTACTGTCGTCGACTCCTCGCATCTTCTGCAGACTCGGCCAGACAACGGTATGCCGGTTTCACTGACAACGATCTGCTCCGCGCCTTGAAACTGATGACCCCAGACGGTCTTCTCACGCGCAGCGGCGAGATACTACTCTGCGCCGCAGCCGCCAGCGCGCCGCAGGAAGTAATCGTGTACCAGCACAAAAGGACACAGTCCGGAGAAGCAGACGCCGTTCTACGACTTGAGACACCACTACTCCTGGCCTTCGAGGACGTGACCCAGGCGATTCGCACTCGACAAGGGATCACTCCGGTCACGCTCGTCAGCGGACAACAGATCCAGATTGAGGATTATCCTTCCGCCGCGATACGGGAAGCCCTGGTCAACGCGCTCGTTCACGGCGACTGGCGAATCAAGGCACCAATAAACATCGAGCATTCCCCACAGTACCTCCGGATCACCTCACCTGGCCCGCTCGTGTCCGGGGTGACGGTGGACAACATACTCACCAGGGGCTCTAGAGCCCGGTTCCCGTCCCTGGCCGCCGCCTTCCTTCTTCTCGGACTGGCGGAAGAGGTAGGCCAGGGCGTTGATCGCATGTACCGGGAGATGATCCGTTCCGGTCGCGACGTCCCACAAATCGAGGACGATCGCGAAGAAGTGCGCGTCCTGTTCCGGGGCCAGCCCCCGAAAACAAGGGTGACCAAATTCTTGTCCACCCTCCCACCCGAGGAGCAACAAGACACCGACACCCTGCTCATCATTCGCCGGCTATGCCAGAAGAAGACGGTCACCGCCGAGGGCATCTCTAAACTGATCCAGCGATCAGAGTCGGAAGCCCAGGATTCACTGCGCCGACTGGCCGGAAATCCGGCGAACATTCTGGAGCCGACTCGCGGAACCATCAACAGGAAGCGACCGTCGTATCGACTTCGGGCTGAAGCTCTCGCTGAACTCGGCAGCGCCGTCTCCTATCACAGTCGTGCCATGGAGGAGATCGACAAGAAAGTCGTGGAGCACCTCGACGACTACGGCGAGATCAACAATCGAACCATCCAACGTCTGTTCGACATCGACGTCTACCAGGCAAGGGACATCCTCCAGAACCTGGTCGGCCGGGGGGTCATCGTTCGCAGTTCCGCCCAGAAGCGCGGTGTGGCAGTGCGATATTCGGCAGGTCCCGCGTTCCCCGGTAAGAAGAGGCCACGGGTGCGGCGCGGAAAGGAGTCAACGCAGGGTCACCCCGGTGAGGAGGCCCTCTTCTGACCACACTCAGGATGCCTCCGCACGAGAGTCCCGGGCTGACCTGGGCTGTTACGCTCGGTCGGCGCGATGGGCAGGCGCCGGGGCACGTGCTGGTCCTGGCGGGGCTGATCCGCACGATGCTGCCGTCGGCACGAGAGCCGGGCGGCCGGCCGCCATCGCTGCGGAGTGCTCCGAGAACTCGCGCCGGGTTCGCGGCGACTCGATCACTTCGACACCGACGGTGTGCCGACGAAGAACGCCAGAGGTCCGGTCGGCCTCACCACAGGCGAACGCGGTCGGTACAGCCGTGTGGCGACATCCCGGTGCCCGCCGTCAATCCGGTCCACCCGACCGACCACGAGTACATCAGCGAGGAAGTCAGATGAAGAAGATCCACTCCGGCAAGGTGCGCGACCTGTATGAGATCGACTCCGATCTCCTGCTGGTCGCCTCGGACCGGGTGTCCGTGTACGACGTCTCGCTGCCGACGCCGGTGCCGGACAAGGGTGCCCTGCTGACTCGGCTCTCCGCGTGGTGGTTCGAGCAGCTGAGCGACGTCGTGCCGAACCACGTCATCTCGGCGACGGACGTGCCCGCCGAGTTCGCGGGCCGGGCGCTGCGGTGCAGGCCGTTGACCATGCTCCCGGTGGAGTGCATCGCCCGCGGCTACCTCGTCGGGATGGGGCTGCGCGAGTATCGGAAGAACGGCACCGTGTCGGGTGTGGCGCTGCCCGAGGGGCTCGTCGAGGGCAGCAGGCTGCCGGAGCCGATCTTCACCCCGACGACGAAGGAGTCCGACACCGGCCATGACGAGTTCATGACCTTCGAGGAGGTCGTCGAGCTGGTCGGCCGGGAGCAGGCCGACCGGATGCGGGACCTCACGCTCGAGATCTACACCCGCGGCGCCGAGCGGGCAGGCCGCAACGGGATCATCGTGGCCGACACGAAGCTGGAGTTCGGCCTGGACTCCGACGGCGTGCTCACGCTGGCCGACGAGGTGCTGACCTCCGACTCCTCGCGGTTCTGGCCTGCCGACGACTGGGAGCCCGGCCGACCGCAGCACGCCTTCGACAAGCAGATCGTCCGGGACTGGGCGACCAGCACGGGCTGGGACAAGACGCCGCCCGGACCGGCGATCCCCGAGGAGGTCGTCGCGGAGACGCGCGCCCGCTACACGGAGGTGTACGAGCGCATCACCGGCCTGCGTTGGAACGGCTGAGACCGGCGGGTCACACCGGCTGACCGGACGTGCTCGTGTCGCTTTCGAATCACCGACACGAGCGCGCGGCCGGGCCGCTCCTCGTCGACGCCGTGGCGATGCGAGAGCACCGAAGGCACCGCCGGGCGGGCGACGACCCGACGGGGCGCGACGGATCGGCGGGGACGACGGGGCACGACGGCCGACGGGGCACGGCGACCCGCCGGGCACGACCGCCGCGGCGGGCCCGCGCGGTAGCGCGGAGGACGCCGCCCGCCGGCGGCGGCCCCGCACAGCGGCGCCGAGGACGGCGCTCCCCGCCGAGCGCGGACTAGCCCTTGAGCAGGTTCCGCGCCATCACCATCCGCTGGATCTGGTTGGTGCCCTCGTAGATCTGCGTGATCTTCGCGTCCCGCATCATCCGCTCCACGGGGAAGTCGCTGGTGTAGCCGGCGCCGCCGAAGAGCTGCACGGCGTCCGTGGTGACCTCCATGGCGACGTCCGAGGCGAAGCACTTCGCGGCGGCGGAGACGAAGCCCAGATCGCCTTCGCCGCGCTCGGCACGTGCCGCCGCCACGTAGACGAGGTGACGCGCGGCCTCGATCTTCATCGCCATGTCGGCGAGCATGAACTGCACGCCCTGGAAGTCGCTGATCGGCTTGCCGAACTGCTTACGGCTCTTGACGTAGTCGAGCGAGGCGTCGAGCGCGCCCTGCGCGATGCCGAGGGCCTGCGCGCCGATGGTCGGCCGGGTGTGGTCCAACGTCCGCAGCGCGGTCTTGAGCCCGGTGCCGGGCTCGCCGATGATGCGGTCGGCGGGGATCGTGCAGTCCGAGAAGTGGATCTCGCGGGTCGGCGAGCCCTTGATGCCGAGCTTGCGTTCCTTGGAGCCGACCTCGAAGCCGGGGTCGTCGGCATGGACGACGAACGCCGAGATGCCGTCGGACTTCTTCGTCGCGTTCGGGTCGGTCACCGCCATGACGGTGTACCAGGCCGACTCTCCCGCGTTGGTAATCCAGCACTTGGTGCCGTTGAGCACCCAGTGATCGCCGTCGAGCCGGGCCCTGGTGCGCATCGACGCGGTGTCCGAGCCCGCCTCGCGTTCCGACAGCGCGTAGGAGATCATCGCGCCGTCCGAGGCGACCGTGGGAAGGACCTGCGCCTTCAGCTCGGCCGATCCCGCCAGCAGGACGGGCATCGAGCCCAGCTTGTTCACCGCGGGGATCAGGGAGGAGGACGCGCAGACCCGCGCGACCTCCTCGATGACGATGCAGGTCGCGACCGAGTCCGCGCCCTGACCGCCGTACTCCTCGGGAAGGTGCACGGCGTGCAGGTCGGCCTTGGTCAGGGCGTCCCGCGCCTCCTGCGGGAAACGCGCCTGCTCGTCCACCTCGGCGGCGTGCGGCGCGATCTCCTTCTCCGCGAGCGCCCGGACCGCCTCCCGCAGCGCCTCGTGCTCGTCCGCGAGCTGGTAGGTACCGAAGCCAGAGTTCACTCCACGCCTCCTGTTACCGCCGAGTAACAACACTGTCGTCCGCGATAGTAGCCCCGATGTGAAGGTTCGTTAACCCACCCGAAGGTGTGTCGACGAGCGGGGCGACTCGAGCCGCGCCGCGCCGAGCCGCCCTGCTCGACCGCACGCGAGATCGGGAGCGCGCGAGCCTCGGCGGCTGCTCAACCCTTGACGCAGATCACCTGCTTCAGGTGCGCGACCACCGCCACCAGGTCCTGCTGCGCCTTGACGACCTCGTCGACGTCCTTGTACGCGGCCGGGATCTCGTCCACCACTCCCGCGTCCTTCCGACACTCCACGCCCTCGGTCTGCGCGGCCAGGTCCGCCGCCGAGAACAGCCGCTTGGCCCTGTTTCGCGACATCCGTCGTCCCGCGCCGTGCGACGCCGACTGGAACGACTCCCGGTTGCCCAGACCGCGCACGATGTAGGAGCCGGTGCCCATGCTGCCCGGGATGATGCCCAGCTCACCCGACCCCGCGCGGATGGCGCCCTTGCGGGTCACCAGGACGTCGACGCCGTCGTACCGCTCCTCGGCGACGTAGTTGTGGTGACAGGAGATCTCCGGATCGAACCGGACGGCAGGTACCGTCGCCCGCAGCGCGCCTTTGACCAGGGCCATCATCGTCGCCCGATTCCGCAGGGCGTACTCCTGTGCCCAGTACAGGTCCCGCCGGTACGCGGCCATCTCCGGCGTCCCGGCGAGGAACACGGCGAGGTCGGTGTCCACCAGGTTCCTGTTGTGCGACAGCGACCGCGCGATCCGGACATGCCGCTCGGCGAGCTCCTTGCCGATGTTGCGCGATCCCGAATGCAGCATCAGCCACACCCGGCCCGACTCAGGGCCGCCCTGTTCCAGGCAGACCTCGATGAAGTGATTCCCGCCGCCTAGGGTCCCGATCTGGCGCGCGGCCCGAGACCGCAGGTCCCGTACTCCGTCGTGCAGTTGATCGAAGCGGGACCAGAACGCCTCCCATCCGCCGGTCCCCGGCACCCGTGCCGGATTGACCGGCTCGTCGTGTCGGGCGAATCCGACGGGCACCTCCGCCTCGATCCGGCTGCGCAGCGCGCCGAGGTCGTCGGGCAGATCATGATCGAAGAGAGAGGTGCGGACGGCGGTCATGCCGCAGCCGATGTCCACTCCCACGGCGGCAGGCGAGACGGCGTCGCGCATCGCGATGACGCTGCCGACGGTCGCGCCCTTGCCGAAGTGCACGTCGGGCATCACGGCGAGTCCGTGCAGCCACGGCAGGTTCGCGACGTTGCGAAGCTGCGCCATGGCCTGCGGCTCGATCTCGGCCGGATCGGCCCAGGCACGGATGGGGACGCGCTCACCGAGGATCAGGGTGTGCATGATCTGCCTCACGGGTCTGGCGGACCGCGCGACGCGGCCCGAAGCGAAGAAGAGGACGTCAGTCGGCCGCCGCGGGGCGGCCCGATCTGACGGTGACGATGAAGGAGAGTGCGCACGGCCGCGATACGGCTCGTTCACCAACGGCACGACACCGGAGCGGCGTCCTGGCGACGACCGCGCTCGGCTACGGCAGGCGACCGATGGAGTCCGCGCGGGGACTCAGCCTCGAAGCCTGGCGAGCGACCGCCCGCACCAGGCTTGTCGTCGTCGGAGATACCGCCTGCCAGACTCGCGGATCACGGCGTTCCCTCCTTCGACTCGGTTCGTCTCCTCAGACGATGCGAGATCAACGATCTCGGCTCGACGCCCGCCGAGCAAGCGATTTTCGCGAACCGGCCGACGTCACCGCCGCGACGGGCCGTCCGACGCCCGCGGACGCGCAGGCGAGCAGGCGCCCGTGCCGCCGTCCGAGGGAACACGGTCGCGGACTCCGCCTCCGCGTGCGGCGCCGCGCCCACGCCGCCCACGACGGTGCCTGCCCGGTCAGAAGGCGATAACGGCGGATGCGCTGGTGGCGGGGGCAGGCGGGCAGACGGCTTGATCGAGCGGCGCAGGAGACGACCCGGCTCACCATCCGCGCTCGCCGCGCCAGGGGCACGAGTTCGCCCGCCGCCTCGTCTCCCGAGCATCACGGCCAGGACGCCAGGACGCCAGGACGCCAGGACGCCAGGACGCCAGGACGCCAGGACGCCAGGACGAGTCTGCCTCAGCCCTGTTCGTGTCTGCCGCGGAGCGCGGCGTCCTTGTCCAGCACCAGCTGCTCCAGGTCGGCCTGGAAACCGGCCATCGCCTTGCGCAGCCGTGCCGCGTGCTCGTCGGAGCCCGCGCCCAGCGTGCGGACGGCCAGCAGGCCCGCGTTGCGGGCGCCGCCGACCGAGACCGTCGCCACCGGCACGCCCGCGGGCATCTGCACGATCGACAGCAGCGAGTCCAGCCCGTCCAGGTGGCGCAGCGGCACCGGGACGCCGATCACCGGCAGCACCGTCGCCGAGGCGACCATGCCTGGCAGGTGGGCGGCCCCGCCCGCGCCCGCGATGATCACTCGCAGTCCTCGGTCGGCCGCCGTCCGGGCGTAGTCGACCATCCGCTGCGGGGTGCGGTGCGCCGAGATGACCGCGACCTCGTACGGCACGTCGAACTCGGCCAGCGCGGTCGTCGCAGCCTCCATCACCGGCCAGTCCGAGTCGCTGCCCATGATCACTCCGACCAGGGGGATGGGCTTGGCCGTCACCGCTGTTCTCCTCCGTGGATGTCGTAGCCGTCGGTCCACCGCGCATGCGAGAGCCAGTGCGCGGCCAGTCGTGCCCGCACCGCGACGGCGTCGACGTCGTCGCCGAGCATCGTGACATGCCCGACCTTGCGGCCGGGCCGCTCGGTCTTCCCGTACAGGTGGACCTTCGCGTCGGGATACCGGGCGAACAGGTGATGCAGCCGCTCGTCGACCGACATCGCGGGCTGCTCCGGCGCGCCGAGGACGTTGGTCATCACCGCCGCGGGCGCCACCGGGTCGGTGTTGCCCAGCGGATAGTCCAGCACCGCACGCAGATGCTGTTCGAACTGCGAGGTCCTGGCACCCTCGATGGTCCAGTGACCGGAGTTGTGCGGCCGCATGGCCAGCTCGTTGACGACCAGGCCGTCCGGGGCGAGCTCCCGCCATCCGGAGTCGGCCTCATCCGCGCGCCCGGTCAGGTCGAGCTCGAACAGCTCGACGGCCAGCACGCCGACCACGTCCAGCTCATCGGCGATCCGGAAGGCGATCTCCTGCGCCTTGGCGGCCATGGCGGTGGACAGGCCGGGAGCGGGCGCGTGCACCTCCACGCAGATGCCGTCGGACTGAACGGTCCGCACCACCGGCCACGCGGCGCCCTGACCGAACGGCGAGCGTGCCACGACGGCGGCCAGCTCACGGCGCATCGGCACCTTCTGCTCCACCATCAACGGCGTGCCCGCGGCGAGCAGCTCCGTCGCCAGGCCGACCGCCTCGTCGGCGTCGGCGGGCATCCACACGCCACGTCCGTCATAGCCGCCTCGAACCGCCTTGACCACCGACGGCCAGCCGTGTTCCTCGCCGAAGGACACCAGGTCCGCCGGGCTCGTGACCTCGGCGAACTCCGGAACCGGCAGGCCCAGTTCTCGCAGTCGGCGCCGCATCACCAGCTTGTCCTGGGCGTGGATCAGGGCATCCGGGCCCGGCCGGACCGCGACGCCCTCCGCCACGAGTCCCCGGAGCAGATCACCGGGCACGTGCTCGTGGTCGAAGGTCACGACATCGCAGTCGGCCGCGAACGCGCGCACCGCGTCGGGGTCGGTGTGCATACCGACGGTGACCCCCGGAGCGACCAGTGCCGCCGGGTCCGTGGCCGCGGCGGCGAGCACCCGGAGGGACTGCCCGAGCGGGATCGCGGCCTGGTGTGTCATCCGGGCGAGCTGTCCGCCGCCGATCATGCCGACGACGGGCATCGAGCCCTTGTCCTTGCTGCTGGTGCCCACGGGCGCGGAAGCCTACCCGGTGGTGGTCGCCGGTGTCGCCGGACTCCGGTGGTCGCCCGCCCCGGCGTGCCTTCCGCAGGCAGCGGGCGACGTAAGTCCCCGGGCGGCGGTGCGAGCCCGGTCGGATCGACGCCCTCGACACGAGGGCCGGTGAACAGGGCCGTCCCGGCCAGGCCCGCCGTCCCGGCCGTGCTCGACGGTTCGGCATGCTCCGCTCTCCGGCTCCCTTCCGCTCCCGATCTCTTCTGCTCGGCGAGCCGAACAGGCTGGATCCGGCGAGCGGCACCGCACGATCCGCCGCGCCGGTGCCGAAGACGTATGCCGCGACGACGCGGAGGCGTCCGCCGGGAAGCGGGGTGCGGCACGATCTCACCCCACGGTGCCCTGCGCCCTGCCTGTCGCAGGACCCGGCGGCGAACAGCGGTACGAGGCGGTGGGACGGCCGCGGCCGGACCGGCACCGGCCGCGGCGGCGCGACGACGGCCGACACCGAGCCGTCGGGGGCCTACAGCTCCCGCCAGGGTGGCGCGGCCAGCCGACGCAGCAGCGGCGGGATCTCCTCCCAACGGTCCGGCAGCGGTTCCCGCCGGACGAGCACGGGGCCGTGCTCCCGATCGGCCACCGAGACGCACAGCCCGCGTTCCACCAGCCAGCGAGCGGTCACCAGGTGCAACGGCAGCCGTCGATCCCTCCTGGCCAGCACCGCGGCGGCGCACGGCCCGATCAGGGCGTGCGTCTCCCCGCCGTCGAACGTCCTCGTCAGGGCATCGCCGACCGCCATCATCGCCAGGCTTCGCGGCCAGCGCGGCGCCCGCCGTAGATTCACCGTCGCCACCACCAGGGCGAAGTCCTCGGCCGCCGATCGACCGGTCGCCGCGGCCTCCCGGTACAGCTCGTGCAGCCTGCGCCGGAGATAGCCCTCGGTGGCCAGCCCGGTGAGCCCGTCGCCGGCCTGCTGGTCGACGAGCCTGCCGACGGAGGCCTCCGCCCACCCGAGGGCGACGGCACGCATCGCGGCGGCGGGGACGACCGAGGAGAAGCGGTCGGCCGCCTCCCAGGCGGCCCCCGTCGCGGCGGCGTCGTCCGCATCCGGTGGCGCCGACCGGCCCGCCGTCACCGGTCCGCCCGGGCCGCGCCCGGTCTCGACATCGTCCGCGCCTTGCCTGACCGCGAGTCCGGCCGCGACGTTCGGGCAGGCCTGGCGGCTCGACCATGCCGAAAGGGCCGCTGACGGTCGCTCTCTCGAATCCGCATCGCGACGTGCGCCGTCGGGCTGGATCCCGAGGACGGCCGAGTCGGACGCCCGCTCGGTGGAAACGTCCGAATCCGGAGCGGCCGACCCTTGCTCCACGAACGACGTGTCGCCCGAGGTGGTCCATCTCGGGGCGGCGAGCGGGCCGTGTCCCGACGTGGCGGCCAGGACCGAGTAGAGGGCGGCGAGATCACCCAGTGTCGCGGCCAGGTCGACACCGTCGTCGGCTCGGGCGGCGCCGAGTTCGGCCAGGTGCGGGGTCGGGTCACGCAGGTCCGCCAGCGCCAGACACACGGCCCGCGCAGGCAGTGTCGGCCAGTCCGCGGGGAAGGGCCAGCCCGCGGCAAGGCTGGCCGACCGCCAACGGGAATACGTCGACGCCGCGATCTCGGGCGCGCCTCCCCGACCCGGATCGTGCCGCCCGTTCATCGCACCGACCGGCGTGTCGGGCTCGTGCGCCGAGGCCGGACAGGCCGGGTCGACCCCGCCGCACCGCCGCATCGACTCGGCGAAGGCGGCGAGACCCCGCGCCAGGCCGCCCCCGGCCGCGCGATCCACGGCGTCCGCGCCGGGTGACGGGGCCGTGCCGCTCGGCAGGCGGCGTCCGTCGCACGTGCCGCCCACCGTTCCGAGGGCCGAGGCTTCCGGGTCGTCCTTGTCGTCCACCTGTTCGGCATGGCTCCTCCTTCCGCCGTACCGGTGGGACGGCGAGGACCGCCCCCCATGACGGCAGGGCGCCTAGTACATTGCGGAGTCGACTGGTCACACTGGGTGGGTCATGATGTAGACAGGGAGGTCATCCGGCGTGGCGATCGTCTCCTCCGATTTGCCCGAACCGACCGATCAGGAACTGATCGAGGCCGTCAGAGCGGGTTCGGTCGAGGCCTATGGATCGTTATACGAACGGCACGTCTCGGCGGCGTACAACCTGGCACGCCAGCTGGCCAGATCGCCCGCGGAACGGGACGACCTCGTCTCGGACGCCTTCTCGAAAGTGCTGGACCGGCTACGCGCGGGCAACGGCCCCGACATCGCGTTCCGCGCCTATCTCCTGACCGCCCTGCGACACGCCGCCTACGATCGGACACGCAAGGAACGACGTGTCGAGGTCTCCGAGGACGTCGCGGCGGTGCCCGGGGTCGATGTCAGCGTCCCCTTCCATGACAGGCCGATCGCCGAGCTGGAACGCTCGCTGGCAGCACGCGCGTTCGCCCGGCTTCCGGAGCGCTGGCGGACCGTCCTGTGGCACATGGAGGTCGAAGGCCAGTCGGCGTCCACGGTGGCGCCCCTGCTCGGGCTCACGCCGAACGCGGTCTCCGCGCTGGCCTACCGGGCCAGGGAGGGACTGCGGCAGTCCTACCTTCAGGTCCACCTCGCCGAGACCCAGACCGAGCGCTGCCGGGCCGCGGTCGAACGCCTCGGTTCCTGGACGCGAGGCGGACTGTCCAGACGCGAGACCACGCAGGTGGAGGCGCACCTCGACGACTGCGCCCGCTGCCGAGCGCTGTCGGTGGAACTCATCGACCTCAACGGGACGCTCCGCGAGGTCGGCGTCCTCGTCCTCGGAGCGGGGGCGGGCGGATACCTCGCCGCCGTGTCCGCAGGCACCGTCGGCGGCGCCGGGGCGGCCGTCACCGGCACCATCTCGGCGAGTGCGGTGACCGGTGCCGTGACCGCGGCGCCTCGACAGTGGCTCACCGCCGCCGCGTCGAGCGTCGCCCTCGCCGCGGCGGTCGTCGCGGCGCTGCTCGCCGAACCCGCGCCCCGTCCCGTCGCGCAGCCGTCGCCGCCCGCCGTCGAACAGCAGGCACCGCCGGTCCCCCCGCCGCCCGAGATGCCTGCGCCACCCGTGCCTGCGCCCGACGCGCCACCCGCGCCCCCCGCCGAGTCGTCTCCCCCCGAGGACCCGGCTGCCGAGGACCCGCCTGCCGACGAACCAGGTGAGCCCGCGCTGGACATCGCCACGCCGACGGACCCGCTCGTCCTGCTCGCAGGCGGCGCGGCCGGCGCCCTGCCCGTGACCGTGACCAACACCGGCTCGGCGACGTCCCCCGTCGTGGTCGCCTCCCTCGACCTGCCGCCGGGGATCTCCGCCTGGCTCGTCGAATCGGAGGTCCCCCCGCAGACGACGGCCCGCCCCGTCGCGCTCTCGACCGCGGCGGCGTCGGCGCGGGCCGCGAGCCCGGTCGTGACGACGGACGACCACACGACGGCGGCCGCAGTGCTCTCGGCGGTCGCCACGTCGGCCACGAGCGGCCCGCCGACGATGCTCGCCGAGCCGCTCGACGGTGCCTCCGGCTCGGCGATCACCACTGCCGCCGTCGCCACCACCACCGCACAGCCGGGTGCTGGATCCACTCCGCAGGGGATCAACTGTGGGAGCGGCGTCGGCTCGATTCGCTGCGCCACCGCACGCGGACTGAACCCCGGTGAGAGCGTCGTGTTCGAGTTCGCGCTCCAAGCCTCGGCCGAGGCACGCAGCGGTCGCGTGACCGGGACGGTCGGCGCGGGCCAGGCCGCCCGGATCGAGCTGTCCGCGGTGTCCGTCGAGGTCCGGCAGCCGGTCGACGCGCTCGACCTCACCGCCGAGGTCGGCCAACGGCTCGACGGTGATCTGCCGTGGATCGGACGGGTCGTCGTCCGCCTCACGAACACGGGCACGACGACGGGACCCGCTCAGGTCGACGTCACCGCACCCTGGTGGTTCGTTCCCCGGGGCCTGTCCCCGGAGTGCGCGGCCGCCGGCCCCTCGGCGACTCCGGACACGCCGAGGTACCTCGGCGATCGGCGGATCACCTGCCGCGCTCCCGGGCAGCTGGCACCGGGCGAGGAGTTCCACCTCGAACTCGAGTTCGCCAGAGCGTCGCTGGTGGACGGCACCGTCGAAGTCGAAGGCAGGCTCGGCGACGCGCGCAGGCGGGTCGACGCACCCATCGCCTCCCCGAGCCTCCGAGCGACCCTCGATCGGCTTCCCGAGGCGTTGGAGATCGGCGGCGCGCCCGACACGTTGACCTACAGCGTGCGCAACGACGGTCGCGGCGGCTCGGCATCGATCGAGATGACGGTGCGGCTGCCCACCGGGGTTCACGCCGAGGGGATCGCGGGCCATGACTGCCGGTCCGAGGCGAACGAGATCCACTGCCGCAGCGAGGCGGGCCTGCCGCCGGGTGCGGTGCTGTCGTTCGACTTCAGCGTTCGCGCCGTGGCTCCGGCCGCGTCGGGACCGATCGGCGGGTCCGTGCACGCCGGGCTCGGCACTCGGCTGCCGCTGCCCGCGGGCCGGATCACCGTGGTCGAGCCGCCGAAGATCGACGCGGTCGCCGTGCAGGCGTCGACCCGTGGTTCCTGGGCCGTGCCGACCAGCCCACACGCCCCGCACTGGACCTACTACACGAACATCAGAATCAAGGCCGTCAACACCGGTGAGACCGAGAACCCGGTGACGGTCACGCTGGGCCTGCCGCCCGAGGTCGGAACTCATTCCTGGCACGGTCCGCCCCCACACGCCGACGACGTGTCCGCCCACACCGCGCACCTGCTGCGATGTCGAGCGCCGGGCGAGCCCGTGGAACTGCTCAGCCCGACGCTGCGTCCCGGCCAGGCCCACGAGTTCACCGTCCGGCTGTGCACCACGGGCGGCGCGACACCGCCCGCCGCGTCCGAGGTCGCCGTACACGCGATGCTCGGTGTGAGCGAGCAGGATTCCTCCATCCGGGTTCCGTGGCGCCTGTGGTGGCCCTGGCGGACGCTGGAGCCCGCTGGGCCGCGGCACTCCCCCGAGTCGGCGGAACCCACCACGGAACCGCACTCGGCGGACCCCGTCGGGCCGACGACGCCCGCCGCACCGGGCGGGCCGGTCGAGCCGGGCGCGTCGACCAAGCCGGGCGGTCCGACCGAATCCGGAGAGTCACCGCCCACCGAGCAGGCCGGTCCTGATCCACAGGGCGAGCAGGCGCCGCCGTCTCCGTCTCCGGTGCCGACGCCCGGCGCATCGCCGACGCCTACCGAACCCACCGGACCCGCTGGACCCAGCGGACCCGAGGGGCCGCCCGATCAGGCCCAGGAGTCGGACGACCGAGTTCCGCGGGTGCCCGACGCGGGTCCCCATGCGGAGCGTGACGCGGCGACACGCGTCCTGCGGACGCGATCCGCGGAACCGCGGCCGTCGAAGCACATGTCCGGCCACCCTCCCGCCGCCGGAGTGGAAGGGCTCATCCCGACCGCGCCCGCGCGACACGAATAACCCGTCCGGTGCGTGCCGGGGCGGAGGACACCGCCCCGGCGCCCGCCCGTAGACACGTCGCGACGCGATGACCATCCGAATAGATGACCCCGGCGACGGAAGGCGGTCACCGACCGTCATGTGAACCGTGCCGTGTCTGGCGTCTGTCGGCAGCTCGCCGACCGCCCCGAAATGAGGTCGACGACACTCACGGCAGCGCAGCACGCCCCGCCACGGCGCGGTTTTCGTAGACTGCGGCGGTGTCGGTCGTCGAGAGTGTGCTCAATCGAGTTCCAGAACCGCTGCGATCATTCGCGCTGCGGCACAGAGAGCTCGTGAAGTTCGCGTTCGTGGGCGGTTCGGCGTTCTTGATCGACAATCTGGTCTTCTACACGTTGAAGCTGACCGTGTTGTCGCCGAAACCGGTCACGGCCAAGGTCATCGCCGTGCTCGTGGCGACGATCTTCTCCTACGTGCTGAACCGAGAGTGGTCGTTCCGCACCAGAGGCGGTCGCGACACGCCCCACGAGGCGGCACTGTTCTTCCTGGTGAGCGGCATCGGCGTCGTCATCAACACCGCGCCGCTCTACATCTCACGCTATGTGTTCGATCTTCAGGTTCCCGAGGTGAGCCGCTTCACCCAGGAGGTCGCCGACTTCAGCAGCGGTCAGATCATCGGCACGCTGATCGGCATGGGCTTCCGCTGGTGGGCCTTCCGTCGCTTCGTCTTCCCACAGGAGAACGTGCGGGCGCGGTCGACCGTTCCCTCCTACGACCAGGACCCGCCTGCCGAGGAGGAGCCGCTCCGCTCCTGAAGGTGCGGCCCGACGGCCCTCCGAGGGCGCCGAGACCGCTCGTCGCACCAGCTCCGCCCGGCGGCCGGGGCACGTGACGTGCGAGGACGATGCAGGCCCCACTGTGAAGCCCGGCGCATATAACCGGTCCGTAGACTGCGCGGGTGGCGCTGGTCGAGACCGTTGTCAACCTGGTACCGAAATCCCTTCGAAGTCTGGCGTTGAAACACCAGGAACTACTCAAGTTCGCCGCCGTCGGCGGCATGACGTTCCTGATCGACACGCTCATCTTCTACGCGCTCAAGCTGACGATCCTCGAACCTCACCCGGTCACGGCCAAGATCGTCTCCGTGCTGGTCGCCACCATCGTCTCGTACGTGCTGAATCGGGAGTGGTCGTTCCGCACCAGGGGCGGCGGGCACGAGAGACCGCATGAGGCAGCACTGTTCTTCCTGATCAGCGGCATAGGCGTGATCATGTACGCCGCCCCGCTGTGGATCTCACGCTATGTGCTCGGCTTCGACGCGCCGGCAGTGAGTCGGCTCACCGAGGAGATCGCGGACTTCGTCAGCAGCAGCATCATCGGCACGCTCCTGGGCATGGCATTCCGCTGGTGGGCGTTCCGGAAATTCGTCTTCACCGGTCGGCCCGATCGTGTGGCCGACGACTCGGCAGACACCTGATCCGTGGCGGGGCGCATTCCCCACGGCGCACCGGAGACACCGTATTCCCGCCCGGACGGGCGAACCGTCGCATCACGGACATATCACGCCGCACGGCGGGCAATGCGACCGGATCGGTTTCGTCGGGGGCCCGGGGACGCGAATCCGAGCGGCCTCGCGCCGATCTCCCACACCCTCTTCGCCCGTCACACCAGGTTGCTACCGTCATAACTCATGACGCAGGCGACGACGGTGCGGCAGGCGGTGATCCTGGCCGGTGGGCAGGGTACGAGGCTGCGCCCGCACACCGACACCCGGCCCAAGCCGATGATCGAGATCTCCGGCCGGTGCATCATCGACCATCAGCTCGACTGGCTGGCCGAGGCAGGCGTGGAGGACGTCGTCGTCTCGGCCGGATACCTCGCCGAGGTGCTCATCGAGCACTTGGAGTCGACGGCGCACCTGCGCTCGATCAAGGTCAGGACGGTCGTCGAGGACGAGCCGCTGGGCCGAGGCGGCGGCCTCCGCTACGCAGGCGCGCGGCTGCCGGATCCCACGGCCCCGTGGTACGCCCTCAACGGTGACATCTGGACGAGGTTCTCCTTGGCCGAGCTGACGAGGCGTCACGTCGAGCAGGAGGCGGTCGCCACCGTCGCTCTCGCCCGCCCGCGCCTGCCCTGGGGTGTGGTGGACCTCGACGAGTCCGGGCGGATCAACGACTTCGTGGAGGCACCGCTCTCGCCGTACCCGATCAACGGAGGCGTCTACGTCTTCTCGGGCGAGATCCTCGCCGAGCTGCCGGAGAAGGGCGATCATGAGCGGACGACCTTCCCGCAGCTCGCCGCGCGCGGGAAGCTGGCCGGTCACGAGATCACCGGGTACTGGCGCGCGATCGACACGGCCAAGGACATCAGGGAGGCCGCCGTCGAACTCGCCGCGGCAGGCCGGGACGGCGGCTCCACCGATGCCGGGCACTCCGTGGACACCGTGAGCACGGGGGCGACGCCCGCCGCCACGAGGCCTGTCGTCGCAGAGCCACCGGCCGCCGGCTGACACCGGCCGTCGCACGACGGACCGCTCCCGACCGGACGTCCTGATCGGGCGTCCGGTCTCGCCCCCTCCCGCGAGATCTCCCGGGTCACCGGCTCGCCGGACCCCGGATGCCGCCAGGTCGCGCGCTCGGCCGGACTCCTGAGTCGACCAGGACCCGCGACCAGGCCTCGCCGACTCACCGCCTCCCGAGCCTCGGATTCCACACTGCTCCGCGCTCCGTCGGGGTCCTGCGCTGCGCCTGTCCCCGCGCCCTGGATCTCACGGGCTCACCGTCTCGCGGAACCCCGAATCTCGCTGGGCCTCCCGCCCCGGCGACCTGGCTCATCGGCGATCACGCCATGCCGCACGGCCGGACCCACGCATCCAGGCGCCATCGCGGCACAGCAGCGCGGCCTGCGCAGATCAGCACGGCAGGGCTCGACCGTGGTGCGATCCCGCCGTGGTCCGATCCCGCCGTGGCGTGGCCCGACACGGCATGACCCGACAGCCTCGCTTCGCACCATCTGGTTCACCGTGTCTGCCAGGCATGGCCTGGCTCGACACGGTGTGCTTCAGCGGCGTGATCCGACACGGCCTGATCCACTACAGCCCGGCCCCGTACGGCCCGGCCCCGTACGGCCTGAACCAGCACGACCGGGTCCACCACAGCCCGGGACCCTTCACGGCTCGCACCAGCACCGCCCAAGCCCAGCACGGCACGGTCCGATCCCGGCGTGATCCAGCACGACGTGACTCAGCACGACGTGATCCAGCACGACGTGATCCAGCACGACGTGACTCAGCGCGGCGTGGGCTCCACCGGCCACGGCATGCCGAGCACGTCGCCCGCCCTGGGCACCAGCAGGAAGATGACGAAGGTCGCCGGACGCGCCGTGTACAGCTCGAGTCTGCCGCCGTCCGCCTCCACCAGCGCCCTGGCCAGCGACAGTCCGACGCCGGTCGAACCACCCCCGGAGAAGCCCCGGTCGAAGACGTGCCGGGAGAGCTCCTCCGGCACGCCGTTGCCGTTGTCGGTGACCTCGATCATCACCATCGCACCCGACAGCCTGGCCACCACCGAGACCGTGCCCGCACCATGGATCAGCGCGTTCTCCAGCAGCACGCCGAGCGCTTCTCGGAGCCGAGCGGGCGTCACCCTGGCGGGGAGGCCGTCGCTGATCCGCAGCCGGAGTGTCCGGCCTTCGGCACGCAGCCGCTCGCGCCACTCCGCGACGACCTCGGGCAGCTCCTCGGCGAGGTCGAGCGGCTCCGCTGTCCTCGATCGAGCGGCGGTGGCCGTGGCCAGCAGGTCTTCCAGCACACGCGACAGCTTCTCCGCCTGCACGAGCGCGGCACGGGCCTCCTCGCGGTTCACCGGCTGACGCGGATCCACCAGCTCCTCCAGCCGCAGCTGAAGCGCCGTGAGGTGGCTTCGCAGCTGATGGGAGACGTCGCCGACGAGTTCCCGTTCCCGCTCCATCAGCCGCGCCAGCGCCAACGCCGAGGCGTCGAGCGCGTCGGCGACGCGATCCAGCTCCACCGCGCCGTGGCGCCGCGTGTCCGGACGGAAGTCGCCTGCCCCGAGCCGAGCCGCCCTGGCGGCGACGTGCCGTAGCGGCTCGGACAGCCGTCGTGCCGTCACCTTCGCCATCACCAGTCCCACCACCACGGTGAGCAGGACGAGCAGCAGCACCGCACCCGCCATCTGTGCCTGTGAGGCGCGCAACGGGCCGGAGGGGACCGCCAGGGTCACGGTGCCCTGCCGCACGATGGACGCCGTCTCGATCACCGGGTCGGGCCCCGGGTCGGGACCGTCCCGGACCGTGCCCTGGCCCGGTAGCGACACGGTGACGCTGCCGTCCGCGGGCACCGCGACGCGGATCTTCACCAGATCCAGCGTCTCGTCCTCGGCAAGCTGGGCGTCGAGGCTGGTGGCGATCTGTTGCACTCGACCGGTGAGCTCGCGTCGGGTGACGTCCTCCACGAGCCGCAGCGAGGCAAGTCCCAGGGGCAGCCCCAGGACCACCACGGTCACCGAGACCGCGAGGAGAATCGACTGCAGGATGCGAGTCCGCACGGCCGCCTAATCCACGTTGAAACGGAACCCGACGCCGCGCACGGTCGCGATCCGCTGCTCACCGTTGCGGCCGTGCACGTCACCGACCTTCCTCCGCAGCCAGGAGACATGCATGTCCAGGGTCTTGCTCGTTCGGTTCTCCGGGGCGTTCCACACCTCGTCGAGGATCTCGTCTCGGGTGACGACCTGCCCCGCGTGCTGCATCAGCACGCGAAGCAGCTCGAACTCCTTGTTGGCGAGCTGAACCTCCCGCCCGTCGACCTGGACGCGGCGTGCGGAGAGGTCGATCCGCACCCCGTTGGCCTCCACCGAGTCGACGGCGCGCCGCCGCAACAGCGCCCTGATCCTGGCCATCAGCTCAGCCAGCCGGAACGGCTTGGCCACGTAGTCGTCGGCGCCCGCGTCCAGGCCGACCACGAAGTCCACCTCGTCCGTCCGGGCAGTCAGCATCAGCACCGGAATATCGCGCCCCGCCGCGCGCAGCCGTCGGCAAACCTCCAGGCCGTCGATCCCCGGCAGCCCTAAATCGAGCACCAGGAGATCGCCCCGGCCCGACGTCGCCGCCTCCAGCGCGCTCGGACCGTCGTCGACCACGTGCACCGAGTAGCCCTCACGCTGCAGTGCTCGGCACAGCGGTTCTGCGATCGCCGCGTCATCCTCTGCCAGCAGCACCACGCTCACCCCGTCAGCCTAGAGCCTTCCTCGGCACCGCTCGTCCGGTTCGCCCAAGCACATCCGCCCCCGAGCACATCCGTGAAGCGGACGAAGGGGAATCACCCGTCCCCCGCCGCCCCGACCAGGTGAAGGGGCGACGGCGGCCCACGGCGACCCCACTAGGCTCGCCGGGTGTCATCTGCCGCTGATCTCGATCTCGCCCGCCGACTGGCCGACCTCGCCGACGCCGTGACCCGCTCCCGGTTTCGGTCGCGCGACCTGCACGTGACCAGCAAGCCGGATCGCACCCCGGTCACCGATGCGGACACCGCGGTGGAGGACTCGATCCGAGCACTGCTGGCGCGGGAACGCCCCGAGGACGCGGTCCTGGGCGAGGAACGCGGCGGCGCCGAGAACCCCGGTGCCCGTACCTGGGTGATCGATCCCATCGACGGGACCAAGAACTTCCTTCGCGGCCTGCCGATCTGGGCGACGTTGATCGCGCTCGTGGTCGACGGCACGCCACAGGTGGGTGTGGTGAGCGCGGGAGCGTTAAGACGTCGGTGGTGGGCGGCCCGCGGCCTCGGTGCCTGGACCAGCGAGGGCGACGGCGCCCCGTGGCGGATCGGCGTCTCGGGCGTCGATCGGCTCTCCGATGCCTATCTGTCGACCACGCACCTGGGCAGCTGGACCGAGTACCACTCGCGGAGTGCCTACCTCGCGCTGCTGGACGCCTGCTGGGAGAGCCGGGCGTTCGGCGATTTCTGGCAGCACGTCCTGGTCGCCGAGGGAGCCGTCGACCTCGCGGCCGAGGCCGTGGTGAACGCATGGGACGTCGCCGCCGTGCAGGTGATCGTGGAGGAGGCCGGGGGCCGGTTCAGCGACCTGGACGGCGTCCCCGACTACACCGGGGGCAGCGCGTTGTCCTCGAACGGGCTGGTCCATGACGCGGCGCTGGAGGTGCTGCGGAGCAACCGCTGACCCGCCCGGGCCGGTCTCTGGTGAGCAGGTCGCGAGCGGGACGGCGGCCTCGGCTGCCCGACGCCGTAGCCGCGCTCGGGCGGAGCTCTCCCAGGGGCGGCCTGGTCGTCGAGGTGATCGGTCGACGACGGAACAGGTGATCGGCGAGCACGGACGGCCGATGCCGCAGGGATCGGCGCGGCTCACACGTCGCCCGTGCTCGGCGGGCTTCGATCTGGTCGACGTCGACCGCGTGGACGTCGGAGGGCCGGACGCCGAGTGTGTGCACCTCGGCCGCCGTGTGGGCTCCGGCCTGGCGCACACCGGCTGAGCGAGATTCGGCTGGGCGAGATTCGGCTGCGTGGTCATGGCACGACCATGCTTGAGCGTGCCCGTATCGCGCACGGTCGGCGGGCCGTGCCTGTGGACAACTCGGCTATGTGGACAACCGCCCTCCCGACCGGGTGAATCCCGGCGGGACGTCTGGTGCTCTGTGCTAGTGACCCGAACCGATTGCCGGCGACGGGTGGTGCCGGAAGCCGTGCCCGACGCACCACCCGCCGCGGTTCGGTCAGCCGTCGAGACGGGCCGCCGAGTTTCCGGCGTCCTTCGACAATCGGATGGTGGGGATTCCCGTGGGCGGGGTGGCGTCCGACTCGTCCGCGCTCCGGCCGCCGTTCGTCCCCGCCGCCGCGGGGGGCACCGGTCCCGACCTGGTCGACGACGGCTGTCCCGCAGGACCACCGGCCGTGTCGGCCCGCGGTCCCGACTGCGTCGCGGACACGCCCGGCGGCGGCGACGTCCCGGCCGGTGCGGCGGGCGCAGGCTGCCCGGCGACCGCCGAGTCTGCCGCGTCCGGAACCGACCCGGACCCGGCGGTCCGCGGCGTGCCGACCGCCGTCGAGGGCGGACTCCCGATCACCCCTCGCACCGTCTGCGTCCAGGCCAGCCTGCCGAACAGGTAGAGACAAGCCACCTGCTCGTTGGTGAACCGTGCCCAGTCGTAGCGGTTGCCCTGCTCCCGCCAGAAGACCTCCCAGGCGGTCTCCCCGCCGGGAGCCTCCTCACGCAGGACGCACCAGGTGTCATCGGCCTCCGCTCCCACCGAGACGACCTGGGCGGGCACGCCGATCCTGACCAGCCAGTCGAGCAGCGAATCCATGTTCATCGAGCCGGTCTCCTCATGCCTGCGGCACTGTCTGGGGGATGTCGGCCACCGTGGCGGACACCCGCGCGGCAGGCGCGTCCTCGTCGACGGCCAGATACCCCGCGCGGAGCAGTTCGGCCACCGACTGCGTCAGTCGGAATCGCAGGCCGCCGCCCGGCTGCGCGAACCAGGGCGCCGAGACGGCCCGCCACGCGGGCAGCGGCCGCTGCACCACGTATCGCGCATACGGACGGTCCGCGTACCCCGGTGGCAACGACCGTGTCGCGAACCGGGTGTCGGCCTCCGCCAGCACACGGCCCTCCGGCGTTCCGAGCCGATCCAGGGCGGTGCCCGCCGCCAGGACCACCGCTTCGCTCCCGGCGGGGTCGGCGGCTCCTTCCGGGAAGAGTTCTCCCGGCGGCCAGGCGTACTCGGCGGGCGCGCCGTGGCCCGTCGCGGCCGCACGCACCACGAACCGCCGGTCCCAGGCGCGTTCGTGCAGATCGCCGAGCGGGTCGTGGCCGGAGAGCAGCGCAGGCGGACACGTGCCCTGCTGTTCCGGCGCGGGCTTCGACACCGAGCTACGCAGGTCGACCAGCTCCGACTGCGGGTGGTCCTGCGGCGGGAACCGGATTCCGGGGGCGAAGTCGGTCTCCCGAGGCGGCGCAGGCAGCTGCCGAGCAGGCCTCGTGCTGGGCACCGGCAGATGACCGAGGGGAAAGAGGTTCATGGTGAAGGCGAGCAGTTCGGCGTCCGGCTGCTGCGTCGGGCGCACCGCTCGGCCCGCCGCGTTCTGATCGGCCGGCGCGCCGCCGAACAGATCGGCGCCCTGGGCCATCGGCCCGATCGACTTGCCTGCCACGGGGCCGCCGCCCGCCACGTGGGCGACCATCGCGCCGCCACCTGCGGGCGGCGCACCGCCGAGACCGGGCGCGGCGCTCGCTCCGGGGCCTGCCGCCAGGCCCGGTACGCCGGGGGCATGCGGAGCCGGAGCACCGCCGAGACCGGGCAGGCCGCCCGCGGGCGGCAGCTTCGCGGGCGGAGCGGCTCCGGGTGCGGCCGCCCCCGGAGCGCCCGCGCCGGGAACGGCGGCACCGCCGCCGATTCCACCGGGCGCTCCGGGGCTCACCGGAGCCCCGGGCACGCCGGGTGCGGCGGGGCCGCCGGGGAGACCCATGCCGCCGGGCGCGCCGGGACCGGGCAGTACCGGCATCGGGCGTCCCGGTGCCTGCGGCTGGCCCGCGCCGCCACCGGACGCAGGCGGTGCCTGGCCGCCGCCCCCGGACGGCCCGGCGGGCGCCTGGGGGCCGGGGGCGGGCGGCATGTTCTGCGCTGGAGGCGCGCTGGGCGCCGGTGCTTCGGGGCGGGGAACAGGCGCGGGCGCGGCCTCCGGCGGCGGGCCGGAGAAGGACGGCGTGAGGCCGGGCGCGGCGGGCGCGGCGGGCGCGGCGGAACCGCCGCCACCCGAACCACCGCCGTGACCGCCCGGACCACCGCCGTAGCCGCCCGAACCGGCCGAGCCCCCGGGACCTGCTGGGATGTTGATCGGACCGGTGTTCATCGACGGGTCGGGGGTGTAGACCGGCGGCGAGTAGACGGGCGGCCCGCCGCCCTCGGCGGCCGACGCGGGAGTCGCGGCGCGGGCGGCCTGATCCACCACGCCCGCAGGAATCGGCCCGGTGCTCTCGGGGTCGAGATCGCGCAGTTCCGCGGGTGAGAGACCGCCCGACTCGGCCTCCTGCTGCTCGATGAGATCGTCACCCCAGGTGAACCCCCGGTTCTCGGCGAGCTCGCCCGCGTCGGAGCGGGCGAGTTCACCGGACTCGACCATCGAGTTCACCAGTTCGGACAGCACCAGCGGGGGCGCGTCGTCGAACCCGTCCTCCTCGCCGGGATCGGCGTCCTCGTCGCCCTCGCCGCCGTCCCGGTCGCCCAACTCCGGCAGCACGGCGTCGGGGTCGATGCCCAACAGCGCGGCGAGATCCGGATCGAGCAGCTCCCCCGCAGTCGTGCCCAGCGGCTGGAAGGCCGACATATCGCCCTCGTCGGTGACGACGTCGGGCAGCGCCTCGCCCGCCTCCACGTCCACCGCGGCGGCGAGAGTCTGATTGACCTCGGCGAACTCGGCCTTGGCACCGGCGAACAGCGAGTCGAGTTCGGCCTCGGCCGAGGCGTCGCCGTCGGCGGCCGCCTGTTCGGCCGCGTCGGTCCGGACCGCGAGCTTGACGAGCCTGCGGATGATCTCCACCTTGGTCGCGGCGATCTGATCGGCGGCGAACTCCAGCTGCGCGGCCGCCTCCTCACAGCCTCGCACGATGGAGGAGAACCGGCCGTCCTCGGCGACGAAGAGCTCCCAGTGCTCGCGGGCGGCGTCGGCGGCGTCGCCCTCATAGCTCTCGAACGCGCCCTCCACGTGACCGTGTGCGTCGGTTCTCGACTCACGCACGGCGGCAGCCGCGGCGCGCCACGCCTCGGCCAGCGACCGCATCTGGTCCTCGTCGGCCTCCGGCCACCGGACCCCGGCCCGCTGCGCCACGTCGGCCAGCTCCTCCGGAAGCTTGATACCCATTTCTCCACCCCTGTCCAGAAGCGACGGACGGTCAGCGAGACCCGGCGTCGGGCGATCCGACCAGGCCCGCGTTGTGCTCGTCCACTCCGGTGTAGTCGCGCGCCGTGGCCTGGAGTCGGTCGCGCATGTCCAGCAGCTGATCCGGCAGCGCGTCCATCAGCGCGAGCACGTGAGAGGCCGGGTCCAGGTACCGCGCGGAGAAGCTGCGACCGATCTCGTCGACACCCCAACAGCCCATCCTGTCGGTCACCGCGCCACGCAGCGTCTGTGTCGTGTCCTCGATCGACCCGGAAGTCCCGGTGAGTCTGCCTGCCTGCGTCTCCAGCTGCTCTGGATCAACCCTGAACATTCCTGCGCCTCCCTTGTGCTCGACGACCGGGCTGCGCCGAAGTCGGGCCGTCGGTCCTCGGACATCCGCTAACGCCAGCCCTTGTTGTCGAAGACGGTGGACTGGACGGGTCTCTCCTGCTGCGTCGACGTTCCGCCGGCCTGCCGACGATCCGCCGTCGAGGGGTCGTCGGTCGCGCCGCGCACGGTCGCGACCACTCCGGCGGCGGCCGACGCGGCGGCGGCCGACGCCGCATGGATGGTGTGCTGGATGAGTGCGGCCAGCTCGGCCGGGCGGTGTCTTCGATAGGCGTGATCGGCGATCGCCACCCGGTGGACGGCCCCGCGATGTCCCACGGTGACCGCGACCGACGAGTCGGCGCTGACCACTGTCTCGCTGATCTCGGCGAGACGCCTGTGCACCTCACCAAGCTGCTCTCGACTGCGTCGATACTCGCCGAGCAGCCGCTCCACGCTGGCTTGGTGGTCGGTCACCATGAACGCCTCCGGTAATCCGGCCGCCGACAGATGTACCGGTGTTGGACGGCGCGGTCGACCTTCCGGTTCCCGCGAATCCGCCACCTTTTCTCGGCCGGATCGGTTGCCCCTCAACCGTTGCCGACGGGCAGGGTCGGTGCGGGTGAACCGGCGACGACGCCGTCGAACGCCGTTCGACGGTCAGTCGACGATCGACGACAGACCCGGCGGGCGAGGCGACGAGCCCACGTCGGCGGGCCACGGCGTGAGGCGGGGTTCCGGCGCGAGCAGGCCGGTGCGCACGGCCGCGTGCACCGCCCTGGCGAGGGCGCCGCCGATCCGCGAGCGGGGGCCGCCGTAGCGCTCCGGCTCGCCGTCGGGCGGGCACAGCACGATGGTGGCGTCGGTGCAGGTGCCGGTGCCCGGCACGCCGACCTCTCGGAAGGCCTGTGCCTTGGCCTCGGCCACGGTGGCGATCGCGTTGACCAGCGCGCCCTCGGTGAGCCGAACCGGGAGGAGACAGACGGCGTTGACGGTGCCCGGCGTCGCGGGATCGGAATCGAACTCGGACTCGGGCGCGGCGGCCCAGGTCGGGTGCTTCCCGACACCGGTCGTCACACAGGCCGACACTCCGTGATCGACGCGGGTGACCTGATCCCGGACGTCCACGGCGGTGAGCAGCCCGACACCGGACCCGGCGCAGCCGAGGGCGGTGCCGATCTCGGTCAGGTGCACGGCCGGATCGGGCCGGTCGTAGTCGTGACGCACGGTGGCGTTGCAGGCCCAGTGTCGCTCGCCGATGCCGCCGCCCAGCACCGCCGAGGAGATCGACAGCCACGGCGTCGGCAGCCGCCAGGAGAGCACGGGGAGCCCCGCGACCATGGCGAACGCCGGTCGGGTCGTCACGAGCGCTTCTCCTTGTTCCGCGGATGCCGACGGGACTGTCTACCGCAGGGCACGGGGCCGCGTCGAACGACGGCCGCCGCGCAGGGCTCCGCGAGACCTCGTTCGAGACGGCGGGCGGCGGGCGTCAGGCACCGCCGCCGAGTGCGTTGACCACGCGAGACGCGCTGGGCCTGCCCAGGTGCTCCGCCATCCAGACGCTGGTATGCACCAGCGCGTCGAGGTCGACGCCGTGTTCGATGCCGAGCCCGTCCAGCATCCAGACCAGGTCCTCGGTCGCCAGGTTGCCCGTCGCGGACTTCGCGAACGGACAGCCGCCCAGGCCGCCCGCCGAGGAGTCCACCGTGGAAACACCGGCGCGCAGGGCGGTGTAGGTGTTGGACAACGCCTGCCCGTAGGTGTCGTGGAAGTGCACGGCGATCTGGCCGGTCGACACTCCGTTCGCGGCGAGGGACCGCAGCAGCGCCTGAACCTGACCCGGCGTCGCGACGCCGATGGTGTCGCCCAGCGAGAGCTCTTCGCAGCCGAGATCCAGCAGCCGCCGACCCGCCGCGGCCACCGACGCGGGATCGGCAGGCCCCTCCCACGGATCGCCGAAGCACATCGACAGGTAGCCGCGCACCCGCATTCCCGCCTCGCGGGCCCGTCGCACGACGGGCTCGAACATGGCGTACTGCTCGTCCATGCCTCGATTCAGGTTGCGTCGGGCGAACGACTCGGTGGCGCTGGCGAAGATCGCGATGTCTCGTACGCCCGCCTCGACGGCGCGGTCCAGGCCGCGTTCGTTGGGCACGAGCACCGGATGACGCACGCCGGGCGGTCGCGGCAGGTCCGCCAGCAGTTCGGCGGCGTCGGCGAGCTGCGGAACCCATCGGGGGCTCACGAAGCTCGTCGCCTCGAGCACGGTCAGGCCCGCCGCCGCCAGCCTGCGCAGAAACTCGCGCTTGACGTCGACTCCGATGACCGTCGACTCGTTCTGGAGACCGTCGCGGGCTCCGACCTCCCAGATGGTCACCCGCGCGGGCAGCTCGACGTCCTCGACGGCGGGCGAGTGCTGCGGCAGCCCGAGGGCGCGGACGGAGGTCATTCCGACCGACGCGGCTGCTGGGACCGCTGGGGGTAGTAGAAGTTGCCCTGGTCACCTTCGTCGATCTGCTGGTAGAGCATGCCGTGCACCCGCTCGACCTGCGGGACGTCGTCGAAGGTGAGCGCCTCGTCGGAGGCCGACTCGATGATCAGCGTGCCGCAGCCGAGGATGCGGTCGGTCAGGCTGTGCTCGAAGCGGACGCTGTTGATCCGGTTGAGCGGGATGTCCACACCGGTGCGGTGCAGGACGCCCGCCCGATACATGACCCGCTCGTTGGTCACCACGAAGTGGGTGCTCTGCCAGCGGATGAACGGCACGAGGAACAACCAGATGATCAGAATGACGCCGATCGAGCCGATCGCGATCCAGCCGATCGTGTTCCATTCCTGGTCGCTGACGTACAGCGCCCCGAAGACGCCCGCGGCTATGATCAACAGCAGGGCCACGGTCGGCCAGAAGATCATCTTCCAATGTGAGTGCTTGTGGACGACGACATGCTCGTCGTTGGTGAGCATGTTCTCCGGGTAACCCACGGTCTTTCCTCCAGATCAGGCCCTGCCGTCGTCTCCGACGCGATCACCGTACCGGCGAGACCCCGCGGACGGGACGGCGACGGCCATGACGATCCGGGACCGGACGGCCGTCGACGCCACTCCGCCGGCGTGCCCGTCGACGCCGCACGACGGTCCGAATCTGCCCGACCGAGACGGGCCTGTCGAGAGCGGACGCGGCGACGAACCCGAAACGAGCAGCGCCGCGGCTCCGGTCGGCAGCCACCGGGGTGCGGACCGGCCGCCGGGATCGTCGACGTGAGGTGCCCGTGCCGCAGGTCGCGCGCACGGGGCACCGCACGGCCGCCCGGGTCGCGTTTCGTCGCGAACCGGCCGCAAACCGACCTGCGGAGACCGGGCTCACGCCCAGGCTGGGCGCGGGCCGACACTCGGGGTGAGGCACCCGACGGAACCCTTCTTCGAGGTCCCGCTGTGTGTCGGGCCGAGTGTCGGGGCAGCAGCACGCTCCGAGTACTCGCCGAGGAACATCCCGATCCGCCGGAACGCCCTGTCGCGGCCCGGCTCGGGTGGCCGACCGCGGCGGGCGGTCACGCGGCGGTGCCGGAGACGATTCGCAGCCTGCGTGCTCGCCGACTCGACGGGCTCCGAGCAGGCGAAGAGGTCAAGGCGCCCGTAGGTGGACGACGTCGCCCGCGGAGTAGGCCTCGGTCTGCCCGGTGTCGGAGCGGACGACGAGCCGACCCGCCTCGTCGACGTCCACGGCGGTCCCGAGCACACTGCGGTCACCCGCCAACTCCACGCGGACCCGGCGGCCCAGCGTCGCACTCGCCTGCCGACAGGCCGCGAGCTGTCCGGATCGCACGACGTCGCCGTGATGGCTCCGCCAGACACGCTCGACCGCGTCCAGCTCGCGGAGCAGGTCGATCGCCAGGGCGACACGGTCGAGGCCGACGGCGCCCTCCGCATGCAACGACGTCGCCTCCGGGCCCTGCGGCCTGGCAGGCAGCTCCTCGGGACGGTGATCGACGTTGAGGCCGAGGCCGACGACCACGGCCGGGCTCGACACGCCGCCGCCCGGCGGTGGCTGCGTCACTGCCTCGGCGAGGATCCCCGAGCACTTGCGCTCCGCGGGCCCGACCAGCAGGTCGTTCGGCCACTTCATGGCCGCCGTCACTCCGGCCGTCGCTCGCACCACCCGGGTGAGGGCGAGCCCGGCGAGCAGCGGCAGCCAGCCGAAGTGCACCGGCGACACGCCCTCGGGACGCACCAGCACGCTCAAGTACAGACCCGCCCCGGCGGGCGAGGCCCACGATCGGCTCTGTCGGCCTCGACCACCGGTCTGCTCCTCGGCGATCAGGACGGCCCGATCCGGCGCGCCCGCCTGTGCCGCCGCGACGAGGTCGGCATTGGTCGAACCGGTGGTCGCCACCACGTCGAGCGCGGCATACGGGCCCGCGGGTCCGAGCAGGGCCGCGCGCAGCGTCTCCTGGTCGAGCGGGGTGCGCTCGGGATGAGAGGCCATCGGCGGAGCATACGGGCGAGGGCGCCGAATCGGCAGGTCGCCTCGGACCCCGCCGCGCGGATCGAGCGGCCCACGGGCGAGACGACCTCACCCCGACCGCGGCGGGGCCGTCACGCGGCACCGAGCAGGATGCGGCCCGCAGGTACTACGAGAGTCGGCGAGATGCCGGCTAGGCTCGGCCACATGAGCAGCGCAACCGAGCCCGTCGGGGACCTGTCGGACGTCGAACCGGACATCCACACCACAGCGGGCAAGCTCGCCGACCTGGCGCGCCGAAACCACGAGGCCGTGCACGCCGGGTCCGCCCGGGCCGTGGAACGACAACACGCCAAGGGGAAGCAGACGGCCCGCGAGCGCATCGACATGCTGCTCGACGCCGGCTCCTTCGTCGAACTCGACGAGCATGCGAGGCACCGGTCCACCAACTTCGGGCAGGAGCACAACCGGCCCTACGGCGACGGCGTCGTCATCGGCTTCGGCACCGTCGACGACCGCCCGATCTGCGTGTTCAGCCAGGACGTCACCGTCTTCGGCGGATCGCTCGGCGAGGTCTACGGCGAGAAGATCGTCAAGATCCTCGACCTGGCGTTGAAGACCGGCAGGCCGATCGTCGGCATCAACGAGGGCGGCGGCGCCCGCATCCAGGAGGGCGTCGTCTCCCTCGGTCTCTACGGCGAGATCTTCCGCCGCAACACCCACGCCTCCGGGGTGATCCCCCAGATCTCGCTGATCATGGGCGCCACGGCAGGCGGGCACGTCTACTCGCCCGCGTTGACGGACTTCGTGGTGATGGTCGACAAGACCTCCCACATGTTCATCACCGGCCCGGACGTCATCAAGACGGTGACCGGGGAGGAGGTCACCTTCGAGGAGCTGGGCGGCGCGAACACCCACAACAGCCGCTCCGGCGTGGCCCACTACCTGGGCGGCGACGAAGAGGACGCGATCTCCTACGTCAAGGCGCTGCTGGGACATCTGCCGTCCAACAACCTCAGTGAGCCGCCCGTCTTCCCGTCGCCGAACCCGACGGGCACGGGGCCGGTCGCCGACCAGCTCACCGAGTCGGACCTCGAACTCGACACGTTGATCCCGGACTCGGCGAACCAGCCGTACGACATGCACGAGGTGCTGTCGCGGGTGCTGGACGACGGCGAGTTCCTGGAGGTCCACGAGCGCTTCGCCCCCAACATCATCGTCGGCTTCGGCCGGGTCGAGGGACAGAGCGTGGGCGTGGTCGCCAACCAGCCCACCCAGTTCGCGGGATGCCTGGACATCGACGCCAGCGAGAAGGCCGCCCGGTTCGTGCGCACCTGCGACGCCTTCAACGTGCCCGTGCTGACCTTCGTCGACGTGCCGGGATTCCTGCCCGGCACCGAGCAGGAGTGGAACGGCATCATCCGGCGCGGCGCGAAGCTGCTCTACGCCTACGCCGAGGCCACCGTCCCGCTGATCACGACGATCACCAGGAAGGCCTTCGGCGGCGCCTACGACGTGATGGGCTCCAAACACCTCGGCGCCGACGTCAACCTGGCGTGGCCGACGGCCCAGATCGCGGTGATGGGCGCGCAGGGCGCGGCGAACATCGTGCACCGCAAGACCCTGGCCAAGGCCGCCGCCGAGGGCGAGGACACCGACGCGCTGCGGGCCCGGCTCCAGCAGGAGTACGAGGACACGCTGTGCAACCCGTACGTGGCGGCCGAACGCGGCTACGTCGACTCGGTGATCGCCCCCTCGCACACGCGCGGCTACCTCGCCCGCTCGCTGCGGCTGCTGCGCGACAAGCGCGAGACGCTGCCGCCCAAGAAGCACGGGAATATTCCGCTGTGACGGCGGGACGTGGGGCCGGGCTCGGGCTCGGGGCGGGTCCTGGGCGTGTACCGGGTCCCGGGCCTCGGCTCGACCTCGGTGCCCGGCGCACGTCGAGACTCGACGACGCGGCGGTGGGCGAAGCCTGCCCGGCAGGACTGGAGGACGATCATGAGTGATGATGCCGAGGGTCGACAGGGCCGACCGGTGCTGCGGATCATTCGAGGCGAGCCCGACGACGTCGAACTCGCCGCGCTGACCGCCGTCCTGGCGTCGCTTCCCGCAGCCGCCCCGCCGGTGACAGACCCGGAACCCGCACGCTCCGGCTGGGCCGACCGAGCCGCTTCACTGCGCCGCCCGCTCTTCCCCGGCCCCGATGCCTGGCGCCGATCGGGGCTCTGACGGCATGGGCGGGGTCGCAGCGGCGGACCATCCGACCGGTATCGTGACGCGTATCACGTGGTAGAAGACCGGCCTGGCGCCGAATAAAGCCGCAGGTCAAGAAGTATCGGCCCCGCGCGTGCGGGGATGGCTCTCAGCCGCGACCGGTGCAGGTCCAGCACGGCGGATCGGCCCCGCGCGTGCGGGGATGGCTCCCGTCGGGCTCGACGACCGGTTCAGCAACGGCGATCGGCCCCGCGCGTGCGGGGATGGCTCCTCGCGCACCTCCACCGGCACGTCGTCGGGCAGATCGGCCCCGCGCGTGCGGGGATGGCTCCACGATCTACTCGGACTTGGTCTCGACATCGCCATCGGCCCCGCGCGTGCGGGGATGGCTCGCGACATCGTGTCGACACCGGTCGTCACCAGCAATCGGCCCCGCGCGTGCGGGGATGGCTCACCGCCCGTCGAGCTTGGCCTCTCAATGGACACAATCGGCCCCGCGCGTGCGGGGATGGCTCTCCCGAGTCCAGGTAGTTGACCACGGATTTTGCATCGGCCCCGCGCGTGCGGGGATGGCTCGCGGTGCGGGGATGGCTCCTGCACGCTCCACGGCCGATGGCTCGTCGAGACATCGACCCCGCGCGGGGGTGGCTCGCCGTCGCGGCCTCGCGGCGGACCCTGCCGCGCCGGATTCTTAGTCGTCACACGGCGATGATCTTCGACCTCCGGCCCTCGGCACACAGGATCGCCGCGACCGACACCCACTTCGACCACACGTCGCAGTACACGGGGAGTTCCGCACGGTTGATCCAGGCGAGTGAGCAAACCGACGGCCGCCAGCTCGACCTTCGCTGGCGGCTTCGACGATGCGTCGCGGCGCCCGGGCTGGGCTCGCAACCCACGGACGTTGTCGGGGCTCAGCGGGACGATGGAGCCGAGGAGCAGCGCATCACGGGCCTCGCGGAAGAACACCAGCTCGGCCGGGTGGTCGCGGGTGCGCCGAAGGCTCAGCCAGCCGGTCGACGTCAACGAGCAGATCGCTCGGCCCCCTGCGTTCGAGTGCAGCCGTGGTCCTGCCTGCGGCAGGTGGCCCCGGCGATCACGGTCACCAGGACTTGCGCGTCGTCGCCTCAGCAAGTTCCCCGCGCCGTCTTCGCGTTGTGGCACTGGCGCATATCCCCGGCAGTCGTTCCGGTTGAAGGCCAGGCACTCACCGCCTCGGTGGGGAGGATGGTCGACCGTGCCCGCACCCGGCGACGCAGGACGGCTCTTCGCGGAGCCCCCTGATCACACCGAGCGGACCATGGCGGTCGTCGTAGACCCACCGCCAAGCCGCGCCACGCTGTCGGTGTCGGTGTCGGTGTCGGTGTCGGCGTCGGTCGAGCAGGGACGCACCCGGCGTCTGCTGCGGGTGGGCAAGAGCTTGGTGGGCATGGGCGGGAGGCTTCTGATCACGATGTGGTGACCAGCCATAACTCGGCGTGCGATCCCAGCGACGTCATGGGCGTGAAGAAGATGATGACGGGGGCCGTCGCGGCCCTTGTGTGCATGGCGGCCGGATGCGGGTCCACCGAAACCACCGAGGCAGCGCCCGACCATGGTCTTGTGCCGGAGTACACAGAGGTTGATGGTGCACTGGTAGTACCGGACGCCACGGAAGAGAGCGCGACGGCAGCGATCCACGACTGGTTCGCAGCGAACACCGACGACCAAGAGGCCGCATCGATCGCCGTGGTGCGCGACGAGACCGCGACCACGGTCGTCTGTCGCGGCGAATGGGTGGTGTCGGAAGACGCCTCGCAGCTCTACACGGCAGGTCGAGTCACCGGGGACACGTACCCGGCCACGCTCGTCGAGTGCCCGAACCCTGGTGGAGACGACCGTCCCGAGGTAGTAGGTGTGTCCGCACAAGAGGTGGTGGATGTGTTCGCCGCGGCGGATCTCGCTGTCCCAGAACCTCGCGATACGACGGCAGGCTGCACGGAACTGAGGTGTGCGTCGCGGGTGACCACGGACGCCGTCACCGTGCTGACGTTCGCCGAGGAGCCCCCCGCGATCGCGTACGAGGAGGGGTTCGGAGAAGGCGCGCATCGGGACGGCCTGGTGGTGCTGTCGTACTCGGCGGCGCGGACTCCCGAGGCAGATCAGGCAGCGTACGAGGCGGTGCTGGCAGAGCTGCTCGCTTCCTGACCGAACCCGGCCGCGGTGTCAGGGCCGACGGCGAGAACGGCCTTCCACACCAGCATCACTGGAAGGACGACGAGCGCCACAGCCGTCACCTAGAACCTCGAGATGGTGATCCGCCCTCGACGGTGCGGAGATCAAGTCTCAGCCCCCGGCCGCAGCCGGCATGCACGTCCCCGACGCCCGGCGCAACGTCTACATCGGAGAGGTCGACAGCATCCAGGCTGACTGAGGTAGTACGGCGCCCGGAGCCCCTGGTCGGCGGGAGCCGCAATCACACCGCTGGCTACGGGGGCAGGCAGGACGGAGGTCAGGAAACGAAGAAGCGCCACGGTCGTGCCGCAAGGCTTCTCGGCATCTTGGCCCTGGGCACACTTCACCGGAGTCAGCCTGAATGCCACCTGGTCGGATGCGTCCGCGAGTGTGCGCCGCGACCAGCGTCCACACGAAGCAGCACCCATTGACGGCAGGTGCAGTCGGCTGATCGGCCCCGCGCATGCGGGGATGGCCGGCTGCACCGCCGTCCGCCGCCATGATCACGAAGAGGGTGCGCGGTGGCGGCGGGGGGCGGCACGCGGACGTAGGCTGCCGTTCCGGCCTGCACGTCCTCCCCGGCTGATGCGCGCTTCCGGCACGGACCGCCGTCTCCGACACGAGGACCCGATCGACGTGCCGGACCGCCATCTCGTCGACGTCCATGTCCTGCTGGTCCGCGCAGGGGACGTGCTTCCGACACAACGTCGCGGCGGGTTGTTCGACGGGCTGTGGCACCTCCCCTCCGGCAAACTCGACGACGGCGAGGACGTGCTCAGCACCGCGGCACGCGAGGTCCAGGAGGAGGGGGCGTCGTGATCGACACCCGCGATCTGGCGCACGTCCACACCGTGCACGTGAACGACTCCGGGCCGGAACCGCGGCTCGGCATCTTCTTCACGACGCGAAGCTGGACCGGAACACCGGTGAACCGTGAGCCTGAGAAATGCCGCGATCTCGGCTGATCCGGCCTGCACGGGCTTCCTCGGACGTCATCGCCTACCCGGCGGCGGGGATCGCGGCGTTCCGCGACGACGTCTCCTTCTCCACCATGGGCTGAGAGCGCGAGTCCCGTCCCGACGCGATCCCGGTATGACGTCCTCCCCTGGTCACACACGGAATCGGCCTCCTGCGACCCCGCAGGCGACGGCGGCACGTCACGGACAGCCGAGCCGCCGCCGGTCCGATGACGGCCCACCGGCACTCCGAGAACCCGCCGGCTGAGCCGAGGCACCGACGAACGCGGCGGGCGCCTGCGCCGAACCGGTGTCGACGGCCGTCGATGCTCCGCCTCCGCCCGCGTCAGGCTCGACCGACCGGGCGAGACGCAGCGCTACCGTCGGCTGGTGCACCTCGAACTGGTCACCCTCGTGGTTCCGGAGTACGACCCGGCGATCGCCTTCTTCGTCGACGTGCTCGGCTTCGATCTCGTGTCCGACGAACCCGCCCTCACCGACGACGGCCACCCGAAACGCTGGGTGGTGGTGCGTCCGCCGGGAGCACGGACGGGGCTGCTGCTCGCCCGCGCCGACGGGGCCGATCAGTCCGCCGCCGTCGGCAGGCAGGCAGCCGGACGGGTCGGATTCTTCCTGCGGGTGGACGACTTCCCCGCCGCCCACCGCAGGCTGACGGCCGCGGGCGTCCGGTTCGTCACCGAGCCTCGGACCGAGCCGTACGGGCGGGTGGCCGTGTTCCTCGATCTCGTGGGCAACCGCTGGGACCTGCTCGGCCCGGAGTGACGGTCGTCTCGGCGTCCGCCACGAGGGTTGATGCTCGACGGTCCGGTGGACACCGAGACGACGGCGGCGACGGCGGTCCGGAGCGGACCGCGGGCGGCGTGGACGCGGCGGCGGTCATGCCGCCGCATCGTGTCCCTCCCCTGCCTCGGGACACGATGCGCCCGGAGGCCTCGTTCACTCGTTCCGCGCGGCGACCTGCTCCCGCGGCCTGTCCCCGGCCTGGCGCGGCTCCGGGTGAACTCGGCACCGAAGTCATCGGCCTCGGAGACCTGCCGGGTCTCGATCTCCTGCTCCCGACCGAGGGCGCGGGACGACGGCGCGCCCCTCGACGGCCTCCGCCTTCGACGCCATCGACATCGGCATCGGCCAGAAGCCCGCGACCAGCTCCTTGGCCTCGGTGAGGGGTTCGTCGACGACCGAGAATCTTCCGTCCTTGAACCGAACGCGGGCCCCTTGTCGCTGGAGCGCAGTCCCTTGCAGGCAAGCAGGATTCCCGAGTTCACCAGTTCCTCGTCGTAGCGGCCCATCTCGGCGGCAGCGCCTCATCCGGCAGCGCGCCCTTCTCCGTCTCCTCGGTCGCCTTCATGACGATCACGAATCGCAGGGTGTGCTCGCCTTCGTCGGTACTGATCGCCGGCAAGAGGCTCGGCGTCTCGCGACGCCCTCACGAGTGCGTCGAGCGCCTCGCCTCGAGATCGACACGGCCGCGAGATCCCTTCCGCACCGCGTCGAACGGGTCGCGGCGGCGCCCATCGAAGCAGGTCAGCACGGCGCGGCAGCGGAGTGGGTCGAATCGTGGCGGTGGCGGGTCCAGCGAGGGGGCAGTCCCGTCCGTCTTGCCGGCGACCGCGGACCGGGGTGGAGACTCCGCAGCCGATGCCGTTTCCGTCGGGCGGCCGTGGACCAGGCACCCGCGCCCGTCGGCCGGCCGACCGACGGTGACATCGCGGACAGTGAACGACACCGCAGGCGCCGTCACCAGCAGTGATGCCTGACGGAAACTCGTCCGATCTCGGCAGCGAATGGATCTGTCGCACCCCCCGCCGGGCCGTTAGCGTGTCAAACGACCTTGCCGTGTCATCAGGAGGCGCCCATGCCGACGAGACCACCGACAAGACGATTACTGGCACTGCCGCTGGCCGGTGCCCTGCTGGCCGGAACGGCGCTGCCCGCCGTGGCGACCGACGAGCAGAGGACACCGACGGACGCCGCGTTCACGCTCGACGGCGGTGTCAGCGCCCCTGTGCACTCCTATGCCGACGCCATCCGCGAGACCGTCTGGGTCGACATCGGCATGGACGGCGACCGCGACGGCGTCTCCGACCGAGTGGCGGCCGACATCATCCGGCCCGCCGAACCCGCCCAGGCAGGCCTGCCGGTACCGGTGATCATGGATGCCAGCCCTTACTACTCCTGTTGTGGCCGGGGCAACGAGAGCCAGCTCAAGACCTATGACGCGGAGGGCAGGCCGGAGGGCTTCCCCCTCTTCTACGACAACTACTTCGTGCCGCGCGGCTATGCGACGGTGCTCGTCGACCTGGCGGGCACGAACCGCTCCCAGGGTTGCGTGGACGTCGGCGGCCCCTCCGACGTCACCTCGGCGACCGCCGTCGTGGAGTGGCTGAACGGCGCCGCCACCGGCTACACCTCGCCGACCGGGGACGAGCACGCCTCGGCCGACTGGTCCACCGGCGCCGTGGGGATGATCGGCAAGTCCTACGACGGCACCATCGCCAACGGCGTCGCCGCGACCGGGACGCCCGGACTGAAGACGATCGTGCCGATCGGCGCCATCAGCTCCTGGTACGACTACTACGGCTCCGACGGCGCGGCCTTCCGTAACTCCCCCGCAGGCCTGGCCAGGACCGTGGAGCAGGGCGGCGGGCGGAGCGACTGCGGCCACGTCAAGGCCGAGCTGGACGCGGGCGCGCCGACCGACGGCGACTGGACCGACCTGTGGGAGGAGCGCGACCACACCAAGGACGCGGCGAACGTCCAGGCCAGCGTGCTCGCCGTGCACGGGCTCGGCGACCTCAACGTCAAGATGATCCACTTCGGCCGCTGGTGGGATGCGCTGGCGGAACACGACGTGCCACGCAAGGTCTGGCTCACCCAGGCCGGCCACGTCGACCCGTTCGACTTCCGCCGTGAGGAATGGGTCGACACCCTGCACCGCTGGTTCGACCGGTGGCTGCTGGAGGTGCCCAACGGCATCGACGCCGAGCCGACCGCCACCATCGAACGCGCCCCCGACGTCTGGACCGACGAACCGGTCTGGCCGCCCGCGTCCACCGCCGACGTCACGCTGACGCCGAGGGTGAGCGGCACCGAGGGGCTCGGCCATCTCGGCGTGCACCGGCATCCGCCGATGGAGAGCCTGCGGATCGAGCGCGGCGCGGGCGGCAACCAGTTCGCCTGGGCCGAGTCGCCCGATCAGCCCGCCGACGACCGGCTGCTCTTCTACACCCCGCCGTTGAGTCGGGACGCCCGGATCGCGGGCACCGGGTCGGTGACCGTGTCGGTGTCCTCCTCGCTGCCCGTCGGCCATCTCACGGCGACGCTGGTGGACTACGGGCCTGCCACCACCCGCGACTATCTCGGCAGCGGCGAGGGCATCCGGACGTTGTCCACCCGGTCCTGCTGGGGCGAGAGCACGCCGTTCGACGACGCCTGTTACCGCGACACCGAGACGACCACCGCCGACGTCGACCTGGAGATCTTCGCGCGGGGGTGGGCGGACATCGCCAACCACTCCTCCCGCACCGACGGGGAGACGCTGGAGCCGGGGCAGTCCTACGACGTGACCTTCCGACTCTCCACCACCGATCACGTGGTGCCCGCGGGACACCAGCTCGCACTGATCATCGGCGGCAGCGACTCGCGCTACCTGCGCGCGCCCTCGGGCACGCCCGCCCTCACGGTCGGGCTGCGCGGGACCAGCGTCGACGTTCCGTTGGTGGACGGCGAGATCCGGTTCGGCCCGGTCCGCGAGGAACCGCCGACGGTGCGGGAGCACCGCGTCCCCGAGGAACCGATGATCCTCGTGAACGGCGACCAGGTCCGGGGCTGAGCGGACTGCTCGAGCGTCATACGGTCCGGGCACGGGAGCGCACCAGTGATCGCCGCGCCCCGTGCCCGGCACCGCCAGGAGAGACGTCCGCCCCACTCCCGCTCGGACGCCGACCCGCCGTCGCTCGCGTCCGACACCGGGTCGCATGGCACACAGCCGCCCACGCGCCACTATCACCATGGGTGCACTGACAGCCACTTTCCGGTGAGGACGCCCACGTCCGGAAGGGGCCGGGCGCACTGTCACGGTCTACGAGGCCATGGCTTCGTTCATCGCGGCGGTTGACTCGCATCCCGGCCAAGGCACGCCACACGCGAACACTCTTTCGCGCCACTCACCCCAGATACCCGAACAACCCGTTCCAACGGCGCTGGTCTCCCTCGGCGGCGGCGATCAACACCTCCGGATCGATCCGCACGATCTTGCCGCTGTCTGCCGTCGGCAGCTGCTGGGCGAGGATCTCCGGCGGCTCGACGTCACCACGCGCCGGGAACTCCCCGATCTGACGAAACACATCCTGACCGCGCTTCGACAGATTCCACTCCAGGAACAGCTCGGCGGCGGCGGTGTTGACAGCCGAGTCCGTCATCCCGACGAAGTAGTCGTAGGCCGCCATTCCCTCGTCGGGGATGACGAAGTTCACCGGCGCGTTCTTGCTGGCGGCGATGTTGACGCTGCTGACGACGGCGGTGGCCACCGGGATCTCCCCCCGCGCGAGGCTCTCCAGCGCGGCGCTGGAGGAGTCGAAGATGCGGGGATCCTGCTCGGCCAGCGCGGGCAGGAAGTCCGGTCCCAGTTCCTCTTCTTGGAACCGGTTCAACGTCAGCGAGCTGCCGCCCGCGCCGACCTGGGTGATGCCCAGCCTGCCGCTCCACCTCGGGTCGGTGAGGTCGTGCCAGGACGTCGGCGCCTCCGCCGGCTCCACCAGCGCGGTGTTGTACGCGAAGGTGTAGAGCGGGTTGAAGACTCGGTAGAACTCGCCGTCGAAGTAGCGGACCGAGTCGTCGAGGTCGTCATAGGCCGACACGCGATGCGACTGGAACACCCCCGCGTCACGCATCCGGGAGGCGATGTCGAAGTCCGAGGTGCGGACGACGTCCGCGCCCAGGCGCCCCGCGCCCTGCTCGCTCAGGACCCGCTCGGACAGCCGGTTGGGCACCAGTCGGACCAGGTCGACGGTGATGCCGGTGTCCTCCTCGAAGACCTTGATGACCTCCTTCTCACTGTTCTCCACATAGCCGCTGTACAGCGACAGCCTGCCCTCCTCGACGGCGGCGTCGAACAGCGCGGCGTCGGCGACGCGCTCCCCGTCGATCACCAGGCCGTCAGAGGTGTCGACGTCGGCGGTGGAGTCCACCACCGGCTCGAACTGCGGCGGGGCACAGCCTGCGGCCACGAGTGCGCCCGCCACGGCGACGCAGGCGAGCATCCTGGTCCTTCTCATCGCGCACCATCCACGGTCTTGGCTCCGAACGACTTGGCCAGCAGCGCGATGATCAGGATGATCACGCAGTAGAGCAGGCTGACGGAGGCGGCGCCCTGCATGGCACCGTTGTCGTAGTTGTCGAAGATGAGGATCGACAGCAGTCGGGTGTCAGAGGTGAACAGGAACAACGCCGCCGACAGCTCACGCATGCAGAGCATGAGCAGCAGCAACACCGTCGAGACCATCCCGACCCGCATCAGCGGCAGCGTCACCCAGGACACCGCCTTGGCCCGTCGGGCGCCCAGCAGCACCGCGCTGTCCTCCAGATCGCGGTCGACCTGGAGGATCGAGGAGGTCACTCCCCGATAGCCCTGCGGCAGGAAGACCGCCATGAAGGCGATGACCAGGACGAACACCGTGCCGTAGACGGGCAGCGGGATCACCAGCCACGTCCACAGCAGGCCGAGGCCCAGCACGATGGCGGGCACGGCCAACGGGGCCATCGCCACGAACTCCAGCACCCGCCTGCCCGCGGAGTTGGTCCGATAGACGGTGTAGGCGACGACGAAGCTGACGGCCGTGCCCAGCAGGGCTGCCAGGACCGCGGTCACCGCGCTGTTGCCGGCCGACTGGAGGAAGTCGGGCGAGAGGATGAGCTGTCCGATCATGTAGAAGGACAGCGCTCCCGGCTCGGTGAGCTGGCCGAGCGAGGAGACGTACGGGGAACTCTGGAGCGCGGAGATCAGCAGCGCGCCGATCGGCAGCACCACCGCCAGCAGGAAGTACACCAGCGCCGCGATGAAGAGCGGCCAGCGCCACCGGCCCAGCGACACCAGCTTCGTCTTGACGCCCTTGCCGGTGCCGGTGGTGAACTTCCGACGCATCACCGCCCGCTGCTGGAGGGCGGTCACGATCAGGAGTACGGCCGTCAGTGTGATCGCCACCGCCGCCGCCTCGGTCCCTCGGGACGGCGAGGCGTTCATGAGCCGGTAGATGAAGCTCGGCAGTGTCTCGACCTGGCCGGGGTTGCCGATGACCTGGGCGACGGGGAAGTTCTCCATCGTCAGCGCGAAGATCAGCACGCCGGAGCCGAGGATCGCGGGCAGGGCGAGCGGGAACGTCACCCAGCTCAGGGTCCGCCTGCGGGTCCCGCCGTGGACGAACGCCGCCTCCTCCAGGTCGGGGTTCATCAGCGACAACGCCCCGTGGACCAGTAGAAAGGCATAGGGGGCGTAGTAGAGCGCCAGCACCATGATCAGGCCGGGCATGCTGTAGATGTTCAGCGTCACGTCGAGGCCGACGCTCTGGAACATCAGGTTGAGGAAGCCCGTGGCCGGGCTGCCCAGCAACGACCACGCCAGTGCGCCGACCAGGGACGGCAGGAACATCGGCGCGATGCCGACGAAGTAGAGGAACCGCCTGCCGGGCACGTCGGCCCGCGCGGCGAGGAACGCCAGTCCGCAGCCGATGGCCATGGCGAACACCGAGGCCAGCGCGGCGATGAGCACGGAGTTCCCGAGCGCGCCCAGCGCCTCGGCGGAACCGACGATGGCGAAGTTGTCCAGGGAGAGCGAGTCCAGGCCGATGGAGCCGGGACGCGGGACGTCGTCGCTGAACGCCGCGAGCGCGATGAAGAGCATGGGCAGCACCACGAAAATGCCGAGCACCACCAGCAGCACCCCGGTGGGCGCGCCCTGACGCAGCCTTCGTACGAGTGTTCTCACGTCCGCACCTCCGAGGGGAGCACCTGGACGGCGGACGGGGCGGCCGAGGCCCAGACCTCGGCGCCGACCGTCAGCAGCGGCGCCGAGCCCTTGCCGACGACGGCGTCGAGTTCCGGGCCGCCCTTGAGCGCCACGCGGTAGCGCACCGAGGCGCCCTGGTAGGCGACGACCTCGACCCGGCCGAGCCAGTCGTTGCCGTCGCGCAGCGGCTCGCCGCTGAGTCGGACGTCCTCCGGTCGGATGCAGGCCTGCGGCGAGTCGAGGTCGCCGGGCACGTTCTGGGCCAGCACCTCCACGTCGTGGCCGGTCAGCCCGAAAAGCTCGCCGCCGTCGGCCGTGCCGCGCGGGACGCAGGGGAAGACGTTGGACACGCCGAGGAAGTCGGCGATCGAGGCAGAGCAGGGGTTCTCGTAGATCCGCTCCGGCCGGTCGATCTGCACGATCCGACCGCCCTGCATGAGGGCGATCCGGTCGGCGAGCGCCAGCGCCTCGGACTGGTCGTGGGTGACGTAGACACAGGTCAGGTTGAGTCGCTGCTGGATCTCACGCAGTTCCAGCCGCAGCCGGTCGCGCAGGCGGGCATCGAGGTTGGACAGCGGCTCGTCCAGCAGCAGCACGCTCGGGCGCATCACCAGGCTCCTGGCCAGCGCGACTCGCTGCATCTGACCGCCGCTGAGCAGGCTGGCACCCCGGTCGGCGAACTCGGCGAGACCGACGATCTCCAGCGTCTCGGTGACGCGCTGCCGGATCTCGTCCTTCGGCAGCTTCTGCTGCCGGAGCGGGAACGCGACGTTCTGGAAGATCGTCCGGTGCGGCCAGACCGCGTACGACTGGAAGACCATGCCGACGTTGCGGCGGTTCGGCGGGACCTCCACGCCGCGTTCGGCGTCGAAGACGACCGTGTCGCCGATGGTGATCCGCCCCCGAGTCGGGGTCTCCAGTCCTGCCACGCACCGCATGGTCGAGGTCTTGCCGCAGCCGGACTTGCCGAGCAGGACCACCGACTCGCCGTCCTCGACGGTGATGTCGAGATCGTCGACGGCGACGGCTCCCCCGTAGGCGAGCGTGATGTTCTCCAACTGAACCTTCATGACAGCTCCCTTGCTGTCGGGCCGCCGTGTCAGCACGCGGTCGGCGAGATTGATGCCCGTGCGCGGTCCTCGCCGTCCTCGCCGGAGGGCGGCCGCGGTGCGAGGGGTCGCAGCGCGTCCACGCCCTCGGGTCAGGACGAGAGGGAGCCCGGGACGGGCACTCGGACCGGAACCAGCAGTTCCGCGGTCGCGATTCGTCGCGCGGCACGGTGCAGGGTCACCGCTCGTACCGCTCCCGAATCGTCGAGATCGATGTCGACCGGCACCACGCCCACCGGGGTGCCGAGCCGGATCGAGGTCTGCACCGGCCGGTTTCCGGCCAGTGTCGCCGGGAGAGTCCCCGTTGTCACCACCCCGGCCGCCACAGCGACCGCCGAGGTCAGGCCGATGGCGGGGTGCGGCGCGTGCATGGAGAGCATCCGGACGGCGAGGTCGTGATCGGCCGCGGCCACCGCCACACCCGTCGAGGTGCGGTACGGCGCCGGGGCCGCGACGACTCCCACCTTCGGCACGCCGTGGCGCACCGGGTCCTGCGGGGTGTCCAGGCCCATACGCAAAGCGCCGAGTCTGCGCAGCCTGCGCAGCTCGGGGACGAAGGCCTCGAACTCCTCGACGGACTCGTGGGCGGTTGCGCCGATCTGTCGGGCGTCGACGAGCATCGCGGGGGCGCCCGCGTCGATGAGACTGGCGTCGACGGAGTCCACCCGGTCCACCGCGTCGCCGGTGGGCAGCAGGGCTCCGGTGCTGGTCCCCGCCGGGTTCAGGAACCCGAGCGCCACGGGCACGCCGGCCGCCGCCGAGCCGGGGACGGTCTGACCGCCGAGCTCGGGAACGATCCCGTCCGGGGTGGGCACGGTAGCGGTCAGGACGGCTCCGGTGTTGCGGTTGCGCATCCGGACCACGCTGACGGGGTGACGCGCGTCGACCAGCCCGGTCTGGAGCGCGTACAGGCCGACGGCGGTCGCGCAGTTGCCGCAGTTGCTCCCCCACTCGACGCCGTCGAAGCCGATGCCTACCTGGGCGAAGAGGTACTCGATGTCGACCTCGGCATCGGCGGATCTCCTGACGATCGCCGCCTTGGACGTGGTGGAGGTCGCCCCGCCGACGCCGTCGATCTGCCGGGGGTCCGAGGAGCCGAAGGCGGCGGCGAGGACGCGGTCGAGCGACGGCTCGGCGGGCATGGCGGACTCGTCGAACACCCAGCATTTGCTGGTGCCCCCGCGCATCAACGTCCCTGGTAGGCGCAGCACCCGACGTCCTCTCACTCCCGATCGGCGACTCACGGGTGTAGAGACTGCGACAGCCGAGCCTTCAGTACAATCTCGAAGAAGTACGGTCCCGTTCAGTTCTGCTTAAGGCTCTGAGATCATGTCGCTCGATGTTCGTCGCATGCTGCTGCTCGCCGAGGTGGCCGCGCACGGTTCGCTCACCGCGGCGGCGCAGGCCTTGGCCTACACCCCGTCGGCGGTGTCCCAGCAGATCGGCAAACTGGAGATCGAGGCAGGTCAGCCCCTGTTGGAGCGGCATGCACGCGGCGTGGAGCTGACGCTGGCGGGACGGGCGCTGGTGGAGCACGCGCAGCGCATCGACCGCCAGCTGCGGGCGGCCAGGGCGGAGCTCGACGACATCGCCGGGCTGCGGTCGGGCGAACTGCGGATCGGGTCCTTCCCGACGGCGGGTTCGTCGCTGCTGCCGCTGGTGGTCCGGGGGCTCGGCCGCGCGCATCCGGCGGTGCGGCTCGTGGTGCGCAGCGCGCAGCTCACCGGACTGCTCAACATGCTGGAGAGCCGAGAGATCGAGCTGGGGCTGCTGTGGGACTACGACTGGTCACGGGTGGACGATCCCTCGTTGGCGCTGACGCCGCTGCTCGCCGATCCCACCGCCCTCATCGTGTCCCGCGATCATCCGCTGGCGGGCCGTGCCTCGGTGAATCTGCGCGAGTTGGCGGACGAGACCTGGATCACCCGAGCCGACGACCATCCGGTCGCCGAGGTGCTCGCGCGCAGCGCGCACGCGGCGGGCTTCGAACCGCAGATCGCCTTCCACGCGCACGACTACCAGGAGGCACAGGCCATGGTGGCCATCGGCCTCGGGATGGCCTTGGCACCCCGCTTGGCGTTGACGAATCTGCGATCCGGGATCGCCGTGGTCCCGCTCGCCTCCGCGCCGACTCGGCGCATCCTGCTGGCCCGGCTCGCCGCCCGCAGGCCCACGCCGACCGAGACGGCGGCGGAACAGGTGTTCGTGGAGGTCGCGCGGGATCTGGCCGGCCAGGTCGGGATCGCGGAGCCCCACCCGGCGGCACGGTAGGGCGAGAGTCCGGCGGACGGGCGCACCGCCGCGACGGGGCACACGGGCAGGCCGTCCCCGAGGTGCGGGAGCGCGGGCGCGTCGGCATCGGCGGTTTCCCACGGCGGCGGGCGACTCTCCCGGGCGACGGGCGACGGGCGACGGGCGACGGGCGACGGGCGGATGGTCGGCGAACACGGCAGGCCTGACCCGCACCGAGGCCGCGACGGGGGTGGCGGGCCGCGACGAGGTCCGCACCGGCGGCGGCGACGGTGCAGGCGACGCGACGCGACGCCGAGCGGATACGAACGCCGACGATCCCACCGAGACCCGACCTGGCCGGGACTAGAGTCTCTGCACTGTGCGTCTCATTCTCGCCTCGGCGTCCCCGGCCCGCCTCAACGTCCTGACGACGGCGGGCATCGATCCCGTCGTGCGCGTCTCCGGTGTCGACGAGGAGGCGATCATCCGCGGCCTGCGCCGAGCCGATCCGCCTCGCCTCGTGGTGGCGCTCGCCGCCGCCAAGGCCGAGGCCGTCGCGCTCAGCGTGGCGGCCGAGTTCCCGGACGCGGTGATCATCGGCTGCGACTCGATGTTGGCGGTCGAGGGCCCGGACGGCGTCGAGGCGGTGGGCAAACCGGGCACCGTGGAGGTGGCGAGGGCGCGCTGGCAGCAGATGGCGGGCACCACCGGCGAGCTGCTGACCGGGCACTCGGTGCTGCGCGTCGAGAACGGCAGGACGACCAGGACCGCGGAGGGCATCGCGGGGACGACCGTGCGTTTCGCCGAGCCGAGCGAGGCCGATCTGGAGGCCTATCTCGCGACGGGCGAACCCCTGGCGGTGGCGGGCGGCTTCACGCTGGACGGCATGGGCGGCTGGTTCGTCGAGGGCATCGAGGGCGATCCGTCGAACGTCATCGGCATCAGTCTGCCGCTGACCCGCCGACTGCTGGCGGCCGTGGACGTGAGTGTGGTGTCGCTGTGGCGTTAGGGGGCGAGGGGACCACGCCCGGCGGAGCCGGCACGGCGGCCACCGACGGCGGAGCCGACGCGACGAACACCGACGGCCGAGCCACCAGCGCCGACGCCGACGGCCGAGCCGACACGGTGCGTGCCGACGCGGCAGGCGCCGCACACCGATCGGGCGCGCCTCGGAAGACCGGCGCGTCCGAGAGGACTGCCACGGCCATGCCCGTGCGGGCGAGCGACACCGCGCGGCTGCTCGGCGTCGACGCGGCCAGGGGACTCGCGGTGCTGGGCATGTTCGCCGCTCACCTGGGCCCGCATCCGAGGGACGGCGGGGCTGGCGAGGCGATGTGGATGTTCCACGGCTTCCCCTCAGCACTGTTCGCGCTGTTGGCAGGCCTCTCCCTCGCGCTGCTCACCGGCGGTGCGAACCCGGTTCGCGGCGCGGCGCGGCGGACGGCGGCGCTGCGCATCCTGCTGCGCGCGCTGCTGTTGTTCCCCCTCGGTCTGCTGCTGGCCGCGCTCGGAACGAACGTGCTGGTCATCCTCTGCTATTACGCGATCTACTTCGTGCTGGCGCTGCCGATGCTGTGGCTGCGACCGCTGGTGGTGGCGTCGTGCGCCGGAGTCCTGGCCGTCGGCGGGCCGCTGCTGTCCTTCGTGATCCGCGGTGCCGTCGAACCGATGCAGGGCCCGTTCGAGTACACCCGCTTCTCGCTCGCCGACGGCGACGGCCTGCTCGCCCTGTTCGTCAGCGGCACGTATCCGGCGTTGACCTGGCTGCCCTTCGTCCTGGCCGGGGTGGTGCTGGGCAGGCTCCGGCTGCGTCGGCTCCGGGCGGCGGCATGGACCGCCGTGGCGGGCGGCGCGGCCGTGCTGCTCGGCTACGGCGGCTCGTGGCTGGTCTCGACGCGATTCGGCGCCAGGCAGCGGCTGCACGAGCTGCTGGCCGGTGGGCTGGCGCCCACGCCGATCGGCAGCGGGGCGTCCGACTCGGTCGAGGCCGTGGCCGCGCTGGACGAGCGCATCCGCTGGGGCATGCTCGGCACCGTGCCCACCACCGACCCGGCCTGGCTCTCCATCGCGTCGCCCCATTCGGGGACCCCGTTCGATGTCGTGGGTGCCACCGGGGTGGCGCTGCTGGTGCTTGCGGCGTGTCTGTTCCTGGTCCGCGCCGGCGTGGTCCGGAGCGTTCTCAGCCCGATCATCGCAGTCGGCTCGATGCCGCTGACGATCTACAGCGGGCATCTGGTCGGCCTGGCGATGCTGGGCTCCGTGCCTCCTGAACTGGACTTTCCCGTGTTGATCAGCTTCATCGTGGGGGCGGGCGCGTTTGCGATGGTCTGGCACCGCTTCGTCGGCAGGGGTCCGTTGGAGCAGGGGTTGCACTCCTTCGCTCACCGGGTCGCGCCCGGCGAACCGCTCAAGCACCCAGGGTGATTGTTTGCTTCCCGTTAGCTGAGAAGCCCCGTTTAGGTCTCGCTCATTGGTGTGAGCGTGCCTACAGTCTGTCGGCAGAAGGAATTTCCGACTCCTGACAGGCGTGGAACCCAGCGTTATGCGTATCCGATCGCGACGACCGTTGCTGACCTGCCGCCGACACGTGGACCTGTGTCGGCAGGCCAGCGCCGTCTGTCCGGGTTGACGGCTCACCCCATCCGGCTCGACCAGCCCGGCCCGTCACCCTCACCCGCGAACTCGCTCGGAGCGTCCTCGTGTCCACTGCCTCTGCCGCGCCTGCCCGCCGAAGACTCGTCAAGATCCCACTCGCCGTCCAGATCCTCCTGGCGCTGGCACTGGGCGTCGTCCTCGGCCTGACCGCCCGCGCCCTGAGCCTGGAATGGCTCACCGTCACCCTCCAGACGCTCGGCTCGACCTTCGTCAGCCTGCTCCAGGTGACCGTCGTGCCCCTGGTCTTCACCGCGATCGTGGTGAGCATCGCCAGCCTGCGTGACCTCGGCCGAGGACCTGCGGCGGTCGCCCGACTGGGCGGCAAGACGCTCCTGTGGTTCGCCACCACGGCCTTCATCTCGGTGCTGATCGGCATCGCGACCGGCCTGATCAGCAACCCGGGCCGCGGATTGGACCTGACTCCCGATCCGGACGTCGTCGAACAGCTGGCCGAGCGTGAGCCGGGCACCTGGCTGGACTTCGTCACCGGATTGGTGCCGAGCAACCTGTTCAGCGCCTTCGCCGAGGGCGCCGTCCTCCAGGTCGTCGTGGTGTCGGTACTGGTCGGCGCGGCGGCCTACAGCCTGGGACGGCGCGCGGAGCCGTTCGTCGCGGTCAACCGCTCGATCCTGGAGATCGTGCAGAAGCTGCTCTGGTGGCTGGTCCTGCTCGCCCCCATCGGCGTGCTGGGTCTGATCGGCCGCGCCGTGGCGACCTACGGCCTCGGCGAGACGCTGGCCCCGCTGGCCAGGCTGGGCATCGGCGTGTACGTCGCCTGCCTCGTGGTGCTGGCGGGCGTATATCCGCTGCTGCTGGCCCTGTTCGCCAAGGTTCGCCCCGGCATCTACTTCCGCAAGGTCTGGCCCGTCCTCCAGTTCGCCTTCGTCTCCCGGTCCTCCGGCGCGACGCTGCCGCTGTCCCGCCAGACCACCATCAACCTGGGTGTCGACCGCCGATACGCCGACTTCGCCGTGCCGCTGGGCGTGACGACGAAGATGGACGGCTGCGCCGCGATCTACCCGGCCATCGCCACGATCTTCATCGCCCAGGTCTACGGCGTGCCGCTCTCACTCGGCGACTACGTGCTGATCGCCCTGGTCCCGGTCGTGGCGACCGGCGCGAGCGCCGGAGTGGCGGGCTGGTTCACCGCCTTGACCCTGACGTTGAGCACGGTCGGCCTGCCCCTGGAGGGCATCGCCCTGGTGCTGGCCATCGACCCCATCCTGGACATGATCCGCACCGCGACCAACGTCGCGGGGCAGATCACCATCCCGGTGCTGGTGGCCCGCAACGAGGGGCTGCTGGACGACGAGATCCTCAACTCCACCGAGAAGCACCTGCTCGATCCGCGATCGGCCGTCGAGAACAACGAGGAGACGGACGCCGCGGGCTCGGGCGGCACGGCGGCAGGCAGCACGGCGGCGGACTCGGAGGCGACCGAACCCGGAACGGACGCGGCGCCCGACGGCGACCGCATCGGCGCCGAGAGCCGGTAACCACCGCCGACTCCGAGGAGGACGGCGCGCAGGGCATAGGACCCGCTCGGACCAGGCTCCTAGACTCCACGGGTCACGTCTCGTGAAGCCCGCGGGCCGACGCAGGCCTGTGGGACGAGGAGGGAGCATCGTGCCCGATCCGGTAGCCGAGAAGACCCACAAGGTCTCCGAGCAGGTCCGCGCCCAACCGCTGCGCAAGGTCCTCGTCGCCAACCGGGGCGAGATCGCCGTCCGGGTCGTCCGAGCCTGCCGAGACGCGGGCCTCGCCAGCGTGGCGGTCTACGCCGACTCCGACCGCGACGCCCCGTTCGTCCGGCTCGCCGACGAGGCGTTCGCCCTGGGCGGCGACACCGCGTCGACCAGCTATCTCGACATCGACAGGATCATCGACGCCGCCCGACGCAGCGGCGCCGACGCGGTGCACCCCGGCTACGGGTTCCTGTCCGAGAACGCCGACTTCGCCCAGGCCGTCCTCGATGCGGGTCTGACCTGGATCGGCCCCAGCCCCGCGGCCATCCGGGACCTCGGCGACAAGGTCACCGCGCGGCACATCGCGATGCGGGCGGGCGCCCCGCTCGCGCCGGGCACCAAGGAGCCGGTGTCCGGGCCTGCGGAGATCCTCGCCTTCACCGCGGAACACGGCCTCCCGGTGGCGATCAAGGCCGCCTTCGGCGGTGGCGGACGCGGGCTCAAGGTGGCCCGCACCGTCGAGGAGATCCCCGAGATGTTCGACAGCGCCGTACGCGAGGCGCAGAGCGCGTTCGGGCGTGGCGAGTGCTTCGTCGAGCGCTACCTGGACCGGCCCCGACACGTCGAGGCGCAGGTGCTGGCCGACCAGCACGGCACGGTGATCGTCGTCGGCACCCGAGACTGCTCCCTCCAACGCAGGCATCAGAAGCTGGTCGAGGAGGCCCCGGCCCCCTTCCTCACCGACGAGCAGCGCAAGACCATCCACGAGGCCGCCCGCGCCATCTGCCTCGAAGCCGGCTACCACGGGGCAGGAACCGTGGAATTCCTCGTCGGCACGGACGGCACGATCTCGTTCCTGGAGGTCAACACCCGGTTGCAGGTGGAGCACCCGGTCAGCGAGGAGACCGCCGGAATCGACCTGGTGCTCGAACAGTTCCGCATCGCGGCGGGCGAGCGCCTGCCCTACGACGGCGATCCCGCCCCGCGCGGCCACTCCATCGAGTTCCGCGTCAACGGGGAGGACGCGGGTCGGGGCTTCCTACCCGCTCCCGGCACCGTCACCCGCTTCGTTCCTCCGGCGGGCCCCGGCGTCCGCGTGGACGCGGGGGTGGAGAGCGGCAGCGTCGTCGGCGGTCGGTTCGATTCGCTGCTCGCGAAGCTGATCGTCACGGGCAGCACCCGTGAGCAGGCGCTACGCCGCGCACGGCGGGCCTTGGACGAGTTCGTCGTCGAGGGGATGGCCACCGTGCTGCCCTTCCACCGCGCCGTGGTCACCGACCCCGCCTTCACCGCCGCCGCGGGCTTCGCCGTGCACACCCGGTGGATCGAGACGGAGTTCGACAACACCATCCCGCCCTTCACCGGCCCGGCAGGCGCCGAGGACGAGGAGGCGGAGCGACAGACCATGGTGGTGGAGGTCGGGGGTCGCAGGCTGGAGGTGTCGCTGCCCGCCGGGCACGCGGTCGGGGCACCGACGCGGCAGAAGGCGGCGCCCCGTAAGCGGGGCCGCGGCGGGACGAAGGCCGCGGTCTCCGGCGACGCGGTGACCGCGCCCATGCAGGGCACGGTGGTCAAGCTGGCCGTCGCCGACGGCGCGGTGGTCGCCGCGGGCGATCTGCTCGTCGTGCTGGAGGCCATGAAGATGGAGAACCCGGTGGTCGCCCACAAGGCAGGCACGGTGCACGGGCTGTCCGCGGTCCCCGGCGCGACCGTCGCCCAGGGCAGCCAGCTGTGTGAGATCAAGGACTGACGAGGAGCCGGACGGCCACACCGCGGCCCCCGGCTCCCGCCGGGCGCCCGGCGCCGCGGTCGAGAACGGTCGGTTCCTCGGCCGATCGCCGCGCCCCGCCGAGATTGATGGGTGTGAACGACGAGAAGCGGCGGGGAGAAGGACTAGCATCGGAGCTTGTGGAGGACTTCTGGTCGCCTGACATGCGCATCGGCGATGCCGAGCGCGAAGAGGCCGTCGAAGTCCTCGGCAGGCATCTGGCCGACGGCAGGCTCGACATCACCGAGTACGGCGATCGTTGTGCCCGTGCTTCGACGGCCCGGGTCCGCGGCGACATCGTGGCGGTCTTCGCGGACCTCCCCCAGCCGCGCCCGAAGTTCCTGACGCCTCGGCCGCCGCCCCCGCCGCCCGCTCCCGCTCCGCCGCCGCACGCGCCCGCCCGTGCACGCCGGCATCCGCTGGACCGGGCACTGATGACCGTGGTCTGGCTGGTGGCGGCGGTGCTGGCCGTCGTCACCAGGAACCTGTTGATCCTGGCGCTTCCGCTCGTGCTGACCATGATCCTGCGCTGGCGCTGATCGTCGACCCCGGCGACGGGACGCCCAGCACGACGCGGCACTCGCCGGCGGCGACGCACGTCTCGCCCGTCCGCGGAGACCGCCCCGCCGTCGACGGCACGCCCGTCCCCGTCATCCGACACATCGCACCGCAGACGATCGCGGCTGCCCCGCCCGCCCCACGCGGGACGCCGACGACAGCGAACGGGACTCCGACGCGAACCGGGGACGACGACCGACGAGGACCACGGGTAGGCGCCCGGTTACGGTACGGCCATGACCGAGCGTCGTCTCGCCTTCGCGGCCCGATGTGCCGCCGGACTCATCGCCGTGCTCACCACATCGGCCTGTGTCGACGGCGCAGGCGGACGGGCGGCGCACACGGACCCGCCGCACCTGTCCGCACCGCTGCCCAGCATCTCGTCCCCGGCTCCGCCGCCGCGCCCGCACGAGATCAGCCTCGTCGACGTCGACCCGTGTGCCCTGCTCACCGAGGCACAGCGCAGCCAGCTCGGTTTCGACCGTCCGCCACAGCCCGGGGTCGAGGACGGATTCGGAGACGCCGCCACGTGCAGCCTCCGTAACAGCCAGGGCCTGGTCGGCGCTCGGATCGCGCTGGTCACGGTGGAGGGCGTGGGCGTGTGGACCGACGACACGGCGCAGGTCGACGTCGAGCACGTGGAGGTGGCGGACTTCCCCGCCATCGTGGTGCGGACTCCGATGGTCGACACGGTGTGCAATGTGGAGGTCGACGTGGCCGAGGGCCAGTTCCTCGACATCCTCTACCGGGACGACGGGGCGAAGCCCCCGGTCCCGCTGGACCAGTTGTGTGCGGGCGCGCAACGCATCGCAGAGGTGACGATGACGTCACTGACGGCCTCGAACTGAGTCGTCTGTGCAGGTCAGCCACCCCTTCACGGTGAGCTACCACGCTGCGCGAGTGAACCACTCCACAGTGTCATGAATTCGGGCTAAGGTGAGTCGATCCATGCCGAGCTGGAGGTACACATGCCATCCACTTCCATTCCCGGCTCCGACTCGACGACGTCGGTGCCCGACGCGGCAGGCGTCGGCGACGACGGACTCTACGTGGAACCGGAGGCGATCCCGGAGATCACTCGCTCGCTTCAGGCGGCGCTGGACCAGCTCGGTCCGCAGATCGAACACGCCTTCAACGACCTGCGCATCGTCCCGTGGGCGGGCGATCCGGTCAGTCAGGAGGCGGCGGAGCAGTTCAACGAACTCTCCTTCGGCGGCAGCGAGGCCGCCTTCGACGCGCTGTGCGGATACCGCGACCAGCTGCAGTCGGCGGCCGGAACCCTGGAAGAGGCACAGGCGCAGTACCGCCGCATCGACGACGACAACGCGGACCTATTGGAAGCCAACGGATGCTGAACACTCACGTCGGGGGTGAGCTGGAAGCATGAGCGGGCGACACCGCTGGAACGGCTACACGCACCAGGAACTGTACGAGAAGATCAATGCCGGGCCGGGGCCCTCGGCCTCGGAGGCGTCGGCGGACCGCTGGCTGGCCGTGGCGCGCGCGTTGACCACGATCAGTGCGGACGTACAGCACGCCCTCGTCAAGTCGGGTTCCCGCTGGACGGGAGCGGCGGCCGACGGCACCAGGGCGGGCCTGCATCCGCTCGGTCAGTGGGCGATCGAAGCACGCGGGAGCGCCGAGGCGATGCGGGCCGCGGCCGAGCAGCAGGCGGAGAACATCGGCAAGGCTCGATCGGACATGCCCGCTCCGGTCGCGGCTCCGTCCGGGCAGCCCTCGGAGGCCGGCGGGCTGTCGGGCTTGTTCAGCGGTCAGATCGACTTCGAGATCCGCGAGGCGCTCAGCGAGGCCGCCGAGGAGCGGGCCTTCGAGGTGATGAACAACTACGAGATCAGCACCGCGGGCATCACCGGCTCTCTCTCGCCCTTCACCAGGCCGCCGGACGTCGTGATCGCCGCGCCGGAGACGGTGCGCGGCGACGGCGCCTACATCCCCTCGGCCCGTTCGGGGACCGGTGCGCCGACCGGGCGGGGCACACCCGCCGCTCGTCGGGCGCCCACGACCAACCGCGCCCCCGGCCCGCGGCTGCCCGCGGCGAGGACTCCGACGCCCGGGGAACGACACGCCGCGAGCCGCGGCGGCCCGACGGGGGGTGCTCGACCAAGTCAGGCGACCACACCCGGCAGACACGGCTCGTCATCGCAGCAGGCCGCACCGCAGCGGGTGACGCCGTCGGGGACGGGCGGAGCCTCCCCCCAGCAGCAGGCGCCGCGAGCCGTGCCCGCCTCGTCGACTCCGGTGTCGCTCACCGGCCCTGCCGCGGCCGTCGTCACGCGGTCCGGCGGCCCGCCTCCCCAGGGAGTCACGCTGATCCCGCAGGCCAGGACGGACGGCGAGTCGTCCGTCTCGATCGGACAGCCCGCCTTCGAGGCCGCGCCGCGATATCTGGAGTCCACCGGCGACCTGTTCGGCCAGAGTCTCCTGGTGAGCCCGCCGGTCCTCGGCGAAGGACCCGCGTGACCGAGATGGATCACGATCCGGCTCCACCGACGATCAGCCTGACGGCGGTGGAGTTCGACGTGCTCTGGGAACATCTGAGGCCCGGCCGGATGCCGTTGGCGGTGAAGGTGCCCTCCCCCGGCCGCACCCATGAGGAGCGGACCAGACTCGCGATGGAGGTCTGGGCCTCGCTGGCCGAACGCCGCCTCGGCAGACCGGGCGCCCTCGACGACGATCTGGTCGGGCTGATCACCGCGCTGGGCAGGCCGGATGTCGAACTGGACGGCAGGCTCTGGCTGAGCGGTCGCCAGGTCCGGGTGATCGCGGCGATCACCGGCGACGTCGGGGTACGAGCCGTCCTCGACGGCGGTTCCCTCCGCCTGACGCCGGTCGTCCGGACCGGTCTGACCAGGGCGGTGCTCGACGTGCTGCCTGCCCGGCCGCCCGGCCTCGGCAGCTCGGTGACCCTGCGCAGTGCCGATCTCGATCAGGCGGCGAAGGCGGCGGGCCGCGATCCGGCGGCGCTCGCGCGGCTGCTGGCCGGAACGGAGCTGCGGCCGTCGGATGCCGAGACGCTGGGGAACATGGTGCGCGGGGCAGGCGACCGCGGTCAGTTCGGCTCGGCGAGCCGCAACGCCTGGGGCCGACGCCTGCGGGCGCCCCGGGTGGTCGCCTTCTTCGACACTCCGAACGGTCGATACCTCCAGTCACGCCGCGAGGCAGCCGACGGCACGGAGTGGAGCACCGTGGCGCCCGCGAGCATCCGCATGCTCTACCACCAGGTGGAAGAGCTGCTCACCGATCCGGCGGAGCGACCCGTGGAGTTCCCGCTGTTCGTCTCCTGAGCGTGCCACGGCAGGCGGTGCCGCGACGTCACCGCCCTGCGGATCGTCGCCGCCGCTGCGGGTCGCCGCCCCATCCCGAGTCCACGCAGGGACCCGGCCCGCACCGCCGCCGATCGCGGCCGCAGGACCGCTCCGCCTGCAACGCCGACACGCGACGCACGCCCGCTCGCCGAACCGCCACGCCGGGACGGCACCCGCCGGCCGCACGGTCGACGCTCCGTGTGCGCTCCTGGTCCGCGGGCCGGCGACCGTCCCGATCCACGACGCACGAGCGCTCACCCGGTCACGGGTCCGCGTTCGGCCTCGCGACCCCCGAGGAGCATGCCGTGTCGAACGGTTCACACCACGCGTTCGGCCGGCACCCGGGTTCGTCCGCCGCGACCCGCCCGCTCAGGCAGGTTCCTGGATCTCCGGCCTCGCCTCGGGCGCCGCCGACCGACGTTCGTCGGCGGCCAGGTCGTCGGGCTGACTCTGCGAGTCCCGCTCCGCGTCGACCCGCGCCGTGTAGATCCGGATCTCCTCGGCCGCCCGCGCGTCGTCCCAGCCGAGCACCTCGCCCATCAGCCGCGCCACGGTCTCGGCGCACTCGATGCCGCGATGCGGGTATTCGATCGAGATCCTCGTCCGCCGGGTGAGCACGTCCTCCAGGTGCAGCGCACCCTCGTAGCCTGCGGCGTAGACGACCTCGACCTGGAGGTAGTCCGGCGCCGAGGGGATCGGCCGCAGGAGATCGGGACGGCCGGCGGCCTGCGCCAGCACCTGGTGGATCAGCGAGCCGTAGCGGTCGAGCAGGTGACGCACCCGGTAGGGATGCAGACCGTGCCGGGCGGCGAGTTGATCGGCCTGGTTCACCAGCGCGTGGTAGCCGTCGGCCCCGAGCAGCGGGACCTTGTCGGTGATCGAGGAGGCGCTGCGCCCGGGCAGGTCGGCAGCCACCGCGTCGACCGCGTCGGCGGCCATCACACGGTAGGTGGTGTACTTCCCGCCCGCGATGGCGACCATGCCCGGTGCGACCCGCGCCACCGCATGCTCCCTGGAGAGCTTCGAGGTGTCCTCACTCTCGCCGGTCAACAGCGGGCGGAGGCCCGCGTAGACGCCCTCGATGTCCTCCGGGACCAGCGGCGTCGCCAACACCTGGTTGACGTGATCGAGGATGTAGTCGATGTCGCGCTCGGTCGCCGCCGGGTGGGCGAGGTCGAGGTTCCACTCGGTGTCGGTGGTGCCGATGATCCAGTGGTTGCGCCAGGGGATGACGAAGAGCACGGACTTCTCGGTCCGCAGGATCAGCCCCGCCTCGGCGACGATGCGGTCGCGCGGGACGACGATGTGCACGCCCTTGCTGGCCTTGACGCGGAACCGGCCTCGACTGCCCGAGAGCCGCTGGAGTTCGTCGGTCCACACCCCCGTGGCGTTGACGACGGTCTGTGCGGTCACGTCGACCTCGTCGCCGGTCTCCACGTCGCGAACCCGGACGCCGGAGACTCGGTCCGCCTCTCTGAGGAAGCCCACCACCTGCGTGGAGGTCCGGACCACCGCACCGTAGTGCGCCGCGGTCCTGGCGACGGTCATCGTGTGCCGTGCGTCGTCGGCCTGGCTGTCGAAGTATCGGATGCCGCCGATCAGGGCGTCGCGCTTGAGCGCGGGGAACAGCCGCAGCGCCCCCGCCCTGGTCAGGTGCTTCTGACCGGGCACGGAACGGGCGCCGCCCATCGTGTCGTAGAGGAGCAGACCCGCGGCGGTGTAGGGGCGTTCCCAGATCCGGTGGCTCAGCGGGTACAGGAACGGCACCGGCTTGACCAGGTGCGGGGCGATCCTGGTCAGCATCAGCTCCCGCTCGCGCAGAGCCTCCCGGACCAGACCGAACTCCAGCTGTTCGAGGTAGCGGAGACCGCCGTGAAAGAGCTTGCTGGACCGACTCGACGTGCCCGACGCGAGGTCACGCGCCTCGACGAGCGCGACACGCATACCTCTGGTCGCCGCGTCGAGCGCGACGCCCGCGCCGGTGACGCCGCCGCCGACCACCACGACGTCGAAGCTCTCCGAGCCGAGTCGTGACCAGTTTCGACGTCGTTCCGCCGGGGTCAGCGCGCCCGCCTCCATGAGGGCCTGCGCCTCGGTTGCGGCAAGTCTGCTGTTCTCGGCCGCCGGGCTCTGGTCGGACTGCTTCGCCACCGGGCTCGCCTCCCTGATCGCTGGCCGTGCCTGCACGCCTCGCGTCGTCTCGGTCGGACTGATCATCTCGACATCGCGGCCACCACGCTACCCGTCGGTAGGGCGGGATGGTGGACGGCGAACGAAGCGATGTCACCCAGCACACCACGGCCCGATGTTCTTCGCAGCGCCCGGCTGTTCGACCGTAGACAACATGGTTACGGGCCAGTAGCGTCCGCGATCATTCCAGGTTGTCGCACCGTTGCTCGCCTGGCATGTCCAGCGACCCTCGGTGAGACGACCCATACTGACGGCCATAGTTCGGGGAGGCCAGCGCGATGGGTTTTGCGGAGATCTTCGTCTGGGAGATGCTCGGCACGGCGGCCCTCATCCTGTTGGGTGCGGGCGTCGTGGCGAACGTGAACCTGAGAAAGACTCTGGGTTTCGGGGGCGGCTGGCTGCTGATCGCCTTCGGCTGGGGCTTCGCCGTGTTCGTGGGCGCGAGCATCGCGGACGCCAGCGGCGGGCACATCAATCCGGCGGTCACCCTCGGTCAGGCCATCGTCGGAAACACCGCGTGGAGCGCGGTCCCCGCGTACTGGGTGGGCCAGTTCGTCGGCGCGTTCATCGGTGCCGTCCTGTGCTGGCTGGCCTACAAGCTTCAGTTCGACACTCATGACAAGCCCCAGGACACCCTCGGGATCTTCTCGACGGGCCCGACCGTGGACAACAAGGCCTGGAACACCGTCACCGAGGTCATCGCGACCTTCGTCCTGCTGATCTGGATCCTGCTGAGCCCGGCCGCGTCGGAGGGCCCGGACGGCACGGTGTTCGGCAACGCGGCCCTCGGCTACGCGGGCGTGGCCTTCCTCGTGGTGGCCATCGGATCATCGCTCGGCGGTCCGACCGGCTACGCCATCAACCCGGCTCGTGACCTGGGGCCCCGCATCGCCTACGCGGTGCTGCCGATCAAGGGCAAGGGCACCCCGAACTGGGGTTACGCCTGGGTCCCGGTGGTCGGGCCGCTGATCGGCGCCGCGCTCGCCGCGCTGACCTATCTGGCCCTGCCCGTCTGACCGGTGTTTCGAGGGCAACCCTGACAGACCGACGTCGTAGCAGAGAGGCAAGCATCGCCATGGCGAAGTACGTGGCCGCGATCGACCAGGGCACCACCTCCACCCGCTGCATGATCTTCGATCACTCCGGGCAGGTCGTCGCGGTGGACCAGCGCGAGCACGAGCAGATCTTTCCCAGAGCGGGCTGGGTCGAACATGATCCGGAGGAGATCTGGCGCAACACCCGCCAGGTGTGCGCGGGGGCGCTCGCCAACGGGGATCTCGTCGATGCCGACATCGCGGCGGTGGGCATCACCAACCAGCGCGAGACCACCGTGGTGTGGGACCGCAAGACCGGCGAACCGGTCTACAACGCGATCGTCTGGCAGGACACGCGGACCAACCGGATCATCGAGCAGCTGGGCGCTCTCGGCGGCGGACAGGAACGCTACCGCTCGGTCACGGGGCTGCCCCTGGCGACCTACTTCGCGGGCCCGAAGGTGAAGTGGATCCTCGACAACGTCGACGGGGCCAGGGAACGCGCCGAGGCGGGCGACCTGATGTTGGGCACCATGGACTCGTGGGTGCTCTGGAACGCGACCGGGGGCGTCGAGGGCGGGCTGCACCTCACGGACGCCACGAACGCCTCTCGCACGCTGCTGATGAACCTCGACACGCTCTCCTGGGACCCCGAGATCGCGGCGGAGATGGGCATTCCGCTCTCGATGCTGCCGGAGATCCGCTCGTCCTCGGAGGTCTACGGACACTTCCGCGAGCGCGGCGCGCTGGCGGGCCTGCCCATCGCGGGCATCCTGGGCGACCAGCAGGCCGCCACCTTCGGCCAGGCCTGCCTGCGCCCCGGCGAGGCGAAGAACACCTACGGAACCGGTAACTTCCTGCTGCTCAACACCGGCACCGAGAAGGTGATGAGCCGCAACGGCCTGCTCACCACCGTCTGTTACAAGATCGGCGACGCCGACACCGTCTACGCCCTGGAAGGCTCCATCGCCGTGACCGGCTCGCTGGTCCAGTGGCTGCGGGACAACCTCGGCATGATCGGCTCGGCCGCCGAGATCGAACGGCTGGCGAGCGGCGTGGAGGACAACGGCGGCGCCTACTTCGTCCCGGCCTTCTCCGGACTGTTCGCGCCCTATTGGCGGGCCGACGCCCGAGGGGCGATCGTCGGACTCACGCGGTACGTCAACAAGGGCCACCTCGCCAGGGCGGTGCTGGAGGCGACCGCGTTCCAGTCCCGCGAGGTGATCGACGCGATGAACGCCGACTCCGGCGTGGAGCTGACCTCGCTGAAGGTCGACGGGGGCATGGTCGTCAACGAACTGTTGATGCAGTTCCAGGCGGACATCCTGGGCGTGCCGGTCATCCGCCCCGTGGTGAACGAGACCACCGCGCTCGGCGCCGCCTACGCGGCCGGGCTCGCCGTCGGCTTCTGGGGCAGCGAGGACGAGATTCGGCAGAACTGGGCGCAGGACAAGCAGTGGGACCCGGAACTCGACGAGAAGAGCCGGGAGAAGCACTACACGAGCTGGAAGAAGGCCGTCACCAAGACCTTCGACTGGGTCGACGAGGAGGATTAGGGCTCACTCGTCGTCGACGGTCCGCCGCGGCCGTCGGCGACGGGGCCCGGTCGGCACTCGGCGCACCGAGCGGCCCGAGATTCGCCGACCCGGCTTCCCGGACGTCTCGCCCTGCCAGACCAGACCTGAGCCGGCCGACCGGCGGCGCTCCCGCGCCCGCCGGGTGTCCCGCCGTGCTAGTCCAGGTCGTCGTGCCGCATGAGCTGCCTGCCCGCCTCGGTGATCGAACCGGTGAGCGAGGGGTAGACCGAGAAGGTCTCCGCGAGGTGGTCGACCGTCAGCTGGCTCTGCACGGCCAGGGCGATCGGCAGGATGAGTTCGCTGGCGTTGCGCGCCACGACGACGCCGCCGATCACCACACCGGTCGCGGGTCTGCAGTACAGCTTGACGAAACCCCAGCGCAGGCCCTCCATCTTCGCGCGCGGGTTCGTGGCCAGTGGCAGCGTGATCTTGCGCGCGGGGACCTCACCCGAGTCGATCCGCTGATGGCTGATGCCGACGGTCGCGATCTCCGGGTTGGTGAACACGTTCGAGGCGACGGTCTTGAGCTTGATGGGGTTCACCGCCTCGCCGAGCGCGTGATACATCGCGATCCGGCCCTGCATGGCCGCCACGGAGGCCAGCAGGAGCACGCCGGTGCAGTCGCCCGCCGCGTACACCCCCGGCGCCGCGGTCCGCGAGACCCGGTCGACCGGGATGTGTCCGGAGGGATTCAGCGTGATGCCGATCCGCTCCAGCCCGAGCCCGGCCGTGTTGGGCACCGAGCCGACGGTGAGCAGGGCGTGGCTGCCCTCGACCGTGCGGCCGTCCTGAAGACGGACGATCACGCCGTCCTCGGTGCGCTGCACAGACTCGGCCCTGGCGTGCTTGACCACGGCGGTGCCCCGGTCGGCGAAGACCTCTTCGAGCACCGCGGCGGCGTCGGCGTCCTCGTGCGGCAGCACCCGGTCTCGGCTGGAGACCATGGTGACCTTCACGCCCATCTCGGTGTAAGCGGAGGCGAACTCCACCCCGGTCACGCCGGAGCCGATCACCACCAGATGGTCCGGCAGCTCGGGCAGGTCGTAGATCTGCCGCCAGTCCAGGATGCGCTCGCCGTCGGGCTCCGCGCCGGGCAGGATGCGCGGATTGGCCCCGGTGGAGATCAGCACCACGTCGGCCTCCAGGACCATCGTGCTGCCGTCCGGCTGGTCCACCACGACGCGATGGGCGGCCAGACCGGTGGCCACGTCGTCGAACCGGGCCCGGCCGGAGATCAGTCGGATGTTCTCGCGCCGCATCCGCGCCCGAAGGTCGGCGGACTGTGCGAGAGCGAGGCCTTTCACCCGACCGTGTACAACCGGAAGATCCACGCCGACGTCGCCCGGCACGGCGTCGATGCCGAGCTGCCCCGCGCTGCGCGCCGTGCTGCGGGCGGACGCCGAGGCGATGAAGGTCTTGGACGGCACACAGTCGTACAGCACGCACGCGCCGCCGATGTTGTCCTCTTCGATGACCGTGACCTCGGCACCATGCGGCGCCGCCACCAGCGCGGCCTCGTATCCCGCCGGGCCCCCACCCATGATCACGATGCGCGTCAACGGTCCTCCAACCGACGGGATTGTCCAGCATCTCCGACCAGCACACCGTATCCGGGCCTCCCCGTTCGGACGTGCACGGCCGGCCTACTCCGACCGGATGAGGCACCGATGGTCAACCTCAGCAGTCGGATACCCGTTCTGGAGCTAGGCTGTCTCTCGTGCCGCTCTACGCCGCGTACGGATCGAACATGGACCCGTGCCAGATGATGGAGCGAGCCCCGCACTCGCCGATGGCGGGGACCGGATGGCTCGCGGGATGGCGACTGACCTTCGGCGGAGAAGACCTCGGCTGGGAGGGGGCCCTGGCGACCATCGTCGAGGACCCCGACTCGCAGGTCTTCGTCGTCCTCTACGACGTCAGTGCCGAGGACGAGAAGCAGCTCGATCGCTGGGAGGGATCAGAGCTGTGGATGCACCGCAAGGTCAGACTCCGGGTGGACACCCTGGAACGCTCGGAGCTGGCGTGGTTCTACGTTCTCGACGCCTATGAAGGCGGGCTTCCCTCGGCGCGTTACCTCGGGGTCATCGCCGACGCGGCCGAGGCGGCGGGTGCTCCCACCGAGTATCCCGACGAGCTGCGCAAGCGCCCCTGCACCGGCATCGGACCCTGATCCGCGCCCGGTCTCTCCCGGCGCGTGAGGCACACCGCTGCCGATCGCGCCGATCCGGTCGTGACGAGCCGAGCGGGCACGATCTCGGACCGGCGTCATCCGCGCGACGCGGGGCGAACATCGGACCGACGCCGGCCGTGGGACACGATTCGGACCGCCGCCCGCCGGACCGCCGGGATACCGATCCGCGATGTCGGGCATGGCGACGAAGCCGACCCTGACACGGCGAAGCACGGCCGCGGCCGCCGGTGGTGAGGCGGCGGAGAGCCGCACCGGCGGGATTCACAGCACGTCTCCCCTGCTCTCGCCGAGACGCTCGCGGCCCTCGACCGGATTCACGGCACCCGGGAATCCGGCACTCGGCCCTGCGCCCCGCGGCGGCCCGCATCGCCCCCCCAAGGCGGTGCGCGGAAGCAGTCGAGAGAGGAGTCGTCCGTCCGGAATCGACGGTCTCGCCGACGCAGTAGAAGCCGGCGCGCTTAGCCCGAGGAACGGTCGAGGGACGGGCGGGACGCCGCGACGGCCCGCAGGCCCGGCTAGCCGCGGGGTGAGGGCCGTTCCACCCATTCGGAGACGGTGGACGGCGTCGGTGCGGCGTGGTCGGCGGCGCGGACGAACTCGCCGTCGATCTGCTCGTCACCGGCCTGACGCTGTTCGGACTCGTGGTGGTCCTCGTGGTGGTCGGGGGTGCTCCCGACATACCCCAGGAGAACGGGCCGGCGGGCGACGGCCACCCGAGGGGGCGCCGCCCGCGGCGACGGCACGGGTGCCTCAGGTCTGGCCGTCCTCGGCGCCAGCCATGGCGAACAGGTCCTCGACGTGACGGTTCAGGATCTGACGCGCCGCCTCGCCCTCCACCGCCACCAGCCAGAGGCGTTCCCAGACCCGGACGTAGAGCGCCAGCTCGTCCGGGTCGGTGATCTTCAGTTCGCCGGTCACCGTCTCGACCATCGCGGTCTCGTCGACGATCCAGAAACCGTGTAAAGGCACCAGCGGCAGCCTGCGATTGAGCGGAATCAGCCCCAGCCGCAGATCCGGCGTGCCGATCGCGGCGACCAGTCGGTGCAGCTGACCTGCCATCACGTCGCGCGAGGCGACCGGGTGGACCAGCGCGGACTCGGCGATGAGGATCTCGATGCGCTTGCCGGGCTCGTAGAGCACCTGCTGCCTGCGCATCCGAGCCCGCACGGCCGCCTCGATGTCGTCCGGGCCGCCGTGCAGCTCCAGGCTGGTCTGTAAAACCTGCCGGGCGTAGTCCGCCGTCTGCACGAGTCCGGGGATGACGTTCAGCTCCATCGCCAGGATGCGATGCGCCCGCCGATCGCGTTCGATCGGCTCCTCCTGCCGGACCAGGTGGCCGGAACGGACCTGGTTCCGCCAGCTCAGGTACTCCTCCTGAAGCGCGGCGAGATCCTCGACGAAGCCGGCGCGGCTCGCCTCGTCGAGCGAGACGGCCTCCAGCCAGGCGGCCAGATCCTCCTGCGTGGCGGTCTGGCGACCTCTCTCGATCTTGCTGACCTTGGACACCGCGGACCAGCCGCAGGCCATCGCCAGCTCCTTACCGGTCAGGCCCGCCTGCTCCCGCAGCAGACGCAGGCGTTCTCCGAGTTCCTCACGACGTTCCTCGAAGCTGCTGCCCACACTTCTCATCGCCTCTGGTCAACTGATCGTCATATGCTCGCTGAGCGAAACGGCGTGGCTCCAGGCGCGGTGCCGGTGCGCACGGTACTGCTCGACCCTGGCGACGTCGGTGGTCACCTCGATGCCGGTGAGCGTGCCCGCTCCGAAGTGCATCAGTGCCAACACCGAATCGTCGAACAACCAGAAGTCCTGTGCGGGCAGCCGCAGCCCTCGCGCCCGCTGAGCCGCCAGGACGCGGATGTCCTCACCCGCCGCCTCGTTGTCGGGCGCCACGGCCATCTCGAAGCGCTGGTAGTCGGTCGGGGGGAAGGCCACGACACGCACGCGCGCGAAGCTTCGGCCCTGCCGGGTCGATGCCGTGACCGACCGAAGCCACTCGGTCATCCAGGAACGGTCCTCGCCGAGCTCGCCTGCGAGGAACCGTCGATACGGCTCCGCCTCCGAGGTCTCGCGGTACTCGGACTGTGTTTCGAACCGCCAGGCAGATCGCGTGAAGCCCGCGAACAGCCTGGCGAGTTCAGCCCCGTCTAGGAGACGGTGCACGGTACTTCCTTCGAGGCGAATCCCAGCAGCTCGGTGGGGATCTCGACGGCTCCCTCGTTGATCGGCAGGCCGCGTTCCCGCAGGACGCGCAGCGCGTCCGGGTCGACGACCCTGGTGCCCTGGACGACGTAGGTTCCCCGGTCGGTCAGGTACAGGTTCGGACAGTTTCCGGTCGTGGACGTGGTGCCCAGGAACGTCAACTCCACGATGACATCCTCCAAGTCGTACAGGTTCTCGCCGTATTCTCGCAGGCTTCCCGGCTTTGATCATCATTCTTCCGCACATGTTCGTCCGATCAGGTGACGGAGCGAAGCATGTTCTCGAATTTTCTTGCCATGTTCTCACTCGATTGGGGAAACTAGCTACCACAGAAGAAGGTGCCGCGATCGAGGGAACGGCCATGCTGAATCTGTCATCGACGCTGGTGTCACTGAGCGCGGCGCTGCTCATGGCCGGGCCGCTGATGATCTTGCGTCTCCTCGCGCATCGCACCGCGCGGCACCGCACCGACACGCACCGGTCTCCCCGGCAGTCCGCCCCCGGACCGCCTCGCTGCGAGCCGACCCGGGCAGTCCGCCTCGGGACTTCGGCGTTCTCCACTCCGAGACGATCGCCCACCGCGAGCAGGAGCAGGAATGAACGGCATCGGCGCCCTCGATCAACGGCCCACCGGGCCTCGGCTTCTGCTCGTCCGCTATCTGCCGGGCCTCGTCGGTGAGACCGCGCGGCTGGTGCACGTCTGTCCCGCACCGCGGACGGCCGAGAGCATCCCCGAGGTGCTCACCGCCTACTGCTCCGAACGGTTCGAGCGCGAGGACGTGGAACTGCTGGAGGGCATGAGCGGGATGCCCTGCACGTGGTGCCTGCTCCGGTCCCCGTGAGAAGAGACGGTCGCCGAGCCGCCGCGACGGCCGGGCGACCCGCCGAACGCCGCCCCTGTCTGTCGTGACCCCGACCCGTCAGGCAGGGGCGGTACCCACTCCGAGTCCGTCGCTCTCGGCCGTCAGCGAGGCCAGCGCCGTGTGCGCCAGTACCCGGACGCCGGTCAGCAGAGCCCGCTCGTCCAGATCGAAGGAGGGCTGGTGCAGATCACGTTGTCTGCCGGTCCCCGACCACACCCCGAGTCTGGCGAAGGCGCCCGGCGCCTGCTCCAGGTACCAGCCGAAGTCCTCGCCGCCCGAGGACTGCTCGGTGTCCACGATCGCCTGATCCCCGAGGGCCGCCGTGACCCCGGCTTGGATCAACGCCGTGCTCTCCCGCTCGTTCACCAGCGGCGGGACGCCCCGCTGATGCCACAGCTCGTAGGAGACGCCGGTCGGGGCGAGCAGCGCGCCCACCAGCTCCTTGATGAGCGGTTCCAGCTTCTCCCAGGTCTCGTGATCGCCGGTCCGCAGCGTGCCGCGCAGCACGCCGTCCTGCGGGATGGCGTTGGGCGCCTCGCCCGCGTGCACCGCACCCCAGACCAGCACCGTCGACGAGCGCGGGTCCACGCGGCGGGACAGCAGCGTGGGCAGTCCGGTGATCACGGTGCCCATCGCGTGCACGAGATCCCCGGTGAGGTGTGGCCGCGAGGTGTGCCCGCCCGGCGAGGTGAACCTGATCTCCATCAGGTCGCTCGCCGACGTGATGGCCCCGACGCGCGTGCCGACCTTCCCGACCTCCAGGCGGGGATCGCAGTGCAGGCCGAACACCCGGTCGACGCCGTCGAGGCCGCCCGCGGCGATCACGTCGAGCGCGCCCCGCATGACCTCCTCGGCGGGTTGGAAGAGCAGGCGGACCCGGCCGGGCAGCGACGGCGCGGCGGCCAGCGCCAGCGCCGTGCCCAGCAGGACCGTGGCGTGTGCGTCGTGCCCGCAGGCGTGCGTGACCCCCGGCACCGTCGAGGCGTAGAGCGCGCCCGTCGACTCGGTCAGCGGCAACGCGTCGATGTCCCCGCGCAGTGCCACACAGCGCGGCCCCGAACCGACGTCGCAGATCAGGCCCGTTCCGCTGGGCAGCACCCTCGGCCGCAGGCCCGCGGCGGTCAGCTGCTCGGACAGGTAGGCGGTGGTGCCGTACTCCTGGAGCGACAGCTCCGGGTGGGCGTGGAGATGCCTGCGCCACCGGACGACGTCGGCGCCGTGCTCCGCGAGCCAGGCGTCCAGCCAGGGCGGTCCGTGCCCTGCGCCGATGTCCTCCACTTCTGCCATGGTGGGGGCGGCGGGGGCGACCTCGCCGAGTAGCGACCTGGCCCCGCTCACCCCGGCGGGCAGGGCGGCGGCGAACTCGGAGTCCGGGTCGACGTCGGTCTGGATCTGAGTGTCGTAGCGCGAGTCCAACACGGTCATGCCGCACCTCCTGTCGCGGCGGACTTTCCACTAGTGGCGAGCCTGCGGGCGGCGCCCGCAAGTAAATCGGCCCGCAATCCCTCGTTCGTGGCGGCGGAGACCACCGTCCACGCCATTGCCGTGGCACCGTCGAGGACGGCGCGATCGGCCGAGTCGGTGTCGCACGCCGCCGCGAACTCCGGCTGGTGTGGCACCGCGTCACCACAGTCGATCGAGATCGTGGGATGGATTCCCGGTATCAGCTGGGTGACGTTACCCATGTCGGTGCTGCCGACGACCCTGCTCGCCTCTTCATCCCGGCCTGCGGGAACTCGACCGAGTTCCACGATCGCCGCGCGGTAGGCCGCCACGAGACGCGGCTCGGCACGCAGTTCGGCGTAGTCCGGCGAGATCGCGACGGTCTCCCAGTCGGCCCCGGTGGCGACGGCCCCCGCTTCGAGACAACACCGGATTCGGTGTTCGAGTCGACGGAGCGAATCGATCTCGGCAGCGCGTAGGTTGAACATCGCCGAGGTGTGCGCGGGCACGATGTTGGGCGCGGCCCCGCCGTGCGTCACGATACCGTGCACCTGCTGGCCCGGTTCGAAGTGCTGTCGCGCCAGGCCGATGGCGACCTGCGCGACGGTCACGGCATCGGCGGCGTTCACTCCCAGCTCGGGGGCGGCTGCGGCGTGTGACGCCCGCCCGCGGTAGCGCACCTCGAAATCGGCGATCGCCTTCGATCGTGGTTCGCACATCTCGTACGGCGACGGATGCACCATCATCGCCATCGCGACGCCGTCGAAGACGCCGCGTTCGAGCAGCAGGACCTTCCCGCCGCCGACCTCCTCGGCGGGCGTGCCGATCAGTCGGACGGTGACACCGAGTTCGTCGGCGACGGCGCGCAGCGCCAGGGCCGCCCCCACCGAGGCGGCGGCGATGATGTTGTGTCCGCAGGCGTGCCCGATCTCCGGCAGGGCGTCGTACTCGGCGCAGACGCCGACGACGAGTTCGCCCTCGCCCGCGGTGCCGACCATGGCGGTGTCGAGCCCGGCGACGCCGCGCTCCACGACGAAGCCGTGTTCGGCGACCAGATCGGCGACGGCGGCCATGCTCTGATGCTCGGCGAACGCCGGCTCCGGGCGGGCGTGAATCCGATGCGAGAGGCCGATCAGCTCCTCGGCGTGCCGTGCGACCGTCTCGGCGCAGATGTCCCGGAGCGACCGCTCCCGATCGGGTGTCATGCCGTCCCATCTTGCCCCATCACCGCCCGGATACCCCCCGAACGGAGGTACCCATACCGACCGGCGGTGGGATTCCTGCGGCAGATGGGACTCGGTGATACCGCTGGGACGAATTCTCACGGACGCTCGCTCGGCTGCCTGCCGTGTGCGCCGCGAACACATGTGGCCGGGGTGGAGCACGCACGGCGTGGAGGGGGTCCGCCGCGGGCTCGGCCGGGCCTGCCGAGGCCGCCGGACGCCGCCGACCGACCCGATCGCCGATCAACCGACCGCCGAACCCCGAGGCACCAGCCGAGCCCGACAGGCCGCGAGTACGGGTTCGCGAGTGCGTGAGTCAGCAGGACAGCAGGTCAGGTCAGTCAGCAAGAAGGTAAGTGAGTCGGCGAGTCGGCGAGTCGGCGAGTCGGCGAGTCCAGGTGTCGGTCAGTGAATCCGCGTGTCAACGAGCGGCGAGCCACGCCCGACCGGCGCAGGCCTCCGACCCGAACCAGCCCGCCCGCTCATGCCGGGGGAAAGAAGCCGGGCGCCCCCGATGTCCGGCCCCCGAACATCGAGGACGCCCCGGTGCGGACCGCCGCGCCCACCGCCGCGGTCCGCCACGCTCACGAGCCCGACCGGCTCAGAAGCGCAGGTCGGTCAGGTACCGGTACCCCACCCGCGCCGTCTCCAACGGGTCGGCCGGGTCGTCGTGCTCGACCACGTACTCCCGCACCCCGGTCAGCCAGGTCTTGCGGAAGATCCGGCCGAAGTCCACCGTCCCGGTGCCCAGGTCGGCCCAGGTCCCGTCCTCGGCACGGTCCTTGACGTGGAACTGCTTCACCCGGCCGAAGTTCTTCCAGACGTAGGAGATCGGGTCGACCTCGGCGTCGATGACCCAGAACAGGTCCAGCTCCAGGTGGACGTTCCAGGAGCGTGCCTGCCGGGTGATGATGTCCATCGGCCGCTGCCTGCCCTGCACGGCCTGGAACTCGTGCGCGTGGTTGTGATAGCCGAACTGGATGCCCACCCGTCGGGCCTGCTCGCCCGCCGCGTCGAGCCGCCGGGCGAAGTCACGCCACTCCTGCGCGGTCTCGAAGTCCGCGTAGGGCACCGACAGGTACTGCTGCCCGAGGGTGCGCGCGTCCTCCAGCGTCGCGGCGAAGTCGCCGTCGATACCGGAGTGACTGGAGGTCGCCCGCAGACCGTAGCGGTCCAGCAGCGCCCGGAACTCGGCTGCCGTGCGACCGTAGGTACCTGCCAGCTCCACCTTGCGGTAGCCGATGGCGGCCAGCTCGCGCAGGGTGCCCTCGGTGTCCTCCTCCAGCAGCGACCGCAGCGTGTAGAGCTGGATGCTGATGGCGTCCTTGGGCACCCGCAGCCGACCCAGCGCCGTGGTCGCGGACGCGGCGTCGGCCGTCGTGCTCGCCGCGGCGGTGCCGCCCAGCGCGACCACCGCGCCGAGTCCGAGCGCGGCACCCGCCGCACCCCTGAGCATCGAACGTCTGGATAACGAACCGTCGTGTGTCATCGTCGACCTCTCCTCATCACGATTCCCCGATTCCCCGATTCCCCGATTCCCCGATCCCCCGGGCACTGGTGTGCTCAGCTCTTGGAGCTGAACGCGGCGTCGAAGGCAGCGTTCGGCTTGTCGAAGAGCAGTCCCCTGATGAAGCCGACCGCCTCGGCGGCGCCGCGCAGCCGGTCCATGCCCGCGTCCTCCCACTCCACCGAGATCGGGCCCTGATAGCCGATGTGGTTGAGGGCGCGGAAGGACTCCTCCCAGTTCACGTCGCCGTGGCCGGTGGAGACGAAGTCCCAGCCCCGACGCGCGTGCGCCCAGGCGAGATGCGAGCCGAGCCTGCCGTTGCGACCGTCGAACCGCTTCTTCGTGTCCTTGCAGTCCACGTGGTAGATGCGGTCGGCGAAGTCGAGGATGAAGCCCACCGGGTCCAGGTCCTGCCACACGAAGTGGGAGGGGTCCCAGTTCAGCCCGAAGGCGGGTCGCCTGCCGACGGCCTCCAGCGTGCGCTCGGTCGTCCAGTAGTCGTAGGCGATCTCCGAGGGGTGGACCTCATGGGCGAAGCGCACGCCGACCTCGTCGAAGACGTCGAGGATCGGGTTCCACCGATCGGCGAAGTCCTGGTAGCCGTCGTCGATGACCTCCTGCGACACCGGCGGGAACATCGCGACGTACTTCCAGATCTTCGATCCGGTGAAGCCGACCACGGTGTCGACGCCGAGTTTCGCCGCCGCCCGTGCCGTGTCGGCCATCTCGGCGGCGGCCCGCTGTCGGACGCCCTCCGGCTCGCCGTCGCCCCAGATCCTGGCGGGCAGGATGTTCTGGTGACGGTGGTCGATGGGGTCGTCGCACACCGCCTGGCCGACCAGGTGATTCGAGATCGTCCAGACCTTCAGGCCGTGCCGGGCGAGGATGTCGAGCCTGCCCTGGACGTAGTCGTCCTCCGCGAGGGCACGGTCCACCTCGAAGTGGTCGCCGGAGCAGGCGATCTCCAGGCCGTCGTATCCCCATTCGGACGCGAGTCGACAGACCTCCTCGAACGGGAGGTCGGCCCACTGTCCGGTGAACAGCGTGATGGGTCGGGTCATCGCGGATTCCCTTCGGTGTGTCGTCACCAGGTGACGGGTGTGTCGATGTGGCGGTGCGCGACCGCCCTTGCGGAATCAGCCGTCGCGGGCCTTCTTCCTGATCCGTCGGCCGTAGAAGACCAGGGCGAACAGCGCCGCGGCGGTGACCAGGGCGAGGACCTGCCCGCCCGCCTCACCGCTGAAGAGCGGGCCGTCCTCGCTGCCCGTCTCCTCCCCCGGCTCCGAGGTCTCGGTGGCGGGTGCCGTGGTGTCCTCGGCGCCCGCGGCGTGCGGGATCGAGGTGCCCGCGACGGGGGAACCCGCGGGTGCCGGGCCCGCGGCGGCCGTCGCGACACCGACCGGGATTAACATCAGCAGCAGCCACAGGGCGGCGGCCGGCAGGGATCGAAGCGCTGTGCGCATCGCGTCCTCCTGTCTTCCTGTGCTAGCGGGAGATCTCGACACACCGAAGGAGAGATCCGACGGTGTCGAGTCTGCCCGGCCGCACGGCCCATGGTCATCCGACTTCGGGTTCGATCTGCGAGCTGTCGACGAATGGTCAGGGCGTCTGCCCGTCCAGCCCCTGGAGACTCAGGAGCAGGTCGCGCACGTCCGTCGCGGCCAGCCGCCCGTCGCGTTCCACCCGCTCCGGAACCCGAGGGTCCGAACAGAGCAGGATCGGGCCGTCCTGTGGGGAGTCCGGCAGCCGGCCGTGTGATCCCCGCACCGGCGACGGGTCGAGCGGCACCACGTTCATCGCGTACCGCAGTCCGACCTTCTTACGCACCAGGTTCGTCGCCGCCTTCGCCTTGACCATCGGATCGGTCGGGTCGAAGAACAACTCCGCCGGGTCGTAGCCGGGCTTGCGGTGGATGTCGACGCCCTTGGCGAAGTCGGGCGCGGCGGCGTCGTCGAGCCAGTAGTAGTAGGTGAACCAGGCGCGCGGCTCGGCCACCGCGACGAGTTCGCCCGCCCGTTCGTGGTCGATGCCGTAGCGCGCCTGCTGTTCCCGATCGAGGACCTCGTCGACGCCGGGCAGGCCCGCGACGATCTCCCGCACTCTCGGCAGGTCGGCCGGGTCGGCGACGTAGACGTGGGCGACCTGGTGATCGGCCACGGCGAAGGCCCGCGAGGCCCACGGGTCGAGGTATTCCATGCCCGCCTGCCGGTAGACCTCCAGCAGCCCCTCCCGTCGCAGCGCGCGGTTGACGTCCACCGGCTGGTCGACCGAGGTGATGCCGTACTCGCTCAACGCCACCACGGAGGCCTGCTGCCTGCGGGCCTCGGCCAGCAGCGGCGCCAGCTCGGCGTCCACGGCGCGGGCGGCGGCCACGGCCTGCGCCGAGTCGGGCCCGAACCGCTGGAGGTCGTAGTCCAGATGCGGCACGTAGACCATCAGCAGCTCGGGTCGGTGTCGTTCCAGGACTCGGGTCGCCGCCTGGGCGACCCACCGGCTGGAGGCGATCGACGCGGTGGGACCCCAGTACTGGAAGAGTGGGAACTCGCCGAGTTCGGTGGTGAGCTCGTCGTGCAGGGTCACCGGGCGCGTGTAGCAGTCCGGCGACTTGCGGCCGTCGGCGTGGTAGACGGGGCGAGGCGTGACCAGCATGTCCGTGGAGGCGCCCATCGCGTACCACCAGCAGATGTTGGCGGCCCGATAGCCGGGGTGCGCCGCCTTGGCGGTCTCCCACACCTTCTCGCCCCGCACCAGCCGGTTGTGCTGCCGCCACAGGTAGACCTCGCCGAGGTCGCGGAAGTACCAGCCGTTGCCGACGATGCCGTGCTGGGCAGGCGTCAAACCGGTGAGGAAGGTCGACTGGACGCTGCAGGTGACCGCGGGCAGCACGGTGCCGAGTTCGGCCTGCCAGCCCGCCTTGCCCAGCGCGGCCAGGTTGGGCATGTGCGCCAGCAGCCGAGGGGTCATGCCGACCACGTCGAGCAGCACCAGTGGCTTCATCCTCATACCTCCTCCACGTCGGTGATCAGGTTCTCCGTCGCCCAGGTGAGCTCGGCGGCGATGCCGTCCACGAGCTCGGCGTCCGAGCGCGGTGTCGTCTCCGTGGTCTGCGTCGTCGCCCGGCCGGTGCCCGCTCGGGGCAGCACGCTCCAGGTGTAGGTCTCCACCTCCAGGTGCGGCCGGAACTCCTGCCCGTGGCGCAGCGCGGTGACCGCCTCCCGCAGCACCCAGGTGGTGGAGCGCAGCGGGGCTACGGGCTGCGCGTGCAGCGGGACGTGGAAGTGCACCCGCCACGGTCCGAGGCCGGGCAGTTCGCTCGCGGCCTGCGGCAGGTCGTCGACGGCGCGGACCTGCTGATCCGGACCGAGTTCGCGCACCTGGTGCAGGTATCTCGGCTCGTCGAAGTGGGCCAGCGCCGCCTTGGTCGCCCGGCTCTGCGGTCGGTCGACCTGGAGGGCCGCCGAGGCCTGCACCTTGACGACGTCCAGGCCCGCGGCCTTGACGGCGGCGACGGTCTCGGTCGGGTCGGCGAAGGACACGGCGAGGTGGCAGGTGTCCAGGCACAGTCCGATGTAGGCGGGGTCGACGCGGCCGGACAGCCAGTCCACCGCGTCGGCGACGGTGTCGAGGACGCAGCCGGGCTCCGGCTCCACCGCCAGTCGGATCGGCCTGCCGATCCGACGGTGCAGTTCCCGCAGACCCAGCGTCAGCTCGTCGACGGCACCCAGCGCGAGCATCTCGTCGGCGATGCTCCACGGCTGCCGCCAGCCCAGCGGCAGGGTGGAGATGCTGCCGTGGTCCGCCCCGTCGGGCAGCAGGTCGGCGAGCACCGTCGCGCAGTCCATCGTGTACTTGAGCCGGGACCGCTCGGTCCAGCGGGGCCGGTACACGGCGTGCTTCACCACCTCCTGGTGGAAGCCGCCGTAGGGGAAGGCGTTGAGGGTGTGCACCTCCAGGCCCCTGGCCCGGAGTTCCGCGGCGAGTCTGGCGCGGGCCTCGGCGTCCTCGGCCAGGCCGGCCGCCACGTCGGCGGCGAGCCACAGTCCGACGCCGAGCCGGTCGGCGCCCAGTCTGCGCCGCACCGGCTCCGCGTAGTCGTCGAGCTGGGCGAGGATGCCGGCCAGGTCCTCCGCGGGATGCACGTTGGTGCAGTAGGAGAGCGTCATCCGGCGCCGCCTGACTCGGCGGCCGTCGCCGGGTCCGGGCGCGCGCCGCGCAGCACGGAGTTGCCTTCGAAGGTGCCCGTCGCGGTGTTCTCCTCCGTGCCGAATCCGGGCAGCTCCGACAGCTCCAGTCGGCCGCTCTGTCCGTAGAACTCCACCGGGTTGTCCCACAGAACGGTCTGGACCTGGCCCGACGAGAAGCCGGCGTCGAGCATCGCCCGGCCGGTCTTGTAGGTCTTGAGCGGATCGGAGCGGCCCCAGTCGGCGGCCGAGTTCACCAGGATCCGCTCGGTGCCGTACCGCTGGAGCAGCGCGACCATCCGGCGCTCGTCCATCTTGGTGTCGGGGTAGATGGAGAAGCCCATCCAGCAGCCTGCGTCGGCCACGGCCTCGATGGTGACCTCGTTGAGGTGATCGACGAGGACGCGCCGGGCGGGGATCCCGGACTCGGCCACCACGTCCAGCGTCCGCCTGGTGCCCTTGGCCTTGTCCCGGTGCGGGGTGTGCACCATGACGGGCAGCTCGTGCTCGCGGGCCAGTTCCAGCTGCCGGGCGAAGACGCGGTCCTCCTCCGGGGTCATCGAGTCGTAACCGACCTCGCCGACCGCGACCACGCCGTCCTTGGCCAGATACCGGGGCAGGACGTCGAGCACGTCGACGCAGCGCGGATCGTTGGCCTCCTTCGGGTTGAGCGCGATCGTGCAGTGGTGTCGGATGCCGAACTGCGCTGCGCGGAACCGTTCCCAGCCGATCAGTGCGTCGAAGTAGTCGGTGAAGGAGGCGACGCTGGTCCTGGGCTGGCCGAGCCAGAACGCCGGTTCCACCAGAGCACGGACTCCCGCGGCGTACATCGCCTCGTAGTCGTCGGTGGTCCGCGAGGTCATGTGGATGTGCGGGTCGAAGATGCGCATCAGTGCTGCCTCCCCTGGTCCTGCGTCGGCCTGCTCGACGGATCGGTGTGCGTGCCGCCGGAGTCGTGAGCGGGGCCCGGCGGAGATCCGTCCGGCCCGGAGGTGGCGGCCTCGGCGGCGCCCGTGCCGTTCCTCGCGACCCGGCCGAGCAGCTCCAGCGCGTCGGCGGGCACCTCGCGACCCGCCGCGCGACGCTCGGCGGCGAAGTCCTCGACCATCCGCAGCAGCTCGGGATCGGCCCGCTCCGCCAGCCTGGCGACCGCGGCCAGGGGCACGCCGGTGAACACACACTTCAGCACGCCGTGTCGCCAGCTGTGCGCGTCGAGACGACTCCCGGCGAAGGGTCCCATCGCGGCGGCGACCAGCCGGACGTCGTTGGCCCGCAGGGCGTCCCGGACCAGGATCAGCGCGGCGTCGACGAGCCGGTCGAGCCCCTCGCCGGGTTCCTGCGCCGCCGTGACGACGTCCAGGCCACGCAGGACGCCACGGCGTTCGGCGTCGTCGCCGTAGCGGTAGAGATCGGCGATCTCGGTCGCGACCTGCGTCGGGGAGCAGACCGAGGCCAGGACGCCGAGCAGCATCACGCGGGTCAGGTCGTCGCGGGTGCCGTGCACCATCCCCTGCGGGTCGGTGTCCGGCTGGAGCACCTCCCGACCGACCTCGCGCCCCACGGCGGGGAACAGCGTTCGGATCGCCGCCGGGTCGGCGGTGATCCGCCGGGCGGCCTCGGCCTCCCACGGCGACTGCGAAGGGTTCTGCCGCTCGGTCACCTGCTGCCTCCCGAACTCCGACGGTGCGTGGTCTGGTGGGACGCCGAGTCCGCCGGGGCGGTGGCGCTCGACCGGGCCGAGGCGACGACGCTCGGCCCGGTCGAGAGTGGAGGGACCGCGGCGGGCCGCGCGGAAGACACCCCGGCGGGCCGTGCGGAAGACACCCCGGCGGGCGGTGCCGAGCCGCCTCGTCGGCCGTCGGGCAGCGCCGCCCGCAGCGCGGCCAGGGAACGTCGGGCGACGGCGGGCGCGGCATGACTGTGTCTCGGCAGCTCGACGGCCGCCAGGCCGCGGTAGCCGACCTCGTGCAGGGCGGCCAGCGTCGCGGCCAGGTCGAGTCGGCCCTCGCCGAACTCCAGATGCTCGTGCACGCCCGGCATCATGTCGTCGAGCTGCACGTTCACCAGCAGATCGCCCGCGCGTCGGACGCACTCGGCGGCGTCGACCGGTTCCACGGCCACGCAGTGTCCGACGTCGAGCGTGAGGCGCAGCGAGTCGGGCTCGCCGAGATCCGCCCGCAACGCGAGGGCCTGATCGAGACGCTCGATCACGTGGCCGGGCTCCGGCTCCAGACCCAGCGGCACGCCGAGCCGGTCGGCCTCGGCCAGCACCGGTTCGAGCCCGGCCCGAAGCCGTCGCCAGGTCACCTCGGCACCGCTGTCGTCCTCGTCGACGCCCGACCAGCAGGAGACGCAGTCTGCGCCGAGATCGGCGGCCACGCGCAGCGCCCTGGTGAGGAAGTCGATCCTCGGGGCCTGGTCGTCGCAGACCAGCGTCGGATGGTGTTTGCGCGTCGGATCGAGCAGGTAACGCGCGCCGGTCTCCACGACCACCCGCAGTCCCAGCTCGGCCAGCCGCGCCGCCACCCGATCGGTCTGTTCTCGCACGTCGGCCGCGAAGGGGTCGAGATGGGCGTGGTCGAGGGTCAGGGCTACCCCGGTGTAGCCCAGGTCCGCGATCACGGCCAGCGCGTCGAACAGCCGATGGTTGGCGAAGCCGTTGGTGCCGTAGCCGAGGTCGAAGCCGGTCCCGGGCCGCCCCGAGTCGGGGGCGGCCGAGGACGTCGATTCGGTCATTCCGGCAGTCCTCCCCCGGTGGTCGAGCCGAGAGACGCGGCGGCGCCGCCGATCGGTCGCGGACCGGTGCGCACGGCCGCCGTCATGTGGGGCTCACCTTGCGGGCCAGCGCCCGCGCGGCGGGCAGCACTCCGACGATCAACGCGGCGGCCTTGGCCGCGCCGCGCCGCGCCGCGATGCCCGCCTGGAGCGGCACCATCCCGTGGATGCCCGCGACGGTGGCGGCACGCACCCGTTCCGCCGACGGCGTCCGCGCGGCGGCGAGCTGGGCCCGACCGACGAGGCGTCCGTAGCCGACGCCCGCGGCGGCGCCGAGGAGCCGGTGCAGCGGCGATCGGGCCGGGCCGAGGACCGTGGCCGAGGCGGCGACACCGGTGGCGGCCAGGGCCGCCTTCGCGGTGGTCGCCGAGCCGCCGTGGACCTCGCCCGCGGACAACGCGGTGATCCCCGCGGCGTGACAGGCCATGGCGCCCGCCGCGGGCAGCGCGCCGCGGACGTTGCGGGGGTCGGCGCCGAGCAGGACGTCGAGTCCCCGGCACAGGGCCATGCCCAGCGGCGCGGCGGCGGTGGGCTTGAGCACGGTGTCGTAGGCCCAGATCGCCCCGGAGAGGGCGACCGCGACCCGCGCGCTGTCCCGGCCGCCCGCCAAGGCGGACAGGCCGATTCCCGCGCCTGCCAGCCCCGCCGCGACGGCGAGCGCGCCCTCGGGGGAGATGCGGCCGGACGGGATCGGACGTTCCGGCCGTTCCTCGGCGTCCAGTTCGCGATCCGCCCAGTCGTTGAGCGCCATCCCCGACCAGTACAGGGCGACCGACGCCAGCGGCAGCAGCAGTCGTCGACCACGCAGCGGCGTCCCGGATGCCGCCGCGCCCGCGAGGGTGTCGCCGAGGACGGACAGGCCGGCGGGAGCCCGGACCAGCTCGACGAGGGTCCTGGCCCGGTCCGCGGCGGTCATTCCGGCGCTCCGGCCTCGGCGCGCCCGGCGTCGGGACCTGCCGAGTCTGGGCCTGCCGAGCCTGAATCTGTCGAGCCTGAATCTGCCGAGTCTGGATCTGTCGAGTCGGGTTCTCCGGCGGCGGGCACCGAAGCGGCGGGCACGGCGGCGGAATCGGCGGGATCGCCGGTGACGGCCAGACTCGCCCCGAGCCCGTCGATCCAGTGCGCCAGTTCCCAGGCCTGTTCGGCGAACCGGTGCTCGTCGCTGCCGAGCGGGTCCTTGAAGAAGAAGGCCAGCGCGCCGAGCGGTCCGGTCCGGCCTGCCGCGTGGGCGGCCGAGGTCAGGCGCGCCAGGTCGAGCACCAGCGGCGCGGCGAGCGAGGAGTCGTAGCCGGTCCAGGTGAACTGAAGCGTCATCCTGGCGCCGAGGAAGCCTTCGAAGGAGACGTGGTCCCAGGCCGTCTTGACGTCGCCCATGTCCGGCACGTTGTCGATGTGCAGCGGCGCGGTGACCTCCGAGCCGAGAAGCGCCTCGAGTCCGCGCGCCTTGGACTCCAGTTTGCTGGCGGCGAACTCGGGATCGCCGAGAGTGGCGCCGTCGCCGCCGCCCAACAGGTTGGTGCCCGCCCAGGACCGGACCTTCAGTGCTCTGGCGGTGAACATCGGGGCGAGGACGGTGCGCAGCAGCGTCTCGCCGGTCTTGCCGTCGCGTCCGGCGTACGGCAGTCCCTGGAGATCGGCCAGTTCACGCAGCGCGGGCAGCGTGACCCCGGTGGAGGGAGTGAAGTCGACATAGGGGCAGCCCGCGCGCAGCGCGGCGTACGCGGCCAGCGAACTGGGCGGCAGGACCGTCCGCGTCGGGTCGGCCAGCGCCGTCTCCAAGGAGGCGAGGTCCTGATGATCCGCGACGAGCGGCACCGGCGGCTCGGTCGAGGCCAGGTTGACGACGACCACCCGGCGTAGGCCGTGCCGCTTCCGGAAGGACGTCAGATCACCGATGAGCGTCTCGGCCGCCTCGGCCTGCGAACCGGTGTGCAGCGTGGGGTGGTAGCCGCAGCGGATGTCGGAGTCGACGGCACGCAGCCCCTCTGCGATGCCGCGCAGCACCACGGCCGGGACGAGGCCTGCGGCGCTGAGTTGTTCGGCGCGCTTGTCCAGCGCGGTGTCGACGATGTCGTGACCGCCGATCACCAGTTCGTCCCAGGCCGGCAGCGGGGCGGTGTCGAAGGGGGCTCGTTCCGTGACGCAGCCGATCGGCTCGATCAGGCCCGCGCGCAGGGCGAGCAGGCCGCTGATCACCGTCGTGGCCACCGATCCTCGGGCACCGACCAGCCAGAGACCCGTCGGACCCACACCATGGGGACTGTTCATGTCGTGTGCCGCCTTTCTTCCCCTCACCTGCCCCGCCGTCGGGCCGCGGGTCGGACCGCCGCCGGGCGGGCACGTCCCGAGGAGACCCCGGGACGCGCCCTGTCCGACAGCGAACTGTGCGCCGGCTCACAGCAGAGTGGACCTGCGGTGAGCCGGCCGATCCTCACTCGGCGTTGACCGACTTCGCCAGCACCGCGACACCCTCGATCGAGGCGATCACGGCTTCGGCGTCACGGACCAGCACGGTGCGGACCTCGGCGTCGCTGACCAGCGCCGTGTCCTCGGCCAGTGCGGCGAAGGACCGCAGGCCCTCGATGGCGCCCCAGTCGTCCCCGGTCGCCTCGGCCAGCCGGGCAGCGACGAGCTGCTCGGTCAGGTCCCGATGCGCGGTGAGGGACAGCCGGTTGGTGGCGCGGAACCGGTCGACGAGCTGACCGATGTCACGCAGCGAGGTGGTGGTGGCGAACGTGACCGACTGCTCGGCCGTGTTGCCCGCCCGGTCGACGGCGTGCACGGCGATCTCGTGAGTGCCGAACGGCAGCTGGTACAGCGGGACGAGCCTGCCGGAGCGGATCTCCTCGCCGTTCAGCGTGCCGATGACCGAGTCCACCCCGGAGGTCGAGTCGTGGACCTCCCAGGACACGAACAGGTCGGTGGCGTCGCCGTAGACCCGGCCGTCGGCCACCCCGGCCAGCAGCAGCGTCGGAGCGGTCGCGTCCAGCAGCACGGTGGCCGCCTTCTCCGCCTCGACGTTGCCCGCCGTGTCGACGGCCCGGTAGAGCAGCGTGTGCTCACCGTCGCCGCTGATCTCCACGGCCGAGTCGTACTCCGTCCAGTCGCCGCCGTTCAGGCTCCACTCGATCCTGGCGACACCGGAGGCCTCATCGGACGCGGACAGCTCGACGGCGACGTCGCCCGCATGCCAGCCGTTGTCGTTCGGCGCGGCCAAGGCCGCCTCGGTCAGCGGCTCGGTCGCGTCGATCCGCAGCTCGACGGACTGCGTGTCCTCCACGTTGCCCGCGACGTCGGTGGAGCGGTACTCCACCGTGTGGGTGCCGTCCCCGGCCACCGCGAACGGCTCCGAGTACTCGGTCCACTCGCCGTCGTCGATCCGGTACTCCGTGCTCGCCACGCCGCTGCCCTCGTCGTCGGCCGACAGGCTGACCGACAGGGGCGTGGAGGTGAACCAGCCCTCGGCACCGTCGGCCTCGGCCGGGTCGGTGCTCAGGGTGGTGACGGGGGCGGTCTCGTCCACGATGTCGGCGACCTGGATGTCGCGGAAGTAGACGTCGTCGCCGTCGCCGTGGTTCTGGATGCCGACGAAACCGCTGGTGAGATCGCGATTGGCGTCCGTGCTGAGGAAGTCGTTGATCAGCACGTCGTTGAGGTAGACCTTGATGGTCTGGCCCTCGACCACGATCTCGTAGGAGTTCCACTCGCCGGGCGGGTTGAGCGCGGCGTCGCGGGCCTCGAGGTCGGCGCCCTGGAACGTGTAGATCGCCCCGGTGGTGCGGTCGTCGACGTCCGTGGCGTCGATCTGGATCTCGTAACCCTCGTTGACGGCCACCCACGGGTCGTCACCGGGGTCGGGGAATCCGACGAAGACACCCGAGTTGTCGTCGCCCGCCATCTTCCAGTCGGCCTTGAAGCTGTAGGAGCCCAGCTCCTCGCCGTGCCACAGCAGACCCATGCCACCGGTGGAGAGGATGGAGCAGTCGTCCTGAAGGACGAACTCACCCGGTCCGGCCTGGTTCCAGCCGTCGAGGGAGGCCTGCGTGCCGTCGAAGAGGCTGCGGTAGCCCTCCTCGGGGGTGGTCGGCTCGCAGCCCGGCTCGCCGGGCTCGGTGCCGCCCGGCTCGGTCACGCCGGGGCCGTCGAAGCGGATGACGTCCAGGTCGAACAGGGCGCCCTCGCCGCCGACGAACACGAAGAACAGCTCCTGCGAGCCGCCGGGATCGGTGACCGGCGTCGGCTCGATCTCGACGTGCTCGTTCCAGCCGCCGGTGTTGGCGACCTCGACGGTCTGGAGCAGCTCGCCGTCCGGCGCGCCGGAACGGACCTCGATGGACCCGCCCGCCCCGTCGGAGGACACCCGGTAGCCGATGCCGTCGACACCGTGCAGGTTCACCGGGTCGAGGGAGATCCAGTCACCGTTCTCGATGTTGCCGACCTGACGGCCGCCCGAGGAGCCCGCGTGGGTGTCGATGATGCTGACGCCCTCGCTGTTGTGGAAGAACTCCGCCTCCTTCGACTTCGTGTGGAGGATGTTCTGGTCGGAGGCCCCCAACGCGGGGGCACCCTCCGCGCCACCGTCCACGTAACTGGCGTCGATGACGCCGAAGATGTTGGCGTCGGCACCGTGTCCGTCGTCGGCGGCGGTGGTGATGGTGCCCTCACAGCCGGTCTCCCGGCTGATCGGGTGGCCGTGGTTGTCGTGGCCGAGGATGTACTCGACGACGACGCGCGAGCAGTCGATCCCGCCGGCCGCGCTGTCCTCCGGGTCGGTCACCGTCACCTTGAAGGGAACCTGGCCGCCGAAGGCGAAGACACCGCCGTCGACCGGGTACTCCAGCTCTACGATCGGCGCCGTGTTGCCCGCCGTGATGGTCACCGTCGCAGCGCCGGTCAAGCCGTCGGTGTCGGTCACCGCCAGTCGGGCCTGGAACTGTCCGGTCTCCGTATAGGTGTGGCTCACCGGACCCGCCTCGGTGGAGTCCACCGTGCCGTCGCCGTCGAAGTCCCACTCATAGGTGAGTTCCTGACCGTCCGGGTCGACGGTGCCGGTCGGGTCGAACTCCACGGTGAGCGGAGTCGGACCGCTGGTGACGTCGGCCGACAGCTGGACGCTCGGTGTCCGGCCGCCCTGGGTGTAGTCGATCCGATAGACCGCCGAGTCCGGGGCCCCGCCGAAGTAGCCGCTGCCGTAGTCCAGCACGTACAGCGATCCGTCCGGGCCGAACTCGATGTTCATCGGCCTGGTCAGTTCCATCGAGTCGAAGAACGGGGCGATCGCGCCGGGCTCTCCGTTCTCACCGACGTCGATGGTCTTGATCCAGCCCCGGTCCCACTCGTAGGCGAAGTTCTTGCCGTCGTAGTACTCCGGGAATTTCGTGTCGACGTCCAGCTCGGGGTCGAACCGGTAGACCGGGCCGCCCATCGGGGACTCGCCCCCGTTGCCGAACTCCGGAACCGAGCCGCCGTCGTAGGGGATCCACGCAGGCTGTGCGGGCGGCAGATCGACAAGTCCGGTGTTGTTCGGGCTGGTGTTCTGTGGCGCCGCGCAGTCGAAGGCCTCGCCGGAGGTGCCGGAGGCGAAGTCGTAGTCGATGAACGGCTCGTTGTCGCCGACACAGTAGGGCCAGCCGAGGTTGCTCGGCCCGGTGATCAGATTGAATTCGACTATGCCCGCCGGGCCTCGGTTCGGGTCGGCCGAGCCTGCATCCGGGCCGTAGTCGCCGAGGTAGATCCAGTCGGTGACCGGGTCCACGGCGAAGCGGAACGGGTTGCGCAGGCCCATCGCGTAGATCTCTGGACGGGTCTGCTCGGTGCCCTCCGGGAAGAGGTTGCCCTCCGGGATGGTGTACGAGCCGTCCTCCTGCACCGTGATCCGCAGGACCTTGCCCCGCAGGTCGTTGGTGTTGGCGGAGCTGCGCTGCGCGTCGAACGCCGGGTTGCGGTCGGCCCGCTCGTCGATCGGCGTGTAGTTGGAAGACTCGAACGGGTTGGTGTCGTCGCCGGTGGACAGCAGCAGGTTGCCCTGGCTGTCGAAGTCGATCTCACCACCCGCGTGGCAGCAGATGCCTCGGTCCGCCGCGACCTGGAGAATCTCCTGCTCGCTCTCGATGTCCAGCGTGCCGTCATCGAGAAGTTTGAACCTAGATAGTTGATTATGGCCCTCGAACGCTGCGAAGTCCTCAGCAGTACCCGTCGTCGGTGCGTCACCGGCCGGAGTGTCCAGAACCGGTGCGTAGTACAGGTACACCCACTGGTTCTCTTCGAAGTCGGGGTCGATCGCGACGCCCTGGAGACCGTCCTCGTCGTGGTTGTAGACGGGGAGCCGACCTGCCAACGTGGTGGTGGCCTCCGGAGTCGTCAGGAAGATCTCGCCGTGCCGAGAGGTGTGCAGCACCCGCCGGTCGGGCAGCACCGCGAGCCCCATCGGCTCGCCGGTGACGCCGTCACCCTTGGCCAGGGTGATCTGGTCGAAGTCCTCGTCGACCGGGGCCTCGGGGTCGGGCTCGTGCCCGCCGTGGTCGCCGCCGCAGTTCGCGTCCACCGCGCCCGCCGCGCTCTGGATGCCGCCCGCGAGGTGCTGAAGGAACTCCGGCTCCGAGAACGACTCGATGGTGTGGCCGCCGCCGGTGTACCAGGACCGGCCGCCGTCGAACTCGTGGCACCAGGCGATCGGGTGATCGCCCATCGCGCCGGATCCGGGGTCGTAGGACGACTCGTCCAACGAGGCGAGGACGTGGACGTCCTCACGAGGATTCTCCTGGTAGTTGTACCACTCGTCGGTGCGCACCCACTCGTCCGGCAGATGCGCGCTGGACGGGTGGTCATGGTCCTCGACGGTGACCGTGGCCTCTTGGATGTGCGGGTGGGAGTCGAAGTAGGCGCCCACCAGGTCGCCGTACCAGGGCCAGCCGTACTCGGTGTCCGAGGCCGCGTGGACGCCCGCGTAGCCGCCGCCGCCCTGGATGTAGCGTTCGAAGGCGCCCTGCTGCTCGTCGTTCAGCACGTCGCCGGTGGTGGACAGCCAGACGACGACCTCGTACTGGGCGAGGTTGTCATCGGTGAACGCGCCTGCGTCCTCCGTCGCGGTGACGGTGAAGCCGTTCTCCTCGCCGAGCTGCTCGATCGCGGCGATGCCCGCCGGGATCGAGTCGTGACGGAAGCCCGCGGTCTTGGAGAAGACCAGGGCGTCGAACTCCTCGTCCGATCCGTGATCCGGCGGGTCCCCGAGCCCGGGCGGCGTTCCGCCGTGGCCTGGGGGTGTGCCGCCGTGGCCCGGAGGCGTGCCGCCATGGCCGGGGCCGTGTCCCTCATGCGCGAACTCGGGCGCATGCGTGATCGGGTCGAGTCGGCTCTGTCGGTCGGAGGCGTCGGGTCGTGCGCCCAGTCCCGAGGTCGGAAGGGCGGACGCGGTGCCGCTCACTCCCAACGCGGTCAGCAGGGAGAGTGTGACGATTCCCGCCCGCCGCGCCAGCCTGCCACGCCGCCCGGTGTGCGTGCGTGGTCTCTGGCTTAACACATGTCTTTCGGAGTTGCTTTCCAGTCTGCTTCGTTGCACTGGTACTTTTCTCCTTGTTGTCACCGGATCTCGTCGGTTCTCCGACCGTCAGGTCGCGGCCGACGAGTTGGGGCTGTCGCTAGCGGCTGGTGCCTCCTTCTGAATGACGACCGTGAAACAGCCTGCCTCGGCCGCCACCGAGGCAGGCTTTTCCCTTCATCGCGGAAACGCCGTCGAGCGCCTTATCCTCGGGCGCCGAACAGGTGTTCCAAGGCCAATTGGTCGAGCCGCTCGTAATGCAGTCCGCGCTGCCCGGCCTCGACCGGGTCGAACTCCTCATCACGAAGGTCGGACAGAGTCTCACCAGGCGCGAGGGTGGGGACGGCGAGCGAGCCGAGCCGCGAGGCGCTCATCGCCTCGGCCACCTCGGGGTCCGCCCGGAACGCCCTGGCCCGCTCCGCCAGGATCAGGTAATTGCGCATACAGCCTGCCGCCGAGACCCAGACTCCCTCGTCGTCCTCGGTGCGCGGCGGCTTGAAGTCGAAATGCCTCGGCCCGGTGTATCCGCCGTGTTCGAGCAGATCCACGAGGAAGAACGCGCTTTTCACGTCGCCATTGCCGAAGCGCAGATCCTGGTCGTACCTCGGGCCGTTCTGTCCGTTGAGGTCGATGTGGAAGAGCTTGTCCTGCCACAGGGCCTGTGCGACGCCGTGGACCATCGACATCCCGGCCATCTGCTCGTGCCCGACCTCGGGATTCACCCCCACCATCTCGGGGTGCTCGAGGGTGCCGATGAACGCGATGGCGTGGCCGATGGTCGGCAGCAGCAGGTCACCGCGCGGCTCGTTCGGCTTGGGCTCCAAGGCCAGCCGCATCGAGTAGCCGCGCTCCCTGATGTAGGCGCACACCAGGTCGAGGGATTCCTTGTAGCGGTCCAGGGCCACGCGGATGTCCTTGGCGGCGGCCGATTCGGCGCCCTCCCGACCGCCCCAGACGACGTAGGTGCTCGCGCCCAGTTCGGCGGCCAGGTCGATGTTGCGCAGCATCTTGCGCAGCGCGTAGCGGCGGATGTCGCGGTCGTTCGCGGTCAGCGCGCCGTCCTTGAACACCGGCTGGCCGAACAGGTTCGTCGTCGCCATCGGGACGACCAGCCCGGTGGCGGACAACGCGCCCTTGAACGCGGCGATGATCTTGTCCCGCTCGTTCTCGCTGGAGCCGAAGGGAATCAGATCGTCGTCGTGGAAGGTGATGCCCCACGCGCCCAGCTCGGCCAGCTTCTCGACGGCGCGCACCGGGTCCAGCGGCGGTCGGACGGCCACGCCGAACGGGTCGACGCCCTGCCAGCCGATGGTCCACAGGCCGAAGCTGAACTTGTGCTCCGGGCGCGGCTGATAGGGGTCGGTCACAGCTGCTGACGTCGTCATGCGTCACCCTTCGAATCGGCGATCGTCGTCCAGGAGGAGGATTCGGCCGCACTGCGCTCGACAGCGTGCAGCACACGCTGTACCTGAGCACCGTCGGCGAAACTCGGCGACGGGTCCACCCCGTTGCCGATGTCGGTCAGGAAGTCGGCCACCTCGTGGGTGAAGGTGTGCTCGTAGCCGAGGCCGTGTCCGGGCGGCCACCACGCCCCGAGGTACGGGTGGGTGGGCTCGGTGACCACGATGCGTCGGAAGCCGCCCTCGGCGGCGTCCACCGTCTCGTCGTGGAACCACAGCTCGTTCATCGACTCGAAGTCGAAGGACAGGCTGCCCGCCGAGCCGTTGACCTCCACCCGCATCGCGTTCTTGCGGCCGGTCGCGAAGCGGGTCGCCTCGAAGGTGGCGACCGCCCCGCCGGAGAACCGCGCGAGGAACAGCGCGGCGTCGTCGACGGTCACCTCGCCGTACTCCACCGGCTTCGAGGAGTCGACGGCGCCCGCGGTCAGCCCGCCCGCCGCCTCCGCGGGCAGCGGCCGCTGCTTCACGAAGGTCTCGGTGAGCGCGGAGACACCGGTGATCGCCTGTCCGGTGATGAACTGGGTGGCGTCGATGATGTGCGCGCCGATGTCGCCCAGCGCCCCCGAGCCCGCCTTCTCCTTACGCAGGCGCCAGGCCAGCGGGGCGTTCTCGTCGGACAGCCAGTCCTGGAGGTACACGGCGCGAACGTGGCGGATGGTCCCCAGCCGCCCGTCGGCGATCATCTTCCTGGCCAGCGCGAGCGCGGGCACCCGGCGGTAGTTGAACGCCACCATGGAGCGCACGCCCCTGGTCGCGGCCTCGGCGGCCGCCCGCGTCATCTCCTCGGCCTCGGCGACCGTGTTGGCCAGCGGCTTCTCGCAGATGACGTGTTTGCCCGCTGCCAGCGCCGCGATGGCGATCTCGGCGTGGGTGTCACCCGGCGTGCAGATGTCGACGATCCCGACGTCGTCGCGGGCGATCAGCGCCCGCCAGTCGGTCTCGATCGAGTCCCAGCCCATCCGGGTGGCCGCCGCCTGCGTCTTGGTCACGTCCCGGCCGCCGAGCACCGCGAGTCTCGGGGCGAGCGGGACGTCGAAGAAACGATGCACGCTCCGCCAGGCCTGGGAGTGGACCGCCCCCATGAAGGAGTAGCCCACCATTCCCACGCCGATGCCGTCGCTGCCTGCCATGCGCGTTCCTCACCTTCTCGATGCGTGTCGGCACGGCGAGGACGGCGGGCAGGCAGGCCCGACCTTAGGTGCCCTCGCCGTACGGTTGATCAGGACTCGAAGCCCACGTCGCGGTAGTCGGCCACGTTGTCCGCGGTGACCACGGCGGAGTAGGTGGTCAGCGAGGCGGGGATCTCGTGTTCGGCGAGATCGCCCATGCCCTTGGCCTGGCCGAGCAGCCGGGCCATGGACACCGCCGAGGAACACATCGAGGGGCTGTAGAGGACGGTCGCGGCGACCACGCTCTCCGGGTCCTCGATGTAGTTCATCATGTTGATCGAACCGGCGCCGCCGACGACGAACAGCTCGTCGGGGTTGTTGCGGCCCGCGCTGTCGATGGCCGCGAGCACGCCGATGCCCTGGTCGTCGTCGTGGTTCCACAGCGCGTCGATCCTCGGCGCCGCCTGAAGCAGGTTGGCCGTCTCCGACTCGCCGGTCTCGACGGTGAACTCCGCGGAGACCCGGTTGCTGACCGTGAAGCCGTGCCGCTCCAGCGCGTCGGCGAAGCCCTGACTGCGCTCCTGGGTCAGCGGCAGCGAGTCGATGCCCGCGACCTCGGCGATCACCGGGTCGTCGACCCCCTCGGCGATCAGCCGCTCGCCGATGTAGTTGCCCGCGTTGACGCCCATCCGGTAGTTGTCGCCGCCGATCCACATGCGGTAGGCCAGCGGGCTGTCGAAGACCCGGTCGACGTTGATGACCGGGATGCCCGCGTCCATCGCCTGCTGGCCCGCGGAGGTGAGCGCGGCGCCGTCGTGCGGGAGGATGATCAGCACGCCCACCCCGGAGTTGATCAACGTCTCGACCTGGGCGATCTGCTGGTTGACGTCGTTGGTTCCCTCCGTGGCCTGGAAGACGACGTCGGAGTAGATGTCGGCCTGGGCCTGGGCGTTCCGCGTCATCGCGGCCATCCAGCCGTGGTCGGCGGCAGGCGCGGAGAAGCCGATGGTGACCTCCTCGCCCGGCTCCGCGTTGTCACCGCCGCCCTGCGCGACCGGCTGCGTTCTGTCGCTGTCCGGGGTGGCGTTGGAGGTGCAGGCGCTGAGCAGGACTCCTGCGCCGATGGCGGTGCCGCCCAACAGGAACCGACGGCGGGCGAACAGCGGGTTCTCGGACATGTGTTCTCCATTGAACGTGTCGACGGGACTGTGTGGCCGGCAAGTGCGGGCGGTCGGTGGTGCAGGGGATGCCCCGCCGACCGCGGCTCACGTGGCGGTGCCGGGCGCGGGAAGCCCGGCGTCCGCCGCTAAGTGGTCCGGTTGGTGTTGGCGGTGCGGTACTGGAGCAGGACCGCGATCACGATGATCACGCCCTTGGCGATGTTCTGGATGTCGGTCTCCAGGTTGTTCAGCGTGAAGATGTTGCCGAGCACCGTGAAGATGAGGACGCCGATCAGCGTGCCGAACATCGAGGCGCGGCCGCCGCTGAGCAGGGTGCCGCCGATGACCACGGCCGCGATGGCGTCGAGTTCGTAGAGCAGGCCGTTGCTCGCCGCGCCCGAGGTGGTCCTGGCGACGACCATGATCGCGGCGATGCCGCAGCACAGTCCGGCGAGGCCGTAGACCATCGCGAGGTGCCGCTTCACGTTGATGCCCGCCAGCCGGGAGGCCTCGGGGTTGCCGCCGACGGCGAGGGTCCGCCTGCCGAAGGTGGTGCGGTTGAGCAGCACCCAGCCGATCGCGAAGACCACGGCGAGGATCCAGATGAGCACGGGGACGCCGAGGAAGTCGCCTCGGAAGAAGCTCAGGAAGTCCTGGTCGGTGACGACCTGGGTCTGCCTGCCGCTGATCCGCTCGGCGAGTCCTCGTGCGGAGGCCATCATCGCCAGCGTCGCGATGAAGGGCACGACCTTGCCGTAGGAGACCAGGAGCCCGTTGACGAGTCCGGCGGCGAGTCCGACGACCAGGCCGCAGACCACCATCATCCCGAAGCCGAAGGACTGCGTGGCCACGGTCGTCATCCACACGCTCGACAACGCCACCATCGAGCCGACCGAGAGGTCGATGCCGCCGGTGGCGATGACGAAGGTCATGCCGATGGAGACCACGCCGATGGCGGCGGAGAGCCGCAGCACCGTCGAGATGTTGCCCTCGGTGAGGAAGAGGCCGTCGGAGGTCAGGTAGCCGACCACGCACAGCAGGATCAGCACCGCGAGCAGGCCCAGGATGCGCACGTCTGGTCGCAGCCCACCGCCCATGGCGGCGAAACGGGCGGTGGGCTGCGGTACGGACGACTCCGTCGAAGGCGCCTGCCCCGAGCCGGTCTTCGTAGAGTCGTCCGTAGTCTTGTCGTCGGAGCCGAGGACCGAGTTCGACTTGTCGGTCACGCTGCACTCCCTTCCATCACCATGTCCAGTACGTCGGCCTCGGTCAGCTCTCCGGCCGCCGCCTCGCGCACCAGATGCCCCTCGCGGAGCACCAGCACCCGATCGGCGAGCCCGAGAACCTCCGGCACCTCGCTGGAGACCAGGACCACAGCGACACCGCTGGCGGCCAGTTCACGAATGAGCCGATACAGCTCGGCACGGGCTCCCACGTCGACACCCCTGGTGGGCTCGTCCAGCAGCAGCACTCGCGTGCCGTGCACCAGCCACCGCGCGACGACGGCCTTCTGCTGGTTGCCACCGGACAGGGTGCGGATCATGCGACGCGGGTCGGCGGGCCGCAGATCCAGTTCCTTCAGCTTCTCCTCGGAGTCGGTCAGTTCCCTGGCCCGCTCGGAGAATCCGAACCTGCTGTACCGACCGAGGCTGGCCAGCGTCACGTTGTGTGCCACCGACATGTCGAGCAGCAGCGCCTGACTCTTGCGTTCCTCCGGCGCCAGGCCGATGCCCGCCGACACCGCCGAGGGCACGCTGCCCGGCCGCAGTCTGCGGCCGTCCACCGTGACGTGTCCGGTGGTCGGCTTCCTGGCTCCGGCGATGGTCTCCAGGATCTCGCTGCGGCCCGCGCCGACGAGGCCTGCCAGGCCGAGCACCTCGCCCTCCCGGACGACGAAGTCGATGGGCTCGAACTCGCCCGCGCGGCTGAGGTTCTCCACCCGCAGCACCTCGGCGGCGTTCGGGTCGACGTGTTCGGCGCGGCTCGGGAACGCGGCGTCCCACTCCTTGCCGGTCATCAGGGCGACCAGCTCGGAGGTGGAGGCGCCCTGCGCGTCGAGGTCCCGCGCGACGGTGCGGCCGTCCTTGAGGACGGTGACCCGATCCCCGATCCGGCGGATCTCCTCCATGCGGTGGGAGATGTAGACGACGGCGACCCCGTCGGCGGTCAGCTCCTCGACGATGCGGAACAGGTTGTCCACCTCGTCGGCGGCCAACGCGGCGGTCGGCTCGTCCATGACGATCAGCCGGGCGTTGTGGGCGAGCGCCCTGGCCATCGAGACCAGCTGTTGTCCCGCGGCGGAGAGCCCGCCGACCTCGCGGCCGGGGCGGATCTCCGGGTGACCGAGCCTGCGCATCAGCTCGGCGGCGGCCTTGTTCGCGGCACGTCTGCGGGTGAAGCCCGCCGTGGCGAGCTCGTGGCCGAGGAAGATGTTCTCCGCCACCGACAGGCCGGGCACCAGGTCCAGCTCCTGGTACATGGTCGCCACGCCGAGCCGCAGGGCGGCGACCGGGGAGGTGAGGCGGGTGACCTCGCCACGCCAGCGGATCTCGCCCTCGTCGGGCTGGTGGGCGCCGGCGAGCGTCTTGATCAGCGTGGACTTCCCGGCGCCGTTCTGGCCGAGCAGACAGTGCACCTCGCCTGCTCGGACGCCCAGATCGACGCCGTCCAGCGCACGCACGCCGGGGAAGGTCTTGACGATGCCGGACATCTCCAGCAGCACCTCGGCCGCGTCGCCGGGGGACTCGGCCGCCGAGTCCGGGCCTAAGGCGCCGTGTCCCGGGGAGTCGAACCCCGCGGCGTCCGGCCCCGTCGGGGTCGACTCCGTCGTGGAGTCCTTGTCTGTCATGCCGGAGCCTCCGTCGCTTCCGCTGTCTGGACCGGAGCCAGGGTGGGGTCGTCGAGTACTCGCCGCATCGCGGCGTAGGCACCGCCGCGACTGGCCGCGTTGAACGCGAGGCTGGAGGGCACCAGCCGGGCGCCTGCGGCGTCGGGGCCGAGCACCCGGGCGGCGACCTCGCGGCGAGCGGGTTCGACCAGCCATTCCTGGAGGGTCGCGAAGTAGCCGCCCAACACCACCGCCGCCGGGTTCAGCACGTTGACCAGGATCGAGATGCCGATGCCCAGTGCCGAGCCGATCTGCTGCAGCGCGTCGAGGGTGCGGCGGTCGCCACGCTCGGCACGCGCTCGGATGATCGTCAGTCGTTGTTCGAGGTCCAGCGCGGGATCGCGCACCGGGTCCTCGTGGGTGGAGACGGCGCGGAGCAGGGCGATCAGCCCGACCTGCGTCTCCCAGCAGCCACGCGAGCCGCAGGAGCAGTAGGGACCCATCGGGTCCATCGCCATGTGTCCGACCTCGCCCGCCGAGCCGAACGCGCCGCGCAGCGGGACTCCGTCGGCGATGATCCCGGCGCCGATGCCGGAGGCCCCGGTGAGGTAGAGCAGGTCGGTGACGCCGACGACGTTGCCGGAGGTCTGCTCCGCCAGCGCGGAGAGGTTCGCGTCGTTGTCCACGGTGATCCGGGCCAGCGAGTAGCCGAGCCTGCCCGCGAGTCCGTCGGCCATCGGCACCTTGCGCCAGCGCAGGTTGGGGGCGAGCTGGACGACTCCGGTGGCGGGATCGATCAGTCCGGGCACCGCGACGGTGATCCCGGCCGTCCAGGCGCCCTGGGTCTCGACGGCGGCCAGCACCTTCCTGGCGAGTTCGGCGAGCTGGTCGAGCAGTCGTTCCGGTCCGAGGGCGATCACGTCGCCGGGGACCCGGCATTCGAAGACGACCTCGCCGGTGAGGTCGATCGCGGTGGCGGCGAGGTAGTCGACGTTCACCTCGAGGCCGATCCCCGAGACCGTCCTGGGCTGCACCTCGACGAGCATTCCGGGCCTGCCCTGCCTGCCCGCGACGATCCCGGCGGGGCGGACGAGGTCGCGCACCTCCAGTTCGGAGACGAGATTCGACACCGTCGCCTTGCTCAAACCACTCAGTCCGGCGAGCTGGGCGCGCGACTGCTGCCCGTGGCCACGCAGCAGGTCGAGGATCAGCGCAAGGTTCGCCTTGCGCAGCCCGGCCTGATCGGCCGGGCGATCCTGCTTGCCTCGCACCGGAACCTCGCTTCGTTGGGTGGTTCATCAAACTAAGGTGGCCCAGCTCACTCGTCAAGGTGAAATACCAGGAACTTCTGGCCGAGCCACTCGATCAGAGCAACACATCCAGGCAGACTTGTGAACTATCCCAACAAAAGTATGCTCAGTTGAGACCTGAAGTCGCTTGGCGGTGCGCCAGCCGAAACCGGTTGCCGACACGTCGAGTGACCGGTCCGGCCAAGTCGATCAGTCGGGGCAGGCCATCACTTCGGCTTCGCAGACAGCGGCACGGCAGCGCGATCGGGGTCCTCTAACCGGCGGCGCGGCGCGGGCGGATCCGGCGGCGCGTTCGATGACATTCGACGCGTTCGACGTCCCACGGCACGGCGAAGCAGGACCCGCGTGCCACTGCCCCCATGGGCCGCCACGGCGAGGGCGGTCGAGCGGCCCCGTCCGCCCGATCCGCGACAAGTCATGATCGCGAGAAGCGGGTGCTCGGTGGGAGCTCCGCTCACACCGTCGGGCCTGGAACTGCGCGAATCGGGTGGAACGAGCAGCTGCGGTCCCCGAATCCGCCTTCGACCGTGCAGAGAACGGCACCCCACACAGTGATCTTCGTCGTGCCGGACACACGAGCCGCCGCCCCCGGCAGAGCCGAGGTCCTGTGAGCGCTCCCGGCTGACCTGCGCATTCGTCCACTGTTGTCGTCGTCCCGTTCGCTCACGATCGCGACGACGGCGCATCCCGGCCGGATCGAGCGGATGCAGGCAGGGCACCGGACCTCGCCGAGTCGGGGGCCCGTTGAGGAAGACAGCGAGGCTCAAGCGGGCCTGCCGGATTGAGCACAGAGTGACGAGGAGACGAGTGACGACGTCGGCACCGACATGCGGTCAACGGCACGGGACTCCCGCACGGCCCGACACCCGTGCCGTGCCCCGACCGGAGGAGGAGGGCGGCGATCGGGCACGGGCCGCCTCGGGGCCTCGGGCGATCGATCCGCGTCCGCCGCTGCCACCCAGCCGTGTCCGACACACGCCATCAGCTCGATGATCCGCGCCGTCCACAGCGGGCGCCTGCCAACCGTTCGGGCGTACGGATTGCGCCAGCTGTGTGATCTTGTCGGCCGACTTCCCAGTGTGCCCGAACGGCTACTCCCCGGCTGATAGCTTCGGAGCGAAGATCGTCGACGGCCAGTGGGGACGGGCCCCCGACAAACACACGCCGCAGGGAAGGGGCCACCCATGTCCGACGGCTACCAGATCGATTTGGACCGAGCGCCGCAGGTACTTGCGAATCTCAAGCGGGCTTTGGAGGCCCTTGTAGAGACTCGCCGTGAGGCACAGAACCTCACGACAATCGCGATTCGCGGCAGCGATGATGTAAGCAAACACGCTACCGCAGAATTGCAGCGACTTGTTGTCGATGGCAATTTAGGATCGCTCTTCGTAGCGCTGGAGGCTTATCAACGCGCACTTGGCGAGCTGATTAATAATTTGGAGACCTCACTACTCGAATACCATGGCCAAGAAGAAATCAATGCAATCACTCCGACTGAATTCGCACTGCCCGAGGACCCGACCGGCCCGGCCGGACCGAACTACGCAATCTGAGGGAATTACCTTGCGCATCACGAAGACTATGTCCACCCTTCTCTCCGCGGCCGGGTTCAGCCTTCTCCTTTCCGGATGTGGCGGCCAAACGGCAGGAGAAGCACAGCCCATCAGCACGCCAGCGTCCAACACACCCAATTCAACCGATCCAGCACCACCCTCGGCCACCGGGAGCTCGACCGAGAACCTTGCCCCGACCGTGACCGATCCTAAGGACATCGTAGATGTCAGTCCGTGCGATTTTCTCACCGCCGATCAGGCCGCATCGTTCCAGCTACCTACGACAGGTGAACAAGCTGAAGATAATTTTGGATATAACACGTGCCTATGGTCGGACCTGAATACCGGATTCAGCGTTGCCATATACCACAATTCTAGAGGCATCACGCTCTCCGACATCTACGAACAACAAGACACCTTCGCAGTATTCCAACCCCTAGACATCGCCGGACATCCTGCCACGGTCGCCAATCGAGTCGATAGTGATATCAATTGCGAGGTATTCCTCGCGGCAACAGACGATCAAATGCTAGTCCTCCAAACGAGTACCATGAGCAACTCGGGCGTTGACGCTTGCGACTGGGGGATCGAAATCGCAGCCACCGCAATTGAAAATGTGCCCGACTGAAGAAGAATTGGATGGTAGCAATAAATTTTCAAGCAACGCCCGGCGATAGCACCTGGGAACACCTCAACGCACAAGCAATATATACGGCAATAAACACGGACGACACTGCCGCAGATCCCGAATACTTGATCGATTCTTGGACTAAGATCTCGCGAAATTTCGAGGCCATCGGCGGTTATATTGAATCCTCGGTTACCACCTCGGCCGAGACACACGAAGGCGAAGCGGCCACCCGGTTCCGGACAGCATCCGCTCCGTTGGCGGAGTATGCGTTGAACATCCAGGACCAGGTTCGTCAAGTCACTAACGCGATCAGCCGACAGGTCGATTTTCAAGCCAGCACCAAGTTCCTCATGCCCGAAGGATCGCCTAAGCCGTCGAAGGATTTTTTCGACACAGTCACGTTCGGGTTGAACGGGTACAACGGCGAGATCAACGCCTACGACGAGGAGAATCAAAAAGCCCGGGACCTGATGGCGGAGTATCAGGACAACACGAATGCCAACCTGGCGTCATTGCACGGCTTCGACCCGCCGGAGAATCACGCCATCACGATCAACAATCCTGGCCTCAACCGAGCCGATGAAGGGATGCCGGGGACCTTCGGCGATTCCGCATTGCCGGGTGGGGGCGGGCAGGTCGACGGTGGTCCCGGTGTTCCCGGCGGGGGTGGTGGAGGAGGATACGGCGGCGGCGGTTCGGTACATCCACCGGTCGGTGGAGGCGGCGCCAACCCGCCCCCTGCGCCTGCCATCCCGCCTGGCGGTGGCACTCCGACGCTCCCACCCTCGATCGGTCCGGACTTCAATAATCCCGGCGTCACCCCGCCGCAGAGCCCCCCGCTCCACGCCGGTCCCGGTCCCGGACCCGGTCCCCACGGCCAGCCCGGCGGATTCGGCCCGCCCGGATACCCCGGTGGATCCGGGTACCCCAGTGGACCCAATGGCGGCGGACCCGGCCGATTTGGCGGCGGACCAGGCGGCCCCGGCGGCCCCGGCCGCGGCGGCGGTCGGATACCCGGCGGGCTTGCGGGCCTGGCGGCGGATTCGGCGGAGGGCGGATGCCTGGCGGATTCGGGCCCGGCGGCCCGGGTGGCGGCTTCGGACCGGGTGCGGGCGGCATGGGGTCCGGCGGCACCACCGGCGTCGGTGGACCTGGCGGTGGACGGATGCCCGGCGGCTTCGGGCCCGCAGGCGGCGCGCCGGGCGCAGGCGGTATGGGCGGCGGTATGGGCGGCGGCATGGCAGGCGGCGGGGCACAAGGACGAGGCACCGACGGCGAAGAGGATAAGGAACACCAGCGTCCCGACTATCTCATCGAGATGGACGGCATCTTCGACAACGACGTCAAGGTCGCCCCACCCGTCTTCGGCGAAGACCCCCCGATGGGCCGCTGACCCACTCGGCGGCACGTCACCCTGACCGCAGCCGCAGTCCACGCCGTACAGACCCGATTTTCGGACCACGGCACCCGCTCTTGCCTCTATACCACCGGCTCAGGTGACGCCAAGGGCGAACGTCCGACTGCGTGTCAGGTCATGACGTCCGCCGCCCGGCACCCTCAGCCAGGTATGCCCATGCGGAGCCACTGACCAGCGCGGATGTCATAGCCAGTCCCACACACGGCGCAAGCCCGGCGGAGGCGGGCCGGCCCTGGGGCGCGAGGTCCCGGCAGGCAAGCTCAGCCGAGCCGGTCGGCCTTGGCCGCCGCCACGAACACGACGGCACCTGCATGTTCCCACTGGAAGGAATCGTGCGCGCCGGGCGGATCGGAAAATTTAGAACCCGCCATAACCTCGGCTGCATCATTGCACGCCGACTTCCGAGAAGGACCGTTCTTCCATGTGTACACAAAAGCGAGATCCAGATGACTATAGAGATCTCACCATTGGCAGGCTACGGACAAGGGACGTTCTTTTACGACGTGCCCGAAGCCGAGCTCTACAATCATTCGATAGAAGAGGTTTCACGGCACCTACTCTTCCCTGCCGAAGTCATCAATGCGGTGGCGGCATGGGACGACGAATTCCAGGCCACTTTGGACATAGACGTTCCACAAGACTCGGGATTCCCCACTCCGAGGCGGAACGCGCCTGGAGGGAGAAGGGCAAGGAGTTGGCGCTCCTGATCAAGCAGAAGTCTCCGGTAGTCCCGAGACCAAACATGCCTGGATCGAGAAGGGCAAAGAACTCCCCGCCCGCATCAAACAAGAATCCCCACTCGTCGCCGGCGTCGACTACCAGGCCAACGGCCACTACAAGGACGGCACCTGCATGTTCTGACCTGCCGACCGATGGTCGTCAGCACGGCATCCGCCGCGCGGACCCGGCTCGGGAGGCCGCACGGGAAGACAACACGGCCGCCTGCTGTTTCGGTGGGTGTGCGGATCGGTGAGGCGTCCAAGGCCAGCGGAGTGAGCACGAGGTCCCTGCGGTTCTACGAGGACGAGGGATTGATCGTTCCCGGCCGCCGCGACAACGGCTACCGCGACTACTGCCGCTCCACGATCGACCGGGTCCTGGTCATCCGGTCGTTGCTGGGGTCGGGACTCTCGGTGCGGTTGATCCGGGAGGCGCTGCCCCCTGTCACGGCGGCGAGCGAGGCAAGCCCCGAGCTGCTGGGCGCGGAGTTCCTTGCCGAGGTCCAGCGGTATCGCGATCGGCTCGCGGCACGGATCGCGGTGCTCAGCGAGCACCGGTCGGCGCTGGACGCCTTTCTGCACGCGGCACGCCGTGCGGGCCGGTGAGTGGTGCGCGGCTTGATCTTGCCGCAAGTGTGAAGCTCCTACGTTCCGGCGCATGGACCTTCACGTCGAACACCACCCCGCCGCGACGACCATGCGCGCTCTTCGCCAGCAGTCGGATCGCGGGCCGGATGATCTGGTGCTCACCAGGCTTCCCCGCCCCACTGCGGGGCCGGGCGAGTACCTGATTCGCGTCGGCGCCGCCGGGGTGAACTTCGCCGACGTCATGCAGACTCGGGGAACCTACGGGGGCGGACCACAGCCGCCCTACCCGGCGGGTTTCGAGGCCGCAGGCGAGATCGTCAGCGTCGGGCCTGCGATCACCGATCCCTTCCCGATCGGAACCCGCCTTGTCGGGATCGGCGCGGGCGCCTTCGCGGAGTATGTGACGATCTCCGCCGACGCGGCGCTGCCCGTCCCCTCGGGCTGGAGCGCCGCCGAGGCCGTCGGCATGGTGCTGAACTGGGTCACGGCGCTGGCGGCGCTGCGCCCACTCGGCGAGGTCCGGGCCGGTGAGGTGGTGCTCGTCCACGCCGCCGCAGGGGGCGTGGGGCAGGCCGCCGTCCGCCTTGCCCGGCACTATGGCGCGCGGGTCATCGCCACCGCCTCGGCTGCGAAGCACGACATCATCCGAGCACTCGGAGCCGAGGAGGTCGTGGACCGTCGACGGCCCGACCTGGCCGAGGAGATCCGCAGGCTGACCGGTGGCGTGGACCTCGTGTTGGAATCCGTCGGGCGGGAGACCTTCGAGGTCAGCCTGACCGTGGCCAAGCCCTTCACCGGTCGAGTCGTCATCTTCGGCGCCGCATCGGGCGAGGCGGGCGTGACCACGCACGAGCTGGTCTTCACGCACCACGCCCAACTCAAGGGCCTACACGTCGGCGCGCTGGCAGCCGACGCGCCCGCCGTCTATCGGGCGCTGCTCGCCGAACTCGACGGGCTCATCGCTCACGGCGTGTACCCGCCCGGCACGCCCCACGTCCATCCCCTGAGCGACGGTCCCGCCGTCCTCCGGCAACTCGAAGCGGGCCGGACCAGCGGGAAACACGCACTCGATCCGTGGCGGTAGGCACCGATTCCCGAACGACAGCCTCCTCCGGTACCCCACCTGTTGCTGTCTTCAGGAGGATTCAGGACCGCTCCTTCCGCCCTCGACGTCTTCAGACGGGCGCTGCCCGCACTCCAGACCGGCGATGCCCGGGCCTGGCTGGAGCTGTGCACCGACGATGTCGTCTTCGAACTCCCCCTTCGGCCGCACGACTGCGCGCAGAGTGACGATCATCGGGTGTACTCGCGGGACCGGTACCCGCACCATCGCCCGGCTCGAGTGGCTCGAGTGGCTCGACTGGCTCGGCACGCGAGCACGGCGCGATCGGGCTTCGACGGCCCGGCCGGTGACCTCCAGGCTGAGGCCCGTCCATGCGGGCGCAGGTCAGGTCGGGGCAGGCGGAGGTAGCGGCGTGGCGCACGTCGAGGCGACGGGTGGCGTGAGACTCCCACCCTCGAAGTGACCTCGACTCTCCTCCAGCGAGCGACGCGCACGCGACCGCCACACCCGGTCCGGCGAAGAGCCGCGTGACCGTGTTTCGACGAACGTCCTCATCCATTCCGAGCTCGATGGCGCTCGCCACGGGTACGGCAGGCAGCGCCCCGACAGCAGGGGCATCACGTGAGGAGGCGGCGGCGGTAGCCCTCGGCCACCGCCGAGGCTCGATCGCGGACGCCGAGTTTGTCGTAGATGTGTTGCAGGTGGGTCTTGATGCTCGCTTCGCCGATGAACAACGCCGCCGCGGCCTCTCGGTTCGAGCTGCCGTTCGCGACCAGTTGCAGCACCTGCTTCTCTCGATCCGTCAACGTGCCGGCACCGGGCCTGCGCACCTGCCCCATGAGGTGCCGTGTCGCCGACGGCGCGAGCACCGACTCGCCACGCGCGGCCGCACGGACGGCTCGCATCAGTTCGTCGGGCAGCGCGTCCTTCAGGAGATATCCGATCGCCCCCGCCTCGATCGCGGGCAGTACGTCGCTCTCACTGTCGAAGGTGGTCAGGATCAGTACTCGGGTGCTCGGTGCACGCTCGCGCAGGGCGGCGGTCGCGGCGACGCCGTCCATCCCGGGCATCCGAAGATCCATGAGCACGACGTCCGCCGCCAGCAGCTCCGCACGTTCGACGCCCTCCGCGCCGTGCCCGGCCTCGCCGACCACGACGATGTCCTCGGTGTCCGCGAAGGTGTCGCGCAGCCCGCCCCGCACGATCGGGTGGTCGTCGACGATCAGCAGTCGAATCATCGGTCGGTCTCCCCCTTCGCTCCCGCACCCCCGAGGGCGATCGCCGGAACGCGCGCGCTGACGGAGGTCCCGTCGCCCGGTGCGCTCTGCACCTCCAGGTGACCGCCCACCCCTCTGATGCGCTGGCGCATGCTCGTCAGGCCGAAGCCGGCGCCGCCCCCTGTGCCGAAGCCGCGTCCATCATCCCGCACGTCCAACAGCACCTCGGTGCCCGTGTACGACAGCGTGACACCGACGCGCGAGGCCTCCGCGTGCTTCGCCACGTTGGTCAGCGACTCCTGCGCGACCCGGAAGAGAGACACCTCGATCGCCGGGCTCAGCGGCTCTCGGGTACCGGTGACCGCCAGCCGCGCGCTGATCCCCTGGTCCTCCGACCATCGCTCGGTCAACGTGCGCAGCGCGTCGGGAAGGTGCGCTCGCCCGAGTTCCTGGGGAGCGAGCGCCTGCACGGACCGTCTGGCCTCGGTCAGGCTGCTGCGCGCGAGTCGAAGCGCACGCGCGACGTGCTCTTCCGTCTCGCCCCGCATACTCGCGGACCGCTCCGCCGCCTGGAGTTGCGTGATGATGCCCGCGAGCCCCTGCGCCAGGGTGTCGTGGATCTCGCCCGCCAATCGCTGCCGCTCGTCCTGCGCCCCGGATTCACGGGCCTGAGCGACCAGTTGCGCGTGGAGTCCGGCGTTCTCGTGCAGTGCAGCCTCAAGTCGCTCGACGAGTTCCTCCCGCTTGCGTTCCTCCGGCTCGCTGCGCGCCGTCAGCAGGATTCCCACGCCGATCGCCGCGGTCTGCACGGCGACGATCAGGATGAACTCCGCGAGCATGTCCGAGGTCGGGTCGGTCCACACCCGCATCGCCGACCCGTTGAGCGCCACGGAGGTGGCCAGGACCCCGAGCACCCCCAACGGCCACGGCCTGAGCAGGTACGCGTGGAAGAAGCCCGCGACCGTGAAGACGAGGAAGCTCTCGGAGTACGTCATGAGGGTGACGCAGAGTACGAGCAGCCCGACGAAGAAGACGCCCGCCGACATGGGCCGGAGCGTTCTGCGCCTGATGGGCAGCGTGTGTCCGAACAGCACCCACGGCACCGCGACCGCGACCAGCCCGAGGACCGAGGCGCCCTCGGGCCAGAAGCCTTCACCGGAGGCCGGGAGCACCCGCGAGAAATAGAGGGCCGTCGAGATCGTCAGCAGCGACCACGGCGTGATCAACTGCAGCAGGTCCCAGACCCGCAGCTGCTCCGCCTTCCAGGCCAGCCGGGAGCGATTCGCGGTCTGCGCCTCGTCCGTGACGGCGGATTCGCGTGTCCCGGAGCTCGGGTGCTCACCGGCCCCGGCGTCCCACGTCATCGACACCTACTCCCAGCGGAACAGCTTCGCGGCGATCGCGCTCGCGGTCACCGCGATTCCCGCCATTATGGTGATCTGCAGCCAGAAGGGCTGGCCACCGGCGGTGGCGGTGATCTCGCCTGCCTCGACGGACCACGCCGCGGTGAGAGCCTGTAGACCGGGCGGGATGAATTCGCCGACCTCACGCAGCAGGTCGGGCATGAGGACACGGGGCAGGAAGGCTCCGCCTGCGAACATCAGCGTGACGAACAGCAGGGTGCCGATCTGGTTGGCGGCACTGCTCGTGCGGGCCACGGCCGCCGCGATCATGCCGATTCCGAGCAGCGCCGCATAGCCGACGAGGAAGGCGACGACGAACTCCAGGGGCCGCTCGGGCGGCGCGATGCCCAGCACCGCCCACGCCGAGAAGATCATGAGCGCCGCGGCGACGACCACGGAGGCGAACGCGACGATCATCTGCGCCAGCAGGACGCCGCGCGGATGCGCGGGAGTGGTCGACAGCCTGCGCAGGATGCCGCGCTCGCGATACGTCGCGATGACCGACGGGACGTGCTGCACGGCGATCATCACCATTCCGAACACCAGTGCGGTCGGCGCCCAGATGTCGATGGACCGGAGCCCGCCCGTCTCCGGCGACGACTCTCGGAGGGCCGGGACGGCACCGAGCCCGAGCAGGAGTGCCGTCGGGAACAGGACACCGAACATGACGGTGGCGGAGTCTCGAAGGAAGAGCCTCGTCTCAACCTTGACCGCCTTCAGGGGAGCGCGCATCAGTCGACCGCCCTCTCGGAGAGCTGTGCGGAGCGCGGGGCGCGGCCCGTGAACGCCATGAACGCGTCGTCGAGGTTGCTCCGGTCGACGCGGAGATCCCGCGCCACGACCTGCGCCCTGGCGAGCGCCCCTGCGACGCTGCTCAGAAGCTCTCCTCTGCCGGTGACCAGCCAGCGGCCCTCGGCGATCGCGACGTCGGTCACGTCGGGCAGCTCGGTCAGGACACTCCTGTCCAGCGGTTGACTCACGCGGAAGCGGACCTGCCGCACCGTGTTCGCTCGCGCGATCAGCCCCGCCGGCGTGTCCAGTGCGGCAACGCGACCACTGTCGATGACGGCGATCCGGTCGCTGAGGCGTTCCGCCTCGTCCATGAAGTGTGTGACGAGGAGGATCGTGACGCCCCTGTCGCGAACCCGTTCGATGAGGCTCCAGGTGTCGCGTCTGGCCTGGGGGTCCAGGCCGGTCGTGAGCTCGTCGAGGATCGCGACCTTCGGGTCGCCCACCAGAGCGAGGGCGATCGAGAGCCGCTGCTTCTGTCCGCCCGAGAGGGACTTGTACCGCGTGTCGCGCTTCTCGGTGAGGTTCAGGAGCTCCATGAGCTCGCGCCAGTCGGCGGGTTCCCGGTAGAACGAGCTGTAGAGTTCGAGCGCCTCGGCGACCTTGATCGCATCGGGGAAACTGCTCTCCTGCGGTTGCACGCCGAGTCGTTCACGCACCTCTGCCCGGTCCTTGATCGGGTCGAGTCCCAGCACGGAGATCGAGCCCGAGTCGGGTGTCCGCAGCCCGGCGATGCACTCGACGGTCGTCGTCTTGCCTGCGCCGTTGGGCCCGATGATGCCGAAGATCTCCCCCTCTTCGACGGTGAACGAGACGTCGTCGACGGCGACGTGCCCCCCGTAGCGCTGGTGCAGATCTCGTACTTCCACTGCGTTCATGCCGCGAAGTCTCGGGCGCACCGCGCCCCTTCTCATCGACCGTGGCGGCTGAGCTCGGGTTGATTCGTGCCTCCACCGTTCGGTGGAGGCACGGCGCCGTGTGGATGGGGACGCCCCGTCGGTCGTCGCGCGATCCGTCGCCCCGCCGGGCGGGCGACCCGGAGGACGGACCGACCTGTTCGACCTCCCGCGTCGGCCCCGGTGTTCGGATCGGCTCGACGCCGAGCGCGCCGCGAGCGTCGATGTCGCCGTGTCCGGTCGAGGCGGGCAGGCACCGACGTCCGGCCGCCGTCCGAACCTGCCGCGTCGCGACCACCCGAACGACCCGGTTGCCAACCGGACCGCAGGTCCGTATCGTCGAACAAAAGCGGACCAATGGTCCGATTTGCCGCTCAGGAGGTCGCATGCCCACCCGCTCCGCCGTCGACGTCTTTCGACAGGCGTTACCCGCTCTCCAGACCGGTGAGGTCCAGAGCTGGCTCGATCTGTGCACCGAGGACGTCGTCTTCGAGTTCCCCTTCGCCCGCCCCGAGCAGCCACACCGCGTCGAGGGCAGACCGGCTCTCGCCGAATACCTCACGGCCGTCACCTCCCGCGTCCGGCTCGACGGTCTGGACGCGCTGGAGACGCACCAGACGGTGAATCCCGACGTCGCCGTCATCGAGGCGACCGCCACCGGCACGGTCGCCGCCACCGGCGAGCCCTACCGGATGTCCTACGTGGTCGTGCTGACCCTGCGGGACGGGCTGATCGCGCGTTATCGGGACTACTGGAATCCCCTGCACACCTCGGACAGGAAGGCCGCGGCATGACTCTGTCCACATCGGATGCCACGTCGGTCGGACGTGCTCTCGTGACCGGCGCGAGCGGGACCACCGGGCGCCGGGTGGCGGCCGGACTGGCCGCGCGGGGAATCGCCGTGACCTCGGCCAACCGCTCCGGGACCGGGCCTGCGGGGACCCGGGGGACCCGGTTCGACTGGCATGACACGAGCACGCACCCCGGCGCCCTCCACGAGGTCGACCGGGTATACCTCATCGTGCCCGCCGACGACGCCGATCCGCAGGCGGTGATGCGTCCCTTCCTCACCCTCGCCAGGGAGTCGGGGGTCCGCCGCGCCGTCCTGCTCAGCAGCTCCGCCCTGTCCTCGGGCGGCCCCGGACCAGGCGCCGTGCACGAGGCCGTCGCCGAGCTGTTCGACGAGTGGGCGGTCTTACGCCCGAGCTGGTTCATGCAGAACTTCGTCGGAGACCATCCGCACGCCGCCACCATCCGGGCGGAGTCCGTCATCACCACGGCCACCGGCGACGGGCGAGTCGGCTTCATCGACGCCGACGACATCGCCCGCGTCGCCGTCGAGACGCTGCTGTCGCCCGTCCCGTGGAACACGGACCTCGTCCTCACCGGTCCGGAGGCGCTGAGCTACGACGACGTCGCGGCCGTCCTGACCGACGTCGGCGGCCGTCGGATCGCCCACGTTCCCGTCGACGCCGACACGCTGCGAACCCGACTGGAGGCAGCCGGGGTGTTCCCGGCGCTCGCCGCGATGCTCAGCACGCTCGACGTCGCCATCGCAGGCGGGATCGACGACCGCGTTACGGATACCGTGTCACAGGTGACCGGCACGGCGCCTCGCTCCTTCCGCGAGTTCGCCGCCGCCGAATTCCGGTTGTAGAGACGTCGAGGGGTGGCCGTGGCAGGCAGGGAACGAGCAGACGCCGCGCGCAACCGGCAGGCGATCCTCGATGCCGCGGCCACCCTCTTCGCGACCTCCTCCGATCCCCTGTCGATCACGATGAACGACATCGCGGCCGAGGCGGGAGTAGGCAAGGGCACGTTGTTCCGCCGTTTCGGCGACCGGGCCGGGCTGCTGAACGCGGTCTACGCGACGCGGATCGGCGCCCTGCACGACGCCGTCGCCACCGGCCCGCCCCCGTTGGGACCGGGCACGCCCCCGTCCGAGCGCGTCGTCGCCGTCCTCGACGCCCTCGTCGAGTTCAAGCTGCACAACCGCCAGGTGGCCCTGGCCTTGGAGCACCTCGAACCGGGAGCGACGAACTCCTGCCTCGACACCCCGAACTACCGCAACGCCCACACGCTGTTCGCCGGCCTGCTCACCGACGTCGTGGGCGCCGACCAGGCGTCCTGGGCCGCCCACGCGCTCCTCGCCTACACACGGATCGACCTGCTGGGACACCTGATCACCGCGGAGGGCTGGAGCGCCGAACGGGTCCGCGACCAGATCGGCGCACTCGCCGCACGCATCCTCGCCCGCTGACGAGGCGTCTCGCCGGGCGGCCGGCCCGGCACGCGCCACTCCGGCCGCCGCTCACGAGATCGCCGCCTCCTCACACGGGTGTGCAGGCGCGGCGGCGCAGCCGACCCCGGCCTCCGAGGCACGCCCGTTCCGCGGCGCACGTGCCTGGTCCGTCCGCCTGCGCGTCCGAGGCGGACCGCCACCCGACCCGGCACCGCCGGGCGGGATGCGGCGACCCCGATCGCCACACCCCGCACGACGTGCGCGCCGCCGGGCGTACCCGGCTGGGCATCCCCTCAGCCCGCGGTGCCGTCCGCCGCGCAGGTGATGTTCTTCTCGGGCAGGTCGCCGTGGACCAGGAATCGCGTGGTGACGTTCAGGGCGCAGGGGTTGTCGCCGAGGACGTAGACGCCGTGGCCGCTGCCGTCGACGCTCACCAGGCGGGACCGGTCGCCGAACTTCTCGTCGAGCAGTTCGCCGCCGCGCGACGGGGTCGCCGGGTCCCGCTGGTTCTGCACGATCAGGACGTTCGTCGGCCCGTCGCTCTCGATCTCCACCGGCTCCTCCAGCGGCTCCTGCCAGTACGCGCAGGGCATGATGTTGGCGGCGGCCGCGCCGAACAGCGGGTAGGCCTCACGGTCCTCGGCCACGCCACGCTGGTAGGTCTCGACGTCCTCGGGCCACTCGGCGTCGTTGCAGGTCACCGCCAGGAAGGCCGACCAGGAGTTGTCGAACGCCGAGGGCTCCGACGCGCCGGTCGGCGGACCGCTCGGCAGCACGGGCAGATCGGCGTCGAGCAGCGCCAGCACGTCCTGGGCCGCCGGGTCCGAGACGGACACCGACTGCCAGAGCTGCGCGGTCCTGCCGTAGGACGCCTCCCGGTAGAGCCCGCCGAAGGTGGCGAGCCGGAAGAGCGTCCCGTCGACGACGCCCTCCACCGGGTTCTCGTCGAGCCGTTCGGCGATGTCGAAGTAGGTCTCGCGCACCTCCTCCGGGGTGCTGCCCAGCTCATAGGAGTCGTGTCGGGCCGCGGCCCAGTCCGCGAAGTCCGGGAACATCTCCTCCAATCCGAGGCCGAACCGGCGGATGCCCTCGTAGTCGAGATGGGTGTCGCCGATGTTGCTGTCGAGCACGACTCGGTCGGCGGTGTCCGGGAACATCGAGGCGTAGGCGGCGCCCAACGCGCTGCCGTAGGAATAGCCCAGGAAGCTCGCCTTCTCCTCGCCCAACGCCGCACGGATCGAGTCCAGATCACGCGCCGTGTTCGCCGTCGACAGGTGCCGCAGCCGCCCGTCGACGTCGTTGGCGGCGCACTGCTCGGCGACACCCTGGGCGATCCGCGCCTGCTCGGCGACGGCGGCCTCGTCGACCGCGTACGGCGGGATGTTGCCGAAGTAGTCCGTGTCGTCGGCGGTGAAGCCGCAGCTGACCGGGGCCGAATGCCCGACACCCCTGGGGTCCACGCCGATCAGGTCGTAGCCCGCCAGGACGCTGTTCGGAAGGCCCTGGGAGCTCAAGAGCGTGGACAGGTCCAGCCCGGAGCCGCCCGGGCCGCCGGGGTTCAGCAGCAGGATGCCGCGTCGCTGTTCCGGGTTGAAGCTGGGCAGCCGCGAGATCATGATCTCGATCCGCTCGCCGTCGGGGTCGCCGTAGTCCAGCGGCACCGGCACCGTGGCGCACTGCAACAGCGGCGGATCGTTGGGCACGTCCGCCGGACACTCGCCCCAGGCGAGCGGTGTCGCGGGGGCGGTTCCCTCGTCCGCGGTCGCCGCGGGCACTCCGATCAGTGCCCCGGACAGACCCAGCACGGCCAGCAGGGTCGCCCCTCGCCGGACATCGCGTCGTCGATTCACGTGGTTCACACTCCCGAGAGTCGGTTCGACTGCCGACACCACACACCGTGCCGCTACGGCATAGTCAAGGACTCGTCGGCCACCGTCTACGAAGGACGCTCACGGCCCGAGAGGATCGGCCGAGGCCGTCGGGCCCGCGTGGGATCTCGCGCGGACAAGAGCCGATCTCGGGTGTGGGGAGGAACGATCCGTCGTCGGCGGCCGAGCCGGGGCAGGCGGCGGCCGGATGCCGTCGAGCGGACTCACTAGCGGCGGACTCGCCGCAGGGGACCCGCGCTAGCGCAGGATGCCCTGATGCAGCGCGCGCAGCACGGCGTTGGTCCGGTCCCTGGCGCCGAGCTTCACCAGGATGGTCGACACGTGGTTCTTCACGGTCCCCTCCGCGAGGAACAGCACCTCGGCGATCTCACGATTGCTGTACCCCTCGGCCATGAGGCGCAGCACCTCGCGTTCGCGTTCGGTCAGCTCCTGGACGGGCGGCGCGGCGATCTCCCCCGGTGTGGGGCCGGAGCGGATCGCCCGCAGCATGCGGTCGGTGATCGACGGCGCGATGAGTGTCCCGCCGTCCGCCAGGGTGTGCACGGCGCGGGCCAGCTGCTCCAGGGTCACGTCCTTGAGCAGGTAGCCGCGTGCCCCCGCCCTCAGGGCGTCCAGGACGACGGTGTCATCGTCGAAGGTGGTGAGGACCAGCACCGGGATGTCGATCCGGCGTTCGGCCAGTTGGCGCAACGTCCAGATGCCGTCGTAGCGGGGCATCCGCAGGTCGAGCAGGACCACCTCGGGTGATGCCTCTTCGATGACCTCCAAGGCGGCGCGGCCGTCGTCGGCCTCACCGACCACGTCGATGTCTGCGATGTCCAGCAGGGTGCGGATGCCGTGCCGCACGAGCGCCTGGTCGTCGACCACCACCACCCGGATCACGTCGGCATCCTCGCGGTGACCTTGAAACCGTCGCTGCCGTCGAAGGCGACGTCGCCGCCGAAGGCCGCGAACCGCTCGCCAAGGCCGCGGAGTCCGTTGCCCTCCATCGGACCGGAGTGTCCTTTCCCGTCGTCTACCGCTGTCAGTACCGCGCCCGTCGCATCCGCCGACACCTCGATCCACAGTTCTCGTGCCTCGGCGTGCCGGATGGTGTTGGTGACGATCTCCTGCACCGATCGCACGAGCGCCGCCGTCTGCGCCTCGTCGAGCCGGACCGCCGGGTCGACGTCGATCGACACCTCCAGGCCGGGCAGGTCACGTCCCACCTGGCGCAGCAGGTCGGTGAGGTCCGAGGGCTCGACACGCAGTTCGCCCACCGTGGCCCGCACGTCGGCCAGCAGATCACGAGCCACCCGATCGGCCCGGTCGACGTGCTCGCGAGCCCGCTCGCCCTCGCGGTGGCGGGCCGCCTCCAGCTCCAGGGTCAGCACGGTCAGCTGGTGGCCGATGAGATCGTGCAGCTCACGCGAGATCCGCAGCCGCTCCGCCGTGCGGGCGGACTCCGACAGCAGCGCCGACGCGGCACGCAGGTCGATGTGGGCCGTGGTCAGGTCGCGGCGCATCTGCTGTTCGCGGACGAGTGTGAGGGAACTCAACATCGTGGCCAGCTGGATGGCGATGTAGAAGCCCACGATCGTCATCAACTCAGTGGGCGAGGCTTCCGCCAGCATCAACAGTACGACGAGCACCACGGTGTTGAGCCCGATGACCGTCAGCCCCATCGGCGGCGGCACGGCGTAAACGCTCACCGCCGCGGTGATCACCAACAGGATCGGCAGCAGGCCCACGTCCGACGCGGTCAGCACCAACGCCCAGGACGACACGACGGACACGGCGAACATCGTGTGCCTGACCTTGCACGGCCTTTCGTCCGTCGAGATCAGCAGGGTCGCGAGGAAGACCACGAACAGGGCGAGCCACCAGCCACTCGGGATCGTCACCCGAGTCGTGCCGGTCAACACCGTCCCGCCCACCCAGATCGAGACGGCGAGCATCACCAGCCCGGACCATTGATCCAGGCTCAATCGTCGCATCGGGCCACTCTAGAAGACCCGCCGCGCCCGCTGCCCGTGCCGAAAGTCATGGTTGAAGTTCCTGACTTCCGGCACAGGTGCCGAGGGCGTCCGGCTCCCTAACGTTCTTGGCATGACAGCACCGGAACCAGCAGTGCACGCCGAGACGCTGCACAAACGCTACGGCGACAAGGTAGCCGTCGACGACGTGAGCCTGCGGATCGAGACGGGCGAAGTCCTCGGCATCCTCGGCACCAACGGTGCGGGCAAGACCACCACGGTCGAGATGATCGCCGGGCTGCGCACGCCCGACCGGGGCCGCGTGCGCATCCTGGGCCTGGACCCGCAGCGCGACCGCGCCAAGGTCCGACAGGTGCTCGGCGTCCAGTTGCAGCAGGCCACGCTGCACAGCGCGTTGACGGTCACCGAACTGATCGGCCTGTACCGCGGCTTCTACCCGAGTCCCCGTCCCGCCGAGGAGCTGCTCGACCTCGTCGGCCTCCAGGAACAGCGGTCCGTCCGCTTCGAGAAGCTCTCCGGCGGGCAGCAGCAGCGGCTGTCGATCGCCCTGGCGCTCGCGGGCAGGCCGAGGGTGGTGATCCTCGACGAGCTCACCACCGGTCTCGATCCCCGCGCCCGGCGGCAGATGTGGAAGACGATCGAGCGGCTGCGCGACGAGGACGTCACCATCCTGCTCGTCAGCCATGCCATGGAGGAGGTCGAGCGGCTCTGTGATCGCGTCGCGCTCATCGACGCGGGGCGGGTCATCGCCCTGGACACCACCAAGGGCCTGGTCACGAGCGCCGGGGCGGCGAACCTCGACGAGGCGTTCCTCGCACTGACCGGGAAGGAACTGGAGGACTCCGAATGAGCACCGCGGTCGAAGCCCGCAGACCGGGCATGAAGGCATGGCTGACGTTGATCCAGTGCGAGGCCAAGATGGTCGCGCGCGACACGGCGGGCCTGGTCGTCCCGATCGGACTTCCGCTGCTGAGCCTCGTGATGAGCGCGTCCTCGGCGGGCGACGAGGTGATCAGCAACGGGATGACGGCCCTCGACCTGTTCGTCCTTCCGCTGGTGTTGACGATGGTCATCGCGATCGTCGGCATCATCAACATGCCCAGCTTCCTCTCCTATTACCGCCGCACCGGCATCCTGCGCAGGCTCTCGGTCACGCCCGCGTCCCCGACCATGGTCCTGATCGCCCAGGTCATCGTGAGCGTCATCCAGACCGTGATCGGGCTCGCCGTCGCCGTCGCCGTCGCGTTCATCGGCTTCGGCGCCAACGTGCCCACGAATCTGGCCGCGGCGCTGGGCGTCTATCTGCTCACCATGGCGGCGATGTACGCGATCGGGATGATCGTCGCCGCCATCGCGCCGACCCCGAACTCGGCGGTCGCGATCGGCCTCGTCACCTTCTTCGCCTTCGGTGCGCTCGGCGGCATGTTCGGCGGGCCCGACGCGCTGCCGGACTTCCTCGCGTCCATCGGGGAGTGGCTGCCGTTCGGCGCCGCCGTCGACGCGCTCGCCGCCGCGTGGGCCGGGACGGCCGTCGAGATGTCCTCGCTGATCAGTCTCGGAGCGACGACCGTACTCGGTGTGCTCGTCGCGGCCGTGCTGTTCCGCTGGGACTGATCCGCCGGGATGAGCGCCGGCTCTGGTTCGCGGGACGCGGCGGGTCATGGGGTACGCCGGTGACTCGCCCGTCCCGCGGCCCCGACCCCGCGCCGGGGCCGCCGAGAGCCCTGCATCGGTGGTGCGCCTCTCGCCGCCTCCGGAGGCGGCGGCCGAGGCGGTGTCCTCCCGAGGCGGTGGCTGCCGAGGCGGACGTCCGCGCGGCCACGCCCCCAAGGCGGCGGGCGCCGGGCTGAGGCAGCCCGCACGTCGACGACGTTGCGCCCCCGAGGCGGGTGCCCGCCAAGCGGGTGTCCGCACGACCGGCCGCGCGGGCCGCCCGCCGCCGCCGAGTGGCCCGCACCGCGACGGCTGCCGCCGCGATCGCCGGCGCCACCGGACCGGGCAGGCACAGCGACGCCGAAGGTCGAAGGCCGACCAGGCCGGCCGGAGACCACCGCCGGGGCGCCACGCACGATCCGACACGACTGCCCCGCCGCCGCACCCGCGCCGGCTCGCCGGATCGGCGTCGGTCGGCCGGTCGTGATCGGGTGCCGCGCGGGCCGCACCCGCGCCGGCTGCCGGACAAGTCGCGGTCAGGTCGTGACGGCGAAGGCCCGTTCGCTGGCCGTCCACGCGGCGCCGATGACGCCCGCGAGATCACCCAGCTCCGACAGCACGATCGGCAGATTCCCCGTCGCCAGCGGCATCGACCGGCGGTACACCGAACTGCGGACCTCCGCGAGGAGCTGATGGCCGAGCCTGGCCACGCCGCCGCCGATCACGACCATGCCGGGATTGATGAAGCTGACCAGCGAGGCCACCACCTGGCCGAGGCGCCTGCCGCCCTCCCGCACCAGGTTCACCGCGGCGAAGTCGCCCGCCCCGGCCGCCAGCGCGACGTCCCGCGCGGACAGCTCGCCCTGCCTGGCCAGCGACTCGGCCAAGAACTCCGAGCGACCGCTGCGGGCCAACGTCAGCGCGTCCCTCGCCAGCGCCGCACCACCGAAATAGGCTTCCAGACAGCCGGATTCGCCACAGGCGCAGGCCGGGCCGAAGTCGTCGAGCCGGATGTGTCCGATGTCGCCCGCCGTCCCCGCGACGCCGCGATAGACCCGGCCGCCGAGCAGGATGCCGCAGCCGATGCCGGTGCCGACCTTGACGAAGATGAGGTCGTCGAGCGAGCGAGCCACACCCGCGTGCCGCTCCCCCAGCGCCATCGCGTTGACGTCGTTGTCCACCGTCACCGGGCAGCCCCACTGCGAGGCGAGCCGATCGCGCACCGGGAAGCGGTCCCAGCCGGGCATGATCGGGGGCGCCACGGGCATGCCCTCGCGGAAGCTCACCGGGCCGGGCAGGCCGATGCCCGCCGCGAGCAGCCTGCCGGGCACCTTGGCCAGGGCCAGGGTCGACAGGGCGACCGCGCGGTCCAGGACGGCGACGGGGCCGGAGCGGACCTCGCACTCCTCGACGAGATGCTCCAGCACCTCGCAGTAGGGGTCGGTGACGGCGACGCCGACCGAGGTGGCGCCGATGTCGACCGCCAGCAGCCGCAGCGAACTCGACAGGCCGACCAGCGTCGACCGCCTGCCGCCCCGGCTTGCCGCGGGCCCGCCGGACTCGACGAGTCCCAGTTCGACGAGTCGGTTGACCTCGGCCGCCAGCCGAGCCCGAGGCAGCCCCAGTCGCTCGCCCAGCTCGACGCGCGACATCGGCCCCTCGTCGCGCATCAGGGTCAGCAGCCGAGACTGGTCGTGGGTCTCCACCCGAGGCGGCTTGTCAGCGATCGGCTGTCCCGGTGCTTCCATCGGTGGACTGAATCCGTCCATGCACTGTCTGTCGCGCCTGCGCGTGTGCTTCCCACACGGCCGAACCCGACCCCCCTTCCGCTTCGAAGCGTACGGATTCCACCGGCCAGGCCGGTGGGTGCTCCCCACCTGCGAGTGCCCAGGCCGCCTGCCTGGCCGCGCCGAGCGCGACGTACTCGCCGGGCTCCGGCACCTCCACCGGGACGCCGAACAGCTCCGGGGCGACCTTCTGCACGGCGGCCGAGCGGGCCGCCCCGCCCACCAGCAGCACTCGCCGCACCGCGACACCCAGGTCACGCAGGGCTACGAGTCCTTCGGCCAGACCGCACAGCATCCCCTCCACGGCCGCGCGGGCCAGATTCTCCGGCGTCATGTTGTCCCGGCGCAGCCCCAGCAGGGTGCCGGTCGCGTCGGGCAGGTTCGGCGTGCGCTCCCCGTCGAGGTAGGGCAGCAGGGTCAGTCCGCCCGCACCCGGTTCGGCGCGCAGCGCCAGCTCGTCCAGCCCCGCGAGGTCGGTGTCCAGCATCGCGGCGGCGGCCGTCAGCACCCTGGCGGCGTTGAGCGTGCACACCAACGGGAGGAAGCGGCCGGTGGCGTCGCAGAAGCCCGCCACGATGCCGGTGGGGTCCTCGGTGGCGTCCTCGGTGACCGCGAAGACGGTGCCGGAGGTGCCCAGCGAGATGACCACGTCGCCGGGGCCCGCCGCCAGACCGAGCCCGGCGGCCATGTTGTCGCCGGTACCGGCGCCCAGGATCGCGCCGCCGGGTCCCCGACCCGCCGTCTCCACCGGGCCCAGCACCCTGGGCAGTCGAGGTCGACGTCCGCCGAAGGCCTCGCCGAGGACCTCGGGCAGCCACACGCCGTCGCGGCCCGAGAAGTACCCGGTGCCGGAGGCGTCGCCCCGGTCCGTGCAGGCCTCCGCCGTGCCGCCGCCCGCGAGACGCCAGGTCAGCCAGTCGTGCGGCAGCAGAACGGAGTCGACGCGGTCGGCGTTGTCCGGCTCGTGGGCGGACAGCCAGGCGAGCTTGGTGACGGTGAAGCTCGCCACCGGGACCAGTCCGGTCCGCCGCGCCCACGCCTCGGGCCCGTCGGCGGAGACGAGTTCGGCGGCCTGCGGCGCGGAGCGAGTGTCGTTCCACAGCAGCGCGGGCCGCACCGATTCGCCCGCCGAGTCAACGGTGACCATGCCGTGCTGCTGTCCCGCCACCGAGATCGCCGCCACCGGCTCGGACAGCCCGTCGACGACCTCGGCCATCGCCTGGTTGCAGGCCGCCCACCAGCGGTCGGGGTCCACCTCGGTCCCGTCGGGATGCGCGGCGCGGGCCTGGCCGAGTATCCGGCCGCTGTCCGCGTCCACCGCCAGCACCTTCGTCGACTGGGTTGAGCTATCGATTCCGAGCACCACGGTCATGGCTGCTGATTCAACAGCACGATGACGGTCGGGCGACAGGGATGAGTGGTGATCGGCTGGGAGCGCAGCCGGTGAGACGCCGGTGCGCCCCGCCGTCGCCGCACCGGGACCGATGCGGTCGCCGCCCGCGCCTCGTCGCTCTGTTCGGCGGCGGGTGATCCGTAGGCGGCGGGTTCGTCGGCGGCCGACCCGGCGGACGGACGTCCGAGCTTCGCTGCCGCAGCCCTGCGAACCGCGGTGCGGCGATGTTCGCCGGGTGGGCGTCCACGGCGGGGTCGGGAGACGAGTAGCCCCTCACGCGACTCAGTCGGTCGGCGTGGTGTCGGCAGGCCGGCCTGCGCCGGCCGGCGTCGCGCGAAGCAGCTCCAGCGCGGCGTCGAGTCCGCTCGTGACCGCCGCCACCGACCCGTCCCGACCGCCGAGCAGGGACAGCGTCATCCCCTCCGACAAGAGCCGTAGCAGGTGGGCCGCGCCCGGGAGGTCGTGGCCCGCGGGGATCTGGCCGAGTGCCTCCGCCGCCTGGAGCAGTCCGAGCATGTCCCGGTACGACCGCGCGTCGTCCTCGGCGATCATCTCGGCGATGTCGTCTCGGGTGCCGAAGCGTTCGCCGAAGGCGATGATGTACCGCCAGTCGGCACGTCGCTGTTCGTCCAGCGGCAGCGCCGCGAGCAGCGCCGCTCGCAGCATGACGAGCATCGGCAGCCCCTGCCGATCCTCGACCGCCTCGGTGATCCGGGCCGCCATCGCGTCGAGGCACGCGCGATAGGTGAACAGCAGCAGCTCGTCCTTGGTGTCGAAGAGCCGCTGAACCATGCCCAACGACATCCCCGCCTCCGCGGCCACCGCCCGCAGGGAGGCCGCGTCCATCCCCTCCGCGACGACGACACGCAGCAGCGCGGCCGCGACCCGCTGCCGTCGCTCCGACCGTTTCGTGGTGCTCGCCACCTGCTGAGATCTCCGTTCCCGCCGTCCTTGACACGACTGTGTCGACCATTCGATACAGTCGTATCAAGTTAGCGATACAGTCGTATCGATCCTATCGATGTCCGAGGAAAGGGGCGACGCCGATGGCCGCCTCCCGCCCGTTACGTCTTCGGCCGCCCCGACACCATGTCGATCACCGCGCGGTCGGCTGGTGGCACGCACGAGCAGCCCTGCTCGCCCTGCCGCCCGTGCTGGTGCTCGGCCTCCTCGCCTGGCTCATCGAACCGGCCAGATTCTGGCTGGCCCTGCCCGCCGGACTCCTGACGGTGCCCGGCCTGGCTTATCTGGTGATCATGCCGCGTTGGCGCTACCGAGTGCATCGGTGGGAGACCACCGGGGTCGCCGTCTACACCCGCGGCGGCTGGTTCTGGGAGCAGTCGAGGATCGCCCCGCTGGCCAGGATTCAGACCGTGGACACCGTGCGCGGTCCGCTGGAGCGACTGTTCGGACTGGCGACCGTCACCGTCACTACCGCCTCCGCGCGGGGCGCGCTGACCATCGCGGGCCTGGACCACCGCCTCGCCGAGGAGATCGCCGAGCGACTCACCGAACAGGCGCAGGCGGCCGAGAACACGACCGGGGACGCCACATGAGCGCCCCGGCGGAGCACTGGCGCCGTATCCACCCGCGGACGCCCCTGGTGACCTGTGGTTATCTCCTCACCCTCCTCCTGCCCACGATCGCGCTGCTGATCTACCGGGGTGTGCCCGGCTGGATCGTCTGGCTCAGTGTCGCCCCGCCCGCGATCCTGATCCCGGCGTACGAACTGCTGCGGGCCCGCCTGACCCGCTTCCGGGTGGTCGACGGCCGCTTCGAGCTGCGCAAGGGCGTCGTCTTCCGCAGCAGGCGCGGCGTGGCGTTGGAGCGGGTGCGCAGCGTCGACGCCACCGCGGAACCCCTCGGCAGGCTGCTCGGCCTGACCGGTGTCCGCATCGGCACCGGGGAGAACGTCGCCGACGAGGATTCGGCGCTGCGGGTCTTCGCCCTCGGGCGTGCGGCGGCCGAACGACTGCGAACGGAGCTGCTGCCCAGTCGGGGGAGTGAACGGGAGACCGCCGTGCTCGCCCGTTGGGAGGCCGGCTGGCTGTGGTTCGCGCCGTTCTCCTTCGTGAGTCCGCTGCTCGGCCTCGCCGCGTTCGGCGGCGGCTACGAACTGATCGACATGCTGGGCGTCGACGTCGACGGCACGGTCATCCCCGAGGTGATCGCGACACTCGCCGGCCTGCCGCTGTGGCTCGCCGTCGGCGGGCTGATCCTCGTCGCACTGGTCGTGGGGGCGACGGCCGCCACCGGCCTCCACGCCGAGTCGTGGTGGCGGCATCGGCTCGCGCTGTCGCCCGACACGATCCAGGTCCGTCGAGGTCTGCTCACCACCCGGAACATCACCCTCGAACGGGACAGGCTGATCGGCGTGCAGCTGCGCGAGCCGTTGTCGCTGCGCTGGGCGGGCGCCGCCTCGGTACGCGCCGTCGCCACCGGGCTCGGCCGCGACGACGACGAGCGGAACCGAGAACGCAGCACTCTGCTTCCGCCGGTGCGCTGGTCGCCGGCCCGGCGGGTCGCCGCCCGGATCATCGGACGCGAGAGCTTCCCCGCCGAGGCCCGGGATCTTCGGCCGCACCCCCGCGCGGCGCGCCGACGCCGGATCGGCTGGGCGCTGGCCTGGGTGGCGGGACCGTTCGCCGTGCTGATCCTGCTCGGCATGCTGCTGACCGACGTCCTGCTGTACATCGGCTGGTGGTGCGCCGGGGTGGGGCTGCCCGTCGCCCTGCTGCTGGCCCTGGACGCCTACCGCAGTCTCGGCCACACGCACGACGCGGAGTTCCTGGTGTCTCGAAGCGGCTCGGTGTGCCGTACCACGACGGCGCTGCGTCGAGCAGACGTCATCGGCGTGACGATCAGCCGGTCCCCGTTCCAACGCCGCAGCGGCCTGATCAACCTGACGGCGACCATCGCGGGCGGCACCGGCGCCTACCGGGTGCCCGACACCGACCAGGACGAAGGGCTGGAGTTCGCCCGGCATGCCGTCGGCGGACTGATCACGCCGTTCCTGATCGACGACCGCTCCTCGGACGCCCAGCGGCCCGCCTGAGCCGGGATCGCCGACGCCCGGCGGTCGGCGGCGGGCCTGCCGGCTGGTCCCCGACGGGGACGACCCGACGACCGGATCACGTGGAGTCCGCCGGGACCGGCGCGGGGCGGGCACCGGGCCCGCGGCGACCCGGCTGAGCCGACATGATCCGGGCCGAGCCGAGGCGATACCGACAGGACGAGGCCGTCCCGGCCGAGCCAGACGATTCCGGGCGACCCGGTCCGATCGACTACCCACCGGCCGAAACGGAGGGAAGCCGGAGCAGCCGACCGGCGACCCGGCCCAGGTCCGAGCCGCATCGCCCCCGGCACGCGCCTCGACCGTCGGGCCTCGCTCTCGCCCGCCGCCCTCAGCCCGCCGAACCACTCTCCCCACGCTTCTCCGCGGCCAGCCGCTCGCCCAGCTCGTCGATCACCAGCGAGTCGGGCCGGATCGCCCCCGAGCGGTAGGCCGCCCGCCCCGCCATCTGCGACAGCACCGGGGCGGTGATCATCTGAAACAGGCCGACCAGGATCAGACCCGAGGCGTAGATGAACTCCAACTGGATCGCGGTGCCGATCAACAGCAGCAGCAGTCCGAGCGTCTGCGGCTTGGTCGCGGCCTGGAGCCGCGAGGTGACGTCGGGGAACCACAGCATGCCGAGTGCACCGAGGACGCAGAACACCGCGCCCCCGACGAGGCAGATGGAGGACACCACGTCCGCGACGCTCATCGGTGCGTCCCCTTCCGCTCGACCATCCGCACGACCGTCATCGAGCCGATGAAGCCCAGCAGCGCCACTCCGACGAGCAGGGCGATGTTGGACCCGTCGGCCTGTGAGGCCATGCCCACCGCCGTCCCGCCGATGATCAAGGTCACGAACACGTCCACCGCCACGATCCGGTCGAGCGTCGTCGGCCCTCGTACCAGTCGGACCACGATGATCAGAGCCGCCACGCAGAGCAGCGCCAACGTGATCGCGAAGACGATCTCCATCTCAGCCGTCCTCTCTGCCGGTGGGGCCCCCGGCCTGCTCGCCGGGCGCCCCGGCGGTGGCCGCCGACTTCGGCGGCACCAGGTGGTCCAGGGCCCGGACGTCCTCGTCCGACCCGATGGCCAGCACCACGAGCCGTTGCAGCTCCAAGACCTCGCGGCGGACCCGGTCGGCGTGGGCGCCGTCCCGGAGGCCGACGGCGTAGACGTAGAAGACCTGCTGCGACCGGTCGATCTGCAGGACGAACTTGCCGGGTCCCAGCGAGATGAGGTTCGCCGCGGCGACCACCACGTGGTCGATGTCGGAGGGCACCGGGACCGCGATGATGCCCGCCTTGGTCCGCGGGCCGTAGCGGATCGACTCCCAGGAGACCTGGAGTGCCGAGGTGACCAGGTCCGCCAGCAGCCAGCCCAGCAGGTGCAGCAGCCGCAACGGCCGGACCCGCAAACGGGTGGCGATCGCGGGCATCGGGAACGTCGTCACCACCGCGACGGCGACGAGCAGGCCCGCGAACGCGGTGGCCACGTCGAGCGTGCCCCACAGCAGCACCCACACCACGGTCAGCCAGAGGATCAGCGGCAGCCGCAGCCAGGCGTGGCGACGAACCTTGCGTGTCATGGTCATCCCGCGTCCTCTCCCAGCACAGCGGTCACGTACGGGCCGCCGTCGAGCAGGTCGGCGGCGGCCCGGCCGCTGATCTCGGACAGCGGCCCGGCGAACACCGCGATGAGCACGCCGAAGACGACCAACGACCCGGTGGCGACGACCATCGATTTCGAGGTGGATCCGGTGCCGATGATCAGCTCATCGGTGGGGTCCGGGTCGGCGTGCGGCGCGCGGCCCTTGCCCCAGAACGCCAGCACCCAGATCCGGGCCATGGCGTAGAGGGTCAGGAAGCTGGTCAGCACGGCGGCGGCCGTCGCGACGTAGGCCGTCGTCGTCCCGACGTCGACGCCGCCTTGGAGCAGCACCAGCTTCGCCACGAAGCCTGAGAACGGCGGGATGCCCGCCAGACTCAGGGCAGGCAGGGCGAACAACACCGCGACCAGCGGATACGCCTTCGCTATACCGCCCATTCTTCGCAGCGCGACCGTGCCGGTATGTCGAGTGAGCAGACCACTGACGAGGAACAGCCCGGCCTGGACGGTGATGTGATGCACCACGTAGAGGATCACGCCCGCCAGGCCGATCACGTCGTAGAGCCCCAGGCCGAACAGCATGTAGCCGATGTGACTCACCAGCAGGAACGACAGCAGTCGGTTGATGTCGTTCTGGGCTATCGCGCCCAAGGCGCCGACGATCATCGTCACCAGGGCGATGATCAGCATCAGCGTCCAGCTCTGTTGGTGATCGAAGACCAGCGTCTGCGTGCGGATCAGCGCGTAGACGCCCACCTTGGTCAACAGGCCCGCGAAGATCGCCGTGATCGGCGCGGGCGCCGTCGGGTAGCTGTCGGGAAGCCAGAAGTGCAGCGGGACCATCGCCGCCTTGATGCCGAAGACCACGACCATCATCAGCGAGAGCGCCGTCTGGATGCCCGGCGGCAGGTCGCCGACCCGGCCGGCCAGGTCGGCGAGGTTCACCGTGCCCGTCGCGGCGTAGACCAGGCCGATCATCGTGATGAACAGCAGCGACGAGGTCAGGCTGACGATGATGTAGGTCATCCCGGCACGTATCCGGGTGGCCGTGGTGCGTCGGACGATCAACACGTAGGACGCGGCGAGCATGATCTCGAACGCGACGAACAGGTTGAACAGGTCGCCGGTGAGGTAGGCCAGCGCGACGCCCGCGCAGAGCACCAGGTACATCGGGTGGAACGCCGTGCTGGAGGTGTCCCGGCCGTAGTCGGTGATCCGCTGGCCGATCGAGAAGATCAGCACGGCGAGCATGACCACCGCCGAGACGAGCAGCAGCAGGGCGGCCAGTCGGTCGGCGATCAGCGTGATGCCGAACGGCGCGGCCCAGCCGCCCATCTGGAGCACGACCGGGCCGTCCCGGTCGGCCGTGTACAGCAGGAAGCCCGCGTCCACCGCGATGAAGGTCAGCACCAGTACGCCGAGCATCCGCTGCAGATTCGCGAAGCTGCCCAGGACCAGCGAGAGCCCCGCCGCCAGCAGGGGGAGCAGTACCGGCAGCGCTACGAGCACGTTCACCGAACGGCCTCCTGTTGGTCGTCGGTCTCGGAGTCGTCGTCCTCGTCCTCGGAGAGCCGCTGCTGGAGACGTCGGATTCGTCGGTCCTCGACGTCGTCCCGCACCTCGTCGTGGCCGAGCAGCACCGAGGAGCGGTAGGCGAGGGCCAGCAGGAAGGTCGACAGGGCGAAGGTGATCACGATGGCCGTCAACGCCATCGCCTGGGGCAGCGGATCGGTCATCTCCTCGACGGGGACGCCGTTGATGATCGGCGGCCTGCCGGGGGGACCGCCCGCCAGTTGCAGGAACAGGTTCGCTCCGTGACCCACGATCACGGTCCCGATGACGATTCTCATCAGTGATCGCTGAAGAATCAGGTAGAAACCGACCGAGTAGAGGACGCCGAGCGTCAGCGCCATGACGAGGTTGATCGAGCCTCCTGTCATCGCGCCACCCTTCGCGTTCGCACGAGCTGTTCCTCGATGCCCGCGCCCAGAGTCCGCAACAGGTCGATGACCACCCCGACGATCAGCACGTACACCCCGACGTCGAGGAACAGGCTGGTCACCAGGTGGATCTCGCCGAGGACGGGCACCGTGGCCTGGAAATAGGTGCTCTCCAGGATCGTGGCGCCGAACAACGTGGGCACCAGGCCCGCCAGGACGGCCAGGCTCAGCCCGAGCCCGATGATCACCGGAGGTCGTATCCGGACGGCTTCGCGCATCTCCAACGGGCCGCCCGCGACGTACCGCAGGACGAAGGCCTGACCCGCGACGAGCCCGCCGGAGAAGCCGCCGCCCGCCCGATTGTGCCCGGCGAAAAGCAGATAGAGGGAGAGCACCAGAACCGTCGGGAAGAGGAGTCGTACGGCGACCTCCAGAAGCACCGAGCGCTCCCGACCGTCCCGTGCGTCGCCCGCGAGGAGCCAGTGCTCCCGAGGCGTGTCCCAGTCCTCCCAGGACAGCCGCCGCACCGTGGAACCGGTCATCGTCGTCCCTCCTCGTCGTTCGTCGGATCGGACCCGCCCGAGTCCGCCGCGCCGCCCGACGTCGCCAGGCCGCCCGACGTCGCCAGGCCGGTCCGGCCGCCCTCGACCCCGGCGGGCTTCGTCGCGCCGACGTCGAAGCCCTCGTGTTCGCCTGCCGCGCCGCCGCTGCTGCCCGGGCCGCCGGGCGTCGCCAACAGCGTCTGATCGTCCGTCTCGGGCAGCGAAGGCGTCCGCGTCCGTCGCACGGCGAGGATCAGGCTGGCCACGCCGGTGGCCGCCACCGCGAGCACGACGATCTCGCCGACGGTGTCGAAGGCTCGGAAGTCCACCAGGATCGCGTTGACCACGTTGGTGGCGTGCGCGCCCTCCGGGGCGTTGGCGATGAACTCCTCGCTGGAGGTGGGCGGCGCCTGCCGCGCGCCGGAGAAGATCACCGTGGAGACCGCCACGAAGCTGCCCGCGGCCACCGCGATCACCACCTTCGGCCACCGCAGCCGCTTCGCGGATTCGATCTGGGTGAACTTCGCGGGCAGCTTGCGCAGCACGAACACGAAGGCCACCAGGGTGAGCGTCTCGACGAGGAACTGGGCCAACGCCAGGTCCGGGCCGCCGTCGATGATGAAGAGCGCGCCGATCGCGTAGCCGATCGCGCCGGTGAGCAGCACCGCCGTCATACGGTGTCGCACCATCGTCAGCGCGATCGCCGCGATGCACACCAGCACTGCCACCGGCACCTGCACGGCGGAGTGCCAGAGCTGCTGCTCGCCGAGGAACGTGGTGCCGGTGAGCACCGCCGTTCCGGGGATGAACAGCATCGTCAACAGGATGATGCCCAGGTAGGTGGGCAGCGAGCCCACCTGGAGCCTGCCGGTCACGCCGTAGGAGAGCACCTCCAGCGACAGGACCGACCGGTCGTACAGGGTCTGCGCCTGAAGGAAGTGCGGGACCGGGGGACCGCTCTCGGCGCCGGACCGCTCGCGGAGCCGGTAGAGCAGCATGCCCAGCACCACGACCACCACCGACAGCAGCAGCGGCAGGTTGAATCCATGCCACAGCGCCAGGTAGTAGCTCTCGCCTCCGGAGCGGAACGCGTCGGCGTAGGGCTTCACCAGCCCGTAGACCGGGGGCGACCACAGCCCCAGTACCAGGCCGGCGAGCGCCGGGATCGCGGCGGGAAGCACGAGTCCCAGGGACGGGGAGGGAGCGGCGATCCGCTCGACGCCGGGCTTGTCGCCGAAGGCGCCCCAGACGAGCCGGATGCTGTAGGCGACGGTCAGCACCGAGCCGACGACCAGTCCCGCCAGCACCAGCAGATCGACGGTGCCCCCGCTCTCCAGGAGCGCCTGGAAGGCCGCCTCCTTGCCGAGGAAGCCGAGCATCGGCGGCAGCCCGGCCATCGAGCCCGCCGCGATCACGGCCAGGGCCGTCAGGACGGGGAAGCGTCTGCCCAGTCCGGACAGCTTTCGGATGTCTCGGGTGCCCGTCTGGTGGTCGACGATCCCGACGATCAGAAACAACGCCGCCTTGAAGAGCCCGTGCGCCAGCAGCATCGTCGCGCCCGCGATGGCGCCGATGTAGGTGCCGGTCCCGGTCAACACCATCAGGAAGCCGAGCTGGCTCACCGTTCCGTAGGCCAGCATCGTCTTCAGATCGTTTTGGAACAGGGCGCGGACGCCGCCGATCAGCATCGTCCAGATGCCGATCACCGCCACCGGCAGCCACCACGCGGTCAGATCCGCGAAGGCGGGCGCCAGCCGGGCGACGAGGTAGACGCCCGCCTTGACCATGGACGCCGCGTGCAGGTAGGCGCTGACCGGGGTGGGCGCGACCATGGCGCCCGGCAGCCAGGGATGGAACGGGGCCTGCGCCGACTTGGTGAACGCGCCGACCAGGATGAGGGCCACCGCGATGCCGACGCTGCCGCCCGCGGGCGGGTCGGCGACGATCTCGGAGATCCGGAAGGTGCCCGCCGCGTGGCCGAGCATGATGATGCCCATCAGCATCGTCAGCCCGCCGAACACGGTCACCAGCAGGGCCTGCACCGACGAGCGGCGCAGCTTCTTGCCGACTCCGTCCTGCCCGACCAGTAGGAAGGAGCAGACGGTGGTCAGCTCCCAGAAGACATAGAGGCTGATGAGGTCGTCGGCGACGACGAGGCCGAACATCGCCCCCGCGAAGGCGAGGAGCAGCGCGGAGGTCCGGCCGATGCCTTCACCGTGCGACCCGAAGTAATAGACGCAGTAGACGAGAATGAGTGCGCCGAGCCCCGAGACCAGGAAGATCATCAGCATTGAGAGGGCGTCGAGACGCAGCGCCACCTCCAGACCGATGCTCGGTGCCCAGGCGAAGGTCTGGGTGATGGTCTCGCCGCTCACGACGGCGGAGAGCCTGCCGAGGGCCCACAGCAGGGTGGCGGCCGGGACGATCGCGGCCAGCGCGAAGGCCCAGCGGCCCGTTCTGCGCACCAGCATGGGCAGAAGGCCCGCAAGCAGCAGGTGGGCCGTCACAAGCAGAAGCACGCGAACCTCCTCCCGCACGGCTCCGCCGCCTGGTCGAGTTCGCTCATCGCTCCTCCGTGACTCGGGTGGATCGCCTGGTCACGACCCACGCAGGCATGAGGCATGGCGGACTGTCAGGTCCGTCGGGCACCGCGCGGGACAAGGGAAATCCTACGGTCGCTCAACCGGGCTTCTTGCATCGGCACAGTCGACCGACGCCGATCTCGATGATCGAAAACACGTGAGGCCGAAGTGAGGGAAGCGCGGGACGCGGCGTCGAGCCCGCTCTCGCGGTCGACGTCGCCCACCAGGTGCAGGGCCATGACCTGCACCAATTCGGGTTTTACCCTCTCGTGTCCCTCAAAAGACCTCTGACGGGACGTACGTCCCCCAGACCGAGCGCAATGCGTGACATACCTCACCGACGGTGGCCCGTGCGACGAGTGCTCGCTTCATGGGGTATAGCACGTTGCCCGTTCCCTTCGCCGTCTCGGTCAGCTCCGCGAGCGCGGACCGCACCTCCGCATCGTCACGTTCGGCCCGGAGCCGGGCGAGTCGGGCGGCCTGCGCCTCCTCGATGGCGGGGTCCACCCGCAGCGGCTCGTAGGGCTCCTCGACGTCGACGGTGAATCGGTTGAGGCCGACGACGACCCGTTCGCCGTCGTCGATCTCCCGCGCGTTCTGGTAGGCCGTCTCCTCGATCTCGGACTTCTGGAAGCCCTCCTCGATGGCCGCCACCGCGCCGCCGCGCTCCTCGACCTTCGCCATCAGGGCGAGGGCCGCGGCCTCGACCTCGTCGGTCATCGCCTCCACCGCGTACGACCCGGCGAAGGGGTCGACGGTGGCGGTGAGGTCGCTTTCGAATGCGATCACCTGCTGCGTGCGCAGGGCGAGCCTGGCCGCCTTCTCGGTCGGGAGCGCGATCGCCTCGTCATAGGAGTTGGTATGCAGCGACTGCGTCCCGCCGAACACCGCCGCCAAGGCCTGAATGGTCACTCGGACCATGTTGACCTCGGGTTGTTGCGCGGTGAGCTGCACACCCGCGGTCTGGGTGTGAAAACGCAGGGTCAGCGACTTCGGCTTCGTCGCACCGAACTCCTCCTTCATCACCCTGGCCCAGATTCGCCGGGCCGCGCGGAATTTCGCGACCTCCTCCAGCAACGAGGTCCTGGAGACGAAGAAGAAGGCCAGCCGCGGCGCGAAGTCGTCGACGGACAGGCCTGCAGCGATGGCGCCCCGCACGTACTCGATACCGTTGGCCAGGGTGAACGCGATCTCCTGCGCGGGCGTCGCCCCCGCCTCGGCCATGTGATAGCCGGAGATGGAGATGGTGTTCCACTTCGGCAGGACCTCTTTGCAGTAGGCGAAGATGTCCGTGATCAAGCGCAGCGAATGGGCGGGCGGATAGATGTAGGTGCCGCGCGCGATGTACTCCTTGAGCACGTCGTTCTGAATCGTCCCGGTCAGCCTCGCCGGGTCGACGCCCTGTTCCTCGGCGACGATCTGATAAAGCAGCAGGAGGACGCTCGCGGGCGCGTTGATGGTCATCGAGGTGGAGACGTCGCCCAGCGGAATGCCGTCGAACAGGGTGCGCATGTCCTCCACGGAGTCGATCGCGACGCCGACCTTGCCGACCTCGCCGTGCGCGATGTACTCGTCGGAGTCGTAGCCCATCTGCGTGGGCAGGTCGAAGGCGACGGACAGGCCGGTGGTGCCCGCCTTGATCAGCTGGTGGTAGCGGGCGTTCGACTCGCTCGCCGTGCCGAAGCCCGCGTACTGCCGCATCGTCCAGGGTCGCTGCGTGTACATCGTGGGGTAGACGCCCCTGGTGAACGGGTAGTCGCCCGGCTCGCCGATCCGTTCCGGCGGCTGTCCGGTCTCCTCGTGGACGTCGGCGGGTCGGTACACCGACCGGATCTCGAATCCGGATTCCGCCCGCCGTGCGCCACCCATCATGGAAGCCTTCCTGTGCCGTGGTCGTCGGTGAACCCTCCGTGGCGGCCACAGTCGTTAGATCCACGTTCAAGGGTCCCGTGACGTACAACGTAGAGGTCCGGACTTGAGGGGAGAACTAATCCGTGCCGACCAGACGCACCCCGCCGCCGGACGGCGACCGCCTCATCGCCGGACGGTATCGCCTGCATCAGCTCCTGGGCAGGGGGGCGATGGGCACGGTGTGGGCCGCCTATGACGAGTTCCTGCATCGGCAGGTGGCGGTCAAGGAGGTGCTCCTTCCCGTGGGCATCCCGGCGGCCGCGGCCGACGAGCTGCGCGAGCGGACCATGCGCGAGGCGCGGGCCAACGCCGTGCTCTCCCATCCCAACGTGGTCACGCTGTTCGACGTGGCCCGCCACGACGGCGAGCCGTTCGTCGTCTCGGAACTCGTGCCGAGCAACAGCCTGGCGGAGGTCCTGACGCGGCACGGCATGCTCGCGGCGCCGGAGGCGGCGCTGGTCGCCGACTCGGTGGCCGCCGCGTTGGAGGCCGCGCATCGGGCGGGGATCACCCATCGCGACGTGAAACCGGGCAACGTGCTGGTCGGCCGGGACGGCCAGATCAAGCTCACCGACTTCGGCATCGCCCGCAACGTCGCGGAGACCACGCTCACCGCGACGGGCCTCATGCTGGGCACTCCCAGCTACATCGCCCCGGAGGTCGCCTCCGGCGGCGAGGTCACGCCCGCCGCCGACCTGTGGGCCCTGGGCGCCACGCTCTTCGCCGCGGTCGAGGGTCGCCCGCCGTACTCCTCGGGCGGCGATCCGGTCGCCACCGTGTTCGAGGTGGTCCACGGCGCCGTGCCGCAGCCGACGTGCGGCGGCCCGCTGGCCCCGCTGATCAGCGGGCTGATGGTCAAGGACGCCGCATTGCGTCTGCCGCTGGCCGAGGTGCGCCGCAGGCTCGCGCCGCTGCTGCCTGCCTCCACGGCGGGCATCTCGGCGCTGCTCGACAGCGACGACCCCGACTTCAGCGAGGACTCCGATCTCGACGACACCCACGACTCTCATGATGCCTACGTCGACGACGACGAGCAGGCGTCCGACGCCGGGGTGCCCGACGCCGGGGCGCCCGACGAGGAGCCTGCGGCGCGGCGGGAGCCGGGGCCGGACGAGCCGCCCGCCGCCCCCGAGGTCACCGCCGAGGTGCCCAGGGTCGAGGGCGAGGACGTCACCGAGTCGGACACGGTGATCATCCGGCGTCCCGCGCAGGCTGCCGTGCCGCACACGCCGCTGGCCAGCGATCCCGGCCCGCTGCCCTTCGCCGCGTCGCCGCAGGCGCCGCGGCATCCCCGTACCCGGACCGCCCCGTCGGGGACGAGGCTCGGCGCGGCCACGCCCGCCCGCCCGCGCCGAGCCCGCGGGCTGACGACGCTGCTGCTGGCGGCCGCACTGTTCCTCGGCGCCGCGGCCGTAGGCTTCGCCGTGATCAGGACGCTGGCGGGCGAGACCCTGCAGCCGTCGAGCGGCCGGGACGCCGAGGGCTCTCGCGACCCCGGCCTGCCCGAACCCGATTACGAACGACGCACCGACACCGCCGCGGCGAGCGGGGACCCGGCGAGCTCCGTCGCCGGGCGGTACACGGTGGACGTGCCGAGGGACTGGCTCACCTTCTACGAGCATCGCGACGACGCCCTCGGCGAGAGCGTCCTGCATCGGCATCTGGCCCCGGACGGCAGCCGGATGATCTCCGTGCAGCGTTTCGTCGGGTTCTACCCCGACTCCGGGGTCACGGACTACCTCGCGTATCTCACGACGACGTCGACCAGCAGCAACGGTGAACTGCTGATGCAGGGCGACTCGGTGCTCGCGACCCATCCGGACGGCGCGGAGCCGGACCGGGCGATCAGTTATCGCATGGTGGACCGGGGGCTGACGAGCAACGCCCACCAAGGCGAGCTGCGGCGTAGCACGTTCGCGGGTCTCCGCCCTCGCGGCGATGATCTGTGGGTGGTGTCGGTGACGGTGCCCACCGACACGGAGGGGGCGGGCAGCCGCATCTTCGAGCGGGTCTCGGACGGCTTCACGCTGCGCTGAACGCCGTCGGCGCAGGTCGGCTCCGCAGCGGGCCGCCGCACCGGGTCTCGGGACGCCGGGCGCCCGCGGGCGTGCCCGCGGGCGGACTGATCCGGCGCACATCGACGAGGAGGCGGCCCGCAGGCCTTAAGCTCCACGACGTGACCGGCAACGACGCTGTACCTCCCGTGACGACCGTTCCCGCCGCAGGCTCCCCTGCCCTGCCGACCGCGACCACGAACGCCGATCCGTCCGCCGTGGCGGCCGCGGCGGCGGCGATCCTGGCCGAGTTGACCGGCCAGATCCATCACGACATCGCCATCGTGCTGGGCTCCGGATGGCGGCCCGCCGCCGACGTGCTCGGGGAGCCGAGCGCCGAGATCCCGATGAGCGAGCTGCCGGGCTTCGTCGCGCCCAGCGTCGCCGGTCACGGCGGAACCGTGCGCTCCGTCGAGGTGGCGGGCAGGCACGTCCTGGTGCTCCTCGGTCGCATCCACCTGTACGAGGGCATGGGCGTGGCCCCGGTCGTGCACGGCGTGCGCACCGCGACGGCGGCGGGCTGTCAGACCGTGGTGTTGACCAACGCGGCGGGCGGCCTGCGCGAGGGCATGCGGGTCGGCCAGCCGGTATTGATCGGCGACCAGCTCAACATGACGGCCGCCTCGCCGTTGTCCGGCCCCCGGTTCGTGGACTGCACCGACCTGTACTCGCCGAGACTGCGCGCGCTGGCCGCCACGATCGACCCCACGCTCACCGAGGGCGTCTACGCGGGCATGCCCGGACCGCAGTACGAGACCCCGGCCGAGATCAGGATGCTGCGCACGCTGGGCGCCGACCTGGTGGGCATGTCCACGGTCCTGGAAGCCGTCGCGGCCAGGGCGGCGGGCGCCGAGGTCTTCGGACTGTCCCTGGTGACCAACCTCGCGGCGGGTCTCTCGGGTGAGGCCCTCAATCACGAGGAGGTCGTCGAGGCGGGCAGGCAGGCCGCCTCCGAACTGGGCGGCCTGCTGCGTGAACTGGTGGTCCGGCTGTGAGCCCGCTGTCGCCGAAGCTGCGCGACGCGGCGTTCCGGTGGATGGCCGACGACGTCGACCCGGAGGCGCGCGCCGAGCTGCAACGCCTGGTCGCGGGGTCGATGGGCGGCGACGACGCCGCGCACCGGGAGCTGACCGACCGGATGTCGGCGACGTTGACCTTCGGCACCGCCGGCCTTCGCGGCCCGTTGCGGGCCGGTCCGAACGGGATGAACCGCTCCGTCGTCGTGCGCGCCACGGCCGGGCTCGCGCACTGGCTGACCCGGCAGGGTCACGGCGGCGGGGTCGTCGTGGTCGGTCGTGACGCCCGGCACGGTTCGGCCGAGTTCGCCGAGGACGCCGCCGGGGTGCTGGCCGCTGCTGGTTTCGACGCCAGGGTGCTGTCCCGGCCGCTGCCGACACCGGTGCTCGCGTATGCGGTGCGCGCGCTGGGGGCCGTCGCGGGCGTGCAGGTCACCGCGTCGCACAACCCGCCGCAGGACAACGGCTACAAGGTCTATCTCGGTGACGGGACACAGATCGTGCCGCCCGCCGATCGGGAGATCGAGGCGGCGATCGAGGCGGCTCCGGCGGCGATCTCGGTCCCGCGCCGCGCGGCGAGCGGCGTCGTCGACGACTCGGTCGTGCAGGACTACCTGGCAGCGGCCTCGGCCGTGACCCGGCCCGGCCCGCCGCGAGCGCTCACGGGGGCGGAGTCGGTTCCCGGCGCCGGGGGCGGCACGTTCGCCGTGGACCGCGCGGGCCTGCGGATCGCGGCCACGCCCCTGCACGGCGTCGGCGGGGAGTCCCTGGTGGCGGCGTTGCGCTCGGCGGGTTTCACCGACGTCCGCGTGGTCGCCGAACAGGCCGTGCCCGATCCCGACTTCCCCACCGTGAGCTTCCCGAATCCGGAGGAGCCGGGGACCGTCGACGCGCTGCTGGCCTTGGCCGAGGAATGCTCGGCCGACCTGGCCGTGGCGCTGGACCCGGACGCGGACCGGTGCGCCCTCGGCGCGCGCGGACGCGACGGGGTGTGGCGGATGCTGCGCGGCGACGAGACCGGTGTGCTGCTGGCCCATCATCTGCTGACCACGTTGGATCGCACGGCCCGTCCCGACCCGCTGGTGGCGACGACCATCGTCTCGTCCTCGCAGCTCAAGGCGATGGCCGCCGCGCACGGCGTGCGTTATGACGAGACGCTGACCGGGTTCAAGTGGCTGGTGCGGTCGGGCGACGGCGCGGGCACCGGACTCGTCTACGCCTATGAGGAGGCGCTCGGTCACTGCGTGGCGCCGGATCAGGTGCGCGACAAGGACGGCATCTCGGCGGCGGTGCTGGCCGCCGACCTGACGGCCTGGCTCCGGGCGGGCGGTCGTGACCTCTGGGACGTGCTCGACGAGCTGGCGATCAGCCACGGCGTGCACCTCACCGAACAGCTCTCGGTCCGGCTGCCGGAGGTCGCCGCCGGAACGCGGGTGATGCGTCGGCTGCGCACCGAGACCCCGACCGCGCTGGCGGGCGTCGACGTCGAGGCCGAGGACCTGCTGCCGCGCTCCGACGTCATGGTGCTGCGGGGTGCGGGGCTGCGCGTGGTGGTGCGGCCCTCGGGCACGGAGCCGAAGGTGAAGGCCTATCTGGAGGTGGTCGAGCCGGTGGCGGTCGGTTCCGGGATCGGGGCGGACTCGGCGGCGACCGGCGACGACGTGCCGGGGGTCGGCGCCGGCTCGGCGGAGGCGGGCACCGCGTTGGACGCGGCCAGGACTCGGGCGCGGGACAGGCTCGCCGCGCTCCGGGACGAGGTCGCCGCCCTGCTCGGCTGAGCCCGGCGGCGCGGCTCGGCCGGTGTACGCAGCTCGGCCCGGCGATACGGCTGAGCTCGGCCGCGCGGTTCGGCTGCGGCGACACGGCGAACCCGGTGACACCGCTCATCCCGGCACGTCTCGCGCCACGGCTGATCCCGTCGACACGGCAGCGCGGCGGGTTCGGACCGGGCCGACACAGACGGGTGCCCGCGTGCGTCGGCCCGGCGTTCGGCCGGCTGTGTCGGCGACGGTGCGCAGGGGCGACCGGCCGCCCGCAGCGCCCGGCGGCGAACGGCCGCCCGCGGAGCCGGTTCGCGGTGCGTCGGCCGGTCGCCTTCGGCCGACGGCTCGGCGGCGGTACGCCGGTGCAAGGCGGCCTTCGGCGACTCGCGCAGTCGACCCGGCGACGCGCACGGCTTCGCGGCGGTCGCGCGGGCCAGGTGAATCGGGGCAGGCCGACGCGGGCGGGCCGGTCGAGACCGTCGCGCTCCGCGGGGGGCAGGGTCTGCTCGCCGCGGCCGGTCCGTGCGAACCACACGCCGGCCTTCCGGCTGAGGCTCGCGGAACCACCAGCCCCGATCGCCCGCCCGCCCGCGTCGATCACGAGACCACGCCCGCCCGCGGGTCGCTCGGGTCAGCCGTCGATCAGCCGCAGCCCCACCTCGTGGTATCGCGGGCCCGCCACCTGCTCGGCGGGCACGGCCTCCTCGATCCGGGTGAGGTCCTCGGCGCTCAGGACGATGTCCACGGCGGCGACGTTCTCCTCCAGGTAGCGGCGTCGCTTGGTGCCGGGGATCGGGACGACGTCGTCGCCCTGATGCTGCACCCAGGCCAGCGCGAGCTGCCCCGCGGTGACGCCGCGTTCGACGGCCAGCGCCCGCAGTGCGCGGACCAGCGCGAGGTTCTTGTCGAGGTTCTCCCCCGACGTGCGGGGGTAGTCGGCCCGGTAGTCCTGGTCGCCGAAGTCGTCGGCCGTGGTGAACCGACCGGTGAGCAGTCCCCGGCCCAGCGGCGAGTACGGCACCAGCCCGATGCCGAGTTCACGGCAGGCGGGCACGACCTCGGCCTCGATGTCCCTGGTCCACAACGACCACTCCGACTGCACCGCCGTGATGGGGTGAACGGCGTGGGCCCGACGGATCGTCGCTGCGCCTGCCTCCGACAGACCCAGGTGGCGGACCTTCCCCTCGGTGACCAGCTCGGCCATCGCCCCGACGGTGTCCTCGATCGGCACGTTCGGGTCGACGCGGTGCTGGTAGTAGAGGTCGATGTGGTCGACGCCGAGTCGGCCGAGCGATCCCTCCAGGGCCTTGCGGACGTAGGCGGGGCTGCCGTTCACACCGCGTGCCTTGGGGTCGTCGCCTCGGACGAAGCCGAACTTGGTGGCGAGCACCGCCTGCTCCCGCCTGCCCGCGAGCGCTCTGCCGACCAGTTCCTCGTTGAGGTGCGGCCCGTACATGTCGGCGGTGTCCAGCAGTGTCACGCCGAGTTCGAGGGCACGGTGGATCGTGGCGACGGACTCCGCGTCGTCGCGCGTCCCGTAGAACTCGCTCATGCCCATGCATCCGAGGCCCTGCGCCGACGTGGTCAGCGCGCCGAGCCTGCGCGTGGGAACGGTCATGCGGTCACCTCCTGAGCGTCCGGCGACGGCTCGCCGAGGCGCTCGATCTGTTCGTAGTGGGAGATCTTGAAGTCCAGGATGTCGGCGCAGGCCTGCAATTCGGCGATCCGCTCGCCGACCTCCCTGCGATGGTCGGCCAGGATCTGCCTGCGACGCGCCGACGTTCCGGGGCCGAGGAGTCGGAGCCGTGCGTACTCCCGCATCATCCGGATGGGCATCCCCGTGGTCCGCAGCCGAGTCAGGAAGGACAGCCAGCGGAAGTCCTCATCGGAGTACGCCCGCCGCCCGGCGCTGTCCCGCGCCGGGGGATCGACCAGCCCGATGCGCTCGTAATAACGCAGGGTGTCGATCGACAGCCCGCTGTGTGCTGCCGCCTGTGCGATCGAGTAGCTCACCTTGAGGACAGTAGGAGCTGGAGTGCACTCCAGCACAAGCGTTTCCGTCGCAGCCGTCGACGACCGAGTGGATCACCGGCCGCCGCGGCGCGGTCGATCTCCCGCCGCGGCGCCGTGATCGGCGGTCGAGCGGCTCGCGGGGTGATGGTCTCTGCAGGCGCGGCGATCAGCCCTGCCTCGCGCGGCGTCCGGCCGATCAGCCGGGCGTGGCGTCCTTGGGCACGGCCCAGATCTCGAGAAGGCCGGCCAGCTCGCCGATCTCCAGCGTGCCCGCGGAGACCTGCCGGACGGAGTCGATCGCGACCTGGTCGTCGGCTTCGATCCACCAGCCGTTGATGTCGCACAACGTCACGGCGGCGACCCAGCCGAGCCGCCAGTTGCCCTCGGCGAGCGGCCGGGTGCGGACCAGGGAGTCCAGCAGCGCAGCGGCCTTGCGCCAGAGGGTGTCGTAGGCCTCGATCCCGAGCACGACCGCTCGCGGCCGGTGGGCCGCCGCGTCGAGCAGCCCGAGGTCGCGGACCACGACGTCGCCGCCGGTCACCGCCGTGGCGAGCACGAAGAGGTCCCCGGCGTCGAGGTATTCGAAGGTCATGTCCGAGGACTCAGGCCGGACCCAGCCCGTCCAACAGTCCCCGATAGCGGGGCAGCACCCGGCCGAGGACCTCGCCCAGCTCGCCGTCGCGCTGTTGTCGGGTCCAGCGGTCGGCCAGCGCGAGCCGGATGACCTCCTGCTTGGACCGGCCCTCCGCCGCGGCGAGTTCCGCGAGCCTGCGGTTCTCCTCGTCGGTGAGACGCAGTGTCATCGCCATGACGTCGATGGTACCGAAGTGGTACCACTGGTTCCAGGAGCGGCGGGACCCGAAGCGGTCGCCGGCCCGCCAGCGGGCTTCGTCGCAGACAGACGGGTTGCCGAGCCCCGCGGAGCGCCCCTCGCCGGGTGTCGACGCGCCGCCGTCTCGGCCCCGAGACACGCCGCGTCGCCACCGTTCCGACGGCCTGCCCGCCTCGGAGCCTCGCGCTGCGCGCCGCCGGAGCTCCTCGGCCCGCGCCCGGCGCCGGCTATCCTCGGAGGATGGCTCGGCCCCGAATCCACGACGAACAGCTGCGGCTTCGGCTGCTCGACCGGGCGGCCGAGCTCATCTCCACCCACGGCATCGACGGACTGAGCCTGCGCCGGCTCGCGGCCGACGCCGGGACGTCGACCACGGCGGTGTATTCGCTCTTCGGCAGCAAGGCGGCCGTGCTGCGGGCGGTGTACATCGAGGCGTTCCAGCGGCTGAGCAGGCGACTCGAGGCCGTCGCGCGCACCGACGATCCGGCCGGGGACCTGCTGGAACTCGGCATGGCCTATCACGGCAGCGCGCTGGCCGATCCGCATCTGTACGCGGTGATGTTCCAGCGCTCGGGCTCGACGGCGTTGGAGGCCGACGAGGTGGCGACCGAGGCGGCGACGGCGGCGATGCGGCCGCTCGTGGAGACCGTGGAACGCGGCATCCAGGGCGGCCTGCTCGCCGACCTCCCCGCGCACGACATCGCCTATGCCTGCTGGGCGATGGTCCACGGCCTGGTCTCGCTGGAGTTGGACGGCTGCCTCGCCGCGGTGAACGTCTCGGCAGGCAGCTGCCGGGCGGCGCTCGCCGCGAACATCCGGGGCTGGCTCCGGACGCCCGCGGCCTGATCGCGCGCACGGCCGGAGGCCGCTCGCCGGTCACGTGAAGGGCACCGGGTGCTGACCGGTGCCCTTCACGCCCGAGACCCTGCCGGGCGCAGGCCGCCCGTCGGGGGTCGGGTTCCTGCCTAGCAGGCTCCCAGGTCTTCCCAGACGCCCCATTCACCCGTGGTGCCCGGCGTCTCGCCCTGGGTCCACCACTTCGCCCGCCACTCGTGGCCCCCGTAGGAGACGATCGCGCCTCCGGTGTAGGCGGTGGCCGGGTTCCAGGCCGCCGCCGCGCAGTCGCCCGGCTCGCCGGGCTCCTCCGGCGGTTCGCCGGGCTCGCCGGGCTCGCCGGGCGGGTTCGGCGCGCTGGGCAGTTCGCCGTGGAGGGCGGCCATCAGCTCGCCGTTCGCGGTGTCGCCGTCCAGCGACCAGACCATCGCGCCGGACAGACCGCGCTCCCGCACGTACTCGGCCTTGCGCACCATCTCGGTCGGGTCGTCGTAGGTCCAGAAGGTGTTGCCGTCGAACAGCCAGGCCTGGCCGGTGGCCTCGTCACGGTGCAGGGTGGAGGAGCCTGCCTGCTCCTTGATCAGCTTGTAGTCGTTGATGCCCGCCTCGTAACGGCCGGGCGCGGGCCCCGCCGCAGGCTGGTGCAGGCCGTCGCCGCCGCCGGTCACGCCGGTCCAGCCTCGGCTGTAGAACGGGACGCCGAGGACGAGCTTGTCGGCGGGTGCGCCCTCGTCGAGCCACTTGTCGACGACCACCTCACCGGAGACGAACAGCGGTCCCGGCTCGTTCTCGCCGAGCCGGAGGGCCGACTGGTGGTTGGTCGTGTTCTCCCAGCCGCCGTGGTAGTCGTAGCCCTGGAGCGTGGCGAAGGTGAGCTCGTCGAACACGGCGGGCACGTCGTAGCCGAGGTCGACCTTCTCCGGGTCGGCGGGCAGGAACGCGGTGAGCTCGTACTCCTTGTCGTGCTCGGCGCCGACCGCGTCGAGCTGGCTGCGCCACTCCTGGAGCAGGAGGGTGAAGTTCTCCTTGTCCTCCGGCCGGATCACGTTGCCCTCGGCGCCCTCGGAGCCGGGCCACTCCCAGTCGAGGTCGATGCCGTCGAAGACGCCGAGCGCGGCGCCGGGGCCGCCCTGCGGGTCGCCGCCGATGACGGGCAGGTCACCGCGAATCCACATGTCGATGCAGGACTCGACGTGGGCACGGCGGGACTCGGCGGTGGCCGCCGCGTTGGAGAAGTACCTGGACCACGTCCAGCCGCCGAAGGAGATGTGGACCCGCAGGTGCGGGTACTTCTCCTTGAGCTGGCGGAGCTGGTTGAGGTTCCCTGCGAGCGGCTGGTCGTAGGTGTCCGCGACGCCGCTGACGCTCTGATCGGCGGTGTAGCGACGCTGGTAGTCCGCCCAGGCGTCGCCCTGGCCGAGCTGGTTGGCCTGGAAGCACTCGCCCTGTTCGGTGATGTTGCCGAAGGCGTAGTTGATGTGGGTCAGCGACTCGGCCGCCCCGGAGGTGTCGATGTTCTTGACCAGGTAGTTCCGGTCGTAGACGCCCCACTGGGTGAAGTAGCCGACCTTGCGGTAGCCGTCCTGGTCGAGGGCTGAGTCCGAAGTCTGGGTCGCGGGCTCGGCGGCGCGGTCCTGCGCCGTCGCGGGGACGGTGGCGACGCCCGCCATCAGCAGGGCGGCGGCGGCCAGGACGGGTAACTGCCATCGACGTCGTTGTCTGGACATGGACACTCCAAGTGATTCGGGACCGGACCGACCGGTGCGACGCCGGGCCCGGCGACGATGCGCGTCGCGGGGAGCCGGGCTCGGTCGGTGGAAGGCGGGGAATCAGGTGCCGGGAAGGCGGTGTGGCGCGCCGAGCGTGATGTCACCGCTCGACCAAGGAGGCTCCGGGAAGTGCACTGACTCTCGATCGATGGAATGACCATCTGGTCCAGACCACTTCCTGTCAAGGTCTAGACCACTTGCCTCACTCGAACAGCCCAACAGGATCGGCCGGACACCGGCCGGCCCGGCGTGCGAACGGCGCAGCATCGCCGCGGGCACGGCCCGGCGCGGCTCGACTCGGCGCGGCGCGGCTCGGCTCGGCTCGGCTCGGCTCGGCTCGGCGCGGCTCGATACCGGCTCATCGTGGCTCGACGTGAGTCGATGTGGCCCGACGTCGGCCCGTCGCGCGGCGCGTCGTGGCTTGTTCCGGCTCATCGTGGCGGGATGCCTGCCCGTCGCACGGCCCGTCGTGGCTCGACGTCGGCCCGTCGCACGGTCCGTCGTGATTCGACGTGGTTCGGCAGTTTCGACGTCGCGGCCACAGCAGGCGGCCTGGGCGCCCGCGACGCCGGCGATCTCGGACGGCCCAGGGTCCGGGGCGGCCCAGGGTCTCGGATGGATCGGCGGTCTCGGACGGATCGCCGAACTCCCATGGATCGGCAAACCTCGACGGCCCGGCGACCTCCCACGGCCCGGCGACCTCCCACGGCCCGGCGACCTCGTCCGGAATGACGACGGCACGCACGAGGGGCACCGGCCGTCGTCAGAGTGGTCACCGCCCGGTGCGACGGCGAGGCAGCCGGTTCGGCCGTCGCCGCCGTGGCGCCGTGCGGCTCGGCGGCACCACGCGCCCGACAGGGCGGACGCGGACCGCTACGACGCGCGGCCACGAAGGTCCCGGACGCTCACGTGCCCACTCGGCGCCCGTGGCCACCGGGAGGGCGGTAGGACGGCCCTGTCGGAACCTCCGGTCAGCAGGCCGTGCGCGGCAGTCGGTGTCCACCGGCAGACGATGCCGACGTGACGGCCCGCCGGATCGCGACCGGCCGTGGCCCTGGACCGTCGCCGACAGCGGCCGTGCCGGTGGCCGAGAAGCGTGTCGCACCGGTGCGGTGTGGGATCAGCTGGTCAGACCGCGCCGTACTGCCGGTCTCCCGCGTCGCCGAGGCCCGGGACGATGAAGCCCGACTCGTTGAGACGTTCGTCGATGCTGGCGGTCACGATCCGGGGCGGCGCCGCCATGGCACGGAGCCGTTCGATGCCCTCCGGCGCGGCCAGCGCGCACAGCGCCGTGACGTCGGTGGCGCCCCGATCGGCGAGCAGCCGGATCGTGTACTCCATCGATCCGCCGGTGGCCAGCATCGGGTCGAGCACGAACACCGGGCGGCCGGAAAGGTCGGCGGGCAGCGACTCCAGGTAGGGAGTCGGCTGGAGGGTCTCCTCGTCCCTGGCGAGCCCGACGAAGCCCATCTGCGCGTCCGGGATCAGCTGGTGTGCCTGGTCGGCCATGCCGAGGCCCGCGCGGAGCACCGGCACCAGCAGCGGCGGGTTCTTCAGCCGGTAGCCGTCCGTGCGGGCGACCGGGGTGTGCATCCGCTCGGTGACCACCGGGGCGTTCCTGGTGGCCTCGTACACCAGCATGAGGGTCAGCTCATGCAGTGCCGCCCGGAAGGTGGGGCTGTCGGTGCGGGCATCCCGCATGGTGCTGAGCCTGGCCTTGGCCAGCGGATGATCCACGACGAGCAGGTCCATGACCGGATACGGTAACCGCCCGCGCCACCCGATCGGGCGAGCGAGAAGGCGGCGAGCGTCACGTCCGGCGTGTCCGCCGGGTCCGTCGCGGCGCCGGCCGCCCGAGACGACGGCACGCAGGCTTGTGCCTCTACTCCCCACACACACGCGACGCCGCCCGCCCGGTCTCGCATCGTGGCCGCAGTCGGCGCGTGGCCGCGCGAACTCGGTGCCCGCACGAACCTGACCGCCGCGGCCGGTCGACTGCTCCGAAGAACCGCGACGGCGGAACCCTCGTCGTCAACCGCGCCGTCTTCGGCAGCTTCCTCGACGCGATCAAGACTGACAGGCTCCGCTGGCCGCTGCATCGACGGACGGTGTCGAGTGATGTGTTCACAGGACACCGCCCGTCCGTTGCTTCTCGTCCGTTCGCCTGTCGGCTGCGGACGCCGAACGCTAGGAGGAACAGCTCTCGTGAACAGCTTGACCAGCCGGCGGAAATCGACTCGGTCAGAGAACGGCGGCAACTGCATCGAGGTCGGAGAAGCGCCCGGCGTCGTCGGCATCCGCGACACCAAGAACCGCGACGGCGGGGCCCTCGTCGTCAGTCACGCCGACTTCGTCGACTTCCTCGACACCGTCAAGGACGACAGACTCCGCTGACCCGCGGCCACCGGCTTCCGACCACCCGGCCCGATAAAGGCAGGCCGAAATCCGGTGGCCGCATCGCCCGGCACCGCCGCCGGTCGTCGTGACGCCATGCGCCTCAGCCGACTACGGAACCCGGCTCGCCGCAACGCCGCCTCAGCGGATCAGCTCGTCCAGCGAGCCGTCGCCGGAGTACGTCACCGTCACCTCCGGCGGACACTCCGCCCGCACCCGCCGCGCCAACTCCAGGCCCCACGCCAGAAACCGATTCCGATCCTTCTCTGTCGCGAAGATCGGCTGATCCGCCATCAGCAGCGGCCATTTCGACTGATAGCCCGGCATCCCACTCGGTGATTCCTGTGATCAGCCTCGGCGGCAACCCGAGCGGCTGACCCGCGTCCGCGCAGTCGGACTCCTCCGGGAGTACGTCACCTCGCCACAGCCAGAACGGCCCGGCCTGCCAGTCCACGCTGAGAGCGACCCGGACCACCGCACGATCCGACATCACCGCGCCACCTCCCCCGGCCTCAACTTCCGCCCGCTCCCCCGTGCTCCGCCGCGTACTCGTCGGCCAGGGCGCGGGCGTGGTCGAAGTAGGCGGCGACGTCGGCGAGGTCGTCGACCGCCGCGGCGAGCAGGCCCAGCGCGTCGAGGAGGGCGAAGTCCTCGTCGCCCTGGCTGGCGCGGTGCAGCAGCGGCTCGATCTCCTCGATGAGCAGCGTGCGGGCGTCGCGTAACGCTCCGGCGGGCAGCCGGTCGACGGCGGCACGCAGCCGGGCGGCGACCTCTCCGACGGAGGTCATGACTCGGCCGATCGGCGGGCGGCCTCCGTGCGGATGAGGTCGGCGCAGCGGTGCAGTCTGGCGAGCACTCCGTCGAGTTTCCAGCCGCCGACGACGAGATGATGCACGGCGGACTCGGCCCGCCCGTCGAGCGATCCGGCCCACAGTCTCCGAAGTTCGGCGGCCACCCTGGCCGCCTCGTCCCTGCCGAGGACGATGTCCTCGATCGGAAGTCTGCGGGCGAGTCCGGCCAGATCCGTCTGCTGCTCGTCCACGCCTGCTCCTCATCACGCCGGGCGTCGATCACATCGTGCCGGGAACGACGGACCCGACACAAAGGATCGCGTGAATCCCTCGGCCGCGAGACGAGCCGCCCCCCGCACTGACATCATGCCGATCACGCCGCGACGTCGTCGGCGCTCGCGGCGGCGGGCGTCCAGCGCCGCGCCGATCCGTCACCGCGCCGGCCCGCGCGTCTGCGGCCGGCCTCGGGCCGGGCGACTCGTCGACGGCCGACGAGCACCACCCCGCCGCGGCGAGTGTTCACGACGCTCGTCGGGCGGAAGATGATCTGCTGCCAGGCACTTAGACTGCCGGTATGGCTTCCCCGTCGACGACGACCGAGGCATCCGATCGGACAGTGAGCGCGCTACCCGGCGACCTGTCCGACGCCGTCCGCGACGACGCCGCACTGCGTCGCTTCCTGCACGGGCTGCCCGGCGTGGACCAGGTCGGGCTGGAACAGCGCTCCGCCGGTCTGGCCACTCGCAGCATCAAGAAGGCCGCCAAGCTGTGGGCGATCGACACCGCCATCAGCATGGTCGACCTCACGACCCTGGAGGGCGCCGACACCCCCGGCAAGGTGCGGTCGCTGGCCGCGAAGGCCCGGCGGCCCGACTCCGACCACCCGGACGTCCCGCGGGTCGCCGCGCTGTGCGTGTACCCCGACCTCGTCGAGGTGGCTGTCGACGCGGTGCGCGGCACCGACATCGGCGTCGCGAGCGTGGCGACCGCCTTCCCGTCCGGCCGCGCCCACCGTGATGTCAAGCTGGCCGACACCCGGCACGCCGTCGCCGCGGGCGCCACCGAGATCGACATGGTGATCGACCGGGGCGCCTTCCTCACCGGGCGCTACGGACAGGTCTTCGAGGAGATCCAGGCCGTCAAGCAGGCCTGCGGCTCCGCGCACCTCAAGGTCATCCTGGAGACGGGCGAGCTGGCCACCTACGACAACGTGCGGCGCGCCTCGTGGCTGGCGCTGCTGGCGGGCGGCGACTTCATCAAGACCTCCACCGGCAAGGTCTCCCCGGCAGCGACGCTGCCCGTCACCCAGTTGATGTTGCAGACCGTGCGGGACTGGCACGACCGCACCGGGCAGCTTCGCGGCGTCAAGCCCGCGGGCGGCATCCGGACCACCAAGGACGCGATCCGGCACCTGGTGGCCGTCCACGAGGTCGCCGGACCGGACTGGCTGACCCCGGACCTGTTCCGCATCGGCGCGTCCAGCCTGCTCACCGACCTGCTCATGCAGCGCCGAGCCCAACGCAACGGCCACTACAGCGGCCCCGACTATGTGACGGTGGACTGAGAAGCGCCATGCCTACCTTCGAATACGCGCCCGCGCCGGAGTCCCGGGACCTGGCGAACCTGCGGCCCTCCTATCAGATGTTCGTCGACGGGAAGTTCGTCGACGGCACGGGCAGGCCGCTCAAGACCGTCAACCCGGCCACCGAGGAGGTGCTGGCCGAGGTCGCCACCGCGTCGCCGGACGACGTCGACCTGGCCGTCCGGGCGGCCCGCCGCGCCTACGACCGGGTGTGGGGCCGGATGCCCGGCGCCGAACGCGGGAAGTACCTGTTCCGGATCGCCCGGCTGATCCAGGAACGCTCCCGGGAACTGGCCGTGCTGGAGAGTCTGGACAACGGCAAGCCGATCAAGGAGGCGCGGGACACCGACGTTCCCACGGCCGCCGCGCACTTCTTCCACCACGCGGGCTGGGCGGACAAGCTCGACTACGCGGGCTACGGGCCCGAGCCGCGTCCGCTGGGCGTCGCCGCGCAGGTCATCCCGTGGAACTTCCCGCTGCTGATGCTGGCGTGGAAGATCGCGCCCGCGCTGGCCTGCGGGAACACCGTGGTCCTCAAGCCCGCCGAGACGACGCCGCTCACCGCGTTGGTGTTCGCCGACATCTGCCGACAGGCGGAGCTGCCGCCGGGCGTGGTCAACATCCTGCCCGGCGCGGGCGACATCGGCGCCGCGCTCGTGGCCCACCCGGACGTCGACAAGGTGGCCTTCACCGGCTCCACCGAGGTCGGCAAGGAGATCACCAGGACGCTGGCGGGCACCGGCAGGCGCCTCACCCTGGAACTCGGCGGCAAGGCCGCCAACATCGTCTTCGACGACGCCCCGCTGGACCAGGCGGTGGAGGGGATCGTCAACGGCATCTTCTTCAACCAGGGGCACGTGTGCTGCGCGGGCTCCCGTCTGCTCGTGCAGGAGTCCGTGGCCGAGGAGCTGCTGGCCAAGCTGCACACCAGGATCGCCACATTGCGCGTCGGCGACCCGCTGGACAAGAACACCGACGTCGGCGCGATCAACTCCCGCGAGCAGCTCGACAAGATCGTCGAGCTCAGCGACGCGGGCGACGCCGAGGGCGCCCAGCGGTGGACCAGCCCCTGTCCGCTGCCCGACCGAGGCCTGTTCTTCGCCCCGACGGTGTTCTCCGAGGTCCAGCAGTCCATGCGGATCGCCAAGGAGGAGATCTTCGGCCCGGTGCTGTCCGTGCTGACCTTCCGCACGCCGGACGAGGCCGTCGCCAAGGCCAACAACACGCCCTACGGGCTGTCCGCCGGGGTCTGGACGGAGAAGGGCTCGCGCATCCTCTGGGCGGCGCAGCGCCTCCGGGCAGGCGTCGTGTGGGCCAACACCTTCAATCGTTTCGATCCCACCGCCCCGTTCGGCGGCTACCGGGAGTCCGGCTTCGGCCGCGAAGGCGGACGCGCAGGTCTGGAGGCCTACCTCGATGTCTAATCGACTGGTGTCGGGCACCGCAGCCCCCCGGCTGTCGGTGAACAAGACCTACAAGCTCTACATCGGCGGGGCGTTCCCCCGCTCCGAGTCCGGCCGGGTCTACGAGGTCGCCGACTCCAAGGGCGCCTTCCTGGCCAACGCGGCGCACGCCTCCCGCAAGGACGTCCGAGACGCCGTCGTCGCGGCGCGGAAGGGCTTCGCGGGCTGGTCCGGCGCGACCGCCTACAACCGTGGCCAGGTGCTGTACCGGGTCGCGGAGATGCTGGAGGGCAGGCGCGAGCAGTTCGTCGCCGAGGTCATGGCGCAGGAGGGCCTGCCGATCAAGCGGGCGACGGCCCTCGTGGAGCAGACCATCGACCGCTGGGTCTGGTACGCGGGCTGGACCGACAAGATCGCCACCGTCCTCGGGGCGTCGAATCCGGTGGCCGGGCCGTACTTCTCCTTCACCGTGCCCGAGCCCAGCGGCGTGATCGGCATCCTCGCGCCGCAGGAGTCCTCGCTCCTCGGACTGGTCAGCGTGCTGGCCCCGGTCATCGCCACCGGCAACACGGCCGTCCTGGTCAGCAGCCGCGCCCGGCCGCTGTCCGCGATGACGCTCGCCGAGGTGCTCGCCACGTCCGACCTGCCCGCCGGCGTGGTCAACATCCTCACCGGCAGCCCCGTCGAACTGGCTCCCTGGCTGGCCTCGCACGCCGACGTCAACGGCCTCGACCTCACCGGCGCACCGGAGATCCTTCAGCCGGAGCTGGAACGCGCGGCGGCGAGCACCGTCAAGCGCGTGCTGCACGCGCCCGGCACCGAGCCCGACTGGACGCAGCGCCCGGAACTACGCAGGCTGCGCACCTTCATCGAACACAAGACCGTCTGGCATCCCGTGGGGGTGTGACGCCGGGGCGTTCGCGGCGAGTTCCGGGCGGGCCGGACTCGTCGCGATGCCCGAGGCACGCCGCTCAACCGTGTCGTCCGCCTCGTCGGAGGAGCGCCGTCGTCGCGGTCGTGCCGCCTACCCGCTCAGGCGACGGGCGGCGAGGCCACCGGCGTCGTGCGGAGCTGTGCTCAGCCCGCGGCTGCCGCGGGTGCGCGGTCCGCGACGTGCAGCAGGACCACGCCGCCCACGATGAGGGCGAGGGCGGCGATCCGCACCAGGTCTACCGGTTCTCTGAGCCAGAGCATCCCGGCAAGGGCGGTGCCGGTGGCACCGATGCCGACGAAGACGGCGTAGGCGGTGCCGACCGGGAGGGTGAGCATGGCGAAGTTCAGCACGAGGAGCACTGCGACGGTCAGCACCCCGCAGACGAGGGTGGGCAGGAGCCTGGTGAAGCCGTCGGTGAGCCGGATGCTGTGTGCCCAGGCGATCTCGAGCACTCCGGCAGCGATGACGGCGATCCATCCGGAATTCATGCGTCGGTCCGTTCCCGAGATCACAGCGCGACGGCGGCGGCGGCGAGTTCGGCGTGCGCTCGGCGCAGCAGGACGTCCGGATCGTCCGTGCCGGCGGCGGCGGGCAGACGAATCGAGGCGAGTTCACTGACTCCCGCCCAGCGCAGCCAGTTCTCGACGTAGGGCTGTTGGAAGTCCGAACCGAACGCAGGCGGCCTGCCGGGCGCCCACACCGCGCTGGTGTAGAGGACGACGGCTTTCTTACCGGTGAGCAGGCCGGTGTAGCCGGTCTCGGGATCGAACTCGAAGACCAGCCCCGGCTGGGAGACGACGTCGATGAACTGCTTGAGGATGTAGGGCACGGTCCCGTTCCACATCGGCACGCTGAACAGGTACCGGTCCACCGCGTCGAATCGAGCGAACGCGTCTCTCACCTTCTGGTAGGCGGACTCCTGGTCGGGGGTGAGCGGATCTCCTGCGAGGTTCGCCATCTTCGCGTGCGCCGCAGCCGGTCCGAACTCCGGCAGGCTGCCGTCCCAGAGGTCCCATCGCAGGACGTGAGCGTCGGGGTGCGCGTCCTGGTACGCCTCGGTGAAGCCCGAGGCCAGCGCGAGGGATCGTGATGCCCCGCCACGGGGGGAGGCGGAGATGTGCAGCAGGTCGGCCATAGCGTGTCCTTCCACGAGCGACTGAAGCGCCTGACAAAATCGGACTCAAGTCCGTTTCAACCTAGCGGACTTGAGTCCGCTTTTCTAGGAGGGTGTGACCATGGCACGGCGTCCATCGAGGTCCGACCCCGTCCCGGTGACGATCACCACCCCCGGACAGCCGACCGAACGGGCCGATGCGGTGCGAAACCGTGCGCGGGCATTGGAGGCCGCGAGCCTGCTGTTCGCCGCCCGAGGCGTCGCCGGGGTCACGATGGACGACATCGCGGCCGAGGCAGGACTGGGCAAGGGCACCCTGTATCGCCGGTTCGGCGACAAGGGCGGACTGGCCAACGCCTTGCTGGACGAACGCGAGCGCGAATTTCAAGAACGGATGCTTTCCGGCCCGCCGCCACTGGGGCCGGGAGCAGACCCCGCCGAGCGCCTGGCCGCATTCGCCGAGGCCTACCTCCACCTGGTACTGGACAACATCGACCTGCTGGAGATGTCGGAGACCAACGCCTCGGGCGCGCGGTTCCGCACCGGCGCCTACGCGCTCTGGTTCTCGCACTGCCGCATCCTGCTCGAGGACGCGGGCGCTCCCGATCCAGAGCTGCGCGCGGACGTGCTGTTGGCGGCGTTGTCGGCGGAGCAGGTCCGCCACTGGTCCGAAGATCAGGAGCGCGATCGCCACGACATCGCCCACGGCCTCGCCGCCCTTGCCCAGTCTCTGACCCGGGGCGATCGCTCTTCACCACGGCCCCGACGGTGAACCTGCGCCGAGACAGCCCGGCCGCCTGAGCGATCACCGCCCAGACCCCGGGGGGATCGAGCACGGTCGGCCATACTCGTAGGCGAGACACGGCGAGATCCCCTGCTCCACGTCCACGTCCGCGGTGATCGTCAAGCACTTCGCCCACCGCGGCGGGCCGGTCGAAACCCCGGCGTCGATCTGAGCGGATCGCGCCCTTCGAGGGTCCGCGACGGAGGCGGGGCCCACCCGGCACGGCCTGCCGCCCGTTCCGAGACCGAGCGCCTCCTCGCGTCCGGACCCCGCCCGACCACCCCCGGCTTGCCTCGACCTCGACTTTGCGATACAAAGTGCGGGGACGGTGACTTTGTGATGCAAAGTAGGTGGACGGCGGTGGATCTGATGCAGGACGACACGACACGACGGCACGCCGAACCCGCCGAGGGCACGGACCCGGCCGCGATGCTGGCACTCATCCGGCAGCAGCAGCGCCGCACCGAGAACCAGCTCTTCAGCGGATTCACCGTGATACCGCTGAGCTTCGGGGCCGCCTGGCTTCTCGGCTACGCCGTGCTGTTTCTGACCATCCGGCCCGAACCACTGCTGCCGATCGGGCAGGGCCCGGCACTGTCGATCTACTTCGTGCTGCTCGGCCTGGCGAGCGTCTGCACCTGGTTCGTGGTGGCGCGCAGCAGTCGGGGGCTGCGCGGCGCCTCGCAGCAGTCCGCCGCGATGTACGGGATCTCCTGGATGGTCGGAATGGTCGGGATCGCGGCCGTCCTCGCCGCCGTCATGCCGCTGGGGGTGAGCCCCGGTGCGGCCGATCTCCTGTGGTCGGCCGCACCGGGGCTGATGGCCGGGATGCTGCTTCTCTCCGGCGGCGCGGTGTTCTCCGACATCTGGCAGTACGGCCTGGGACTGTGGATCGTCGTGAGCACCGCCGCCAGCGCCTTCGCGGGCATCCCGCATCACTACCTGGTGATGTCGCTGGCGGGCGGCGGCGGGCTCATCGTGTTCGGTGTGTTCCAGCTCCGGGCCGAACGACGCGCGGACCGGGCGGCTCGGCAGGCGGGCGGCCCGGCATGACCCCGCGGGCAGGCGAGCTGGACCCGGTCATCCACGCCCAGGCACGACTCCGAGTCGTGAGCACCCTCGCCTCTCTCAGCGCGGGCGATCAGATCGCCTTCACCCGGTTGCAGAAGCTGCTCGACATGACACCCGGCAACCTGATCACCCACCTTCGCAAGCTGGAGACCAGCGAATACATCACCAGCGTGAAGCGGGGATCGGCCACCTACCTCACCTTGACCACGCGCGGCCGCAGCGCGTTCGAGGAGTACGTGAGCACCCTGCGCTCACTGCTCGAACCCGCCGTCGGCCCCGAGGACGCATCCGATCCCGAAGGAACGAGACCATGACCGAACATCTCGCCAGGGCGGTGAACGCCTCCAAGCGCTACGGCGACGTGATCGCCCTGGACTCCGTCGACCTGGACATCCCCGCCGGGCAGCTCGTCGGACTGCTCGGCCCCAACGGGGCGGGCAAGACCACTCTGATCAGCCTGCTCACGGGTGTGCGGAAGCCGACCTCCGGCCGCGTCGAACTCCTCGGCGGCGACCCGAGGAGGCCCGCCAACCGAACAGGCCTCGGCACCACGCCCCAGCAGACCGGGCTGCCGGAGACGCTGCGCGTGCGGGAGGTCGTCGACTTCGTGGCAGGCCACTTCGCCGATCCGCGCCCGACCGGCGAGCTGCTGGACCAGTTCGGACTCGCCGACTCGGCGACGAAGCAGACCGGAGCGCTGTCCGGCGGACAGCAGCGCAAACTGACCGTGGCGCTGGCCTTCGTCGGCAGGCCACGACTGGTCGTGCTCGACGAGCCGACCACCGGGTTGGACGTCGAGGCCCGACACGCGCTGTGGGAGGCGCTGCGGCACTACCACGCCACCGGCGGAACGCTGGTGCTCACCAGCCACTACCTGGAGGAGGTCGAGGCGCTGGCCGAGCGGGTCGTCGTCATCGACCGGGGCCGGGTGCTCGCCGACGACACCCTGCAGGCCATCCGCGCCCAGGTTCCGACCACCCGAGTCGACCTGCGCACGTCAGACTTCGACGCCGTCACCGCGCTGCCCGGCGTGCTGCGCGGCGAACAGACCGACGGCCGGGGACGGCTGTACACCCAGGACCCCGACCAGCTGGTGCGCGACCTCGTGCTCTCCGGCGCGCCCTTCGAGGACCTGCAGATCACCACCGCCTCCCTCCAGGAGGCCTTCGTCGCGCTGACCAGCCGGCCCGGCTCGACGCGGAGACACCCGACCCCGGCCGGAGACGCCCGATGAGACAGACGCTGCTGCACGCCCGATACCAGGTCCTGGAGAACGCCAGGGTCCCGATCGCCGTCGTCGGATTCCTCGTCTTCCCGTCGCTGATGATGTTCTTCTTCGTGGTGCCGATGGAGGCGGTCTCCGGCGATCCGGTGGCCTCGACGAACGCGGCGGGACAGCTCGCGCTCTTCTCCATCGTCAACGTCTGCCTCTACACCTTCGGCGCCCAGGTCGCGGAAGAACGCGGCAGGCCGTGGGACGGCTACCTGCGCACCCTGCCCGCAGGCGCGGGACCCCGACTGGGCGGCCGTGTACTCAACGGCCTGTTCTTCGCGCTGCTCGGGCTCATCCCGGTGATCGCGACGGCGGCCGTCTTCACCAGCGCCACCGCGTCGGCGGCACGCATCCTGCTGGCCGTGCTCGCGCTGCTCGCCATCGGCGTGCCGTTCCTGCTGCTGGGGCTCGGCATCGGTTATCTGCTGTCCTCGAAGGCGGTCTACGTCGTCGTGCAGCTCCTCGTGTTCCCCCTGGCGTTCGCGGGCGGACTGTTCGTCCCCCCGGAACTGTTCCCGGGCTGGCTCGACGCCTTCTCGCAGGCGCTGCCGACCCGAGCGGGTCGCGAAGTGGTGATCTCCGTGCTGACCGGCACGCCGCTGTCGATGATGATGCCGGCCGTGCTGCTGGCCTGGACCGTGCTGCTGGCCTGCTTCGCGGCCTTCGCCTTCCGGCGCGACGAAGGTCGGCGCTACCGCTGAGGACACGGGTCACCGTCAGCCCCGCCTCGTCGATCCGTCCCGCCCACGGGCGCGGATCGCGGGCGGGGCTCATCGTCCCGCGCTCCCCGTCTCGGTCCAGTTGCCGATCTGCCAGTCGATCTGACCGTCCGGATCCACCCAGGCCCGGCTGTGGTCGATCACCGACCCCGTCTCCAATGCCTCCGCGACGTCGGCGAACAACGCGGCCAGACTCGGCCAGCGAGGCTCCTCGACGTGACACAGCTCGTGATCCCACTCCGCCACCGCGCCCCGCAGCGGACCCGGCCGCAGGTCCACCACCAGGTGATCGCCCATCCCGTCGAAGGCGATGGGCACGAACCTCGGGTGGTAGCCGTGGGCCCGCGAGCCCGCGAGCCGTCCCGCGTCCGGCTGCTCCCAGCTCTCCCGCCAGACCTGCTTGCTGACCAGCCACGATCGCGCCGACTCCGCAGGACCGCAGGGCGTGTAGAACGGCGGGAACACCTCGGCGAACCGCAGTTCCCTGGTGCCGCCGCACACCGACCACCAGGAACGCAGCTCCGGATTGACCTCGAAGCCGAACTCGCGTTCCGCCGCGTCGATGTCGGCGCCGGACGCGCCGTCGGCGAGCTGTGCGTGCGTGCCCGGCGCATACCGCGCCGACCACTGAAGAATCCGGTTCCACTGTGTGAGGACTTCCATGGCATCACGATGTCGACTCACGCCGTTCGGCGGTACCGCCAACGGACCGATGATCAAGGCTTGTCGGCGTGGCGGTAGGGGTAATCCGATGCTGACCGGTGATCCCACCGGACCGGTCAGCCCGTAGGCTGCGCCGTGGCAGATCATCCCGGCCGGGCGTGCCACGCCCTGGGCGAGCGGCACCGGAGGTACTAACGATGGCGCAGGACATCGTCCCGATCGAACTGGGGCTGACCGAGGGCGACGTGGTCACCCTCTGGGCCCCTCGGTGGCGGGAGGACGGCGAGGAGTGGGAGGCGTTCCTCGGGCATGAGGACGACCTCTACGGATTCCCCGACGTGGCACACCTGGTGGCGTTCATCCGCACCGCACGCGAGCACGACCTGATCGACCACCCGGCGTGGTCGCTGGTCCCCGAACTCGCCGCCCCTGAGCTGATCCCGGACACCGATCACCAGTTCGACCTGGTCGGCGTGCCGGAACTGCTCGCGGAGGAGCCGGACACCTGGACCGTCGGTGAGCTGTCCGACATCGTCGCGATCCTCCGGGCGCTCGCCGACGTCTGCGACCTCGACGTGGTACGGGAGGTGCTGGACTCGGCCACCGGCTTCGCGATGCTGGACCAGGGCACGCTTCCCTTCAGCGGCCGAGACGGCGGACGCCTGTGGACCGAGATGTCCACCGTCGTGGCCGAGCGCTGGGACGACGTCCTGGACGCCGTCGACGACGTGATGACCGTGCCGGACGTCTCCGAGGCCGCGGTGGCCGCCGCCGCCGCGGAGCTTCCCGAGCCCGGCGAGGACGACGAGGACTCGGAGCCCGGCACGGCGGCCGCCAAGACGGCCGGCTCAGAAGACTCCGACGACGAGGACGAGGACGAGGAGCCCGGCTTCTGGCGCGAGGTCGGCATCGACCCGATCCGCCTCGTCATGGAGAGCGGCGACTACTACACGCTGCGCTGCTACCTGGACGACGACCCGGTGTTCCTCGGCGCCGACGGCCGCATCGACGTCTACGACAGCCTGGCCGATCTGACCGCGTTCCTCGTCGCCGCCGCCGAGCGCCACGAGGCGGGCGAGGACGACGGCGAGGCCGAGCGCAACGAGCTGGCCGAGGTGTCGACCTGGACCGAGGTGCTGGACCGGGCGACGGCGGGTGAACTCGAGGTCGAGGTCGAGACCGACAACACCTACCACCTGATCGGTATCGCCGAGGACCTGGCCAAGGGCCCGGAAGGCATCGACCCCAACCAGCTCGAACTCGCCGTCGAACTGCTCACCGACGCGGCCGACTGGGCGGAGGACGACAGCGTCCACGACGCCCTCCAGTCCTCGGAGAGCCTGGGCTGGCTGGTCTCGTTCGTACTGCGTCCCGATCCGACCCGGATGGCGCCCAGCGCGCCGTACGACGAGGAGCAGAAGAGCTGGAGCGCTCTGCTGACCGACTTCGAGAAGCGCCTGGACAAGAAGAGCCGCGACTAGACGACGGCACGCACCGCCGTCGACGGGGCAGTGGGCCGACCGGGCCGGCTGCCCCGTCGGCGTTTCGGCGACCGCGTCGGCCTGCTCCACCTCCGTCGGCGTTCTCTGTCCCGCCGGTGTTCCCGATCCCGCCGGCACGCCCGGACCCGCCGATGTCCCCGGCTTCGTCGGTCCCTCTGTCCCGTCGGCGTCCCCACCTCCATCGGCACTTCCGGACCCGCCGGCGCTCACTCGTCGGGTTGTCCAGGCACGTCGACGTTCTCGCAACCCCCTTCGGCACGCCCAAGGCCTCGTCCAGGCCGACCGGGCGGGATCGCGGTCGACCGCGGGTCGACGTCGCTCGGGTCTGGTCGTTCGTCACCGGGAGCTCCCCCTCCCCGAACCAGCGACGCCGCCGCCTCCGCTGCTCCTGTGCCTCCCCTCGAAGCCGCACGAGATTCGCGGGAGCGACTCCGCGCCGCACCGTCCGACGAGCGACAGCGGCACGCGAACGCCGGTCCCGTGCGGCCGGGCAAGACCCCGGGCGGACGGCCGCCGCATCGAACTCGGCGCCGGAACAGCCCAGGCGAGGGCGGCCCGGGGCTACAATTCGGAGCGACCCTCCGCTTGCCTAGAGGAAAGGTCCTGTCCGTGCCGGACGACGAGGCCAGACCGCAGCGTTCGGACTGGCGGCGCAACCATGATCGTCTTCTCGCGGTGGCCGCCACGCTCATCGCCCGCGACGGAGAACAGGTCTCCCTGGAGAAGGTCGCCCGGGAAGCGGGCGTGGGCTCCGCGACCCTGCATCGACACTTCGCCTCCCGCCGCGCGTTGCTCGAAGAGGTCTTTCAGGACGTCGTCGAACGCCTGCGCCGTCGAGCGGCCGAACTGGCCTGCGGCGATCCCCGAACGGGACTCGTGACCTGGTTGGAGGAGCTGACGTCGTCCGCCTCGGCGACCCGCGGCCTGGCCGCCGCGCTGGACACGGGGACAGCCGCCCCGACGAACGGCGACAGCTGCCACGACGTCGTGCGCGAGTCGATGGCGGCGCTGGTGGACCGCGCGCTCGCGGCGGCCGTCATCCGCCCCGAGATCTCCACCGACGACCTGTTGTCCCTGGCCACCGCCGTGTCACTGGCCACCGAGGACGATCCGACCACGGCCCGCCGCCTGATCCGGATCGCCCTCGACGGCATCTGGCACTGAGCGGCCGTCCGAGGTCGACGCACGGACCCGGGTGACCGACGGCAGCCCGCCGCGGGTCGCCTACCCCGTCGGCCGGACCGGACCCAGCTCGATGACGCCCGTGTTGTAGACCGGCCCGTGCTCCCATCGACCGCCCACCGGCCCCGCGAGGCCGGGCAGCCACACGTGGAGGAAGGCGGGGCGGACGGCGGGACTGCCCTGTGCCGAGCCGATGTCCAGCCCGTACCAGCGCAGATCGACGGCCAGCGGGTGCTCGACGTCCAGAATGACCGGCTCGGCGTCGGCGACGACGCCCGGCGGTTCGTGGTCGACGCCCGCCACGCCGCCCGCCGCATCGAGGAGCGTCACGCTGGTGCGCAGCGCCGCTCCGTCGGCGTCGACGAAGGCCACCCGGTCCGGCCGGGCGCCGACGAGGCAGCGGACGGCGGCCCACCGCGCCGAGATGACGAGCACCGCCCGCCCCTCGCCGGTCTCCTGGTCCACCCTCGCATCCCGGATGTCGGAGGAGACGTCTCCGACCTGACACGTGTCCATGGCAACGGCCTCCGCTCTCGCCCGGTGATACGGCGCCGATTCGTGCCGCCGCGTGGGCTGCGTCGGCTCGGCGACCACGATCGATCGTTCCCGCGGCCCCGTCGCGCCTGCGGCCGCCTGCCCCGCTCCCGGCCAGAGCGCGACGAGCGCCGCCAGCGCGATGACCACGGCCGCCGCTCGGAGCCGCCCCCTCGTGGACGCATGCAGCGAACTCATCTCGGTGTCCCTTCGCTTCCTTCCCGTGACGCGACGGGTTCGCCGCGTCACGAGGAAGAGCAGCGGGCGCCCCGAATCCGTACATTCTTCGGCACATCACCCCCGAAGGGGTGACGGACCGGGTCGGAGTCCGCGGCGGGGGTCAGTCGAGCAGCGCGGCGTAACCCGGCTTGATCAGGTCGTCGATCAGCGCGAGCCGCTCGTCGTATCCGATGAACGCGGACTTCATCGCGTTCAGCGTGAACCGCCGCAGGTCGTCCCAGCCGTAGTCGAAGGCCGCGGCCAGCTTCTCGAACTCGCCCGACACCGAGCAGTGGCTCATCAACCGGTTGTCCGTGTTCACCGTGACGCGGAAGTTCAGCTCCGCCAGCAGACCGAAGGGGTGCGACTCGATCGACTCGGCGGCGCCGGTCTGGAGATTGGAGGAGGGGCACATCTCCAGCGGGATGCGACGATCGCGGACATAGGCGGCGAGCCTGCCCAGGGTCGCGGTCCCGTCGTCGGACACCGTGATGTCGTCGGCGATCCGCACGCCGTGGCCGAGCCGCTCCGCACCGCAGTGCTGGACCGCCTCCCAGATCGAGGGCAGCCCGAAGGCCTCGCCGGCGTGAATCGTGAAGTGCGCGTTGCTCTGCCGCAGGTACTCGAAGGCGTCGAGGTTGCGGCTGGGCGGGAAGCCTGCCTCCGGCCCCGCGATGTCGAAGCCGACGACGCCCGCGTCGCGATGCCGCACGGCCAGCTCCGCGATCTCCAGGGAACGGGCGTTCTGTCGCATCGCACACAACAGCGTGCCGACGCGGATGCGACGACCCGCCGACGCCGCCTCGGCCGTCCCGCGTTCGAATCCCTCCGTGACGGCGTGGACGACGTCGTCGAGGCTCAGACCACGCTGCTGGAACTGCTCCGGCGCGTACCGCACCTCGGCGTAGACGATGCCGTCCGCGGCGAGGTCCACCACGCATTCGGCGGCCACCCTGGCCAGCGCCTCCTTCGTCTGCATGACCCCGACGGTGTGCGCGAAGGTCTCCAGATAACGCTCCAGCGAACCCGAGTCCGCCGCTTCGCGGAACCACACCCCGAGGGCGTCCTCCTCGGTGCTCGGCAGGCCCGCGTAGCCGAGCTCCTCGGCGAGCTCGATCACGGTGCGAGGCCGGAGCCCGCCGTCGAGATGGTCGTGCAACAACACCTTCGGCGCGCGCCGAATCGCTTCCAAGGTCACCGGGGTCGACATGGGGGCTAACTTATCGCCACGCCGAGTGTGGTCGGCTACGCCGCCGATGCCCATGGACGGCGATATGATCAAGCCTGTCGAGAGGATCTCACTCCACAGGCTGGACGATCTCCCTCTACCGGTCAGCATGCTGCCGACGGAGTGATCACGGTCCGGGGTGAGTGGGTACATCAGTCGGGGGAGCAATTCCTACACTCGTTCGATAATCGAAGATCGCCGACGTCTCCGGTCCGTCTGGAGCCGCGCCACCCACCGCACGCCTGGTAATCACGCTGACGCGGGGGGTGGTTTCGCGCCTCGCCCGAACTGGCTAGGCTCGGCATGGTCGCCCCATCCCCTCGACGAAGGTCACCCCCGCCGTGAACGAGAACAACCACGCTGCGTTGTCGTTCGATCGAATGCGCAGCATGCTCACGCGTGCCGCGGAGATCCGCGACAGCGAACAGCAGCAAGTCTTCGACGCGTTGGACGAGATTCACGCGAGGCTCTCCCCGCTGGAGTCGCTCGGCTCGGTGCGCAAGCGCATCTCCGAGCTGCCCGACCGCACCGAGGTCAGCGTCCTGGCCGAGCGCCTCGACGAGACGCTCGCGAGACTGGAGTCCCAGGACACCGCGATCGCCGGCCTCCTCCAGGCCGTCGACGGACTGGTCGACAAGCTCTCCAAGCCGTACACCCAGCTCGACGGACGCATCGACGGCGTCTCGGGCCGGATGGAGGGCATGGAGGACCGGCTGGCGGGCGTCCACAAGCGACTTGAGGAGCTCGGTCAACACCTGGAGCGCCAGGACGGCCGAATCGAGGCGCTGCCCGCCTCGGTGCACGGCCCGGTCCGCGAGCGGATGGACGTCCTCGAACTGTCGCTGCGCTCCCGCATCGACGAGGTGGACGAGGGAGTGCACGAACACCTCGACGGCACCAAGGACTCCCTCGCGCGTTCGGTGATCGAGGCCACGGAGGGCCTGCGCAGCAGCGTGGAGAGCAGCCGGGACGCGGTGCAGGGCCGCATCGACGACACCAGGGCGTCGGTCCACGCCAAGCTCGACGACCTGATGAGCAGGCCCGCGGTCGATCCGACCGAGAAGCTCGACGCCCTCGCGGAGCGGCTGGAGCAGATCACCGCCCGCCTCCGGGACGTCACCGGCCGCGTCGACCAGGTCGACGCCGGCCTGACCAACCGGATCGGCGAGCTCGACCAGGCCGTCGAGAGCAGGCTGCGCGAGGTCGACCAGGACGTGGTCACCCGGATCGCCGAGGTCAACCAGGCGGTGGAGGAGCACCTCAACCGTATCGACGGCACCCTCGCCGAGCGGCCGAACGCCGAGGCCCTGAACACCATGGTGCGCAGCGCCAACGAGGACTCGGAGCGCCGCAACGCGGGCCAGCTCGACGAGGCGATGGCGACCTTCGCGGAACTGATCCTCGGCGGCGGGGCACCCAGCGCGCCGCCCGCGCCCACTCCCCTGCCGCGTCAGCAGCGCAGGGCGGGCCGGGGCAAGCCGGGCAAGAACAGGGACGCCGACAAGGACGACGACCTGGACAACGCCATCGAGAGCGCCTGAGTCCCGCGCAGCGGGCGAGGAGACCGATCAGGACGACACCCGAGGCGGGCCGAGGAGCGATCCTCGGCCCGCCTCGTCGTGTGCGTCGGCGGGCTTACGCGGGATGGGCTGGGGCGAGGCCCAGCCGTCCCGCGCTAGGCGGCCGCTCCACCACGGTCCCGAAGGCCGCGGATCCGGGAGCAGGTCGGCGACCGCCGATGACGAACGCGGTCGACAACGCCGACGCCCTGCGCTTCGACGACTGTTCCCGCCTCTGCTGCTCTCGACCGGGCACGGGACCGCGCCGATCAGCCCGTCGACCCGCGGATCACGTCGGTGACCAGGGCGGGCGTCGTCGTCGGCGCCACCGGCTCCCCGACCTCGACGGCGACGGCGAGGGCCGAACGCGCCCCGGGCAGCAGATCGAGATCGTCGGTGTACAGCTCGAACAGCGGCTGGCCCGCCGCGACGGTCTCACCGGGGACGGCGAGCAGGCGCACGCCCGCGCCCGGCGACACCGCGTCCTCCTTGCGGGCGCGACCCGCGCCGAGCCGCCAGGCCGCGACACCGACCTGATAGGCGTCCATCCGCAGCACGGTCCCCGCCGTCTCGGACACGACCTCCTGCCGGTGCGCCGCCGTCGGCAGCGGTGCGTCGGGATCGCCGCCCTGGCTTCGGATCATCCGGCACCACGTCTCGTAGGCACGCCCCGACGCGAGCACCTCGGCAGGGTCGGCGGCGCCCTCGACGTCGACGCCGACCAGCCGCAGCATCTCCCTGGCCAGCTCCACGGTCAACGTCACCACGTCGGCGGGGCCGCCGCCGCGCAGCACCTCGACGGACTCGGCGACCTCGACGGCGTTGCCGACCGTGCGGCCCAGCGGCGTGCTCATGTCCGTGAGCAGCGCGGTCGTCCGCAGCCCGTGCTGATCGCCGATCTCCACCAGCGCCCTCGCCAGCTCGCGGGCGGCCGACTCGGTCTTCATGAACGCCCCGGAGCCCGACTTCACGTCGAGCACGAGCGCGTCGACACCCTCGGCGATCTTCTTGCCCATGATGGAGCCCGCGATCAGCGGCACGGATTCCACGGTGCCGGTGACGTCGCGCAGCGCGTAGAGCTTCCGGTCGGCGGGCGCGAGGCCGTCCGTGGGCGCGCAGATCACCGCGCCGACGCTGTTGAGCTGGGCGCGGATCTCGGCCGGCGACAAGGCCGCCCGCCAGCCGGGAATCGACTCCAGCTTGTCCAGCGTGCCGCCGGTGTGCCCGAGACCGCGGCCGGAGAGCTGCGGGACGGCGGCGCCGCACGTCGCCACCAGCGGCGCCAGCGGCAGCGTGATCTTGTCGCCGACGCCTCCCGTCGAGTGCTTGTCGACGGTGGGCCGCTCCACTCCGGTGAGGTCGAGGCGTTCACCGGAGTTCACCATCGCCCGTGTCCAACGGGCCGTCTCCGCGCCGTCCATCCCGTTGAGCAGGATCGCCATCGCCAGGGCCGACATCTGCTCGTCCGCGACGACGCCCCTGGTGTAGGCGTCGATCACCCAGTCGATCTGGCTGTCGGAGAGTCTGCCGCCGTCCCGCTTGGTGCGGATGACGTCGACGGCGTCATGTCTGCCGGTCATCGTGTGTCCCCTTCGGTTCCCGCGACGAGGCGGGGCTGGTGGCGGATCGGACGGACTGTGCCGAGGGTGCACCAGAGGACGGCCGGCGCTCGGGCCGGGTCGCCGCCGCCCTGCCGCCGTCCGCGTTCCGGCGGCAGGGCAGGTCCGCCGCGCCGCGAGCGACGACGGCGGGCGTCGTCGTCAGCGGCCGGGCAGGTCCGCCGGACCGAATGCGTCCGGCAGGACGCGGCTCATCGGCAGCAGCCCGCTCGGGGTGTCCACCAGGCAGTCCGGGCCGCCGAACTCGTACAACAGCTGCCTGCACCGGCCGCACGGCATCAGCAGCTCGCCGCTTCCACCGCGGCAGGCCACCGCCGTCAACCGGCCGCCGCCGGTGAGCCGCAGCTGACCCACCATGGTGCACTCGGCGCAGAGCCCCAACCCGTAGGAGGCGTTCTCGACGTTGCAGCCGGTGATCATCCGGCCGTCGTCGCAGTAGGCGGCCACCCCGACCTGTAGTCCGGAGTACGGGCAGTAGGCGAGGCCTGCGGCCGTGACGGCGGCAGCGCGCAGGGCCGCCCAGTCGATCGCGGCGGGATCGATCCGCGTGTCCACTCTCGTTGCTCTCCTCATCACGTCGACGCGGTCGGTCCGTCACGGCGGGGGTGCTGGACGAACGGCCGGTGGTCCGGAAAGGGCCGCCGGATCGGTCAGGACCCGGTCAGTCGCCCTCGCCTCTTCGGTAGGTCACCCCGTTCGCCGCCGGTGGTCTGAGTTTCTGCGCGGCGAAGGCGAGGACCAACAGCGTCACCAGATGCGGCGCGTAGGCCAGCAGTTCCCTGGGCAGCTCCTCGGTCGACCAGTACAGGGCGTAGAGGACGCCCGCCCCGATCATCGAGGCCGCCGCGACGATCCACCGACGTCGCAGCAGCTGCACGACGGCGATGCCGATGATCAGCAGTGCCGCGCCGTAGAGCAGCGCGTGCACGGTGATCTCGCCCTGCCGCAGTCGCAGTCCGTCGGCGTAGCCGAAGAGCGCGGAGCCGCCGAGCAGGCCGGTGGGCCGCCAGTTGCCGAAGATCATGGCGGCCAGACCGATGAAGCCGCGACCGTTGACCTGGTTCTCCGCGTAGCCGGGCTGGCCGGGGTTGAGCACCAGGGCGGCGCCGCCGATGCCCGCCAGCGCGCCGGACATCAACATGGCCGAGTACTTGTACAGGTAGACGTTCACTCCGAGGGACTCGGCCGCGACCGGGTTCTCCCCACAGGACCGCAGCCGCAGCCCGAACCGGCTGCGCCACAGCACCAGATAGCTCACCGGAACGAGCAGCACGCCCAACATGACCAGCGGCGACACCCCGGTGACCAGGCCGCGCAGGATGCCTGCCACGTCGGACAGGAAGACGCGGTCCATCGCCTCCAACTCGCCGAGCCAGTCCGACAGCGGCTGCGCCGAATAGGTCTCGAACTTGTCGACCGGCGGCGAGGCCCTCGGATTGTTCGAGATGGGGGCGAAGATGAGCGTCGAGAGGTACTTGGTGACGCCGAGGCCCAGCAGGTTGATCGCCACACCGGAGACGATGTGGTTGACGCCGAAGGTCACGGTGGCCAGGGCGTGCAGCGCGCCGCCGAGGGCGCCGAAGACCGCCGCGGCGACCAGACCCGCCCACGGGCCCCAGTGGAAGCCCGCCCAGGCCGCACCCCAGGTGCCCAGCACCATCATGCCCTCAAGGCCGATGTTGATCACGCCAGCTCGTTCGGCCCAGAGGCCGCCGAGGGCGGCGAGCAGGATCGGCAGCGCGAGCCGCACGGTGGACTCGATGGTCCCCGACGCGGTGAGCTGGGTCAGCCCCGTCAGATACGAGGTGGTGGAGAGCACGACGATGATCGCCGCCACCCACAGCGCCGCCGAGGCCCAGGCGGGCACCCGCCGTCCTCGGGTGGGCCCCGGCCTGCCCAGCGGTCCTGCCGAGGGATTCGCGTCGCCCGACAGTGGTGAGACGCTCGTGGTCATGAGGCACCTCCGTCATCGGTCGAGGGACGCGACGGGTCACCGTCGGTCGCGGGACGCGACGGGTCATCGTGAGTCGCGGGACGCGACGGGTCATCGTGAGTCGCGGAACGCGGCCCGTCCGGCGTGTCGGGACGCGGGGGATCGTCTCCCGTCGCCGCACCGGGTTCGCCGGCGGCCGACGCGGGCCCGACTCCGCCGGTGACGCCCTTCGACGTCTCCCGCGACGCGGCTGCCTGCGCGGCGGCGGGCACGGCCTCCGCCGACTCACCGGCGTCGTCGATCCGCCCGGTCTGGCGGCCGACCTGCCGTTGCTGGGCGCGCAGCTCGCGCCGTCGGACCAGCTCGTAGGCCACCACGACGGACAGGACGATCGCGCCCTGCATGATCGTGACGATCTCGCGCGGGACGCCGACGTTGTCCAAGGCCAGGGCGCTCTTGTCCAGGAACGCCCACAGCAGTGCGCCGAAGGCGATGCCGACGGGATGATTGCGGCCGAGGAGCGCGACGGCCAGGCCGGTGAAGCCGTAGCCCGCCGGGAAGTTCAGGGTGAAGGTGTGGTCCCGGCCGAGCAGTTCGGGCAGGCCGGCCAGCCCCGCGACGGCGCCCGAGATGAGCATCGCCATCAGGATCATCTTCTTGGCGTTCACGCCGCCTGCCGTCGCGGCCGTCGGCGACATCCCGGAGGCCCGCAGCTCGAAGCCGAACCGGGTGCGGTTCATCAGGAACCAGTAGCCGACGCCGAGCGCGGCGGCCAGGAAGACCAGTCCGAAGACGGTGCCGGAGCTGCCGAAGGAGATGCCGGGGATCTGCCCGGATTCGGGGATGTGCGCGGTGCCGATGTTGTTGCCGCGCAGCTCGCCGAACATGTCGCTGCGGATGAGGTAGGCGATGACGCCCAGCGAGATCGCGTTGAGCATGATCGTCGAGATGACCTCGGACACGCCCCGGTAGACCTTGAGGACGGCCGCGATTCCCACCCACGCGGCGCCGACCAGCGCGGCGACCACGATGACGACGATCGAGTGCAGGCCGGGCGGCAGGACGATGGAGCCGCCGACGATGGCGGCGACACAGGCGGCGAGGCGGTACTGGCCCTCGATGCCGATGTTGAGCAGGTTCATCTGGAAGCCGATGGCGGCGGCCAGCGCGACGAAGTAGTAGGACGCCGCCGTGTTGACGATGTCCACCGCCGTCGACCCCTGGCCGACCTGGCCGATCATGACGCCCAGCGCCTGGAACGGATTGCTGCCCGAGATCAGCAGCGTCAGGCCGCACAGCACCACGGCGAAGCCGATGGCCAGTGCGGGCGGCAGCAGCCTGGCACGAAACGAGCCCATCACCGTTCCCTGTCCTCGTCGTCCTCGGCCGCCGTCCGGCCGTCGTCCTGCCCGCTCTCGGTGCCCGCCCCGGTCATCGCGGCGCCCAGGTCCTCCGGCGTGACGTCCCTCGGGTCGGCGTCGGCGACAAGCCTGCCGCGCAGCATGACCTTGATCGTGTCGGACAGGCCGATCAGCTCATCCAGGTCGGCCGAGATCAACAGCACCGCGAGCCCCTGGCCGCGGGCCTGCTTGATGTGCTCCCAGATGCCGGCCTGCGCTCCGACGTCGACGCCCCGGGTCGGGTGCGAGGCGATCAGCAGCACCGGGTCGCCGGACAGTTCGCGGCCGACGACGAGCTTCTGCTGATTGCCCCCGGAGAGCGCCGCCACGGCGACGTCGATGTTCGGCGTGCGGACGTCGAACTGGCCGACGATGCGCTCCGTGTCCTTCCTGGCGCCGTCGATGTCCAGCCACGGGCCGCGCGTGACCGGCCGCCGGGTCTGATGCCCGAGGATGCGGTTGGCCCACAGCGGCTCACCGAGCAGCAGGCCATGCCGGGTGCGGTCCTCCGGGACGTAGCCGATGCCCGCCGCACGCCGGGTCAGGGTGTCCTCGCCAGTGAGGTCGCGCTCGCCGAGCAGGACCTGCCCCGACGTCGCCTTGCGGACGCCCATCAGCGTCTCGACCAGCTCGACCTGTCCGTTGCCCTCGACGCCCGCGATGCCGAGGACCTCGCCCGCACGCACCGTCAGGTCGAGGTCGGCGAGCAGCATTCGATCGCTGCGCTCGTCGCGCAGGTTCAGGCCGACGACGCGGAGCACCTCGCGGTCCGTGACGGTGGACTCGCGGCTCTCGGGGCTGGGCAGCTGACTGCCGACCATCAGCTCGGCGAGCTGCCGCGAGCTGATGGTCTTCGGGTCGGCCCGCCCGACGGTGGTGCCGCGCCGGATCACCGTGACGGTGTCGGCGATGGCCCTGACCTCGTCGAGCTTGTGGGAGATGAAGAGGAACGTGAAGCCTTGGCGCTGCATCCCGCGCAGCGTCGCGAAGAGCTCGTCGACCTCCTGCGGCACGAGGACCGCCGTCGGCTCGTCCAGGATGACGATCCGCGCACCTCGATAGAGGACCTTGAGGATCTCCACCCGCTGCCGATCGGCGACGCCCAGCAGCTCGACCGGCAGCGACAGGTCGACGTGCAGACCGGTCTGGCCCGCCAGCTCGTTGATCCGCGCCCTGGCCTTCCGGCCGATGCCGTGCAGTCCCTCCGCGCCGAGGACCACGTTCTCCAGCACGGTCAGGTTGTCGGCGAGCATGAAGTGCTGGTGGACCATGCCGATGCCCGCCGCGATCGCGTCGGAGGGCGACTTGAACCTGACCTGCTCGCCGTTGATCTCGATGGTGCCCTCGTCCGGCTGCTGCATGCCGTAGAGGATCTTCATCAGCGTGGACTTGCCCGCGCCGTTCTCACCGCAGAGCGCGTGCACCTCGCCCTGCTCGACGACCAGCTCGACATCCGAGTTGGCCACCACCCCGGGGAACCTCTTGGTGATCCCGGAGAGCACCACGGCGCTGGGCGCCCGCCCGTCGGCGGCCTCGGGCGCCTGCCCGGAACTCGTCATCGATCTCTTCTCTCAGTGGTTGTCACGTCGACCTGCCGAGATGGTGCGAATGAATCCTGGGGTGCCCTCTCGGGCCCCGGCGCCGCCGGGTGGTGCGCGCCGTGGGCCGCACGGCGGGCCACGGTAGTTCCTCCACGATCGAGGCCGGCTGCCTGCCTGGCCGCAAGTCGGCTCGGCGGCGTCCGACAGCACTCGATGGTGTTCGCGAGTTGATCTCTGCGGGGGCCCGGCACCGGTGGACGCCTAGGGACTCGGCCCCGGTACTGCCTGCCGAGCCGGCCGCCGGCCGGATCCGGCGGGCGATGCCGCCGCCGATCCTCGGGCCGGCCTACGGGTCGGCGGGCGGCACCGAGTACGTGCCGCCCGCCGAGAGAGTCCGCCCGACTCAGTTGCCCGTGGGCGTGTCCGGTACCTCGATCGCACCGGAGATGATCTCGCTCCGGTAGCCCTCCAGGGCCTCGATGGTCTCGGCGTCGAGCAGATCGCCCGAGGTGGAGTAGCCCACGCCGTCGACGCTGAGGTCGAAGTTGGCGGGCATGACCGAGAGGTCGTCCTGCGCGACGGCCGCCAGGAAGTCGAAGACCGCGACGTCGACGCGCTTGAGCATCGAGGTGACGATGACCTCGTGGGCCTCGCCGACGATCTCCTGGTTGTACTGGTCGGAGTCGACGCCGATCGCCTTGACGTCCTGCGAGAAGGCCGCCTCGAAGACACCCTGGCCGGAGGCGCCGGAGGCGTGGTAGATCACGTCGGCACCGGCCTCGATCTGACCCAGCGCGGCCTCGTTGCCCCGCGCCGCGTCCTGGAATCCGGTGATGTCGCTGCCGGAGGTCAGGTAGGTGTTCTCGATGGTGATGTCCGGCGCGGCCGCCTGGGCGCCCGCGAGGAAGCCCGCCTCGAACTTCTGGATCAGCGGGTTCTCCACGCCGCCGACGAAGCCGACGTGGCAGTTCTCCGACTCGTAGGCGGCCGCGACGCCCGCCAGGAACGAGCCCTCGTGCTCCGCGAAGAGCAGCGCCGTGACGTTCTCCGGGTCGGCAGGCGCGTCGACCAGCGCGAACTCGACGTCCGGGAACTCGGCGGCGACGACGTTGAAGGACTCCGCGTAGGCGAAGCCGACGCCGATGATCGGGTCGAACCCGTCCTCGGCCAGCTGCCGCAGCCGGGTCTGCTTGGCGTCCTCGGACTCGTTCGCGCCCGCGGTCAGCTCACGGATGTTGTCCGGCGAGACGCCCAGCTCCTCGACGGCGCGGTCCAGGCCCGCCGCCGCGGCGTCGTTGAACGAGGCGTCGCCTCGGCCGCCGATGTCGTAGGCGAGGCCGACCCGCAGGTCGCTGGCGTCGACGTCCTCGATCGGGACCTCGCTCGGCTCCACGGCGGCGTCGGCCACCGGGGCCTCGGCCAGCTCACAGCCGCCTGCACCTGCGGCGGAGTCGCCGCCGCCGTCCCCGCCTCCTGAGCTGCTGTCCCTCGCACAACCTGCGAGCGCCAGCGCGCCTGTGAGGGCGATGGCCGCGATTGCGGCACCACGCGGTCGGCGCATGGTCGAGCTCCTTCCCCGAAGCACGTCAAGGGCTGTCCACGATATGGACGCCACGATGTGAGACGCCGAACCGTACCCGCTGGTCGGACAGGGTTGGTAGCGGTCGTGTCGCGCGTAACCGAATCGTTGAGCCGAGTTCACGACGACGCCGGGCGGACGTCGACGGTCCGTGGTAGCTCCCGGGCACCGCCACGACGTCGACTCGCCGGGGCGGCGGACACGCCGAGCGGGCTCGGTGTTCCTGTTCGGTCGATCACAGCAGGTACCGCCGGCTGTGCTCGGACATTCCCGGCGGTCTAGCATCCGAAATGTCAAGGCTTCGTCAGCGCGTCGGTTCGGCGGTGGTCACCACCGCCAGAGTTCGAGCGGCGACCAGCCGAGTCCACCAGAGATGTTGGAGGCCGTCCGTCATGGCCAGCACCACCGCCGCTGAGGCGGGAGCCGCGGACCGGGCCGGCAAGGCCCGACTCGGGGGCACCTTGTATCGGGGCGACCCCGGGATGTGGTCGTGGGTCGCCCACCGCATCACCGGCGTGCTCGTCTTCTTCTTCCTGTTCGTGCACGTGCTCGACACCGCTCTGGTGCGAGTCTCGCCGCACGCGTATGACGAGGTCATCGCGACGTACAAGAGCCCGATCATGATCCTGTTCGAACTCGGTCTGGTCGGCGCGGTCCTGTACCACGCACTCAACGGCGTCCGGGTGATGCTCGTCGACTTCTGGGCCAAGGGGATCAAGTACCAGCGCCCCATGCTGTGGACCATCGTCGGCATCTGGCTTCTCGTCATGATCCCCGGTTCCTACTACCTGCTCAGCAAGGGCATCGCAGAACTCTTCGGGGGAAGCTGACATGACCGCGACCGGAACCCCGACCACGATCGCCTCGCCGCGTTCGCCACGCAGGCCCGCCGCGCGACGCAGCAACTTCGAGCTCTACAGCTGGCTGTTCATGCGGCTGTCCGGCCTGCTGCTGATCGTGCTCGTGCTCGGCCACCTCACCATCATGCTGTTCCTCGACGACGGTGTTCAGCGGATCAACTTCGCATTCGTCGCGGGTCGATGGGCCTCGCCGTTCTGGCAGTTCTGGGACCTGACGATGCTCTGGCTGGCCGGTCTCCACGGCGCCAACGGCCTGCGGACCGTGATCGACGACTACGCACGCAAGGACGCGACGCGCTTCTGGCTGAAGATGCTGCTGACCGCCTCGATGGTGCTGATCATCGGCCTCGGCACGTTCGTGCTGTTCACCTTCGACCCGAACATCGGCAACTGACACCACCCGAGACCTGCTCCCACCGAAGGTCCGGCCCCGGGCCTGACCGCAAGACCCGCGTTCTCACCAGGGCGGTGACAGCCCGAGTCGGGGGTTCGACGAACGACAGGGTCCGGCGCACCGGGTCGGTCCCGACATGATGGAGAAGCGCTCATGCAGTTCCACAAGTACGACGTGGTCATCGTCGGCGCAGGCGGCGCCGGGATGCGGGCTGCCATCGAGTCTGGCCAGCGGACCCGTACCGCGGTGCTCACCAAGCTCTACCCGACCCGGTCCCACACCGGCGCGGCCCAGGGCGGCATGTGTGCCGCCCTGGCCAACGTCGAAGAGGACAACTGGGAGTGGCACACCTACGACACCATCAAGGGCGGCGACTACCTCGTCGACCAGGACGCGGCCGAGGTGATGGCCAAGGAGGCCGTGGACGCGGTCCTCGACCTGGAGAAGATGGGGCTGCCGTTCAACCGGACGCCCGACGGCAAGATCGACCAGCGCCGGTTCGGCGGGCACACCCGCAACCACGGTGAGGCCGCGGTCCGCCGCGCCTGCTACGCCGCCGACCGCACCGGTCACATGATCCTTCAGACGCTGTACCAGAACTGCATCAAGCACGGCGTGGAGTTCTACAACGAGTTCTACGTCCTCGACGTCGTCATGACCGAGACCGAGGACGGCCCGGTCTGCACCGGGGCGATCGCCTACGAGCTGTCCACCGGCGAACTGCACGTCTTCCAGGCCAAGGCCGTGGTGTTCGCCACCGGCGGCTTCGGCAAGGTCTTCAAGACCACCTCCAACGCGCACACCCTCACCGGCGACGGCATGGCGATCGTCTTCCGCAAGGGCCTGCCGCTGGAGGACATGGAGTTCTACCAGTTCCACCCGACCGGCCTCGCCGGACTGGGCATCCTGCTCACCGAGGGCGCCAGGGCCGAGGGCGGCATCCTGCGCAACGACTCCGGCGAGCGGTTCATGGAGCGCTACGCGCCCACCATGAAGGACCTCGCAGCCAGGGACGTGGTGTCTCGGGCGATGTCGACCGAGGTCCGGGAGGGACGCGGCGCGGGCCCCCACAAGGACTACGTGCTGCTCGACCTCACCCACCTCGGCGCCGACGTCCTGGAGGCGAAGCTTCCGGACATCACCGAGTTCGCGCGCACCTACCTGGGCATCGACCCGGTCGACGAGCCGGTGCCGGTGTACCCGACGGCGCACTACGCGATGGGCGGCATCCCGACCAACATCACCGGCGAGGTGCTGCGGGACTCCGAGAACGTCGTTCCCGGCCTCTACGCCGCGGGCGAGTGCGCCTGCGTCTCGGTCCACGGCGCGAACCGGCTCGGCACCAACTCCCTGCTCGACATCAACGTCTTCGGCCGTCGGGCGGGCATCGCCGCCGCCGAGTACGTCGCGGGCCGCGAGTTCGTCGAGATGCCGGAGAACCCCGCCGCGCCCGTGGCGGCGATGGTGGAACGCCTGCACGCCGCCGACGGGCGGGAGCGGGTCGCCAACATCCGCACCGAGCTGCAGGCGACGATGGACGCCAACGCCTCGGTGTATCGGACCGAGGAGACGCTGAAGCAGGCGTTGCACGACGTCCAGGCGCTCAAGGAGCGCTACGCCAGGGTGTCCATCCAGGACGCCGGGCTGCGGTTCAACACCGACCTGCTGGAGGCCATCGAGCTGGGCTTCCTGCTGGAGCTGGCCGAGGTGCTGGTGGTGGGCGCGATCAACCGCAAGGAGTCCAGGGGCGGGCACGCTCGCGAGGACTACACCAGTCGCGACGACGTCAACTTCCTCCGGCACACGATGGCCTACCGGCAGCCGACGGATCAGGGTGCCGAGACCGCCGTACTCGACGGGCTGACCGCCGAGATCCGGCTCGACTACAAGCCGGTCGTCCTCACCCGCTACCAGCCGATGGAGCGCAAGTACTGATGTCTGCCCCCACCACGAGCACCCCGGAAGCCACCGAGCCGGAGCAGCGGGATCCGGGCGCCCCGCCGCCTGCTCCGGAGGGCTCGACCATCGTCACGGTCAAGATCATGCGCTTCAACCCGGAGCTGGACGACGAGCCGCGCTGGGAGTCCTTCGACGTCCCGGCGCTGCCCACCGACCGGGTGTTGAACCTGCTTCACCACGTGAAGTGGTACCAGGACGGCACGCTGGCCTTCCGACGTTCCTGCGCCCACGGCATCTGCGGGTCCGACGCCATGCGGATCAACGGTGTCAACCGGCTCGCCTGCAAGGTGCTGGTCAAGGACTTGGCCTCGTCCAAGGGCAAGACCACGATCACCGTGGAGGCCATCAAGGGCCTGAAGGTCGAGAAGGACCTGATCGTCGACATGGAGCCGTTCTTCGAGGCGTTCCGGGCGATCAAGCCGTACCTGATCACCAGCGGCAACGAGCCGACCAGGGAGCGAGTGCAGTCCGTCGCCGACCGCGCGCGGTTCGACGACACGACCAAGTGCATCCTGTGCGCCGCCTGCACCTCGTCGTGCCCGGTGTACTGGACGGACGACGCCTACTTCGGCCCCGCGGCCATCGTCAACGCCCACCGCTTCATCTTCGACAGCCGGGACGAGGCCGCCGAGGACCGGTTGGACATCCTGAACGACGCCGAGGGCGTCTGGCGGTGTCGCACGACGTTCAACTGCACCGACGCCTGCCCTCGCGGCATCCAGGTGACCAAGGCGATCCAAGAGGTCAAGCGGGCGCTGCTGTTCCGCCGGGTCTGATCCGTCGCTCGACGGTCCGCCCCGACTCCAGCCCGAGTGGGGCGGGCCGAGCACGGCCGGCCGAGTGCGCTCGACTAGCGCGGCCTGATCGAGCGCGGTCCGGCCGGACCGGTCGGCCATGAGCCGTTCGACGCGACACGCCGCATACGGTCCGCGACACGGCGGCGGTGTCGGTGTCGCCCGAAGGCATGCGGTGCGGACGTCGATCGCGCGGACCCCGTCGGCTCGGGCCACGATGGCCGTGTCGGCGACGGAGCCGGCGCGGCGTCACGGCGAACCGTGACACCGCTCGCCCCCTGTCCGATCACGTATCCGTAGATCACCTGTGTGGTCGATGACGCGGTGTGGCACGGCGGCCGCGCGGGAAGCCCCGGTCGGTTCGCCATCCAGCGTCGGCCGTCGAGCGTGCCCGCTCGTCCGCGGACGCACGCGACCGAGGCCGCGGCTGCCCGGAGTGATCGATCCACGCCCGGCTCGCGAGAGACCGGCCGGGCATTCGTTCTGTGTCGACATGAGGATCTCGGAGGTTCCCGGTGGTGTCGGATGAGGACGCTCGCGGCGGGGTGGCTAGCCTGAGGCTCGTGTCTGTGTCGGTCCGTCGATTCACGGTCGCTCTCACCACCGCTCTGGGTGTCATCCTTTCAGGGGTGGGCGTCGGTCACGCCGCCGTTCCTGGGCAATGGCATCCACTACCCGCGCAGGGGCAGGACTGCCCCTATCGCGAGGCACCACCGCCATCGGGCGGTGAGACCGCCGCGCCGCTGCCGGTGCCGGAGTCCCCGCCCGGCGGAACTCGTCTCGGCGAGTGCGGCGACGTGCTGCCCGAGAACGTCGAGGCGCCTCCCCCCGGTGTGACCGCCGAAGCGTGGGTGATCGCCGACCTGGACACCGGCGCGGTGCTCGCGGCCCGCGACCCGCACGCCAGGCACTACCCCGCGACGACGATCAAGGTCCTCACCGCGCTGACGGCGCTTCGAGAGCTGAACCTCGACGACATGGTCGTGGCCACCCAGGAGGACATCGACCAGGTCGGCGTCAAGGTCAACCTCGCCCCCGGCACGGAGTACACCGTCCGACAGCTGGTGCAGGCCCTCGTGATGGGCTCCGGCAACGACGCGGCGCACGCCCTGTCCCGTCAGCTGGGCGGCGGCGGAGAGGCGCTCGGTGCGATGAACGGCGTGGCCCAGGAGGTCGGCGCCCTCGACACCCGCGCGGGCACCGAGTCCGGCCTGCACCACCCCGACGCCAGCATCTCCGCCTTCGACGCGGCGCTGTTCTTCCGCACCGCGCTTCAGGAACCGGAGTTCGCCGAGGCGGCACGCAACGCACAGCTCGACCTCCCTGGCGTCCCCGGCGGCGTGGTGATCAACGCCAGCGAGCTGCTGGGCGCCTACGACGGCACGCTCGGCGGCCTGGGCGGCAGCACGGAGGAGTCCCTCTTCACCTTCGTGGGCGCCGCCGAGCGGGACGGCCGCAGGCTGGTCGTCTCGCTGCTGCGTGCCACCGGGGAGACCGGCATCGCACAGCAGGCCGCGACGCTGCTGGACTACGGCTTCTCCTTCGCGGGCGAGACGGACCCGGTCGGCAGTCTCGTCATCGCCGACGGCCCCGAGGAGACCGACGACGCCGCGGGTTCCGAGCAGGCAGGCGACGAGGAGCCCGGCGGCGCCACGCCGGGCGCGGGCGACGACGGCGAGACGGGCACGGAGGAGGCCGCGGCACAGGCCGCCCCCGACGCCTCCATGTTCGGCACCATCGGGCTGCCCCTCACCGGGCTCGCGGGCGCGGCGATCCTCTTCTTCGCCTTCCTGACGCTGCGGGACCGGCGGGCCCGCAAGGTCGCGGCCGCACGCCGAGCGGCCAAGGAGCAGGAGGAGGCGCAACGCGCCACCGAGGACTGGCTGTGGCCGAAGGACGGCCGCGCCTGAGGGCAGCGGTCTCGGTCGCTCTCGGACGGCCCCTGCGGAACCGATGAACGGTTCGCGGGGGCCGTTCGCCGTACCGACGGATGACACGGCCGGGCCCCCTCCGGCGGACGGGTCAACGTCGAGGTCTGCTCCGGGTCGGGGCGCAGCGACCGCGCAGCAGCCGCGTGGTCACCATCGCCGTCACCGCGCCCGCCCCGACGAGCATCGCCGCCGAACGCGGACCCGGCCCGGCGTGCACGGTCACGGCGGGGCTGATCACCGCGGGCGCGGGCGGACTCGTCGGCCGTCGGTCCCGGTTCTCCGGCGCCGTCGCCGTCCAGGCCGTGACCAGGAGCAGGAATCGGGACACCAGGTTGACGAACACCAGCAGGCCGATCACCGATCCGAAGGCGACGCCCGCGGGCGAGTCGCCGATCAGCGTCAGATAGAAGGCGCCGACCCGCTTCAGGAGTTCGAAGCCGATCGCGGCGAGCAGCGCCGCCTTCCAGGCGCCCCGCACCGACACGGTCCGGCGCGGCAGACGGACGAGCACCCACAGGAAGACCAGTCCGTTCGCGGTCAACGCCAGCACGGAGCCGACCACGATGAGCAGCACGGTGGCGAGCGGACTCCGTTCGACGCCCAGCAGATCGAGGACGCCGTGGGCGAATCCGCCGCCGAGCGCGGTGAGTCCGAAGGAGAGCAGCAGCGCCAGGCCGAGGCCCGCCAGCGAGACCAGGTCGCCGAGCAGTCTGCGGTGCAGTGCGGGCGCCTGCCTGGTGTCGTTCCACTGTGCCGTGATGGCGGCCCGCAGGTTCGCCATCCAGCCCAGGCCCGAGTACAGCGCTGTCAGGAGACCGAGGGCGCCGACGACCTGACGCTGTTCGACGGCGCGGTCGATGGTGGTCCCGACGAGTTCGCCGAGACCGCCGGGGAGCGCCCCGGCGATCGAGTCCTCCAGCCTGCCCAGCAGCTCGGCGTCGTTGAACAGCACGAAGCCTGCCGCGGCGAAGGCGACCATCAGGATCGGCACCAGTGCCAGGACGCTGAAGTAGGTGATCGCCGCCGCGTAGTGGTCTCCATGACGGTCCTGGTAGCGGCCGACCGCGCACAGCAGGTGATCGACCCACGGGTGTCGCCGCCGTAGTCGGGCAAGCCGTGAATCGTCCTGCTCGGCTTCGGATGCCGACGCCGACGGGCTCGGAGACGCAGCGGTGTTCATCCGATCAGTCTGACCGCGGCGGGTCGTGCCTGCCGGACGTGTGGCGGGTTGCCGCCCCGGCCTGCCGCCGGGCGCCCCGAGAGACCCCGGGGCCCGCAGGGGCGGTCGAGAATCCGGGCCGACCCGGCCGACCGGCGGGCGGGACGTCAGCTCTGCTTGCGGCTGACCCTCCTGCGGCGCAGCACACCGACGATCAGGCCGCCGAGGCCCAACGCGACCGTGACGAGACCGACCGGCCCGCCGTAGGCCATGCCGAGGTTCAGGGACGCCTCCTGCACCGGCACCGCGGCGGCGTCTTCGGCGGCGGGGGCGGCGCTCGCCGCGCCGACCGCGCAGAGCGTGAGGCCGAGGGTCGCGATCAGTGTCGTCGCCGTCCGCGAGACCGCACGCGCCGTGCTCACGAAGATGCCTCCTGAACCGTTGCCGCTCGGGTACGCCCCTGTTGGCCTACGCCGACACACTCGAAGCCACTCGAATGGATGATCACGTCGAAACGGAGTAGGAAAAACCTACCCTCCGTGCTTCATCCTCGGAGCCGAACCGGGGAACCCGCGACGGCACGGGCATAGGTTAGTGGGCATCATCACCGCCTACGCAGGCACCCCGGGAACATCGACACCCCAGCGCCGCGATCACGTATCCCATCACGGCTCAATCACACCGTGGGTGAAGATCGGCCGCGAATCGCTCGCGGATAGTGACCGTTTGCGGTGTTCCCGGGCAGTGATCGGCACATCGGGATGCGCCGCGAGGCGGTTCGACCCGACGGCGGGTCCGCCCGCCGCGACGCCTTGCCCTCGGTGCCCGGGCGGGGCAGACCGACGGTGCGGCGCCGTGCCGGGCGGCGCGCGGCGCGCCGACTTCCGGCCGACCGGGCTCGGCAGGCTCGTCCCCGGCCGGCCCGTCTCCAGACGCCCGGGCATACCCGACGCGGCGGGCCCGGCCGCCCGACCGGCCTGCGGAAGCGGCGGCCACCTCACCGGCCGCCCCGAGACCACCCGACGGCGTCGGCCTGACCCGTTCGGGATCGCCGGCCGTCACGCGGAGCGCCGCGACGTCCACGTTCGACGGGACCACCCGCGAGACGCACGTGGCCTGCCCGCATGATGCGGGCAGGCCACGTCGTCGATCAGCCGGCCGGACGCCGCTCGGCGGCCCGCGCCGACGCGGCCGTCACGGCCGGAGCCGCGTCATCAGGCGATGTAGCTGGTCCACTGCTGGTTGGCCCCGCCGTGGCAGGTCCACTGGACCAGCGCCGAGCCGTTGGCCGTCGAGCCGTTGGCGACGTCGAGGCACTTGCCGGTGCGCCGGTTGCGGAACTGGTACAGGTAGTCGCCGACCTCGATCGCCTCCCACTGCTGGTTCCAGCCGTTGTGGCAGTTGTACTGGATGACACGGGCCCCGTTGGCCGTGGAGCTGCCCGCGAGGTCCATGCACTTGCCGGTCCGGCGGTTCACGAACATGTAGGACGCGCCGACATAGCCCGGGTCGACGACGGCGATCTCGGACCACTGCTGGTTGTTCGTCCCGGCGCAGTTCCACAGGATCACCGGCGCGTTGTTGGCCGTGGAGCCGTTGGCCAGGTCGGCGCAGCGTGAGACGTCGTAGTTCCCCGTCCACCAGGGGTCGGTGTGCTTCGGGACCAGCACGGTGTACTGCGGCGACGGGCCGCTCATCGTGGCGACCTCGTCGGCGGTGACCACCTCGTCGGCGGTGACGTCGTTCAACGTGACCGCACCCTTGTCGCCGAACGCAGGCTCGTCCTGCGCCGAGGCGGGAACCGTGCTCATGAGCATGACCGCCGTCGCCGCCAGGACTAGGGCGCGAACCGCGCGTCGCGCGATGTTCTTCACTGATTCACTCCTTGAGGTGCCCGCGCCTCGACACAGGCCGCAGGCGAGAACGCACGGCGACCCGCCATCGATCCACGAGACGGATGGGAGAACGGAAAAGGCGAACTATTGCGTCGTACACCTGTCGGCCGACCGGCGAAGACAGTTGTACCGGACCGGACTGACAATTCCGGCGGCGGTACAGGCGGAATTTCCCGCCTGCGGCAGCCGGCCGGAGGATGTCGACCTCGCCAGATCATTCCGGGCAGGCCGAATCCGGTCAAGCGGGTTATCTCCGACACCACCGCCACCGCGACGCCGCCTCCGGTAGCCGACGATTTCATCGTCCTGCCGCGACCTGAGACCATTCGGCGGATCGCATCGAACCCGAAGTCCTCTATTCACGTGATTCGAGAATGGTGGGCAAGATACCGAGCACATCCTCGTCATGGTGATCTCCGCACCGAGCCGAGGCGGGTCGGCGCTCACCCTCGACAACACCGACCACCCCGGCGCCGAGGACCTCGACACGATCCGCCATGATCCGCGTGCGCCGCGCCGTCGGCGTCGTCAGGCAGAGAGGTTCGCGATGCCCGCACCGGTCGACGTGTACATCGCCGTTCCCACCGGAGGCGGCACCGGAGAAGAGACGGTACTCCTCGCCGAAGGCGTCGATGTCGACGTGGCGGAACTGATCGGAAAACGGTCCGTGCGGCCCGTTCACACGGTGGCCTCGCCGCCCGATCGCGATGCCGACGAACAACCCGACGAGGTTGTGCCGGCCGATCCAGAGGTCGATTCGGTCGGGGCGACCGAGTATTTCGCCTGGATGCGACTCTCGCCGACCGGCGGCAAGGTCCCGTGGAGCATGGTGGCGCACCGGATAGCGCCGGACGAGGTGGCGGTGTTCCGATCCGGTCTTCGACGGATGAGCGTGCAGCCGATGCCGAGAACGAAACCAGTCGAATAGCGGCCGATCGAACCGCCGCGCAGCGCCTCCCGTCGCGGCGACCGCGGGCAGGACTCGACCACCGCGCGCTCCGACGGTACGGGAGACGGCGGCGCGGCCTGCTCGGGCCGCATGGTCGACCGTCCCCGGCTCGATGTCCGGCGCGCTACCGGTCGAACACGACCGTGACCGGGGCGTGGTCCGACCAGCGCTGCTCATGAGTCTCCGCCCGCTCCACCACCGCCGACACCGCGGTCGCAGCCAGCTCGGGCGTCGCGCACGCCAGGTCGATCCGCCAGCCGCTGTCGTTGTCGAACGCCCGACCCCGATAAGACCACCAGGAGTACGGCCCGGGGCCCTCCGGATGCAGGGCACGCATCACATCGACGTAACCGGCCTCGTCGTACACCCGGCTGAGCCAGGCCCGCTCCTCCGGCAGGAAGCCCGCCTCCTTCTGGTTGCCCCGCCAGTTCTTCAGGTCTATCCGCTGATGGGCGATGTTCCAGTCGCCGCAGATCAGCACCTCACGGTCGTCGGCGGCGGCCTTGGCCCGCAGTTCGACGAGATAAGGCAGGAACGCCGCCATGAAGCGCTCCTTCTCCGCCTGCCGCTCGGTGCCGACGTCCCCGCTGGGCAGGTAGAGGCTGCCGACGACCAGCCCGGGCAGTTCCACCTCGACGTACCGGCCGGACTGCTCGAACTCCTCGACGCCGAAGCCCACCCGCACCGCCGTCGGCTCCACCCGGGTCAGCAGTGCGACGCCTGCCCGGCCCTTGAGCGAGCTGGGTGCCGACACGATGTGCCAGCCCGCGGGCTCGCGCAGCGCGGCGGGCAGCTGCGCCGGTTCTGCCCGGACCTCCTGGAGACAGACCACGTCCGCCGAGGTCGCGGCGAGCCACTCGACGTAGCCCTTCTTCGCTGCGGCCCGCAGGCCGTTGACGTTCACGGTGGAGACGGTGAGCACGGCCCGAGCCTAACCGCGCCGGTCAGGGGTCCCCCTCGGGCCGCGCTGTGTCGTCGCTCTCACAGCACTCGCCGTCGGAGTCGGGCTCGAGGTCCGGCCTCGAAGTCACCGACGGCATCGGTGGTCGAGACGGCGTCGGTTCGCTCACTCGAACGGGCGGTCCGGCGTTACCCTTGCCCTCATGGATGCGAACGCCGAAGGCAGTGCAACGGGGAACGCGGGTCAGCCCATCTCGATCCGCGCGTCCAACGCGGAGCGGGAGACCTTCGCCGTTCGCCTTCAACAGGCCTTCGCGGAGGGCAGGCTCGACGTCGGCGAGCTCGACGAGCGGCTTGCCCGCGCCTACGCCGCCAAGACGATCGACGAGCTGACGCCGCTCGTCGCCGATCTGCCTCCCACGGCCGGGTCGCCCGCCGTCGCGGGTCAGGCACTGCCCGCCCGCCCGCAGCCCGCCTCGCTCGCTCCGAACGTCACGGGCCCCGCCGAGGTCCGTCTTCAGGCGAGCGCGATGGGGCTGGAACGGACCGGGAGCTGGCTGGTGCCCGCGCGGCTGATCGTCGAGTCGAAGTACGGCTCGGTCAAGCTCGACCTGACGGCGGCGACCATCCCGACCCCGGAGGTCGAGCTGGTGCTGGACGTCAAGTACGGCGGTGTCGAGGTGATCCTTCCGGCGGAGGCGACCGCCGACCTGGACGGCTTCCATTCCCGGTGGGGCTGGCAGTCGCTGAAGGTCCCGTCCGTCCGCACCGGTCGGACGCTGCACGTCGCGATCACCGGCGCCAACAAGTACGGCCCGGTCACCGTCCGGTACTCCCGCTGGTTCCGCTGATCCGCACGGCCGCTCCCCCGACAAGGCAGGCGATCCGCGTGGTCGGTGCCGATGATCCTCGGCGGCGGACGGCTCAGCGGCAGAGTTCACCAGAGATGTGCCGAAGCGCGCCCGCGGGCACCCAGCGGTCCCTGCCCAGCTGCCGGTAGCCCTCCTGCTCGACCTGGTGGGCGCCGATCACCATCCCCGACGTGAGTTCGCCGATCACGGGGTGATTCGCGGCGGGGCCCGCGTGCACCGGGACCGCGGCATCGATCACCTCGAAGTCGCACGGGGTGCCGAACAGGGGCGCTCTCGGCGCGTCGTCCGCCTCGGACGGCTCCTGGCGGTCGACCAGATAGGCGAGGCCGATCACCGCCGCCGCGATGATGATCAGAGTTCGCTTCGGCATCCGCCGTCCACCCCCGGTCCGTGCCTCGCCTGGTAATCCCGAAATCGAGTCCAGATATAGAACGGCAGGGGCGGAGACGAAGAACCGAAGCGCCCGAGACCACCCGGCCAGGTGACAAACGACCTCAATGTGGGGGAGGCGTGGGCCGGGACGCCGACGACGAGTCATCAGCGTGGCCGTGGCGGCGCCTGGGCGAGATCGGTGGGGCTCAGCGCGACGCGAACCGCTCCGACAGGCGCGCACGGACCGCCCCGGCGGGCAGCCCGTATCCCTCGGCGAGGCCGGGAACGACGGTCTGGAAGAACAGCTCCACGTCGGCGTGGGTGCGCAGGACGAAGCGCTCCCGGTCGAAGCGACCCCGGAACCGCCGTCCTCGGGTGTCGCGGGACGCCACGTGCGCGATCTCGACCGGCCATCGCGCCCAGCCGAGATGTCGAGCCGCCTGAAACAGCGGAATGGTGATCAGCAGCAGCAGCCGTTCGGCCAGATAGAGCGGCATGCAGCAGAGCCATAAGAGGAACCGCAGCAGGAGACCGAGGCCGTACACGAACTCGACGATCCAGGCCGCGACCAGCAGGAAGGGCAGCAGCAGCACGGTGCCGACGCCTGCCAGGATCGTCTCGCCCGCGCCTCGACGGCGCTCGCGCCGCTCCCGACGCCGGTCCCGACGTCGGCGGTAGTCCTCTCGCGGCGCGACGCGGTCCCCGCCGCCTCCGAACCGCGCGCCCGCGATGGCGACGGGCCGGATCACCGGCTGCCAGCCGCCGAGCATCCGGCGCACCGTCCACTCTCGGCCTCTCGGATCGGTGATCCGCACCGTCGCACTCATCGTCTCCCCCAGCGTCGATCGAGGTCTCGGGGCCGACGCGCCCGAGAACAGCCGAGGAGCCCCCGACGTCCGCCAGACGTCGGGGCGCCCCTCGACAGGATCGCGGCCAGGCGGTGGGCCTAGGCCAGCTTCTTCGCCAGATTCTCGTCCAGGCTCGCGAGGAACTCCTCGGTGGTCTGGAAGGCCTGGTCCTTGCCGACCAACAGGGCGAGGTCCTTGGTCATCTTGCCGCTCTCGACGGTCTCGATGACGACCTGCTCCAGGCTCTGGGCGAACCCGATCACCTCGGGGGTCGAGTCGAGCTTGCCCCGGTGCGCCAGACCCCGGCTCCACGCGAAGATCGACGCGATCGGGTTGGTCGACGTCGGCCTGCCCTGCTGGTGCTGCCGGTAGTGCCGGGTGACCGTGCCGTGCGCGGCCTCGGCCTCGACCGTGCGGCCGTCCGGAGTCATCAGCACCGAGGTCATCAGGCCCAGCGAGCCGAAGCCCTGCGCCACGGTGTCGGACTGCACGTCACCGTCGTAGTTCTTGCAGGCCCAGACGTAGCCGCCCTCCCACTTGAGCGCGGCCGCGACCATGTCGTCGATCAGCCGGTGCTCGTAGGTGAGCCCCTGCTTGTCGAACTCGGCCTTGAACTCCTTCTCGAAGATCTCCTCGAACACGTCCTTGAACATGCCGTCGTAGGCCTTGAGGATGGTGTTCTTGGTGGACATGTAGACCGGGTAACCGCGCTGGAGACCGTAGGCCAGCGACGCCCGAGCGAAGTCCTCGATCGACTTCCGGTAGTTGTACATGCCGATGGCGACGCCGCCGCCCTCGGGGAACTGCGCGACCTCCAGCTCCAGCGGCTCGCTGCCGTCGGCAGGCGTGTAGCTGATCGTCACGGTGCCCGGGCCGGGGACCTTGAAGTCGCTGGCCTTGTACTGGTCACCGTGCGCGTGCCTGCCGATGATGATCGGCTTGGTCCAGCCGGGCACGAGCCGAGGGATGTTCTCGATGATGATCGGCTCGCGGAAGACGACGCCGCCGAGGATGTTGCGGATGGTGCCGTTGGGGCTGCGCCACATCTTCTTGAGGCCGAACTCCTCGACCCTGGCCTCGTCCGGCGTGATGGTGGCGCACTTCACGCCGACGCCGTGCTTCGCGATCGCGTTGGCCGCGTCGATGGTGATCTGGTCGTCCGTGGCGTCGCGGCTCTCGATGCCGAGGTCGTAGTACTCCAGGTCCACATCGAGATAGGGGTGGACCAGCCGGTCCTTGATGAACTGCCAGATGATCCTGGTCATCTCGTCGCCGTCGAGCTCGACGACCTTGCCCTGTACCTTGATCTTGCCCATGATCGCGGGCACTCCTCTCCCGATCCGTGCGAGGACGCAAGCGGTACAAGCGTACTGGTAACTACTTGGGATCACTCACATCCCACGGATTTGCAAGGTCTACCCTCCTTCCGAGTGATCTTGGAGGGGCGGTATGGCTACAGGGCCGACACATGCGATCAGTGGGCTGGCGGCCTGGGCCGCCGTCACCGCGTTAGCCAGCGATGGAACCGTCGGACAGCTCTCCCCGCAGAGCTGGGTGATCGGCGCGACGCTGGCCTCCGGAGCCGCGCTGCTGCCCGACATCGATCACCCCAGCTCCACCGTCACCCGCACCTTCGGCGCCATCAGCCAGGGGCTGTCGAAGGCGGCCGTGACGTTCAGCTCCTTCATCTACAAGCTCACCAGGACGAAGAAGGACTCCGACCGCGACGGCGGCCACCGGGGATTCACCCACACCATCGTCTTCGCGCTGCTGATGGGCCTCGCCGTCACCGCGATCGTGCAGGCCAGCAACGGCACCGCGACGGCGGTCGTGATGTTCTTCTACGCGGGCCTGGCCATCCGCGGGATCATGCACAAGTGGTGCCCCAAACGCGACGCGATGCTGATCGCGGGTGCCTCGCTGGTCCTGACCGTCCTCTGCACCTGGTGGGCCGGGGGCGAGGAGCACAACGCCGCGATCTTCGGCATCGCGGTGATCATCGGCTGCGTCGCCCACTTCCTCGGCGACGCGATCACCTCGCAGGGCTGCTCGATGCTCTGGCCGATCCCGATCGCGGGCAAGACCTGGTATCCGATCCGCCCACCTGAGGCCATGCGGATGAGCACGGGCGGCAAGGTCGAGATGAAGGTCCTCCTGCCGTTGCTGACCGGGGCCGCGGTGATCTTCTCGGCCGTGGTCGCCTACCGGGTCGGCGCCGCGCCCTGGCTGGCCGAGATCGGTCTCATCTCCTGATCCGCCTGCCCGGCTCGGCTTTCCACGATCGGGTGATCCCCATCGGGAAGATCATCTCCGTAGCATGGACCGGTATCCCCACCCTTGCCGCGAGGAGCTGATCGACGATGGCCACTCGACCATCCACCCTGCGTGTCGCCCTGGCAGGGGCGTCGCTGTGCGTGCTTCTCGCCGGGTGCTCGGAGGCGGAGAACCTCCGTGACGAACTCGGCCAGGCGGGTGAGGGTCTGAACCGGGTACAGGTCTGCGCCGAGGCACTCGGGCTCGCCGACTTCAATCCGCAGGTGCCGACCGCCGAGGAGGCCGCCCAGGCCGCTCGGGACCGGATCGACGAGCTGGAGCGCCTCGCCACCGAGACCACCGACGCCGACGTCGCCCAGGGTCTCCGGGACATGGCCGCATCGCTGGAGTCGGTGGCGAACACGGAGATCAGCGCCGAAGACGTCGAGGGCTGGGCGCAGCAGCAGGCCGACCGGCTGGCCGAGCTTCAGGAGATCTGCACCTGAGGAGACCAGGCCGGGTGACGCCGTCTCGGGCGGTTCGGGCCCGGCGCGCCGCGTGCCGCCGGACCGGCGACGGGTGCGCGCCGTCGCCCGGCCCGCTGACAAGTGACGTCGCCGAGCCGTGCCTCGGCCCACCGAGCGGCCACGACGCTCACCGGCCCCGCCGACCACTCGCAGATCGATGACCGGCCCCGTCTCAGACTCATCGACGATCGGTCTGGGTGCGCCGCATGCCGCCGCTTCCGCTGGACGCCGCCGGGTTCCCCCGGATGCCCGCGCGGACTCGGACGGCGCCGTCGACCGGTCCCGGCGGGGAGCTCGTCCCGACCGCTCGTCTTGGCAGCGGGCCTGCCCCGGCAGGGCATGGGCGTCTCCGGCGACGGGACCCGGCCCGGCGGCCCTCGGCCCCGGCGTGGGCCACGACCACCGGTGTCAGTCCGTCGTGTCAGCCGCCCCGATCTCGTCGATCAGCTCCCCCGCCAGCTCCTCCGTCGCGGCGACGATTCCCGACCAGCGCAGGCTCAGGTCCGGATTCAGCTCCAGCGGTCTGCCGAGGGCATCGACGACCACCCCGCCCGCGGCGGGCACGATCACCATCGCGGCGGCCAGGTCCATGATCCGATGCACCCCCGCGCCGACATCGGCGAAGGCGTCGATCGACCCCTCGGCGACCAGCACCGCCTCCAGGCAGGTCGTGGACAGCACCCGGACCCGGCCCGCCCGCAGCGCCACCCGCTGCCAGGTCCGCACGGTCTCGGGCCTGGGACGCAGCAGACACACCTCGGCCCCGGTGAGGCTGGTCCGTCCGGTGGTCCGGAAGGGCGTGGGCGTGCCCGCCACGGCGTGCCAGGCTCGGCCGGTGTCCAGCCACGTGGTCACCGCCTCGGTTCCGACACCATCGATCGCCAGGACGCCCGCGAAACAGGACAACGGGACCCCGGTGGCCGCATTGCTCGAACCGTCGACCGGATCGACCACCATGGTCACCGCCGAGGAGTTGTCGACGAATCCCGCCTCCTCGCTGAGGAGATTGACGCCGTGTCTGTGGGCGACGTCGGCCACCGCTTCCTCCACCAGCCGGTCGAGGAGCATCGTCGGGGTGCCGTCGGCGCCCATGGCGACCTCGGTGCCCAGCTCCGCACGGGTGTGCCGCCGTCGGGCCGCTCCGTAGGCCGCCGAGGCCGCACGAGCGGCGTCGGCCAGCACCGGGTGCACCGCCGCGGGCAACGCGGGCTCCGGTATCGGCCAGTCGATCAGCGCCGAGCCGCCTGCACGACCGCCCGACCGCCGTTCCGCGCCCGACCTCTCCGTACCCGGCTCCGCTGTGCCGGACTCCTGCCTGCCGGACTCCTGCCTGCCGGACTCGTTCACGATGGACCTGTTCACACCAGACTTCTCCCCGGGGGCCACCCGCGCACCGTAGCCGGCGGCACCGACGTGGTCGAGCACGACCGGCCGGGCGCGGCCGGACCGATCGGCACGTCCAGAGGTTTTCCCCACGCGCCGGGTGGATAAGCCAGGGGTTGGAGGTGAGGCCGATGCACGCCGCAGTCGGAGATCAGATTCATCTGCACGGCCGGGTCGTCGGACAGCCGGACCGGTTCGCCGAGATCCGAGAGGTACGCGGCTCGAACGGCGAGCCGCCGTACCTGGTGGTCTACCCGGACGGCACGGAGGCACTCGTGTACCCCGGGCCGGACTGCGAGATCGAGCAGCGCGGCTCGACGCCCGCCTGAACCGCACGGCCGGGCCGACGAACGAGGCCGCGAGAACGGACGCGCCGCGGGTCGCGACGCCGACCGAGGCAGGTCCGAGCGGAATGGCTTCGAGCGAGTCGGGGCTGACCGGCGCGACGATCCGAGGCCGCCGCGGATCGTCGATGCACCGGGCAGCGTGCTGGCGCTCCGATGCGGCTCCGACTCGTCCCGGGATGCGCCCCGCAGGCAGTCGGGCCCGCCCGGGAGACAGCAGCGGTGGCAAGGACAGCGGTCTCGGAGGCGGCGGGCACAGGGGCCGGCAGTCCCGCACGGCGCTCGGCGGGAGACGGTGCCACGGAGGCGGCGGCTGCCCGGAGACGGTGCCGCCCGGATCGCCTGAGGCGATCCGGGCGGCGCCATGCCGTGGTCCTCCGGTACCGAGCGCGGCCGAAGACGGCCCCGCGGGCTCAGAGGCTCTGGACGTCGGCCTGCTTCGCGCGGACGGCCTCGGCGGCGGCCTTGAGCTCGGTCAGCTCCGCGTCGGTGAGGTCGCGCTCGACGACCTTGCGGATGCCCTCACGCCCCAGCTCCGCCGTGACGCCCAGGTAGACGCCGGAGATGCCGTACTCGCCGTCGACCCACGCGCAGACCGGCAGCACCGTGCCCGCGTCCTCATGCACGGCCTTGGCCATCCGGGCGGCCGCCGCGGACGGCGCGTAGTACGCGGAACCCGTCTTCAGCAGCGCCACGACCTCGGCGCCGCCGTTGCGGGTGCGCGTGACCAGCTCGTCGATCTTCTCGGCGGGCAGCACCTCGGACAGGGGCTTGCCGTCCACCGACGAGGCCGAGGGCACCGGGACCATCGTGTCGCCGTGCGAGCCGAGCGTCAGCGTGGTGACCGACGAGACGGGCACCGACAGCGCCTCGGCCACCGAGTTGGTGAAGCGGGCGGTGTCCAGGATGCCCGCCTGGCCGAGAACGCGGTTCTTCGGGAAGCCCGTCGCCAGCTGCGCGAGCGCGGTCATCTCGTCCAGCGGGTTGGACACCACGATGACCACGGCCTCGGGCGCGTGCTTCGCGACGTTCTCCGCGACCTGACGAACGATCTTCGCGTTGGTCTCGATGAGATCCATCCGGCTCATGCCGGGCTTGCGCGGCAGGCCCGCGGTGATGACGACGATCTCGGAGCCCGCCAGGACCTCGTAGCCCGAGCCGTCGAGGCCGGTGGTCTTGCCGACGACCGTGGTCTCGAAGCCCTCGACCGGGCGCGACTGGTTCAGGTCGAGAGCCAGCCCCTCGGCCTTTCCGTCGATGATGTCGGTCAACACCACGGTCTCGAAGATGTCGTACTCGGCCAGCCGCTGAGCGGTGGTCGAACCGTAGAAACCGGCGCCGACGACGGCGACCTTGCCGGAACGTGCCACTGGACGGGTCCTCCCTGATCACAGGCGGAATGGTCCTGGGCGCGGCGAAGGTCTGGAGAAGGCAGGAGCGTGGAGATCACCTGTCGGCGACGGCCACGGCACCGGGACCGCTTCGTCGGGCGGCTGCCCGACGCGGCGAGGTTATCAAGGCGGCCTGCTCCCCGACCGCATCTGGTGAGCAGGCTCTCTCCCGGCGCGGTCGGCGTCGTCGGCACGGCTCGCGAGGCCGCCTGCGTGTCGCCGGACCCGGCCGCCGTCGGGGGCGGGCGGGGCGCGCCGCGCGGCCGCCCGCAGCCGTCGCCGATCGCAGGCGTACGACCGATCGAGCGGCGACCCCCGAAGTCGACCGGATCGAGCCATCCCGCCGCAGTCGCCCGAATCGCCGTGCTGACCTGCGACGGTCGTCCCGGCGGCGGCACGAGGACGCCGACCCGAACCACGCTCACGACCCCTGCGGATCACGGAGCGAGTCGGTCTCGTCGGGCAACACCACCACTCCGCGACACCCAGATCACCTGAATGGCCCAGCTCACTCCACTCGGGACTCAGCAGTAGGACCGTGACGGCTCCCTGTCACGACAGACCGAGCCTGACATCCGAACGGGCGAACGTTTACCGTGTCGCGCGTGGAGACGACTCAGCCGAAGCACCCTCCGAAGATGTCCATCCGGGCTCTCACCCTCGCCGATGTCGAGACGGCACAGGCGATCCTCGAGATTCAGCGCGCCGCGTACCAGGTCGAGGCCGAGCTGATCGGCTTCGAGGCCATCCCCCAGCGCACCGAGACGCTGGAGGAACTCCAGAACAGCGGGGAGAGCTTCCTCGGCCTTTACAACGAGGACGGACTCGCGGCGGCGGTGTCCTGGACGCGCCCGTTCGACGGCACACTCGACATCCGCAGGCTGGTCGTCTCACCGAGCGCCTTCCGCCGGGGCTACGCGACAGCGCTCCTCGACACGCTGGAGGCCGTCGAGCGTCCACGACGGACGATGGTCACCGTCGCCGAGGCCAACGCCCCGGTCCTGGCCCTGTACGAACGCAAGGGCTTCTCCCCGACCAGGACCGTCGAACACGTGCCCGGACTGCGCCAGGTCTACCTGGAACGGCGCTCCGCGTGGCTCGGCTCCGACAGCCCCATCCTGCGGATGATGATGGCCGCGGCCTCCCGTGAGCAGCCCGCTCCCGGCACGCCGCCCCGGCGACGCAGGTCAGCCGAAGGGACCACCCTCGATGGTCAGCGCCACGAATAGCACCAGGCTGCCCAGCACGCCGTAGCAGAGCATGTCGACACCGGAGCCTCGGATCTTCAGCAGTCCGGCCTGCTCGTCCGACAGCAGGACTCGCAGGCCCGCAGCGAGCAGGAGGGCGAAGCCGACCAGCGCCGCGCCCTCCCGCCAGTAGCCCATCGTCACGCGGACGAAGCCGAACACGACGATCGCCAGCACCAGGAGGAAGGAGAGCTGGGAGGTGCCGACGTGATCGCGTCCTCGGCTGTTCACGCCGAACGCACCGCCCGCTCGGCGGCCTCGACCACATTGGTCAGCAGCATCGCCCTGGTCATCGGGCCGACACCGCCGGGCATCGGGGCCACGAAGCCCGCGACCTCGCGGGCCGCCGGCGCGACGTCTCCCACCAGGCCCTGCTCGGTGCGCGTGATCCCGACGTCGAGGACGGCCGCGCCGGGCTTGACCATGTCGGCGGTGATCAGGCTCGGCCTGCCCGCCGCCGCGACCACGATGTCGGCGCGCCGCACCTGTGCGGCCAGGTCCTTCGTCCCGGTGTGACACAGGGTCACGGTCGCGTTCTCGCTGCGCCGGGTGAGCAGCAGGCCGAGCGGGCGGCCGACGGTGACGCCTCGTCCGACCACCACCACCTCGGCCCCGTCGATGGCGACCTCGTAGCGGCGCAGCAGCTCGACGATGCCGCGCGGCGTGCACGGCAGCGGGCCCTGCTCGCCGAGCACGAGCCTGCCCAGGTTCACCGGGTGCAGACCGTCGGCGTCCTTGCTCGGGTCCATGCGTTCGAGCAGCGCGCCGGTGTCCAGGCCGCGCGGCAGCGGCAGCTGGACGATGTAGCCGTGGCAGGCCGGGTCGGCGTTCAACTCGTCGATCGCCGCCGCGACCTGCTCCTGCGTCGCGTCGTCCGGCAGATCGCGACGCAGCGAGGTGATGCCCACCTTCGCGCAGTCTCGGTGCTTGCCGCGGACGTAGGCCGCCGATCCGGGGTCCGCGCCGACGAGCACGGTGCCCAGTCCAGGTCGCACGCCCGCGTCACCCAGCGCGGCGACCCTCGTGCGGAGGTCGTCGTAGATCGCGTCTCGGGTGGCCTTGCCGTCAAGAATGGTCGCGGTCACGGATGTCATCGTCCCAGACGGGCCGTCAGGCGCGTCGGCGGCCGGGCAGCATCGCGAGCACCACGGCCACCAGGGTCAGTCCGCTTCCCACCAGCGTGCTCGCCGTCAACTCGGCTGCGGAGGACGGCACGAGGAGGTCCAGCAGGACGGCGCCGATGAGCTGGCCCGCGATGGAGCTCAGCCCGAGCAGCAGCACGCCGATCCTGGCCACCACCATCGCGCCGAGGGCGATGAACAGCACGCCGATCAGTCCGCCCAGATACAGCCACGGCTCGCGGGGCAGCTCGGCGGGCAGCCCCGTGATGAGCGTCGAGATCAGGAAGGCCACGATCAGGATCACCGTGCCCACCGCGAAGTTCACCAGCGTCGCGGGCATCGACGCGCCCGCCGCGGCGCGCACCCGGCCGTTCACGGCCTGCTGCCAGGCGATGCCCACACCCGCCAGCGCGGGCAGCACCGCGAGGATCAGCGTCCGCGGATCACCGATGCGGCCGGACACCGCGATCAGCACGGCGAGCACCGCGACCACGGCACCGGCGATTCGCAGGTTCGTGATGGCACGCACCCCGCCGGGGCCGATGCCGAACCGGTCCACCAGCAGGCCGCTGGCCACCTGACCGCCCACCACGGCGACGGTGAACATGGACACGCCGATCGCGGCGGCCGTGAGCCCCTGACTGAGGACGAGGAACGCGCCGCAGGCACCGCCGAGGCACTGCCAGGGCCGGAGCACGGGTCCCGCCGACTCGTCGCGGGCACGCAGCGCGGCGGCGATCCGACGCATGCCCCGCCGCCCGGACGGCAGCACGAGGACCAGGAGCCCGACGAAGACCAGGCCGACGCCGAAGGAGATGAGGGCCGCGGTGAAGCCGCTGCCGACGCGGTCGGCCAGTTCGCCGTTGATCCGCGTCTGCGCCGCGACGGCCCCGCCCGAGACCACGGCGGCGATCAACGCGGGAACGGCCGCCATGGGCCGGGCCGCGATGCTCGCTAGCTCGTCGGGACCCCGCGGTGGGGCGGGCTGGTTCCGCTGTCCGGTCACGTCACGACATCCTGCGCCCCGGACGGCGACGCAGCAGGCCTGGCCGGGATCTGTAACGCGACTAACACCGCCAGGACCCCGAAGACCGAGGACGCCCCCGCCGCCATGCCGAGCGAGCCGACGTCGAGCACCCAGCCGATGAGGGTGGCGGCCAGCGCGGAGCCCGCGGTGGAGGCGGAGGCCAGCCAGCCGAAGGCCTCGGCCCGCCGGTTCGTGGGAGCGAGTTCGCCGAGCCTGCTGTTGGCGGCGCCGAAGGCCGGGGCGATCGCGGCGCCGCCCGCGGCGAGGACGAGCCCGACCAGCCAGACCGAGGGCTCCGGCGAGACCGGCGGGAGCACGGGGATGAGTGCGCTGAGTCCGAGGGTCACCAGTGCCATGCGCAGCACAAGATTCGGCCTGCGGCGCAGCCCGCCGGCGATCAGGCCGCCCACCAGTGAGCCCGCCGCCCACACCGCGACGAGGATCCCCGCCAGCTCGGGAGTCCCCCGTTCCCTGGCCCAGGCGATGACGACCAGGTCCACGGCGATCAGCGCGGCGACGATCATCATCGCCATGACGATGGTGGGCAGCACGCCCGGCGCACGCAGCACGAACTCCGTGCGCAGGACCGTCGACGGGCCTGCGACGGCCGTGGCGCCCGGCCCGGCCGCGGCGTCGGCGACCCGCGCGGTCGCGCCTGCGGCGGTCGCGGCGGCGTCGGCATTGGTGTCGGTCTCGGCGGCCGGGTCGGTCTCGGGGGACTGCGCCGGCTCGTGTTCCGCGGGCATCGGCCGCAGCTCGGAGCGCGCGAGGGCGGCGGCGAAGCCGAGTGCGCCGGTGACCGCGAACAGCCCGCACAGCACCACGGCGGCAGGCGGGCTGACGAAGGCCACGGCCAGCGAGGCCAGCATCGGCCCGACCATGAACAGCAGCTCCGTCAGCGTCGCCTCGACGGCGTAGGTGGCGTTCCTCGCAGGCTCCGGCTCGACCTTCGCCCACACCGACCGGCTCACCTGGCTGACCGGCGGCATCGACAGTCCGGTCAGGAAGGCGATCACCGGCGCCGCGAGCCACAGGCCGCCCGGCAGCGCCGCCAGCAGGAAGAGGCCGCCGCCGTAGCAGACCCCCGTCACCACCAGCAGTCTCGTCACCGACTTCCGGTCGGCCGCGCGGCCGCGCAGCGGGCCGGCGATGCCGGTTCCGATGGTCAACGAGGCCGCGACCACCCCGGCGAGGGTGTACGAACCGGTCCAGTCGGTCACCAGGAAGGTCAACGCGAGCGCGGTCGCGGTGGTGTGCAGCCGCCCGAACAGGGACCAGAAGAGCAGTGTCGGCAGGCGCCCGACGGAGGCGAGCAGACGGTAGGGCGTGAACACCAGCACAGTCTGCCCGTCCATGCCGACACTTCCGATCGATTGACGGCGCTGTTCACGTTCTCGGCCGGGCGGAGGTTCACCTCCGGCACGTAGGCTCGATCACGGACGACCGTCACTCCCTGACGAGGAGGGGACGACATGACCGAACACCGCACCAACACCACGTCGCACTCCGCGGAACACGCGGAGATCGTCCGGGAGATCGGCCGGGCGCTGCGTGCGTCGGCACCACCCGACTGGCAGGAGATCAGACTCCACTACCGTGCCACGGTGGAGATCGGCGAAGCCGACCTGGAGGCCACCGCCACCACGGGCGAGGTCATCCGTTGGGATCACCCGATCGAGTGCGTCATGTTGTTTGATCACCTGCGGGAGGGGATGAGACGGGCAAAGGAGGGAACATGGTTCACGGCAAGTTGTGTGATCAACCGATCAGGTAATTGCACAATGGAGTTTGATTACAATTCCGCGCCTTCCTGGCGGACCCCCATCCCCCCTTCGGCTTATCTCCTCGATCTCCAGCGTTTCCCGAGGTCGGAAGAACACACGCCGCCCTGGCTCCGTGAGCAGCGCGATACCGCCCGTAGTCAGCGCGTTCGTCGGCTCGACGGCATCTCCACCGCGTAGTGTCTGGTACCGGTTTTCCCGCGCCCCGTCCCCACGATCCAACGTCCGTCAGAGAGGATGTGGTCATGTCCCGTCCGACGGCGAACAGTCCGGAAGATCAGGCAGTACTCGCTCGTGACATCGGCATGGCGTTGCTGCAGGCCGCACCGCCAGGGTGGCAGCAGATCCGTGTGGAGTACCGAGCCATGGGCGGCTTCACCGACTCGGTGGGCAAGGTGATCAGCGAGGACGGCTCGTCGTCCCCGTGGGAGCCCCCCGCCGACTGTGGGCCGCTCTTCGAGCGACTGCGCCAGAACATGTACGACCCCGAGAAGGGCACCTGGCTCTCGGCGCTGTACGTGGTGGAGCGCCCGTCGAACTACCGGATCGACGTCAACCTCGACAAGCAGGTCCCGTGGGAGCCGCCGCTGCCGCCGACCGCCTTCGAGGAGGAGCTGAGCCGGTACCCCCGGCCGGAGAAGCGCATCCCCCCGTGGTTCTGGCACGCGATGGGCAGGCCGGAGCGGCAGCCCGCCGACTTCGACCGGGGCGAGGGCGGCTTCCCGGAGGATCAGTTCGCCACGCCGTCCCGACCCGATCCCTCGATCCGACGGCAGGGACACGACGACGAGGCGCACACGGACTATCTGCCGGAGATGCCCTCGGACGGCCCCGTGCCCGGGCACGGCGGCGCGGGCGCGAACGGCGCCGAATTCGACCGGGCGACCGGCGAGGACGCGGACTTCCACCCCGACCGCTTCGACGGCGCGGGCCAGGAGTCCTATCCCGCGCAGCAGTACTCACCGGAGTTCGACGGCGACTTCCCGCCGCAGCCCGAGTCCTATCTGGACGAGAACGACTACGACTACACCGACGATGACGACGTCGACCAGCAGGCCGCGCCCGACTTCCAGCTCGCGAGGGTCTTCGACGGCACCCGTGAGGACGGCAGGCCGCTGATCAACCGGCCGTCGGTCGATCCGGGCGAGCGGGAGAAGCTCGTCGGCTATCTGCGGACCGCCCCCGTCGTGCTGTCCTCGCAGGGCCTCGCCGCCGATCCGTTCGTGAGCGAGGGCAGGCCGTCGGTCCCGATCAGCTGGCACACGGACGGATTCTGGATCTGGCCTGCCGCCGTCGGATACCACCTGGCAAGACACGGCGTCCCGCCGATGCCGGAACTGGTGGAGCACATCAGGGCCCAGGAGTTCCGGCTGCCCGGCGTCCACCAGGAGACCCGGGACGCCGCGACGGACCTGCTGTATCAGGTGCTCCCCGACCCGCGCGGCGAGCGGCAGAACGGCACGGCCGTGCAGGCCTCCGCCGCCGTACCGCAGCCGGACGTCGAGGACCCCTACGACTCGCTGGCGAGCGACGTGACGGGCGTGCTTCCCGCCGCCGTCGACCTCGACGACGAGCCCGGCCGGGCATCCACCGACGTCGAGGCGTCCGCGCGGCAGGGCAGGGCGGGCTGCCCGCCGTCGCAGGACCACGTGCACGAGGACCTCGGCGTCGTCGACGACCGGCAGGCGTACTCCGACGGCTACTACGACGAGGGGTACCGCGAGCAGCCCGGCTACCAGGAGGAAGCCGGATATCCGGAGGAGCCCGGTTACCAGGACGGGCCCGGATACCAGGACACGTCCGCCGAGGAGGGCCGCTTCGGGACTGCGATCGGCGACGCGGCAGGCGTGCGAGAGGCGGACGTTCGAGACCCGCACGACGGCCGAGGTCTCCGTCCCGGTCGCACCGCCGCAGACGATCTCGGTCAGCACGGTGAGACCGGTTACGCCGCGGAACAGGATCACCCTGTCGAGCGGGGCTATCCCGAAGCACAGGGCTATCCGGAAGAGCGCGGCTACGCCGCAGGCCGGGGCTACCCGACGGAACAGGACTACCCCGACGAACGGGGCCTCTCGGGAGAGTCGGACTACTCGGCGGACCAGGGCTACGCCGGGGAGCGCGGGTACTCCGACGACCACGACCGATACTCCGACGACCACGTCGACGGTCGACCCGGCCCGGCAGGAGACCCGGCCGTCGAGGACCACGACGGCCGGCCGAACGCGAGCAGTCGCTACGCCGACTATCCGGACGAGGGTCGTCTCGGTCGGGATGACATCGCCGAGGCCACCGAGGAGGTGGACCAGGCCAGCCTGGAACAACTCCGCGAGCGGCTCGCCGACCTCGGCGTCGACGAGTCGGCCTACCGCATCGGCGGCACCGAGGACGACGTCTGGTGTCTGCTGAGAGAAGGCCGGAACTGGTCGGTCTTCTGGTCGGAGCACGGCGAACGCTACGACGAGATCAGCTTCGATCAGTCCAATCAGGCCTGCGCGTACCTGCTGGGCGCGCTGCTGATGATGCACCCGTCCGATGCGGCCTACTCGCCTGCGCCGGAGGAGCAGCCCGCGAGCCGTTCCCGCGAGGACCGGGCATTCGCCGAGGCCGAGTACGCCGAGCCGGACTACACAGGGTCGGATCGCCCGGAGCCGCACTACGTGGGCTCGGATCACTCCGGCTCTGACTATGCGGGCTCGGACTACACGGGGCCGGACTACACGCAGCCCGACTACGCCGACGACATCATCGCCGACGCCTCGTCTGCCGAGCAGACAACCGGATACCGGGAGCCCGCTCCGGCGGCCGAGGCGCCGATCATCAGGCCGCCGAGGGCGATGGACGATGAGGAGGTCGCCGACCTCTTCCGCAACGGCGGGCTGGTGCTCCCGCCGTCCCGTCCCTACGCCGACGACCACGAGAACGACGCCTATCCGGCGCAGGCCGCCTACGAGTCCCCGGGGGCCGAGGCCGAACCGGAGTACGACCAGCGGCAGGCGACGGACTACGCGGAGTCGGCCGCGGGCGACCATCACGCCCGGTCCGCCGGATACGAGCCGGAGCAGCCCGCGCAGACTCGCGCGCCGAGCAGGCCGGGCGGCCGACGTCGCGCGGCCGAACGCCCCGCCGAGCACGAGCCCTACGAGCAGCGGCCCGCATCCGAGGCGAATCGACCGGTCTACCGGGACGAACCCGAACACGACGGGCAGGACGCCGACAACCGACAGGACGACGCGGACTACGGTCGGTCGGTCGCCGACTACGCGGACCCGAGCGACGGCTACGACCGCCGCAGACAGCCGGAGCCCGAGCAGCCTCGGCAGGAGGAGCCCGAGTACGGGCGCAGGGCCGCCGCGGAATTCGCCCAGTCCACCGTGATCGACCACCGCAGGCCCGCCGCCGAGTACGCCCGGCAGGGGACGGCCGACTACGCCCAGCAGGCCGGAATGGAGTACGCGGGAACGCGGGACTCCGCCGACCACGGCTACGACACACGGCAGATGAACGCCGTCGAGATCGACGCGGAACTCGACGACGACCGGCCCGCTCAGCGGAGCGCGGGCACGCGGGACGACTACCAGCCCGCCGCCTACCAGGACGCGCCGTATCACCAGGACACGTACCAGGACGCCCAGTACCAGTCGGGCGGCTACGACCACGGTTCGTACGAGCGGGACTCCTATGGGGGCGACGATCACCACGACGGCGTGATCGGCTCGGACGGCGCCGCGATCCCGGACGTGCATGATCGGCGATTCGATCCGGATGGCAGGCACGACTCCTACCTGGACGAACGGCCGCACGGCGACCAGTACCAGGACGACCAGTACCAGGACGAAGACCGGTACCAGGACGACCGGTACCAGGACGGCGGCCGGTACCAGCACGACCAGTACCAGGACGAACGAGACGCGGGTGTGCGGCCCGACGTCGCCGCGGAGCTCGACGCAGGCCTGCCGCCGCTGCAAGCCGGCCGACGTGGTGCGGTCGACCCCGAGCCGAGGCAGCCGAACGGCTTCGACGCGAGGTCGGCCGAGGAGCACGAGCCGAGGCAGGGCGGCAGGCGAGCGTCCGCCCCCGAACCCGGTGGGCCGGAGGACTACGAGGTGGGCGCCGACCTCGGCACGTCGCCTCGACGACAGGCCTCGGCCGACCAGCCCGTACCGGCGGCCCGGCCCGCACAGTCCGCGGAGCAGCAGAGCATGGTCCGTCCGCTGCCCGGCGAACCGCCGTTGACCCTCTTCCGCGAGCGCAGGCTGCTGATGCTCCAGGCGGGGACCGAGGTCGACCGCTTCGGCGATCCGAACGGCAACGTGACCTATGCCGCGGGAACGCCGTACAGCAGGCGATCGCTGCCGCCGCAGTGGATCAAGCGCGGCTATCACACCTATCGGCTGCTCCGGCCGTTGCAGGTGCTCACCGGCATCGCGGTGCCGTGGTTCGAACAGCCTGGCGGCGGCGTCTCCTACGTGCTGCCCCGATCGATCACCGACCTGATCGAGGACGGCGCCCTAGCGGAGATGACCGATGTGGAGCCGCCCGGTGTGGAGTGACGACGGGTCAGTCGTCGATGACGAGCCCGTGCGCGGCGGAGAAGGCCATCGCCAATGCCAGATCCGCCCGCGCACCCCACAGCTTCACCTGGCGAAACGACTTGGCGTCGATCCGGGCACCCCGAAGATCGGCCTCTTCGAGGTTCGCCTCCGTGAGCCGTGCCCCGGTGAGGTCGGCCTCGCGCAGGTCGGCACGACGTAGATCGGCTTCGAACAGATCGACCTCCCGCATCCGCAGGCCGGACAGGTCCAGCCCCCGCAGGTCGGCCGCAGGCAGGGCGACCAGGGTGAGATCGGTCTCTCGGATGGTCGACGGTCGAAGTCTGGCCTGCCGAAAACGCGAGCCGATCAGCGTGCAGCCGTCGATCACCGCGCTCGCGAGCACGGTGCGCTCGAAGGTGCAGTTGCGGAAGGCGGTGGCGGTGTGCCGGGAGCCGCTGAGGTCGGCTCCGGTGAAGTCGCAGTCGGTGAACGTGACATTGTGCGTCCGCATGCCTGCGAGGTCGGCGTCGGTGAAGTCGCAGCCGTGCAGGCTCCGTCCCCGCCAGTCGGCACGGGCCAGCACCGCGTCACTGAAATCCTCGCCGACCATCTCGTCCTGGGTGTCCACCACGGCACCCTAGCCGGCGTCTCCGACGGAACGCGGGACCCGTCGCCGCCTGCCTCCGGACCGCGGCGGGGCTGACGAGCCTGGGTCCGGCGGCTGGGGTTGGCGGCCGGCGACTGGGGTTGGTCGTTGCCGGCTGACGGTTGCCGACTGGTGGGTGGCGGGTGGTGGGTGTGGTTGACGGCCGGCGGTGGCCGGTTCGCGCGCCCCCTCGCCGTCGCGCGCCCCCTCGCCGTCGCGCGCCCCCTCGCCGTCGCGCGCCCCCTCGCCGTCGGGAGGCTCCTCGATGTCGGGCCGTCTCGAGTCGCGGTGTCGCCTTCGACGCCCGTCGTCGGTGACCACCGAGCTCCCGAGGCGATGGTGATCGACGGCTGCGATGACACCCGAGACCGCATCCCGTCCGCGACCGGGTCGCCGCGGCTGCCGATGAGCGGGCACCGGCATCCCTCCTGAGGGAGGGGCGTGACGATCTGCCCGAACCGACGTCATCGGAAGTCCCGTGATCGCCCGGCGATCCGCATCGGCAGATGGGTCAGGCGATCGGCCTGGAGGGTCACCACCGTGCCGTACCGCTCCACGACCCCCCGCACCAGCAACGCCGGGCTGTTCCGAGCCACTCGCCGGTATCGCGCCCACAGCGTCGGGGTGCAGACCACGTTGATCATGCCGGTCTCGTCCTCGATGTTCAGGAAGGTCACTCCGCCTGCGGTCGAGGGCCGCTGCCGGTGAGTCACCGCACCCCCGATCAGGACCCGGCGCCCGGCCTCGACGGTCTTGAGCGCCTCGGCGGGCAGCGCACCCAGCTCATTCAGTCGATCCCGGACGAACTCGGTCGGATAGCTGTCCGGCGAGACCCCGGTGGCCCAGACGTCGGCGGCGGCCGTCTCGACCTCGTCCATGCCAGGCAGCGTCGGCGGCTGTCCCGCGGTGGAGAGGCCGGGCAGCCGGTCCGCCGTCTCGCCCGCGACCGCGCCTGCGGTCCACAGCGCCGCACGTCGGCTCATGCCGAAGCACTCGAAGGCGCCCGCCGTGGCCAACGCCTCCAGCTGGGTGACGGTGAGCCGCCGACGACGCGCCAGGTCGGCCATGTCGACGTAGGGCCCGTTCGCGGCCCGCTCCGCGCAGATCGACTCGGCGAGTTCCGTGCCGATGGTGCGAATCTCACCGAGCCCGAGCCGCACTGCCGCGGCGGCGGCCGGCTCGGGCTCAGCCGTCGACCCCGTCGCCGGCGGGCAGGCGGAACGACTCGGGCCGCCAGAATCGCTCGGGCCGCCAGAATCGCTCGGGCCGCCAGAATCGCTCGGGCCGCCAGAGCTGCTCGGTGCGGCAGAAGCGACGCGGTCGGGCACCTCCTGTTCCAGGGTGGCGTGCGGCAGGCTCGCGTTGATGTCCGGCCGCAGCACTCGGACACCGTGCCGCCGCGCATCGGCGATCAACGACTGCGGCGAGTAGAAGCCCATCGGCTGCGCACGCAGCAACGCGGCGCAGAAGGCGGCCGGGTAGTACAGCTTGAACCAGGCGCTGGCGAAGACGAGCAACGCGAAGCTCAGCGCGTGACTCTCCGGGAAGCCGAAGTCCGCGAAGGCCAACAGCCTGCGATAGATCTTCTCCGCCAGCTCGCCGGTGATGCCGTTCGCCCGCATCCCGTCGAACAGTCGCCTGCGCAACCGCTCCATCCGGCTGCTCGACCGTTTGGAGCTCATGGCTCGCCGCAGCTCGTCGGCCTCCGAGGCGGAGAAGTCCGCCACGTCCGCCGCGAGCTGCATCATCTGCTCCTGGAACAACGGCACGCCCAGCGTGCGCTGCAACGCGGGCTTCAGCCGAGGGTGCTCGTAATCCCACTCCTCCAGCCCGTTCCGTCGCCGGATGTACGGATGCACCGACCCGCCCTGGATCGGCCCCGGCCGGATCAGGGCCACCTGGACGACCAGGTCGTAGAACTCCCGAGGCCGCAGCCGGGGCGAGGTCGACATCTGTGCGCGACTCTCGACCTGGAAGACCCCGACCGTGTCGGCGCGACGCACCATCTCGTAGACCCGATCATCGCTCAGGTCCAGACCACCGAGGTCGACCTTCCTCCCGTGATGCTCGGCGACCAGGTCGATCATGTAGTGCAGCGCGGACAGCATGCCGAGCCCCAACAGGTCGAACTTGACCAGATTGATCGAGGCGCAGTCGTCCTTGTCCCATTGCAGCACCGACCGGCCAGGCATCCGCCCCCACTCCACCGGGCAGATCTCGCTCACCGGCCGATCGCAGATCACCATCCCGCCGGAGTGGATGCCGAGGTGGCGGGGGAAGCCCTCCAACTGGGCCGCCAGCTCCAGCACCGGCCCGGGGATGTCGGTGTCGTCGGCGGTGCCGTTCAACGGCCCCCAACGTTCGATCTGGCTGCTCCAGGCATCCTGCTGTCCCGGCGAGAATCCCAGCGCCCTGGCGACGTCGCGTACGGCGGAGCGGGCCCGATAGGTGATCACGTTGGCCACCTGCGCCGAATGGTCTCGCCCGTACCGTCGGTAGACGTACTGGATCACCTCCTCTCGTCGGTCCGACTCGATGTCGAGGTCGATGTCGGGCGGCCCGTCCCGCTCCGGCGCCAGGAATCGTTCGAACAGCAGCCCGAATCGGACGGCGTCGACGTTGGTCACGCCGAGGGCGAAGCACACCGCCGAGTTCGCCGCCGAGCCCCGCCCCTGACAGAGGATGTTCTCGCGCACGCAGAACCGCACGATGTCGTGGACCACCAGGAAGTAGCCGGGAAACCCGAGTTCGGTGATCACCGTCAGCTCGTGCTCGATCTGGCGCAGGGCGGCGGGCAGGTGCTCCGCGCTGTGCCTGCCCGCCGCGCCCCGCAGGGTCAGCTCGCGCAGATAGCTTGCCTCGGTGTGCCCGTCGGGGACGTCGAAGGGCGGCAGTTCCGGCGCGACCAGCCGCAGGTCGAAGGCGCACTCCTCACCCAGTCGGGCCGCCGCCGCCACCGCCGCCGGATACCTGCCGAATCTGGCCGCCATCTCGCGGCCGGATCGCAGGTGCGCGGACCCCGAGGCGGGCAGCATGCCGTCCATCTCGTCCAGGCTGCGCCGGGCCCGCACCGAGGCGATCGCCGTGGCGAGTCGATGGCGAGAGGGGGTCGCATAGTGCACCGCATTGGTCGCCACCACCGTCAGGCCGAACTGCTCGGCCAGCGCGGCGAGCGCGTCGTTGATCTCGCTGTCGGCGGGCAGACCGTGGTCGACGAGTTCCACCACCACGTTCGCCGCGCCGAACAGACCGATCAGCCGATCGAGCTCCGCCGCCGCCTGTTCCGGGCCGCCCTCGGCCAGCGCCCGGCGCACCGCCCCCTTGCGGCAGCCGGTCAACACCACCCAGTGGCCGTTCGCATGCTCGGCCAGCCGCTCCAGCCGATAGACCGGCCGTCCCTTCTCACCGCCCGCCAGCTGCGCCTCGCTGATCGCCCGGCACAACCGGTGATAGCCCGCCGGATCGCGGGCCAGCACCAGCAGATGGGTGCCCTCCGGGTCGGCCGCCCCGTTCTGCGGTCCGGTGAGTCCCAGACTCAGCTCGGCGCCGAAGACCGTCCGCACCCCGTGTTCGGCGGCGGCCTCGGCGAACCGCACCACGCCGTACATGCCGTCGTGATCGGTGAGCGCCAGCACTCCCACCCCGAGCCTGGCGGCCTCCGCCACCAGTTCCTCCGGGTGGGCGGCGCCGTCGAGGAAGCTGAAGTTGGAGTGACAGTGCAGCTCCGCGTAGGGTACCACGGCGGGCTCGGTCGACTCGGGTGGATCGGCGGGCCCGAGCCCGTCTCGCGCGGCGCGGGAATCGTGGTGCTCCTCGATGACGGCGGTCAGCAGACTGTCGCGAGTCCGTCTCCGTCGCCTGCTCCAGGGCGGCTGCTCCGCCGCGGGCGCCGCCTCCCGTGTGTCGCCGGTGAGCCTGCGCTCCAGCTCCGACCAGGGGACCGGCGGATTGTTCCAGCCCATGATCAGTACCTCCCCTCGACGAACCAGCCGCCGTGCTCCCTGGCCAGCAGATAGGCGTCGCCGCCCGCATCGCCCCGACCGGCGTCGGTGATCACCTGAAGCCGTGCGACCCGGCGAGCGCCTGCCTCGGGTCGGCCGGGACTCACCGGCATGGAGGCGTCGTCGAAGGCCGTCGTCCACCATCGCTCCTCCACCGGCCACGGCCCGGCCCAGGCCAGCACCTCCATCGGCGGGCCGGCCCCGATGAGCAGGCGAGCAGGCGGCGCGGTCAGGACATAGCGGCCGCTGACGCCGACCGGTTCGCCCGCCGCGTCGAACAGCCGGGCCGACGTCGGCGGATCGGGCAGCCACGACGGCGACGGAGCAGGCAGCCTGCCCGGCCACGGCTGGGTCGGGTCGAGGCCGGGGGCGGGTTCATCTCCCCAGGGCACCAGCCGCACCTGTTCCCGAGGCCCCCGGCCGCCGCCGAGCACCGGAGTCAGCACCGAGTCGGGGCCGAGCAGCCCCTGCACCCTGACCAGCGCACGGCCCGCACGCTCCGCCGCCGTGCCCGCCCGGTCGCCCGCGCTGAACAGATCGAGCTGCAGGCGGCCCGCGCCCACCAGCTCCGCGGGCTCCAACCGCAGCATGACCAGCCCGGCCGTGGGACCGTCCTCGACGAGGTCGTCGCGCGCACCACTGCGGAGACCGGCTCGGAGACCCGCCCGGGCTCCGGGAACGTCCTCGGGGCCACGGCGACCGCCCGTACGACGCAGCCAGCCGTCGAGCTGCCAGCGAACCCGATCGGCGATGCCCGCCGAGGTGAGCGGCTCGGCACAGCGCCACAACCTGGTGAGCTCCTCGCCATGCTCGGTCCGAGCGACGATGCCGAGGCGCGTACAGGCCAGACCGCGTTCGACGAGATCGGCATACAGTCGCTCGGCCAGTGTTCGCGCGGCGAAGGCAGCCGCGTCGACCCGCTCCACCGGCGGATCGAACTCCTGGGTGACCGAGGAGTCGACGGGCGCCCGGCGCATGGCGAGCGGGCGTTCCTCCACCCCCCTGGCCAGTCGATGCGCGAGGACCGCGTCGACCCCGAACCGGGAGGCCACCTCGGCGGCGGTCAGCGCGGCGAAGTCGCCCAGCGTGCGCAGCCCGAGCCTGCGCAGCAGATCCACCAGTCGCTCCCGTTCCTCGCGGCGATCCGCCGGGTCGATCAGCTCCCCGGCGGGGAGCGGCGCCAGGAAGTCAGGAGTGGCTCCGGGCGGGATCAGCTGCCCTCGGCGGGCGGCCAGCGTGGCGGCGAACAGTCCGTCGGCCACCCCGACCTGGCATTCCACACCCGCCCGAGCGGCGACGGCGTCGACGAGCTGCTCGGCGAGCGGCTCCTCGCCGCCGAAGTGGTCCGCCGACCGCGCGACGGGTATCGCGAGCACGCCGGGCCGCACGATCTCCACCGCGACGACCAGCTCCTCCACCGCCGAGGCGATCGGCTCGAACAGCCGGGCGTCCCGCGCCTCGTCGGCGGGCAGGACGACGAGTTCCGGACAGCGTGACTGCGCATCGCGCTTCCGGGCGCCTCGACGCACACCGTCGGCACGGGCCGCCGTCGAGCAGGCGACCACTCGGTTGGCGGCGAGCACCGCCGCCGGTGTCTCCGGCGGCAGCCGCGCATCGACGCAGGCCGCCACCACCGGCCAGTCCGGACACCAGAGGACGAGCATGCGCAGCGGTGTGGCGGCGGCAGGCCCGGTGGGCTGCGCGGTGGACGGCGCGGTGAGCTGTCTGGTGGACGGCTCGACCCCGGAGGCCGCCGCGACGTCAGGCGCCGACCCGGCCTCCCGACCAGCCGCAGGATCGGCCGCGGGGCTCACGACGGACAGCGGCCTCGAAGCCGGGGGCCCCGCCGAGGACCGATCGTCGAGCGCGGCCCCCGGCGGGAGCACGACCGGCGTGGGGGTCTCGGGTGCGTCCGGCATGGCGTCCTCCTCGTTCCGGTGTCGTGGCGGTCGTTTCGTAGACCCCGTTCTCGTCCGTCCGCCGGCCCGATCAGCCCGTCAGCCCAGCCGGTGCAGCCGGCCCACACCAGCCACGTCGACCTGTCAGTCGCGCCAATCCACCAGCCACGCCGACCGATCGGCCACGTAGGCCCATCAGTCCAGCCGGCCCGTCGGCCACGTCAGCCCACCAGCCCGGCCTGCTCTTCAGCCCGGTCGATCCATCGGTCCGGCCGGCTCGGCACCGCCCGTGCCATGTCGTCGAGCGCGGGCAACCCGAGCGGGCACCTTGCCGCCAAGGCCGCGGCCACGGCCTGACTGCCGAGGCGTCCGCTCGGATCGCGGGCAGGCGCGGCGACGAGGTGGTGCCCCGCCTGCCGTCGGGCGACAGGCCGATCTGCCGCCTGTCCGACGCCTCATCGCGAGCTGTGGTGATGCGGTCTTTCGATGTTCGACCGCGCGCCGCCGCGTCTCTCGTGCCGTGCCCGCCTGCGGACCACGACCTTCGTCATCGCAGGGCCCACGGCCTCCGTCTCTCGGAACCCGCTCAGAGCAGCAGACCGCTCACCGCAGACCCCCAGCTCCGACCATGCCGTCCCGAGCCGCGGCGACGCCCGCTCAGCCCGCGCTCGTCGCCGGGGACGGTCGGCCGGAGAACCGATCGCCCGATCCCGCAGGCCTGGTAAGCCGACCGTCGCCCCCGACGAGAGGCATCCGTGCCGACCTCGGCCGAGCAGCGGCTCCCCGTCCGACCACGCGCACCGTGGCCTGACAGTCGCGTACTCGGCCTTCGCCCCGCCCCGGCCCGCTCCAGACCTGTTCGACGCAGCTCACGTCCAGATCAGGCGCGGGCCAGTCGTCGAGCCGCCCGGTGGGAAGCAGCACCGCACCACGCTGTCTGGCCCTGGCCGACAGGCTTCTGGCCTCGGTCGACCGCAGTCCCGGTGTGTCCGCGACGACGATCAGATCGAGGCCGTCGATCAACGAGGCGACCACCGCCGCCGGATCCCTACCTGGATGAGGGACCAGAACGAGACGCTCCACCGCGACGCCTGCCTCGGCGGCGGCGAGCACGCCCAGCCCGGCCATCCCCACCACTGCTGCCCAGGAACCGGCGGCGGTGGCCTCGGCGATCAACGCGAAGAGCAGCATGGCGGACCCGCGCACCGCCACCGTGCTGCCCCGGCGAAGACCGCCCCAGGGGAGTAGCGCACCCAGTTGCTCCCGGACCGGCAACACCTGTCGAGCTGCGAAGTCCGCTGTGCCCACGGCCATCCCCGACGCCGTGACCACCCCGTCCAACGCTGCCAGCGTGGTGACCGCAGCCCGGGACACCGGCTTCCCCTTTCTTCCTGCGATGTAGCAGGCCCCCGACACCGGCCACACCACTGATCGAACGTTTGTTCGATGACATGTCCCAGTAAAGCCGTCGCGAAAGAGCCCGTCAAGGGTGGGGGACGCCACGACCGGGTGAAATGCGGCCGGGGCCGCTCCGGTGGGCCCGCCCGCGGCCGGGCACCACCTCGCCGTGCTGCCGGATCGGCACTGCCCGACCGACAGGGCCGCCGATGGACCGGAGGTCGCCGATCGACGGGCCGCCGATCGGCAGGAACCGCCCGCGCCGCGGCGACCGGAGACAGGCGGACGACGGAGTCCGCCGGTGCGAGACGTCGACCTGAGGATCGGCGGGCTTCGGCGGCGGAACGGGCCAGATCGACCGTGGACGGATGCGAGGAGGACCGGCCGTCTCGCCCCGGGATCAGGTGGGAGGAGCCGAGGAGTTCGAACAGGAGCCGGGGCTCGGACAGAGGCAGCCGGTTCCAGCGGAGGCGGGCGTGCAGGCGAGGGCAGGCGTTCCTGCGAAGCCGGGGATGGCGGCAGAAGCTGGATCAGGCATATCGCCCCGGAGAACGGCCCTGCCGAGGTGCGATCGCGCTTCTCCGGCCGGAAGCGGCGGTGCGCGGCGCCAAGTGCCCGACACGGGCCGGGCGACACGCGCGTCGAGCCGGGTCGGTCGGACGGCGAAAGCGCAGGCGCCGCCGTGCGAACGGGCCGTCCGCCGCCCATGGCGTGCCCGTGCCGCCCGAGCACCGTGACACAGAGCAGACCGCCTCGTCGACGCTCGACGAGGCGGCTCGCCGCTCAGCGCGGCGGATCGAGCTCAGTGCGCGAAATGCCGCGTGCCGGTGAGGAACACCGTGACGCCCGCCGCCTCCGCCGCAGCCAGCACCTCGGCGTCGCGCACCGAGCCGCCGGGCTGCACCACGGCCCGCACGCCCGCGTCCAACAGCACCTGAAGGCCGTCGGGGAACGGGAAGAACGCATCGGACGCGGCCACCGAGCCCTTCGCCCGGTCGCCCGCCCTGGCGACCGCCAGCCGCGCGGCGTCGACCCGGTTGACCTGGCCCATGCCCGCGCCGACGGTCGCCCCGGCGTCGGCCAGCAGGATCGCGTTCGACTTCACCGCACGGCAGGCACGCCAGGCGAAGGCGAGATCGGCCAGTGTCTGCTCGTCGACCTCGGCGCCCACCCGCGTCCAGTTCGCCGGATCGTCGCCCTCGGCGTCGATCGCGTCCGCCGTCTGCACCAGCAGGCCGCCCGAGATCGCCCGCGACTCCGCTCCGCCGCGCACCGGCGGCTCGGCCTCGAGGATGCGGATGTTCTTCTTCCTGGTCAACACGTCGACCGCCCCGTCGTCGAACGCGGGTGCGATGATCACCTCGGTGAAGATGTCGACCACCTGCTCGGCCATCTCCACCGTGACCGGCCGATTCGCGGCGATCACCCCGCCGAAGGCGCTGACCGGGTCACAGGCATGTGCCCGACGATGCGCGTCGGCGATGGCGCCGTCGCCCGCGAGCGCCGAGACCGCGATGCCGCAGGGATTGGCGTGCTTGATCACGGCGACACAGGGCAGCTCGTGGTCATGGGCCGATCGCCAGGCCGCGTCGGCGTCGACGTAGTTGTTGTAGGACATGCCCTTGCCGTGCAGCTGTGTGGCGCCTGCCAGCCCCGTCGCGGCCGTGTCACCGTCCCGGTAGAGGGCGGCCCGCTGGTGCGGATTCTCCCCGTAGCGCAGCACCCGCTCCCGTTCCCAGCTCCGGCCGAGCCAGTCCGCGAATCCGGTCGTCTGCTCGTCCGAGACCAGTGTCTGCCCCATCCACGAGGCCACGGCCATGTCGTAGGAGGCGGTGTGGCGGAACGCGGCGGCGGCCAGCGCCTGCCGTTCGGCGAGGGTGAACCCGCCTGCCGTGACGGTGGCCAGCACCGACTCGTACCGGGAGGGCTCCACCACGACGGCGACGTTGGCGTGGTTCTTCGCCGCCGCCCGCACCATCGCCGGACCGCCGATGTCGATCTGCTCGACGCAGTCCTCCGGTGCCGCGCCCGAGGCGACCGTCTGAGTGAACGGGTAGAGGTTCACCACCAGGAGGTCGAACGGCGCGATGTCCAGGGTCCGGAGCTGCTCCTCGTGTTCCGTGCGGCGCAGGTCCGCCAGCAGACCCGCGTGGACGCCGGGGTGCAGCGTCTTGACCCTGCCGTCGAGACACTCGGGAAAACCGGTCACCTTCTCGACCGGCGTGACCGGGATGTCGGCCTCGGCGATCCGCGCGGCGGTCCCGCCGGTGGAGACGATCTCCACTCCCGCGGCGTGCAGGCCCCTCGCGAACTCGATCAGGCCCTCCTTGTCCGACACGGCGATCAGCGCGCGGCGCACCGGGCGACGGGCGGCGCCGTCGGGGGCGGTCTGATCCGAACCGTCGGTCACGGGGTCGGTCACGGGATTGTCACCTTTCGTCCGGTCACGGTGCAGCCCTCGCGGGCCAGCCGGGCCACCACGTCCACGAGCAGCCGACGTTCCACCGTCTTGATTCGTTCGTGCAAGGTCTGCTCGGTGTCCGAGGCCAGCACCGGCACCGCCTCCTGCTGGAGGATCGGTCCGGTGTCCACTCCGGCGTCCACCAGGTGCACGGTGGAGCCGGTGACCCGCACGCCGTAGCGGATGGCCTCGGCCACCGCATGCGCGCCGGGAAAGGCGGGCAGCAGGGCCGGGTGCGTGTTCACCACGCGCCCGTCGAACCGCGCCAGGAAGTCGGGCCCGAGGATCTTCATGAATCCCGCGGAGACCACCAGGTCCGGGCGATGCGCCGCGACCTCGTCCGCCAGCGTCCGATTCCAGTCGGCCCGATCGGGATGATCGGCCAGCCGCACGGCGAACGTCGGCAGTCCTGCCTGCGCGGCGCGCGCGAGTCCGGCCGCGCCGGGGCGGTCCGAGCCCACCGCGACCACCTCCGCGGGGAAGTCGGGAGCCGCCGCGGCGTCCAGCAGCGCCTGCGCGAGAGTCCCGGCGCCCGAGAGCAGCATGACGACGCGGGCGGGAACGGGAAGTCGAAGCCGGGAGGAGTCGGGTCCTGCATCCGGTGGTGAAGCGCTCAGCGTGATCTCCTGACGAAACCGGGGAGGAGTGGCCCAAGCCTAGGTCTCGCCGGTTCGATCACCGCAGCCAGGGCGATAGGCGACCCGATCGGTTGATCTTCGTCGCCGTGGCGACGGATCTCGGCTACGCGCGGGGTGCGTCCGGATCTTCCTGCGGCCAGTCCTCGACGGCCTCGTCGAGCGTGCCGCGCGGCTGCGGCATCGCAGCCGCCTCGGCGACGGGCGACGGCAGGACGACGCCGCCGACGTCGGCCGACCGGACGGTGAGGTGATCCCACGTCGCGGCCGGCCCGCGACCTGCGGATCTCGCCCCGGGCTCCGTCCCGGAGTCGACGGCGGGATTCCGTCGGGGAGCGGGCACGTGGAGGGCGACCGGCCGGTCCGTGAGCCGGTGGGCGGCGGCGTCCTCGACGACCTCGATCCGCTCGATCACGCCGTCGCCGCCCGCGGCCGGCCTCGTCCGCGACGTCTCGACGGACGGCTGCGGGGCTGTGGAGCCGCCGTCGTCGCTCCGGGCTCCGTCGGTCCGGTGTGCGTCGGCTCGGGCGCCGTCGGCGTCGGCTCCATCGGGCACGACGTCATCGGGCACGACGTCATCGGGCACGACGCCATCAGGCACGACGCCATCAGGCACGACACCGTCCGGATCGGCGGAGGACGTCCCGCCGCGCCGACCCGCATTCGCCGCCTCGACGGCGGGCCGTGCCGCGACGGGCCTCGGGTCCTCGGCGTCACAGGCGACCGGGGCGTCCCCGTCGGGGTCCGTCCCGGCAGGCACGGCGTCCCCCTCCCCGGCGTCCCCCTCCCCGGCGGCCGCCTCGCCGTCCACGGCGGCCTCCCCGGAATCCCGGACGACCTCGATCTCCCCGGTCTCGGCGTCCTCGTCGAACTCGCGGTGGGCCGCCCGCTCGGCGACGGCGCCCTCCCCCGCCGCCCGACGCGGCCCGCCGAGCAGCGCCACCAGGACGGCGGGCGTCCCGACGAGGACCAGGACGGCCGTCGCCAGTCCCGTCGCCGGGACGTGCACCGGGTCGAACGCACCGCTGCCGAGTCGGCCGCCCGCCACGGCGGCGGCGATCGAGACGATCGACGCGGCGAGCCCGACCCCCACGAGTACGTCGCGCAACCGCTCTCGCCGCGATCGCGCGCCGGCGCGGAACCCACCGAGCAGCAGGCCCGCGGCGATCGGCAGGAGCAGGGTCAGCGCCCACCACGGGCGGGCGGCCGCGTCCGGCAGGGCGGCCAGCAGCGGAAGGTCCAGCTCCGGTCCCGGTCGGGATGCGAAGGGCGTCGCCACCGCATGACCGAGGGAGAATCCCGAACCCGCGGCGAACGAGAGCCCCGCCACCACCGCGTTGGGCAGATAGGCCAGCGAACACGCCAGGAGACCGAGCGCGTCGGCGAGGCGATCCCGAGTGAACGACTCGACGATCTCCGGTGCCGCGACCAACAATCCGAACAGGGTCACCGAGGCGCCCACCGCCAGCAGCAGGGCCGCGCCGAGCAGTCCGACCCTGACTCCGTCCCGGAGGAACGCGGGCAGCCGGCCGGACCACGTGAGCGGCATTCCGCAGCGCAGCACGCCGACCCCGGCGGCCGTCGCGGCCAGCAGCGCGGCCGTCACTCCGGCGCTCGACGGGAACACGATGACGAGCCCCTCGCTGCCGCCCGTCGCGATCTCGGCGAACGCGACGGCGAGCACCCCGTGGCCCGCGCCGGTCAACGCCACGAGCAGCAGCGCGGTCCATGGCGTGCCGCCCAGTCTGCGCAGCGTCGAAGCGACGCTCGTGGCGATCAGGAAGAACAGGATCAGGGTCGGCAGCAGCGGCAGGACGCCCAGCGGCTCGCCGAGAATCACCAGCGGCACCTGGTGAGCCGCGAGCCACGCAGGCACCGACAGACTCGCCACGGCACCGAGGGACAGCGCGTCGTCACCTGCGGTGGCCAGGATCAGGACCGTCAGGGCGATCACCGTGAGGCAGCCGAACACCAGCGAGTTCAGGACCGACGTCACGAGCGCTCTGGCCCGCTCCAGCCGGGCTGCCTCCGGGATCATCACCCGATCCGCGTCGTCGTCGCCGTCCGCTCGGAGCGTGATCACGCGGGCAGGGTCGCACCGCGAACGCGCGGTTCCGGCCAGCCGCGCCGTTCTCGAACGGGTGAGGACGGTGGGCGACCGCCGGAGGAGCGTCGTCCCTCGACGACACGTGTTCCGCTGCCCGGCCGACGAACCACGTGCCCGGCCGCGAACCGAGGCCGCCGGGCACCGGTCCACGAGGGGCGAGACCCGCCGGCGGCGGGCGCCCCGATCGCCTGCGGCACGGAACCCGTGAGAGGGGTGTCCGGCGGAGGTCCGACACAGCGGGGACGTGCGGAGACGGCGACGCGGTTCGGCACCGGCGGCCGCTCAGCCGCTCGCCGACGGGCGGGCCGCTGGAACGCGACCCGGCCCGCGGGAACGGCCGGGCGCTCGACTACTGGCCGTAGCCGCCGGGTGGCGGGGTGGTGCCGGGCTGCTGGCCGTACTGACCGGGCTGCTGCGTACCGCCGAACACCTCAGTGCCCTGGGAGTACGGCGCCGCCTGGGCCGGCTGCCCGCCGGTTCCCGGGTTCTGCTGCGCGTACTGCTGCTCCGCCTGGCCGTACTGGGCCTGCTGACCGAACTGGCCCTGCGGGGTCTGGCCGTACTGGCCGGGCTGCCCCGCCTGCGGGTTCCAGTTGCCCTGCGGATAGGCGGGTTTGGGGGTGACCTTGAGGATCTCCGCGTTGAACAGCCACGCCGTGACCAGCGCACCCGCCTCGACCAGACCGACGATCAGCGCCACGATCGCCAGGACGGACACGTCGCCCGGCCAGTGGACGACCATCTGCAGCAGGCCGAGCACGCCCGCCACCGAGAGGAAGGCGAACAGCAGGTGCAGCTGCGGGCCCTTGGGCAGCAGCGAGACGCCCGCGAGCAGACCCGCGAGCAACAGCAGCGAGACCGACGTCCCCGTGCCGCCGCCGATGCCGAAGGTCGGGGCGAGCTGTGACTCGCCGAAGGCGAGCAGGTAGATGATGAGGCCGAGCCCGGCTCCGACGAGAGCAAGGATGGACGGAAGGCTGAAACCTCCCGCAGGCGCTGGACTGCCTGCCTGCTGTTGAGGTGCGCCGTAGGGCACGGACATGGCGGGGTCTCCTCCTCCACCGGATGCAACATTGCCGTTATCGGGCAGTCGGAACGCTAGCCGATCGCCCGGATAGGACGAATGTCGGTCTCACAGCGTTCCGTTGATCCCCCTGGTTTCGTGATCCCCCGGGACAGCGTGCACCACGATCACTCTGTCGAGTAGAGATTCCGCACTTTCCGTGACGATGGACTCGTCCGGTGCGCGGAGCATGCCGTGCCGATCGGTCCTCATCAGCCCCGGGGGAACGGGCGATCCTCGTCAGCCCGTGGAACGGGCTCCGATCTCATCCGACCGTCCGCACGGCCCGGCCGCCCGTCGACGGCCCGATCGCCAGTGCCCGCGGCGCGATCGGACCGCACCGGTCGGCGAGACGACAGCAGGCCGGACATCCGCAAGGAATGTCCGGCCCTGCTGTGAGTACGGCCGATCAGCCGACGAGCGCCGCGACGGCCTCGCGAGCCAGTGCCGCCGTCTCGCTGGGGGTCTTGCCGACCTTGACGCCGACCGCCTCCAACGCCTCCTTCTTCGCCGCCGCGGTACCCGAGGAACCGGACACGATGGCGCCCGCGTGGCCCATCGTCTTGCCCTCCGGAGCGGTGAAGCCCGCGACGTAGCCCACCACCGGCTTGGTGACGTTCTCCGCGATGTAGGCCGCCGCCCGCTCCTCGGCGTCGCCGCCGATCTCGCCGATGAGGACGATGACCTCGGTCTCCGGGTCGGCCTGGAAGGCCCGCAGGGCGTCGATGTGCGTGGTGCCGATCACCGGGTCGCCGCCGATGCCCACCGCGCTGGAGAAGCCGATGTCACGCAGCTCGTACATGAGCTGGTAGGTCAGCGTGCCCGACTTCGAGACCAGCCCGATCCGCCCCGCGCCGGTGATGTCCGCCGGGATGATGCCCGCGTTGGACTTGCCGGGCGAGATCACGCCGGGGCAGTTCGGCCCGATGATCCGGGTCTTATTGCCCGCGGCGTTCGCGTGCGCCCAGAAGGCGGCGGTGTCGTGCACCGGGATGCCCTCGGTGATGACCACCGCGAGCTCGATGCCCGCGTCGATCGCCTCGAAGACGGCCGCCTTGGCGAACTTCGGCGGAACGAAGATCACCGACACGTCCGCGCCGGTCGCCTCCATCGCCTCGGCGACGGTGGCGAACACCGGAAGCACGGTGCCGTCGAAGTCGACCTTCTGGCCAGCCTTACGGGGATTGACCCCGCCCACGACCTGCGTCCCGGCCTTGAGCATCCGGCGCGTGTGCTTGGTGCCCTCCGCGCCGGTGATGCCCTGGACGATGACCTTGCTGTTCTCGGTGAGGAAGATAGCCATCTGGTGTCACGCCCCCTGCGCGGCGAGTTCGGCGGCCTTGGTGGCCGCGTCGTCCATGGTGTCGACCTGGACCAGACCCGGCAGGGCCGCCTCGGTGAGGATGCGCCGCCCTTCCTGGGCGTTGTTCCCGTCGAGCCGAACGACGATCGGCCTGGTCACGGCCTCGCCCCTGCTGTCGAGAAGCGCGAAGGCCGCGACGATGCCGTTCGCGACCGCGTCACAGGCGGTGATGCCGCCGAAGACGTTGACGAAGACGGACGTCACGTCCGGGTCGGAGAGGATGATCTCCAGCCCGTTGGCCATGACCTCCGCGGAGGCACCGCCGCCGATGTCGAGGAAGTTGGCGGGCTTGACGCCGCCATGCTTCTCGCCCGCGTAGGCCACCACGTCGAGCGTCGACATCACCAGGCCCGCACCGTTGCCGATGATGCCCACCTGGCCGTCGAGCTTGACGTAGTTGAGGTCCTTGGCCTTGGCCGCGGCCTCCAACGGGTCCTCGGCGCCCTTGTCGACCAGTTCGGCGTGGTCGGCGTGCCGGAACGCGGCGTTCTCGTCCAGCGTGACCTTGCCGTCGAGAGCGATGATCCTGCCCTCGGGGTCGCGCACCAGCGGGTTCACCTCGACCAGCGTGGCGTCCTCGCCGACGAACGTGGCCCAGAGCTTCACGATCGAGTCGGCGACCTGGTCGGCGACCTCGGCCGGGAACTTCGCGGCCTCGACGATCTCGCGTGCCTTCGCGGAGTCGACGCCCGCGATCGGGTCGATCGCGATCCTGGCGAGTGCCTCCGGCTTGGTGGCCGCGACCTCCTCGATGTCCATTCCGCCCTCGACCGAGGCCATCGCCAGGAAGGTGCGGTTGGTGCGGTCGAGAAGGAAGGAGAAGTAGTACTCCTCGGCGATGTCCGAGGCGGGGGTCACCAGCACGCGATGCACCGTGTGGCCCTTGATGTCCAGGCCCAGGATGGCCTCGGCCTTCTCCTGGGTCTCGGCGGGGTTCTCGGCCAGCTTCACGCCGCCCGCCTTGCCTCGCCCGCCGGTCTTCACCTGGGCTTTGACCACGACCGGGACGCCGAGTTCCTCGGCGGCACCGCGAGCCTGGTCTGGGGTAGTGGCGACCGTGCCCGGGAGCACCGGAACGCCGTATTTGGCGAAGAGGTCCTTCGCTTGGTATTCGTACAGGTCCACTCGAGTCTCCTGCGACGTCGGTGTCGGACTCCGCAGACCTTAACGACCTGCGATGACGGCGGGCACGTCGCATCCGGTGAGGTCAATCACCGCGTGACCTGCGTCGCAGAGATCCGCTTGGGATTCGGCGTCGCGACGACGGGGGGCCGTCCGCACGTCCGCCGCGCGTCGCCCACGACGCGCCGTCGGACCTCGCCGATCCGCCCGACGAGCGGGCGCTGATCACTCGATCGGCGAGCGGCCGAGAGACGACCGAACCGACGACTGTGACGACCGTCTCAACGCCCGACGTCGTCCGCACGTGGAGCGACTCAGGTCCCGGCGGGCTGGGCCACGTTGCTGCGGACCCAGTCGACGATCTCGTGGGTCGGCGCGCCGGGGGTGAACACCTTGGCCACGCCGAGTTCGGCGAGCTTCGGCAGGTCCTCCTCCGGGATGATGCCGCCGCCGAAGACGACGACGTCGTCGGCCTCCCGATCCCGAAGCAGCGCGACGACCTTCGCGAACAACGTCATGTGGGCTCCGGAGAGCACCGACAGACCGACGGCGTCGGCGTCCTCCTGCAGGACGGTCTCGACCACCTGTTCCGGCGTCTGATGCAGGCCCGTGTAGATGACCTCCATGCCCGCGTCGCGCAGCGCTCTGGCGACGACCTTGGCACCTCGGTCATGACCATCGAGGCCCGGTTTCGCCACGACCACCCGGATACGACCGCTCACGGCTTCCTCCCACCTGGGCGTCGCGGCCCTTCGAGACCTGGATCGACAGGCTCGCGCGGCATCGGCGACGACCCGTCATACGACGACGTTGTCGATGTCCCGCAGTCACGCGGAACACGAAGACCGCTCGCGGGTTCGCGGGCGGACTCGCTGATCGCAGACTAGTCCCTCGGAGTGGGGTCGGCGGAGCGTCGGGTGGCGCGGAACACCACGCCCGCGCCCACCGCCGACACGGCCACTCCGCAGAGCCCGAGCCAGAGGCCGGGGCCCGGCGCCGCATCGGCCACGCGGTCCGAGGTCAGCGGGTACTCCAACACCCGCAGCAACAGCAGTGCCGCGGCCCCGAGGAACAGTCCGGCCGCCTGCGCGGGCCGGGAACGGGGGGCCAGCGCCACGGCCACGACCACGCCGAGCAGGCCGAGCACCTGGCTCCAGGAGGCGATCTGGAAGTTCGAGAGGATCCCCGCCGGACGCAGCTCCTCCGACTCCAGCACCGGCAGGGCGAAGGCACCCAGCGCCCACAGCGCCACCATCGCCGCCGGGATCACCGACGGCAGGTCGGCGGGCCATTCGGAGAGGTCGACGTCCTCGCGCTCCACCGCGCCCGCCGTCCAGGCGAGGAAGCCGCCCGCCCCGGCCAACGGCACGGCGGCCATCACCAGCCAGGCACCGGCGCCGAGTCCCGCCCCCACGAGCTGGTTGGCGGCGAAGACGACGTCCAGGGACACCGCGGCGACCATCGGGGCGGCCAGCCAGCCGACGACGAGGGCTGGTCGAGCGACGGTGGAGCTCACGGACACCAGCAGTCCGACGCCGAACAGGATCAGCAGCACCGCGGCAGGCACGAGCAGACCCGCCTGGTGGTTGACCGGCGCCGCGGTCAACCGATCGGTGGGGGCGAGGCCCGGCAGGACGGCGCCCCCGGCCAGCGCGAGGCCCGCGAGCAGCGCGGGCACCCCCGCCGCGCGTCGCAGCCGCCGGGCGCCGGGCAGCCGGACCTCGTCGACGCCCTCGGCGGTCGTACGACTCGACGGACGCGGTGTGATCCGCAGTGCGAGCAGCGCGAGGACGAACGCCGCGACGAGCGCGAACACCGGTCCGGCGGTCGTCTTCAGCTCGGCGGCGAACAGTCCGGCGGCGACGGACGGCGCCGCGAGCGCGAACACCAGCAGCGCGGTGCCGAGCAGGCCGCCCAACGCCCGATCACCGTCGGTGTCCCTCGCCGCCGTGGCGAGCAGGGTCGAGACGACGAGGCCGAGGAAGGCCGCCACCCAGCCCCCGAGCACGAGGCCGTCGGCGTCCAGCACCGCCTTCGACAGCAGATACGGGTCCTCGGAGGAGAACGGGGCGCCTGCCAGCCCCAGACAGGCGGCCACGATCACGAACAACGCCGTGATCGCCGTTCCCTGTCGCCGCCCGGCCTGCACGGGCGCGGCTCGATCCGGGATGCCGGACAGTCGCTCCACGTCGTCCGAATCCGCGGAGGCCGCGCTGGAGCCCGTGTCGAGCCCCGGGCCGGGTACCGCGCCGAAGGCGATGCCGTGGCTCGGACCTGCGTCCACCCGGCTTCCGACGTAGGCGATCACGCCGGCGCTCAGCGCGGCGAGATGCGCGACCACGAGCAGGACGGCGCCGAGTCCGGGCCCGGTCGGTTCAAGGGTGGCGAGCCGGATCAGTTCCGGGCGCACCGCCGAGGCCGCGTCGACGAGGAGCACGCCGTCGGCGAGCGCCCGGCCGGGCGCCACCAGCGCCGAGGCGATCAGCAGGCCGACGGCGACGCCCGGCCTGCCTCGGACGGCGAACAGCGCGGCGAGCGTCGCGGGCAGCAGGTGGATCAGGGCCGTGAGCGGCCACGAGGCGAATCCAGGCGCCGAGGCGGGTGTGGTGAGGCCCGTGAGCGGGGCGAGCGTCGCGAGCAGCGCACCGCCGCCCGCCACCGCGATCGCGATCCACAGCCGGGAGTCGTCGTCGGGGAGGGTCGTGGAACTCGATCCGCCGTCTCGCGGCGCCCGCCGGGCCGCGGGTCGGGCCGGTTCACCGGAGGAACCGCCCGCGATCGATCCAGTCCGCGCATTCACCGCGCCGACGCTAGCAAGGGGTGCGTGTGCTCCGAAGGATGTCACCGTGATCGCGGGTCGGCGGCGGTGAGTCGGCAGCGGCCGAGTGCCCGCCGGACCGGCGGCAGGCGACGGGCCGGACGCCGCTACCGACGAGTACGGCATTCGTGGCAGCGACCATTCCCGAGGTTGCAGTGACATATATCACATCAAATCGCCGTTTGAATCCCGGCGGACTGAGGACGGAGTAGATCAATTGGGCCGGCCGGAGCATTGATCGTTACGGCCCGTCCGCCCCAGTGACCAGGAAGCCCGCTTCTCAAACCTCTTCGGCCGAAAAAGTCAACAACACAGACGGTCACACTTCTCCGACCAGGGCCGGAAGCCGCCCCCCATTCGGCAGAGCGTGATCTCAGGGAGTTGCCCTTAGGGGTCTCGCCCCGTTACTGTCCCCCGGTCCGTTGTCACGGTCTGATCACGAACACATCGCTGTCGGCGAGAGCCGATCAGCGAGCCGGGAATCCCCCGCCCGGACGTTCGTTCCAGACTCCCCGAGGCGGAACGGAAGGGCAGGCTTTGTCTCAACACCGCTCACCCGGCGGCCAGAGCTCCCCCGAGGTACGTGATGCCGCGCGGCGACGCGCGGCGACACGGAGTCGCGGAGCTCACCGGCTCAGTACGCCTTCTCCAGCACTACGTGGTCGCTTCGTCATCGCGGCCGTCGCGGCAGGCGCCTTCGTCGCCGCAGGCCAGTCTACGCAGTTCGGTCTTGACTCCGACGGCGGACGGGCGTATGGCGCCGAGACGACCCACCTCGCCGCGGGCTCCGACGCGGCACCGGCCGCGTCCGCCCCGAGCCACTCCGGCGTCGGCGGGACGATGATCGCGCCCGAGGTGCTGCCGATCGCGCAGGACGCCGACCCCGGCACCGCGGTCAGTCAGATCGTCAAGGGCCAGCAGATGGAGGTCGAGACCGCCGCCGCCGAGGCGGAGGCCGCTCGCCCCAAGTTCTGGGCGCCGGCCCAGGGCACCTACACCTCGGGTTACGGCGCGCGCTGGGGCACGACCCACTACGGCATGGACATCGCCAACGCCATCGGCACGCCGATCCTCGCCGCGCACGACGGCGTCGTCATCGAGACCGGCCCCGCCAGCGGCTTCGGCCTCTGGGTCCGGGTGCAGGCCTCCGACGGGACCGTCACCGTGTACGGCCACATCGACTCCTACTCCGTTCGCCCCGGCCAGCAGGTCAAGGCGGGCGAGCAGATCGCCCGGATGGGCAACCGAGGCTTCTCCACCGGGCCGCACCTGCACTTCGAGGTGTGGGCTCCCGGCGACGGCAAGAAGATCAACCCCGCGACCTGGTTGCAGGAGCGCGGCGTCCAGTTCTGATCGACCGCTCGCGGCGCGGTGCCCTCGGCGTCCTGCCGGGCGTCAGCACGCCGCGAACAGCTACTACAGACGGCCCGCGAGGGCCGAGACCGCAGTGCAGACAGGACATCTCGCCGGTACCCCGACCGGCGGGCCGGAGACCCCCTATCCGGTGTCCTCGAAGAAAGGTCAGGCGTTGTCTCGACATCGCACCGCAGGCGGCTCCAACCCGTCGTCCCCGGTACTCGACAGGGCACTGGAAGAACGCTCCCCGCGCCCCCGAGGCTCGCACCGTCTGCCGCCGCCGCCGTCCATGCGGGGCAAGCTGGTCGTCGCCGCCGTCGCAGCGGGTGCCTTCGTCACGGCAGGCCAGTCGGCGATGCTCGGCAGCGAGCGCGATGACCACCAGACGGTCGACGAGGTGGCCCCGCTGGCCGCGGGCGGCGCGAGCGCGTCGTTCAACGGTGTCGGCGGCACGATGCCCGCCCCCGAGGTCCTCCCCATCGTCCAGGACGTGACCCCGGACGCGACGGTCGGCCAGATGGTCAAGAGCACCCAGATGGAGGTGGAGATCGTCGCCGCGGAGGAGGAGGCGGCCCGCCCGAAGTTCTGGGTTCCCTCGGTCGGCACCTTCACCTCCGGTTACGGCCTTCGCTCCTTCGGGAGCCGCTTCAACGAGAACCACCTGGGCATCGACATCGCCAACGCGATCGGCACGCCCATCTACGCCGCCCACGACGGCGTCGTCACCACGGCGGGGTCCGCGAGCGGCTTCGGCCTGTGGGTCAAGGTGCAGGCCGCGGACGGCACGACGACCGTCTACGGTCACATCGACTCCTTCTCCGTGCGCCCCGGCCAGGTCGTCCAGGCAGGCGAGCAGATCGCGGTGATGGGCAACCGAGGCGACTCCACCGGGCCGCACCTGCACTTCGAGGTCTGGGCGCCGGGCACCAACCAGAAGATCGACCCGCAGGCCTGGCTGGCCGAGCGCGGCGTCTATCTCTGAGCGCGCGCCGATCGGACACGGGCGCGGTCGTCCCGCGCCGCCGGTCGCCTCGGTCGCTTCGATCACGTGATCCAGTCAACACCAGACCCCCGACAGGATCGAACATCGGTTCGAACGCCGGCTGGCGTTCCGCCGGTCCCGAGGTCGGCCGCCGCAGACCGACCGGTCTCCGCGTCACCGCGGGCGGGGCGGCTCTCCGACGCGCGCCCCGGTGATCACCGCCAAGGCGCCCGCATCGGGTCGAGGCCGCCCGCCCCGCCCGCCTGACGACTCTCCGTCTCGAGGCACTGGGTAGGGCAGGCCGCCGCAGCCGGACCGAGCCAGGGGCCGGGCGCGCAGCCTGACACTCCACGGGCCCGGCTGGATTCGGCCCGGCCAGTCGCTGCGCATCGACGCGGCACCACGAGCGGCGACGAGCCAGGCAGGCCGACCGACCGACCACACCGGACACCGGGAGCACCGGAGACCGGACGGGTTCGGACACCGACCACGTCGGACTCCCGGGAACAGGGCAGGGCCCCTTGCCCAGGAGTTCACCGGCTGTTCGAGGGCTGTCACCGCGGCCTGCCCACGACGACACCGACCGCCCCGGCTCAGGGCCGTCGCTCGGCGGCCCGTCCGCCCGAGGCCGCACCGTCGTTCGAGGCCGCACCGTCCGACCCGTCCTCATGGGAGTCGGTTCCGAGCGGGTGCACCGCTTCGCCGTCATCCAGGCCCGTGGCATCCGACTCCTCCGGCGGAGCCAGGTTCTCCAGATCGACGTCCGGCCGGCGGACGAGCAGCCAGAACGCCGCCGCGATCACCAGCTGAGCGATCCCGCTCACCAGATACACCGTGCGAAGCCCGGCCATCGCGGCGATCACCCCGCCGAGCAGCCCGCCGAAGGGCATCAGGCCCCAGACCACGGTCCGCCAGGCGCCCTGGACTCGACCGAACAGGTGGGCCGGGATGAGCGCCTGACGCAGCGACATCGTGATCACGTTGAACAGCACGATGGACAGTGCGCTGACCGCCAGCATGACCGCGGCCCACAGCGGCACCGGGATCAGACCCACCGCCAGCAGGCTCAGGCCCGTCACGGCCAGACTGGACACCAGGACGGCGGCGCGCGGCAGCAGTCGGGTCACCGCCCCCGCCGTCAACCCGGCCACCAGGCCGCCGACGCCCATGGCGAGGGCGAAGAGACCGAAGATCGCCTCACTGAGGTTCAACTCGTCGACGACCAGCAGCACCACCATCGCCATCGACGCCTCCAGGGCGACGGTGACCAGACCGGTCAGCAGCATCAGGGCACGGAGCAGTCGATGGCCCCAGAGCCAGCGCAGGCCCTCGCCGATCTCCCTGCGCAGCGACCTCTTCGCGGGCCCGTCGGCCGAGGCGGGCCCGGCCTCGTCCGGCGCCGCGGGCTCCCGCGTCGCCCGGTA